>NZ_BLPF01000004.1:570000-1170000 GCF_011764425.1 Phytohabitans houttuyneae
CCTGCGTATGTCGGGTCGGGGTGCTCATTGGCGGAGACACTGGCGAACATTTCTGCCGGCAACGGCCAACTTTCCTAGTACTGCTCGACGTGTTCGAGTGTGGAATGGTGTGTGGTTGGTGCGGCTGGTGGGGATGGTACATGACACCCTGTTGAGTCCTGAGAGAACAAACTGTGTCGCCTTCGGGCGGGGTTTGGGTTCTTTCAGTGTGAGCTGCCAGGCATGGCCTGCTCTGACATACCGATCATTGTTGCGGCCCCGGGTGGGGTTGTGGTGGTGGTGTCTGGTGTTGGGGTGTGGGGTTGTGGGTTGGTTGTTTGTTGAGATTTGCATAGTGGACGCGAGCATCTTTGTGGTCAAGTTGTCAAGGGCGAACGGTGGATGCCTTGGCACCAGGAGCCGATGAAGGACGTGGGAGGCCGCGATAGGCCTGGGGGAGCTGTCAACCGAGCTGTGATCCCAGGGTGTCCGAATGGGGTAACCCGGCACCAGTTGTGTGGTGTCACCTGCATCTGAATGCATAGGGTGTAGGAGGGAACGCGGGGAAGTGAAACATCTCAGTACCCGCAGGAAGAGAAAACAATAGTGATTCCGTGAGTAGTGGCGAGCGAAAGCGGATGTAGGCTAAACCGGTTGCGTGTGATACCTGTCAGGGGTTGCGTAGTCGGGGTTGTGGGAGCCCGCTCACTGTGCTGACACATGGTGGAGGAGTTATAAAGTTTGCTGCTAGTTGAACAGTCTGGAAAGGCTGACCGTAGACGGTGATAGTCCGGTAGGCGAAAGTAGTGGACCTTCTGTGGGTTTTCCCGAGTAGCGGCGCACTCGTGGAATGTGCCGTGAATCTGCCAGGACCACCTGGTAAGCCTGAATACTCCCTGGTGACCGATAGCGGACGAGTACCGTGAGGGAATGGTGAAAAGTACCCCGGGAGGGGAGTGAAATAGTACCTGAAACCGTTCGCCTACAATCCGTCGGAGCTGAGTGCCTTTGTGTACGAGGTGACGGCGTGCCTTTTGAAGAATGAGCCTGCGAGTTAGTGGCATGTGGCGAGGTTAACCCGTGTGGGGTAGCCGTAGCGAAAGCGAGTCTGAAGAGGGCGTTGAGTCGCATGTTCTAGACCCGAAGCGGAGTGATCTAGCCATGGGCAGGCTGAAGCGCGGGTAAGACCGTGTGGAGGGCCGAACCCACCAACGTTGAAAAGTTGGGGGATGACCTGTGGTTAGGGGTGAAAGGCCAATCAAACTCCGTGATAGCTGGTTCTCCCCGAAATGCATTTAGGTGCAGCGTTGCGTGTTTCTTGCCGGAGGTAGAGCACTGGATGGTCTAGGGGCCCTACAAGGTTACCGAAATCAGCTAAACTCCGAATGCCGGTAAGTGAGAGCGCGGCAGTGAGACTGCGGGGGATAAGCTTCGTAGTCGAGAGGGAAACAGCCCAGATCACCAGCTAAGGCCCCTAAGCGTGTGCTAAGTGGAAAAGGATGTGGGGTCGCTTAGACAACCAGGAGGTTGGCTTAGAAGCAGCCACCCTTTAAAGAGTGCGTAATAGCTCACTGGTCAAGTGGTTCCGCGCCGACAATGTAGCGGGGCTCAAGTACACCGCCGAAGCTGTGGCATTCACATGTGTGCTTCGCCTGATCCTTTTGGGGGTTGGGTGCAGGTGTGTGGATGGGTAGGGGAGCGTCGTGCCGGGGGTGAAGCAGCGGGGTGACCCAGCTGTGGACGCGGCACGAGTGAGAATGCAGGCATGAGTAGCGAAAGAAGGGTGAGAAACCCTTCCGCCGGATGACCAAGGGTTCCAGGGCCAGGTTATTCCGCCCTGGGTGAGTCGGGGCCTAAGGCGAGGCCGAGAGGCGTAGTCGATGGATAACGGGTTGATATTCCCGTACCCGCGAAGGAGCGACCATGACGAACCTATCTGTGCTAACTGCCCGCTCAGGGGGATCCTTCGGGTGAACCGGAAAGTGCGCAGGAACCTGGGTGGTAGTAGTCAAGCGATGGGGTGACGCAGGAAGGTAGCTGAGCCCGGCCGGTGGTTGTGCCGGGGTAAGCGTGTAGGCAGGTGTGTAGGCAAATCCGCGCACCGTTAATGCTGAGGCGTGATGCCGAGCCGATTCAGGTGAAGTCAGTGATCCTATGCTGCCGAGAAAAGCCTCTAGCGAGTTCCGAGCGGCCCGTACCCTAAACCGACACAGGTGGTCAGGTAGAGAATACCGAGGCGATCGGGTGAACTGTGGTTAAGGAACTCGGCAAATTGCCCCCGTAACTTAGGGAGAAGGGGGGCCGGACGCGTGAAGCCCCTTGCGGGTGGAGCGTGGTATGGCCGCAGAGAGCAGGGGGAAGCGACTGTTTACTAAAAACACAGGTCCATGCGAAGTCGTAAGACGCTGTATATGGACTGACGCCTGCCCGGTGCTGGAACGTTAAGGGGACCGGTTAGCTCCTTTGGGGGCGAAGCTGAGAACTTAAGCGCCAGTAAACGGCGGTGGTAACTATAACCATCCTAAGGTAGCGAAATTCCTTGTCGGGTAAGTTCCGACCTGCACGAATGGCGTAACGACTTCCCCACTGTCTCAACCACAGGCCCGGCGAAATTGCATTACGAGTAAAGATGCTCGTTACGCGCGGCAGGACGGAAAGACCCCGGGACCTTTACTATAGCTTGACATTGGTATCCGAGCTTGATTGTGTAGGATAGGTGGGAGACTGTGAAGCTGGCACGCCAGTGTCGGTGGAGTCATTGTTGAAATACCACTCTGTTGGGTTTGGGTATCTAACCTTGGGCCCTTATCGGGTTCAGGGACAGTGTCTGGTGGGTAGTTTAACTGGGGCGGTTGCCTCCTAAAGGGTAACGGAGGCGCCCAAAGGTTCCCTCAGCCTGGTTGGCAATCAGGTGTTGAGTGTAAGTGCACAAGGGAGCTTGACTGTGAGACTGACGGGTCGAGCAGGGACGAAAGTCGGGACTAGTGATCCGGCACTTGCGAGTGGAAGCGGTGTCGCTCAACGGATAAAAGGTACCCCGGGGATAACAGGCTGATCTTCCCCAAGAGTCCATATCGACGGGATGGTTTGGCACCTCGATGTCGGCTCGTCGCATCCTGGGGCTGTAGCAGGTCCCAAGGGTTGGGCTGTTCGCCCATTAAAGCGGTACGCGAGCTGGGTTTAGAACGTCGTGAGACAGTTCGGTCCCTATCCGCCGTGCGCGTAGGATACTTGAGAAGGGCTGTCCCTAGTACGAGAGGACCGGGACGGACGAACCTCTGGTGTGCCAGTTGTCCCGCCAGGGGCACGGCTGGTTGGCTACGTTCGGAAGGGATAACCGCTGAAAGCATCTAAGCGGGAAGCCTGCTTCAAGATGAGGTATCCCACCCCTTGTGGGTTAAGGCCTCCAATAGACGATTGGGTTGATAGGCCAGAGCTGTAAGCCAGGTAACTGGTTGAGGTGACTGGTACTAATAGGCCGAGGACTTGACCTACAAAGCTGCTACGCGTCCACTATGCGAATCTGAACCAACAACCAGTCATGGTTGACAGGTTTACAGTGTTACGGCGGTCATGGCGGAGGGGAAACGCCCGGACACATTCCGAACCCGGAAGCTAAGCCTTCCAGCGCCGATGGTACTGCACTCGGGAGGGTGTGGGAGAGTAGGACACCGCCGGACTTCTTAACAATCGAGGCCGTCCCTTCGGGGACGGCCTCGATGTATTTGTCGTGGAGAAGCGGCGGCGGAAGCGGCTCAGCCGCGGGTCTCGATCGTGTCGCGGATCTGGACGAGCAGCTTGGCGCCCTCGTCCTGGGTGCGGCCGGGGAGCAACGCGATCACGACGCTCCCGTGGTCGGCCCAGCCGCAGACGGTCGTGTTGCCCTCCGGTGCCACGCTCTCGCCGCACTTCATCACGCCGCCCAGGTCGCCGGCGTCCACCTCGTGCAGGTCCTTGACCGCGCCGGTGTCGTCGGCGAGGACGTCGAAAAGCGTGTCGAGGTCGCTGCCGGGCGTCCAGATCAGCGTGGTGCCGCCGAAGAGCAGGACGCTGCGCTCGGCGCTGGCCGGGTCGGTGTAGACGACACCGATGCTCTCGTCGAGGTCGATCCGGGCGCCGATCGCGGTGCGCAGGTACTCAGCTGTCTCGTGTGCCCGGTCGCTGTCGTCGAAGCGCAGGCCGGCGACCTCTGGTGGCGTCGTGAGCTGGGCGTCCTTCTGCTGGTACACCCGCCAGCCGACGGTGCCGACGATACCCGTGCCGACCAGGCCGACGGCGAGCAGTGAGCCCAGCACGATGCGGCGGGTGCGGCGGCTGCGAGGTGTCCTCTCCGGCTCCTCCACCGGCTCGCCGGGCGGGGGCGTGACGTCGATCGGCTGCATGGCGTCACCGTAGCTTAGGAGCAGCGCAGCGGAGGCAGGGTGGCGAATGCCACCACCTGTGGCGTCTCCGTAGACTCTACGGGTGACCGAAACACCGCAGACCCAGAGCTCCGCGACACCGACGTTGGCCGCCCAGTACCAGCCGGGCGAGGTAGAGCAGCGGCGGTACGAGGAGTGGGTACGCGCGGGTTACTTCAAGGCGAGCGCGGCCAGCGACAAGCCGCCTTTCACGATCGTCATCCCCCCGCCGAACGTGACCGGGTCGCTGCACATGGGACACGCGCTCGACCACACCATCCAGGACTGGCTCACCCGGCGCAGGCGGATGCAGGGTTACGAGGCGCTGTGGCTGCCGGGCATGGACCACGCCGGCATCGCGACGCAAAACGTGGTGGAGCGGCAGCTGGCGCGCGAAGGGCTGTCCCGCCACGACCTCGGCCGGGAAAAGTTCGTCGAGCGCGTCTGGCAGTGGAAGTCGGAGTCCGGCGGCGCCATCCTCGGCCAGATGCGGCGGCTGGGTGACTCGGTCGACTGGGACCGCGAGCGGTTCACGATGGACGAGGGCCTGTCCCGCGCTGTGCTCACCATCTTCAAGCGGCTGTACGAGGACGGCTTGATCTACCGCGCGGAGCGCATCATCAACTGGTGCCCGCGCTGCCTCACCGCGCTCTCCGACATCGAGGTGGAGCACAGCGACGACGAGGGCGAGCTTGTCTCCATCCGGTACAGCGACGAGATCGTGGTCGCCACCACGCGGGCCGAGACGATGCTCGGTGACACTGCGGTGGCCGTGCACCCCGACGACGAGCGGTACAAGCACCTGATCGGCACCGAGGTGGAGCTGCCGCTGACCGGGCGGCGCATCCCAGTGGTGGCCGACGCGCACGTCGACCCGGCGTTCGGCACCGGCGCGGTGAAGGTGACGCCGGCGCACGACCCCAACGACTTCGAGATCGGCCAGCGGCACGACCTGCCGAGCCTCACGATCATGGACGAGCGCGGCGTGATCACCGCACACGGGCCGTTCCTGGGGCTCGACCGTTTCGAGGCCCGGCCCGCGATCGTCGCGGCACTGCGCGCGCAGGGCCTGATCGTGGCCGAGAAGCGGCCGTACGTCCACGCGGTCGGGCACTGCTCCCGCTGCAAGACCACTGTGGAGCCGCGGCTGTCGCTGCAGTGGTTCGTCAAGACCGAGCCGCTGGCCAAGGCGGCCGGCGACGCGGTGCGCGACGGGCGGGTGCGGATCGAGCCCGGCGAGCTGGCCAAGCGGTACTTCGCGTGGGTCGACAACATGCACGACTGGTGCATCTCCCGCCAGCTGTGGTGGGGGCACCGCATCCCTGTGTGGTACGGGCCGGACGGCGAGATGGTCTGCGTCGGCCCTGACGACCAGGTGCCCACCGGCGAGGGGTGGCGCCAGGACGAAGACGTGCTCGACACGTGGTTTTCCAGCGCGCTGTGGCCCTTTTCCACGCTGGGCTGGCCGGAGCGCACGGCCGAGCTGGAGAAGTTCTACCCGACCAGCGTGCTGGTGACGGGCTACGACATCCTCTTCTTCTGGGTCGCCCGGATGATGATGTTCGGGCTGTACGCGATGGACGGCAAGCAGCCCTTTGACGTCATCGCGCTGCACGGCATGGTCCGCGACGAGCACGGCAAGAAGATGTCGAAGTCGTTCGGCAACGTGGTCGACCCGCTGGACTGGATCGAGCGGTACGGCGCGGACGCCACCCGCTTCACGCTCGCCCGCGGCGCCAACCCCGGCGGCGACGTCCCGGTGAGCGAGGAGTGGACCCAGGGCTCCCGCAACTTCTGCAACAAGCTGTGGAACGCGACCCGCTTCGCGCTCATCAACGGCGCGCACGTCGACGGTGAGCTGCCGGCCGACCTGAGTCCGGTCGACCGCTGGATCCTCTCCCGGCTCCAGCACGTGATCGGCGAGGTCGACCAGCTCTCCGACGCCTTCGAGGTCGCCAAGATCTGCGATGTGCTCTACCACTTCGCGTGGGACGACGTCTGCGACTGGTACGTCGAGCTGGCCAAGCCGGTGCTCGCCGGCGGTGGGCCCGCGGCCGAGCGCACGAAGCGGGTGCTGGGACACGTCCTCGACCAGCTGCTCCGGCTGCTGCACCCGGTGATCCCGTTTGTGACCGAGGAGCTGTGGACCGCACTGACGGGCGGCGAGACGGTCACCACGGCGGCCTGGCCATCGCCGGTAGCAAATCTTGTGGATGATGCCGCGGAGGGTGAGCTCGCCACGCTGCAGCGAGTGGTCACGGAGATCCGGCGTTTCCGTTCCGACCAGGGCCTGCGGCCCGCTCAGCGGGTCGCGGCGCGGCTCGACGGGCTGGCGGCGGCGGGCGTCGCGGCGCACGAGCCGCTGATCCGGTCGCTGGTGCGGCTCGACGAGGCCGGCGACGGGTTCTCCGCCACCGCGCAGCTCGCGGTCACCGGCGACGTGTCGGTGGCGCTCGACACCCGCGGAGCGATCGACGTGGCCGCCGAGCGCGCCCGGCTGGAAAAGGACCGGGCCGCGGCGCTCAAGGAGGCCGAGCAGACGCGGGCGAAGCTGGACAACCCCGCGTTCGTCGGCAAGGCGCCCGAGCCGGTGGTGCGGAAGATCAAGGACCGCCTGGCGGCCGCCGAGGCCGACCTCGCGCGCATCGCCACGGCACTGGAGGCGTTGCCGCCCGCATGAGCAGCGAATTCGAGCAGGTCGACGCGGAGCTCAACAGCCGGGGGTACACCCGGATGGTCTTCGACCTCGGCCGCATCAAGGAGCTTCTGGACCTGCTGGGCAGCCCGCAGCGGGCGTACCCGTCGATCCACCTGACCGGCACGAACGGCAAGACGTCGACGGCCCGGATGATCGACTCACTGCTGCGGGCGCACGGGCTGCACACGGGGCGGTACACGAGCCCGCACCTGGAGACGGTCCGCGAGCGGATCAGCCTCGACGGCGAGCCGGTGAGCGAGCGGCGCTTCGTCGCGGCGTACCGCGAGGTGGCGCCGCTGGCCGCGCTCGTGGACGCCGCGGCCGACGAGCCGTTGACCTACTTCGACATGACGACGGCGCTGGCGTTCGCGACGTTCGCCGACGCGCCGGTCGACGTCGCGGTCGTCGAGGTGGGGCTCGGTGGCGCGGAGGACTCGACAAACGTGCTCGACGCGGGCATCGCGGTGATCACGCCGATCGGGCTCGACCACACCGAGTGGCTCGGCGACACGATCGAGGACATCGCGTACGCCAAGTCCGGGATCATCCACAAGGGAGCGACGGTGATCGCCGCCGCCCAGGAGGAGGAGGCCGCGCGCCCCATCCTGGAGCGCAGCGTCGAGGTCGGGGCCACGATCGCGCGTGAGGGCAGCGAGTTCGGCGTGCTCCGCCGCGCGGTGGCGGTCGGCGGTCAGGTGCTGACGATCCAGGGCCTCGGCGGGGTGTACGAGGAGGTGTTCCTCCCGCTGCACGGCGCGCACCAGGCGCAGAACGCGGCGGTCGCGCTCGCGGCGGTGGAGGCTTTCCTCGGCGCTGGTACGTCCCGCCAGCTCGACCCCGAGGTGGTGCGGGAGGGCTTCGCCGGTACCTCGTCGCCGGGGCGGCTTGAGCGGGTGCGAAACGCGCCGACGATCCTGCTCGACAGCGCGCACAACACGCACGGCATGGCCGCTACGGTGACCGCGCTGCAGGAGGAGTTTGCCTTCTCGCGGCTGGTAGCGGTCGTCGCGGTGCTCGCCGACAAGGACGCGGCCGGGCTGCTCGAGCTGCTGGAGCCCGTGGTCGACGCCGTGGTCGTCACCCGCAACACCTCGCCCCGGGCCATGCCGGCCGATCAGCTGGCCCAGGTCGCCGAGGAGATCTTCGGCGAGAGCCGGGTCGAGATAGCCGCGAACATGCCGGACGCGATCGAGGTGGCGGTGGCGCTCGCGGAGTCCGATGTGGAGGCCGAGCTGGCCGGCGTCGGCGTGCTGATCACCGGCTCGGTGGCGACGGTGGCCGACGCGCGGCGGCTCCTGAAGCGATGACCGAGCCCACCGGCTCCGAGCCGCTGCCGCCGGACGACACGCTGCGCTCCGGCCTGCGAAACCCGATCGCGGCGGCGCGCGGTCTGGGCGCCGGCACGCTGATCCTCGAGACGATCGTGCTGCTGCTCGCCATCCAGCCGATGCGCATGCTCGGCGACGACCTGAGCGGCGCCACGATCGGCGTGATCGTCGCCGCGGCCGTCGCTTGCGTGGCGCTCGCCGGCCTGCTGCGCCACGACTGGGCCTGGTACGCGGCCGCCGCGCTCCAGGCCCTGCTCATGGTGGCTGGCTTTCTGCACTGGGCACTGGCCGGCGTGGGGCTGCTCTTCGGCCTGGTCTGGCTCTACGTGCTGAACGTCCGCCGCACGATCCTGGCACCACCCAAGCGCGACGCGCCTCCACCGCCGCAGGACGGCGACGCGTAGGGCCGGGATGTCGCTCCCGCCCCGCGCTTGATCGTGTGGTCTCGGAGCTCCGCGACGGTGCTTTCGGTCGGCCTCGCCCGACGGCTGAGCAGCGGCCGGAGGTAGCCGGTGCGGGGGATGCGGCGCCGTCGCGCGGACCTTGAAGGCAACGCGGACCAGATCGTGTTACGGATCGGCCCCCATAGGGCGGATCGATACCACGATCGGCCTCCGCGCTTGAGTTGGACCCGCCACCCCTTTGCCGCGGGCGCCTCTCAAGCTGGGCGCACGGATGCGCCCACGGAATCCGGTGGCCGTGTGGGGCCTCGCGGCCAGCGAGACAACAGGCGGGGCCGTCGGGTCTCGCGCGGCGACGGGCTGGGGCGCCGGAAGGTTAGAAGCCGTTTGGCGATGTTCAGAGCAAGGATCAAGCTGGATGCCTTGCCTTTCGCGGCCTCGCGCGGGACAAAGGCAGCGTCGCCGTGGCGGTCCGTGACTATCGATCAAGGCAGGCGGCGTTGGCTTCGAGATCTAGGGAAGTTGGTGCGCCATAGCGACGGCTCGACTTTCGGAGTTGGGATTGCGATCGTCGGGGCGGGAGTGCGCGAGGGCGCCCGCAGTTCGGCGCCGTCGTCGCGGTTTGTGACTGTCGATCAGATGCGGGCGGTGTGCGCTTCGAAATCTTGGTGAGTTTGCGCGTTATTTCGACGCTAACTTGCCAAGATCTGCCGGAGCGGGCTCCTGGGTTGAGCTGGGCGACCGCGGAGGGTGAGGCGGCAACCGCGGGCACAGCGGCAGCTCACCTCTAACTCGGCGTCGGACTTTAAGAGCGCTCACCCTGACCGCGAAAAACGCCCAGACGACGAAACTCCGAAGTCGAGCGACGCCAGCTCACCAAGATCTGCGGGAGCAGGCGCACCGCGGAGGGTGAGGCCGCGGGAGCAACGGTCCGGACCACCGCGGACGTCGCGGTAGCTCAAAGCTCCAAAAGGGTTATGCGCCGTCGTCCATCGCCTGGCGGTCGGCCTCGTCGGCGCGGTTGCGCCACTGGGTGATGGCGATGCCGTGGCCGTCCGGGTCCTTGAAGGCGGCCGCCCACAGCTCCAGCTTGGCGCCCTTGTTGACGGGGCGAGGACCGTACGTGAACTTGACGCCCTTCGACTTCAGCTCGTCGTGCGTGGCCGTGATGTCGCCGACCTCGAGGTTGAGGTGGACGGTGCGCGGGCCGGCGGGTGAGAGGTCGCTGATGACGCGGAGGACGAGGCGGGTGTCGCCCGAGGCGAGGACCGCGTTGCCGTCGCCGCCGTCGATCTCGTAGAAGCCGAGCATGTCGCGGTAGAACTCGATCGAGCGGGCCAGGTCGGTGACCAGCACCGTCACGCCGACGCCGTGGATCGAGCCGCTCGGGCCGGGGTGGGCGCTCGGGTACGCGGTGATCAGGTCGGCGAGGTCGTCGTCATCGCCGGCGGTGGGTGGCAGGCCCGACTCGTCGTCGAGTGGCAGGTCCAGCGGGTCCGGCCCCGAGAGGTCGTCGACGGCCGGACCGGAGCCCGCCGGCTCGGCGACCGCGGTGGCCGCACCGTTGCCGTTGCCGTTGTCGCGCATCGGGCGGGCGCGGCGGGGGAGCGGGACCGAGCGCGGTTCGCTGCTCGACGGCTGCTCCACGACCGTGCCCTCCAGCACGATCGGGCCGCCCGGCGTGGCCTGGTGCACCACGATCGGCGGCTCGTCGCGGATACCGCCGCCGAGGTCGTCGGTGAGGTCGGCGGTCACCGGCTCGTCCGGGCCGCGGCGCGACCACGGCGGCTCGTCCTCCTCGAAGAGGAGGTCGTCGCCCTCGGGGATGTAGTCGCGCTCGGGCTCCATCGTCGCGGCGGCCTCGGCGTGCGTGAGCGCCTCGTCCCAGAGGATCCGCACGTGCCGCAGGTCGTCGACCGCCACCATGATCGGCAGGGTGACGCCGGGCAGCGGCCACTTGGCGACCGGCACCCGCGACTCGCGCACCTTGATCGACGCGGCGGGAAGGCCGGGCGCGTCGATGACGATCTGGAGCTCGCACCGGCCATAGGTGGAAGATGCGGGCGGCTCGGTCGCCGTCATCACGTGCGCGGTGCCGGCGACCCACGCGCGGGCGCCGCCCCGGATCGTGTTGACCAGGACCATGCTGATCGCCAGCACGAGCACCGCCAAGCCGACGGCGACGATCGCCCAGCTCTGCATGCCGGCGCCGAAGAGCATGACGAAGACGGCGAACGTGCCCAGCACCGCGGCGACGAGCTTGCGGACCGGTGCGATCGGCCTCCGACGAGCGTCAGCCACAGTGGACCTCCCTCGGGTTACCCGCCAGGCTAGGCCGGGCAAGCCAGTGATGGGAAGACCGATACCCTAGGACGGTACGTCCGCCCCGCGCACTGGAGGAAGAGTGTCGACGAGCAGCCCGGCCGAGCGCACGTTGGTCCTGATCAAGCCGGACGCTCTCCGGCGGGGACTGCTCGGGGAGATTCTCGGCCGTTTCGAGCGCAAGGGCTTGGCGATCGATGCGCTCGTGCTGCGTGGCATGGACGCCGCGCTGGCCGACCAGCACTACGCGGAGCACGTGGACAAGGCGTTCTACCCGCCGTTGAAGGAGTTCATGACGGGCGGGCCGCTGGTGGCCGCGGTCCTGTCCGGAGACCAGGCGATCGAGGTGGTGCGCACGCTGGTCGGCGCCACCGACGGGCGCAAGGCCGCCGCCGGCACGATCCGCGGTGACCTCTCGCTGTCAAACCGGGAAAATTTGGTACACGCCTCCGACTCGCCGGACAGCGCGAAGCGCGAGATCGCGCTCTGGTTTCCGGAGCTCAGCTGAGCTCGGGAAATCTGCGTAGTTTGTCCGGGTTGCCGATCAGGTAGACGCCGGTCACCACACCGCCGGTGACGTCGAGCGTGAGCACGTGCCGTCCCACGATCGTGGCCGGCTCACCGGCGAGCATGACCGGGCACACCGAGCAGACCCCCGAGTAGATGCCGGCGAAGAAGCGGGCCACCCGGTCGGCGCCGACGATCGGCCTGCGGGCGGCCTTGACCCGCCCGCCCCCGTCCGACCAGGCCACCGCGTCCGCGGCCAGCAGTCGCTTCAGCGCCGCCAGGTCACCCTCGCGGGCGGCCGCCAGAAAGCGGTCGAGCAGCCGCTCCCGCTCGGCCGGCGCCGCGGTGAACCGCCGCTGCGCGGGCAGGTGCCCCGTGGCGCGGTGGTGCAGCTGCCGGCAGTCCTCCGGCGTGCGGTCGAGGATCTCGGCGATCTCCGGGTACGGCAGGTCGAAGGCGGTACGCAGCACGTACACCGCGCGCTCCGGCGGCGTGAGGCGCTCCAGCAGGTGCAGCATCGCCAGCGAGAGCGACTCGCGGTGCTCGGCCGGGTCCACGTCGCCGGCCGGCAGCGGCTCGGGCAGCCACGGGCCGACGTAGGGCTCGGCCTGCCGCGCGCGCAGCCGGTCCATCGCCAGGTGGGTGACGATGCGGGACAGGTACCGGCGCGGCTCGGCGACCGCCGCCCGGTCGGCACCGAGCCAGCGCAGGTACGCGTCCTGGAGCACGTCCTCCGCGTCGTGCGCGCTGCCGAGCAGCCGGTAGGCGAGCCCGAACAGCATCGGCCGGTGCGCGACAAGGTCGGCGGCCGCCGCGCCAGCGGTCACGCCGGCAGCGGGTTGCGGCTGGGGATCGCGATCCGGTTCCACATGTTGATGGTGACAATCGCGAGCAGGAGGTCGGCGAGCTCCTCCTCGGTGTAGACCTTCGCCGCGGTGTCCCAGACGTCGTCGGGCACGCCACCTTCACCCAGACGGGTGACGGAGTCGGTCAGGGCCAGCGCGGCCCGCTCCCGCTCGTCGAAGAGATCCACTTCGCGCCAGGTCGCGACGGCGAAGAGCCGACGCGTGCTCTCCCCGGCCTCGATCGCGTGCTGCGAGTGCATGTCCACGCAGTACGCGCAGCCGTTGATGAACGAAGCGCGCAGCTTCACCAGGAAGAGCAGCTTCTTGTCGAGACGGCGCTGGATGTAGCCCTCCAGCCGCCGCACGTGCTCGAAGCCCTCGGGGGCCACCTCTTGCAGGTTGATGCGTCGCATGACGTACCTCCTTCGCGAGGACGACAGGACGCGGCGGTCCGGGCGTGACAATCCGGGGTGTGAGCTACGGCGCATCCCGGCCGACTGCGGGAGGGCGGATCTGCGGCGGCGTCGCTGTTCAATACGGCGCTGCTCCCGTAGCGGTGGAGTACCCTTGACGGTCGTACAGGCGATGACCCGGCCATCACCGGTGAGCCTCCGGAAGAAAAGGCCTCCCCGCGGGCGGCCCCAGTAGAACCGGACGGGTCCGGCCCGTCACAGCCGGCCAACGAGCGGGCGCTTCGATCCTGGAGCGCCAAGCGGGGTGGTACCGCGGGCTTCGGCTCGTCCTCGCAGTGTGCACATGAGCTTTGTGAGCTGCGAGGAGACCGAGGGTGTACCCGAAGACCGATCCGAAGGCCGGCGTGCCGGCGAGTCCCGACCTGCCCGAGGTCGAGCGCCGCGTGCTCGACCACTGGGCGGCGGACAAGACCTTCCAGGCATCGGTGGACGCGCGGGACGCCGGCGTCGACGGCGCGAACGAGTACGTGTTCTACGACGGGCCGCCCTTCGCCAACGGGCTGCCGCACTACGGCCACCTCTTCACCGGGTACGTGAAGGACGTCGTGCCGCGCTACCACACCATGCGCGGCCGCCGGGTGGAGCGGCGGTTCGGATGGGACACGCACGGGCTGCCGGCCGAGGTCGAGGCGGAGAAGCAGCTCGGCATCTCCACGAAGGCGGAGATCCTCGATCTCGGCGTGGCCCGGTTCAACGACGTGTGCCGCACGTCGGTGCTGACGTACACCCAGGACTGGGAGCGGTACGTCACCCGCCAGGCGCGCTGGGTCGACTTCGCCAACGACTACAAGACGCTCGACCTGGACTACATGGAAAGCGTCATGTGGGCCTTCAAGACCCTCCACGACAAGGGCCTGGTGTACGAGGGCTTCCGCGTGCTGGCGTACTGCTGGCGGTGCGAGACGCCGCTGTCCAACACCGAGACCCGGATGGACGACGTCTACCGCGACCGGCAGGACCCGTCGCTCACCGTGTGGTTCACCCTGGACACCGGCGAGAAGGTGGCGGTCTGGACGACCACGCCGTGGACGCTGCCGTCCAACCTGGCGATCGCCGTGGGGCCCGACATCGAGTACGCGGTGCTCGCCGACTCGGCCGGGCAGCGCTACATCATCGGCGCCGCGCGGTTGGGGGCGTACGAGAAGGAGCTGGGCGACCTCACCCCGGTCGGCGTCGTGCGCGGTGCCGAGCTCGTCGGCCGCCGGTACACGCCGCTGTTCGACTTCCTGGCCGACACGCCAAACGCGTTTCAGGTGCTGGGCGCCGACTTCGTCTCCACGGAGGACGGCACCGGGGTCGTGCACATGGCGCCCGCGTTCGGCGAGGACGACCAGAACGCGTGCAACGCCGCCGGCATCCCCACCGTCGTGACCGTCGACGAGCACACACGCTTCACCTCGCTCGTCCCGCCGTACCAGGGTGAGCAGGTCTTCGACACCAACAAGCCGATCTCCCGTGCGCTGCGCGAGCGGGGCGTGGTGGTGCGGCAGGAGACCTACACGCACTCGTACCCGCACTGCTGGCGGTGCGACACGCCGCTGGTGTACAAGGCGGTGTCGTCGTGGTTCGTCGCCGTGACCCGGTTCCGCGATCGGATGGTGGAGCTCAACCAGCAGATCAACTGGACGCCTTCGCACGTCAAGGAGGGCTCGTTCGGCAAGTGGCTGGCCGGCGCGCGGGACTGGTCGATCTCCCGTAACCGCTTCTGGGGCTCGCCGATCCCGGTGTGGAAGTCGGACGACCCGGCCTACCCGCGCGTGGACGTCTACGGCTCCCTCGCCGATCTGGAACGCGACTTCGGCGTCGCCGTGACGGACCTGCACCGCCCCTCCGTCGACGACCTCGTGCGCCCCAACCCGGACGACCCGACCGGACGGTCGGTCATGCGGCGCGTGCCCGAGGTGCTCGACTGCTGGTTCGAGTCAGGCTCGATGCCGTTTGCCCAGGTGCACTACCCGTTCGAAAACCGCGAGTGGTTTGAGCACCACTACCCCGGCGACTTCATCGTCGAGTACATCGGACAGACGCGGGGCTGGTTCTACACCATGCACGTGCTGGCGACCGCGTTGTTCGACCGGCCGGCGTTCCGCAACTGCCTGAGCCACGGCATCCTGCTGGGCGAAGACGGGCGGAAGATGTCCAAGAGCCTGCGCAACTACCCGGACGTGTACGGCGTCTTCAACTCGCACGGCTCCGACGCCATGCGGTGGATGCTGATGTCGTCGCCGGTGCTGCGCGGCGGGGACATGCCGGTTACGGAGGGCGCGATCCGCGACGCCGTCCGCCAGGTGCTGCTTCCACTGTGGAATGTCTGGTACTTCTTCTCGCTGTACGCCAACGCGTCGGGTTACGAGGCGTCGAAGCGGACCGACTCGACCCACCTGCTCGACCGGTACGTGCTGGCGAAGACCGCCGAGCTGGTGTCCACAGTGCAGCGCCAGATGGACGACTACGACATCTCCGGTGCCTGCGCGTCGGTGCGGTCCTATCTGGACGCGCTGACGAACTGGTACGTGCGGCGGTCGCGGGACCGGTTCTGGAGCGGTGACCGGGACGCGTTCGACACTCTCTACACCGTGCTGGAGACGCTTTGCCGCGTCGTGGCGCCGCTCGCGCCGCTGACCGCGGAGGAGATCTGGCGCGGGCTCACCGGCGAGCGCTCTGTGCACCTGACCGACTGGCCGGAGGCGGAGGCGTTTCCCGCCGACCGCGAGCTTGTCGCGACGATGGACGCCGTGCGTGAGGTCTGCTCGGCGGCCCTGTCGCTGCGCAAGGCGCGCGGCCTGCGGGTGCGACTTCCGCTGGCCCAGCTCACCGTGGCGACGCCGGCGGCCGACGCGCTGCGGCCCTTCGCCGACCTGGTGGCCGACGAGGTCAACGTGAAGTCGGTCGTGTTCACCGGCGAGCTGGCGTCCTATTGCGAGCAGGTGCTGACCGTCGTGCCCCGCGCGCTCGGCCCGCGGGTCGGCGGCGCGGTGCAGAAGGTGATCAAGGCGGTCAAGGCCGGCGAGTGGTCGCTTGTGGACGGTCGCCCGGTCGCCGCCGGCGTTGCGCTGCAGGACGGCGAGTACGAGCTGAAGCTCGTCGCCGCCGACGCCGAGCACTCCGCGCCGCTGCCCGGCGGCGAGGGCGTGGTGGTGCTCGACACCGCGGTCACGCCCGAGCTGGCGGCCGAAGGCCTGGCGCGCGACGTGGTCCGGGTCGTGCAGCAGGCCCGCCGCGACGCCCAGTTCGACGTGAGCGACCGCGTGGCCGTCGCGCTCGCCGGCTCGCCGGAGGTGGCGGCCGCGGTCGAGGCGCACCGCGACTTCGTGGCCGCCGAGGTGCTCGCGACCGAGCTGCGCCTCGACGGGGCCGCGACCGGCTTCGAGGGTGAGGTCGGCGAGGGCGAAAAGGTGACGGTCGCGGTCACCCGCGCCTGACCAGGGGCTTCGGGTCCGCTCGCGGCGGCGACGGACCCGAGCCCATTTCCAGAGACTCTGAGCTACCGCGACGCCCGTCGTGGTCCGGACCGTTGCTCCCGCGGCCTCACCCGCCGCGGGGGCCGGGCTTGGCCCGCGGACCTTGCAGCGGAGGTCGGGGATTTCGGCGAGCCCTGGCGAGCCGCCGACCGGAGCGGTGCCCGCGGGAGCATGCGGTCCGCAGGTGGCGCGGGCGGGGGCAAACATCTGTTTCGCTTCAAGGTGTGGCGGTGCGCTTGCCCACGGGTGGGCGCGCTAAAGGGTTACGGCGCGCGGTCGCCGCGGTCGTGCTCCTGGGCGACGATCTCGGGGAGGTCGGGGATCTGGCCGAGCTGCTTCAGCGCCCGCGTCATCCGCACGTTGCCGTGCAGGCGCTCCCTCGTGCGGTGCAGGTAGGCCCAGTAGCCGCCGGTGAACGGGCAGGCGCCGGTGCCCGCGCGCTGCCTCGGGTCGTACCGGCAGCCGCCGCAGAAGTCGCTGGTGCGGCTGATGTGCGTGCCGCTGACCGCGTGTGCCTCGGTGGTCACCGAGCCGAGCTCGGCGTGGCGGGCCATGCCGGCGACGTTTCCGATCATCACCCACTCGTGCCCGTCGACGAACGCGCGCTCGAACCAGTCGACCATGTCGGTCGGCCGCCAGCCGCGCTGCACCGCGTAGTTGCCGAGCACCGCCTGCCGGACCGCGTGGTGGGCCCAGCCGCGGTCGCGGACGGCCGCGAGCGCGCTGGACAGGCAGCGGGCCTGCACGGACTCGGCGTCGAGCGTGGCGAACCACGAAGGGATGGAGCTGCGCCCGGGTGTGCGGACGCCGGCGGGGTATCCGGCGTCGAGGTACCAGTACAGGTGCCACAGGTAGTCGCGCCACCCGATCACCTGGCGGGTGAAGCGCTCCACACTGGACAGCGGCGCGTGGCCGGCGCGGAACTCCTCCTCGGCCTGCCGCACCGCCGGCAAGGGCTCGAGCAGGCCCATGTTGAACGATGTGGACAGTCCACTGTGCGCGAGCCAGGGATCGCCGGCGAGCATCTCGCCGGTGCGGCCGAAGTGCGGCAGCCGGTGCACGAGGAAGTGCTGCTGCCGGTCGAGCGCCTCGGCGCGGCTCGCGGGAAACTGGCGCGGGCCGTCCCGCCCGATGAACTCGATGCCCTCCGCGGCCCACCGGTCGAGGTCGTCGCGGACCTCGGCGTCGATGTCGTCTTCGACCGGCGCGGGCGGTGGCGGCAGCTCGGTCTGGTGCGGGGCGTCGTTGAACCGGACCTGCCACCGCCCGCCGGCCGGCTCGTCGCCGTCCATCAGCACGCCGTGCGCCTGCCGGGCGTGGCGGTAGAAGTCGTCGAGCCGCGCGGCGCCGCGCCGCCCGTCGGCCCAGGCGGCGAAGTCTTCGTGGCTCGTGACGAAGCCACGCGGAGGGAGCACGGTGACCTTTTCCTGTGCGCGCACGAAGTCACGGGCCCGCCGGGAGGTCGGGTGGCACACCTCGACCACCTCGCCGTACTGCCGGAGCCCGTCGCGGAAGGTCTCGGCCTTGAGGTGCACGGCCTGGTCGCCCAGCTCGGCGGCGCGGTGACGGATCGCGGAGAGGATCAGATGCGCCTTCTGGCGGTGGAGCGCGCGGCGACGGAAGACCGCCTTTGACTCGATCAACAACACCGGTTGGTGCGCCCCGTCGAGGAAGTGCGGCCCCAGCTGGTCAGCGAAGAGCCATCGCCGCATGTCCAGATTCTGCCTCGCACTGCCTGGTTGTCGCCATCCGGCAGCCAACTGGTTTCCGGCCGGCTCCTACCCTCGGCTGACGACCGTGCCGCGGAGGCGCTCCAGGAGCGTGGCGCTGTCGTCCACCGAACGGCGGGTGAAGACGCCCGTCGCCAGGCTCCCGTGGTCGGCCCACCCGCACACCGCGACAGTGGCCTGGCCGTCCTTGCCGATGCCGCAGCGCAGGTACTCGCCGCGGGTGCCGGTGTCCAGCGACTCGATCTCGCGCAGCCGGTACCTCTCGGTCAGCCGGCTGAACTCTTTCTCCAGGTCAGACTCGGGGAGAAGCGGAAACCGGTGGTGCCGAAGAGCGTCACCCGCTTGCCTGCGCCGTCCGCGTACACCCCGGCGAACGTCTCCTCGGCGAGCATGTGGGTGCCCCGCAGGTCGGCCTGCAACTCGGTGGCCACGCGCTGGCTGGCCGCGTCGTCGCGCAGGCTCAGGTCGGAGATTTCGGCGGGGAGCGAGACGGACGCGGGGTACTGCTCCCACATCGGCTTGCCGAAATACGCGGGGCAGCCACAGCAGCACGCCAGCGTCATGAGCAAAAAAACCCACGGCCACTTGCGCCGCCGGCGGCGGACCGGCACCGGCACGTACCCCTGTGGGGGCCGCCAGCCCGGCGGCGGTCCCTGCGGCGGCGGTGGTGGGCCCTTGCGCGACTTCTGCTTTTTGGGAGGTTTGCGCACGTCGGGCAGCACCTGCCGGACCTGGCGGGCCGGGAGGTTCGCGGGTGGCGGCGGCGGTGGCAGCTGCGGCGGTGGCGGCGGGACGGCCGGCTGGTGCCGCGTGGGCGGCAGGGCGCGCGGCGGCGGGGGTGGTGCCGCCGGGAGCGCTGGCGGCGGCGCGTGCGGCACATCCAGCAGGGTTTGCGGGTACGGCTGGTCGAGCGGGTCGGCGTCGGCCCACGGGTCGACCGGCGCCGCGCCCTCGTACGCCCGGCGCTCCTCCTCGGGCAGCTGCATGGTGGGGTCGCGCGGCGGCAGCGAGGGGGCCAGGCCCGGCGCTTCCAGGTCGTGGGCGGTGGCGAGCCAGCGCTTGCGCTTCTTTTCGCTGGGCGGCGGCACGGCCGCGGAGCCGGACCACCGGGGCGGCTCCTTGAGGGTCGGCTTGAGGCCGCTCACGCCGTCGTCGTCCTCGGCGGGCGGGGTCACGGCCGTCGGCTCCTCCCCGGGGAGCTCCCGTCGGGTGGGGTCGGGATCCGGTCCCGGCATTTTCCCGTGCACTCCTTCCACAGCGGCTCGTGACCCCTCCGAGGCTAATACCGCGGCACCACCCGTCATACCGGCGCGTATTCTGGGCGATTGGACAGCACCCTGGAGGTTTCGTGAGCGTCCCGTCCGTCTTTCCGCAGCTCGAGCAGCTGCTGCCACGCATCAGCAAGCCGATCCAGTACGTCGGCGGGGAGCTGGGCGCGGTCGTCAAGGACTGGGACTCGGCGACCGTCCGCTGGGCGCTGATGTACCCGGACGCCTACGAGGTGGGCCTGCCCAACCAGGGCGTCCAGATCCTGTACGAGGTGCTCAACGAGCTGCCCGACGTGCTGGCCGAGCGGACCTACGCCGTGTGGCCCGACCTCGAAGGGCTGATGCGCGAGCACGGCGTGCCGCAGTTCACGGTCGACGCGCACCGGCCGGTGGGCGCGTTCGACATGCTCGGCGTCTCGTTCTCCACCGAGCTGGGCTACACCAACCTGCTCACCGCGCTCGACCTGGCCGGCATCCCGCTTCTGGCGCGCGACCGCACGGCGGAGCACCCGGTGGTCGTGGCGGGCGGGCACGCGGCGTTCAACCCGGAGCCGATCGCCGACTTCGTCGACGCGGCGGTGCTCGGCGACGGCGAGGAGGCGGTCCTCGAGATCACCGACATCGTCCGGGCGTGGAAGTCGGAGGGCAGCCCCGGCGGCCGCGACGAGCTGCTGCTGCGCCTCGCGCGCACCGAGAGTGTGTACGTGCCGCGTTTCTACGACGTCGACTACCTGCCCGACGGCCGCATCCAGCGGGTGGTGCCCAACCGGGCGGACGTGCCGTTCCGGGTGCACAAGCGCACGACGATGGACCTCGACCAGTGGCCGTACCCGAAGAAGCCGCTGGTCCCGCTCGCTGAGACCGTGCACGAGCGGTACGCGGTGGAGATCTTCCGGGGCTGCACCCGGGGCTGCCGCTTCTGCCAGGCCGGCATGATCACGCGGCCGGTGCGGGAGCGGTCGATCACGACGGTGGGCCAGATGGTCAAGGAGGGGCTGGAGTTCTCCGGCTTCTCCGAGGTGGGGCTGCTCTCGCTCTCCTCGGCCGACCACTCCGAGATCGGTGACATCTGCTCCGGTCTCGCCCAGCAGTACGAGGGGACGAACGTCTCGCTCTCGCTGCCCTCGACCCGGGTCGACGCGTTCAACATCACGCTGGCGCAGGAGCTGTCCCGCAACGGGCGGCGCACCGGGCTCACGTTCGCGCCCGAGGGCGGCTCGGAGCGCATCCGCAAGGTGATCAACAAGATGGTGTCGGAGGAGGACCTCATCCGCACCGTCGTCACGGCGTACAGCAACGGCTGGCGCCAGGTGAAGCTCTACTTCATGTGCGGCCTGCCCACCGAGACCGACGAGGACGTGCTGCAGATCGCCCGCCTCGCGCACGAGGTGATCCGGGCCGGCCGCGCGGCGACCGGCTCCAAGGACATCCGCTGCACGGTCTCGATCGGCGGGTTCGTGCCCAAGCCGCACACGCCGTTCCAGTGGGCCTCGATGTGCACGCCCGAGGTGATCGACAGCCGGCTGCGGAAGCTCAAGGCCGAGATCAACTCGGACCGTTCGCTGGGGCGGGCGATCGGCTTCCGGTACCACGACGGCGAGCCCTCGCTGATCGAAGGGCTGCTCTCCCGCGGCGACCGGCGGGTCGGCGCGGTCATCCGCCGCGTGTGGGAGGAGGGTGGCCGCTTCGACGGGTGGAGCGAGCACTTCTCGTACCAGCGGTGGGTGGACGCGGCCACCGCGGTGCTGCCGGACTTCGGCGTCGACCTCGACTGGTTTACCACCCGCGAGCGCGACGAGACCGAGGTGCTGCCCTGGGACCACCTGGACTCCGGCCTCGACAAGGACTGGCTCTGGCAGGACTGGCAGGACTCGATGTCGGAGTTCGAGCAGGACGACTGCCGCTGGACCCCGTGCTTCGACTGCGGCGTCTGCCCGTCGATGGACACCGAGATCCAGATCGGGCCGACCGGCCGCAAGCTGCTGCCACTGACCCCTGTTTCCACCGCCCGCTGAGCCGACGGGAGCACCACGATCAGCAGGAAACCACAGCCGGAGGGCGGCCAGGCTCCGGTCGTGCAGCGAATCCGGATCCGGTACGCCAAGCGCGGCCCGCTCCGGTTCACCTCGCACCGCGACTTCGCCCGTGCCTTCGAGCGGGCGGTACGCCGGGCCGGAGTGCCGATCGCCTTCTCACAGGGCTTCACCCCGCACCCCAAGATCTCGTACGCGTCGGCGGCGCCGACCGGCGTGGCCAGCGAGGCGGAGTACCTGGAGATCGGCCTGCAGGCGGCGACGGACCCGGCGACCGTCCGGGCCTCGCTCGACGCCGCCCTCTCACCCGGTCTGGACGTGCTGGACGCGGTCGAGGCGCGGGCCGGCACGAGCCTTCCCGACCGGATCGACGCGTCTCACTGGCGGATCGAGCTTCCCGGCGTCGGGCCCGACACGCTGGGGCGGGCGGTGGCCGCGTTCACGGCCGCCGAGGAGGTGCTCGTGGAGCGCCTGACGAAGCAGGGCCGGCGCACTTTCGACACGCGGGGCGCAGTGGCCGCCATCTCTGTGATCACCGATTCGGCGGCACCTAGCGAGGTCACGGGCGTACCGTGTGCGATACTCGACCTAGTCGTACGGCAGGTCACCCCGTCCGTACGGCCCGATGACGTTCTTGCCGGCCTCCGCGTGGTGGCCGACCTGGAGCCGCCGGTGCCCCCTCGGGCGACCCGGCTGGCGCAGGGCACGCTGACCGCGCAGGGGGCGATCGTCGATCCGTTGGAGGCGGATCGCGACGAGATACCCATCGGTGAACGCTAGCCGGTCTCCGGCCAGCGCTCAGCAGGCAGACTTCGGTGGCCAGCCCGCCCGGGCAAGCCGCCGGAAACACTTTGCGGCGACCCTGCGTGGCAGCGCTCACCCGCGCCCGGGGCCGCCAGAACTGGAGAACGCCCATGCTCGACAACGAGCCAGAGGGCGGTGACCGGACCGGTTCCGAGCCGGCCGGCGATACCGCCGAAAGCAGCACCCCTGTCAAGCGCACTCGGACCACGCGGCGCAAGGCGGCCGATCCGGCCGAGCCGGGTACCGAGGCCACCACACCGACCCGTCGACGGCGGAAGGTCGCCGCACCGGATGAATCGGGCATAGCGCCGGAAGTCGCTGCGGAAGCCGCGCCGGTCGTCGAAGAGCCCGCGCCGGTCAAGACCACCCGCGCCCGGCGGAAGAAGGCGACCGCGGCGGCGGAGCCGCTGGCCGAGCCGGTCACCGAGGCCGTCGTGACCGAGCCCGCGGCCGTCGAGGCACCCGCCGAAGAGGCGCCGACGGGCCGTCGGCGCCGGGCCGCGCTGTCCGCGCCGACCGTGCTCTTCATGGCGCCCGAAGCCGAGGACGAGCCCCCCGCGAAGGCAGCCCGCAGGGCGCGCGGTGAGAAGGCCGCCGAGCCCGTGGCCGCCGAGCCGGAGGCCGCCCCGGTGGCGGCCGCTGCCGAAGAGGCCACCGAAACGGCGGAGCCTTCTCGCCGGCGACGTCGCGGGCGGCGTACCACCGAGGTCGTCGAAGCGGAGCCGGAGGTCGTCGCGGAGAGCACCACCGTGGAGGCCGAGGAAGACGAAGATGACGACGAGGATGACGAGGAAGGCATCGGTCGCCGGCGGCGCCGCCGCGGCCGGCGCGGTCGCGGTCGCGGGCGTGGCACCGCAGACGACGAGGCCGACGAGGACGAGCCGGCGGCCGAGGCAGCCGACGAGGAAGACGAAGACGAGGACGGCGAGCCGCTGACCCGCCGGCGCCGGCGGCGGCGCCGGAAGGGCGCCAGCGACGTCGAGTCCAGCGCCGACGACGGTGTTCCGACGGTCGTCAAGATCCGGGAGCCGCGGCGCGGTTCCGACGAGGTACAGGGCGTCTCCGGCTCGACCCGGCTCGAGGCCAAGCGCCAGCGCCGCCGTGACGGCCGCGAGCAGCGCCGCACCCGCCCGCCGATCCTGAGCGAGTCGGAGTTCCTGGCCCGCCGCGAGGCGGTCGACCGGGTGATGGTCGTGCGGCAGCGCGGCGACCGCACCCAGATCGCCGTGCTCGAAGACGGCGTGCTGGTCGAGCACTACGTGACCCGCGCGTCGGCCGGCACGATGGCCGGCAACGTCTACCTCGGCAAGGTGCAGAACGTCCTGCCCAGCATGGAGGCGGCCTTCGTCGACGTGGGGCGCGGGCGCAACGCCGTGTTGTACGCGGGCGAGGTCAACTGGGACGCCACCGGCCTGGAGGGTCGGGCCCGCTCGATCGAGCAGGCCCTCAGGTCCGGCGACTCGGTGCTGGTGCAGGTCACCAAGGACCCGATCGGCCACAAGGGCGCCCGCCTCACCAGCCACATCGCCCTCTCCGGGCGGCACCTGGTGTACGTGCCGCACGGCAACGCCTCCGGCATCAGCCGCAAGCTCCCCGACAACGAGCGCAAGCGCCTCCGTGACGTGCTGAAGAAGCTCGTGCCGGACGGTGCCGGCGTGATCGTGCGCACCGCCGCCGAGGGCGCCAGCGAGGACGAGCTCGCCCGCGACGTCAAGCGGCTGCAGGCGCAGTGGGAGGAAATCCAGGCGCGGTCCGCGGAGGGTGGCGCCCCGGCGCTGCTCTACGAGGAGCCCGACCTGGTCATCCGGGTCGTCCGCGACCTGTTCAACGAAGACTTCCGCGACCTCGTGGTGCAGGGCGACGGCGCGTACGACATGGTCGAGTCGTACCTGCAGCACGTCTCGCCGGACCTCGTGGCGCGGCTGCGGCGGCACACCGGCGCGGTCGACGTGTTCGCCGAGAAGCGGATCGACGAGCAGATCCTCAAGGGCCTGGACCGCAAGGTCTTCCTGCCCTCCGGCGGCCACCTGGTCATCGACCGCACCGAGGCGATGACGGTCATCGACGTCAACACCGGCAAGTACACCGGCGCGGGCGGCAACCTCGAGGAGACCGTCACCCGCAACAACCTCGAGGCGGCCGAGGAGATCGTGCGCCAGCTGCGACTGCGCGACCTGGGCGGCATCGTCGTGATCGACTTCATCGACATGGTGCTGGAGTCCAACCGCGAGCTCGTGCTGCGCCGCCTCACCGAGTGCCTCGGGCGCGACCGCACCAAGCACCAGGTCACCGAGATCACCTCACTCGGCCTGGTGCAGATGACCCGCAAGCGGATCGGCGCGGGCCTGCTGGAAGCGTTCAGCGAGACCTGCGAGGTCTGCAAGGGCCGCGGCCTGATCGTCCACACCGAGCCGGTGCCGATGCGCGGGTCCGGTTCGGGCGGTTCCAGTTCCGGCGGCGCGGGCGACAAGGTCAAGGCCGTCGCCGCGGCTCCGCGGACGGAGACGGCGGCCGCCAACGGCTCGTCGAGCGTCGCCAGCGGGCGCCGGCGGGGCCGCAAGAGCGCCGCGAGCTCCGCTCCGGTCGAGCCGGTCGAGGTCGCGCCGACCTACGACGAGGACGACACGATGGGGTACGACCTGTCGCGTTACGAGAGCTCGTTGGAGGACGACCCGGTCGTGACGGAAGCCGTGGAGCCGATGCGCCTGGCCGGGCCGGACGACCCGGACGCGCTCGACGAAGAGGACGAGGACGCCGACGAGGCGGCTGCCGGCTCGGGCGGCCGGCGGCGGACCCGGCGCGGTGGTGCCCGGCGGCGTACGCGCCCGTAGGCTCTCCCTCATGCATCGATCTCCCGCGCTCGTGGCCGTCGTGGCGATCCTTCTGGTGGGGGCGGGGTGCTCGGCCGACCGCCCCGCCGCCTCGCCTTCGAGCAGCGTCTCGGCCGCGCCCGACGGCCCTTCGGGTGCGGCCGGTTCGCCGGGTGCCACGGGCGCGCCCGGCGGTACGACCGAGACCGGCCCGGCCGCGGGCAACGCCAAGCAGGTGTGTGCCGACGCGCTCGCGGCCAGTAGCAAGGGCGTGTCGACGTTCCTGACCGAGCTGGGCGCGATGCTCAAGGCCGCCGGCGAGGGCAATGGAAAGGCCGAGTACGAGGCCCGCCAGAAGGCCGAAGCCGCGCTCGCCACGTGGTCCAACGCGATGAAGGAGCAGGCGGCCAAGGCCACCGACGGGCGGCTGCGCGGCGTGCTGACCGAGATCGGCACGGAAGTGGGCACCATGCGCGCCGACATCGACAGCGTGGACAGTGCGAAGCTGGATCAGCTCCAGCAGCGCCTGGACACCCTCTGCGCCGCCTAGCCGATTTGGCCGCGCGCTCGGGGGTGGCGTATCCTGTCCTTTGGCGCGCGTTCGGCGCGCTCGGGTTTTCGTGTCCTTGAAATGGTGCAGGGCCCGCAGTCATCCGCTTAGCGACAGGGAGTCCGCGTCCGATGTACGCGATCGTCAAGACCGGCGGCAAGCAGTACAAGGTCGCCGAGGGCGACGTGATCGAGGTCGAGAAGCTCGTCGGTGAGCCCGGCGATGCGGTGACGCTCTCCGCGGTGCTCCTCGTCGACGGTGACGACCTCGTCACCGACGCGGCCAAGCTGGCCGAGGTCTCGGTCTCCGCCGAGATCGCCGCCCACACCAAGGGCCCGAAGATCCGGATCCACAAGTTCAAGAACAAGACCGGCTACCACAAGCGCCAGGGCCACCGCCAGCCGCTGACCCAGGTCAAGGTGACCGGCATCTCGAGCGGGAAGTAAGGACGAGGCGAAATGGCTCACAAAAAGGGTGCTTCCAGCTCGCGCAACGGTCGCGACTCGGAGGCGAAGCGCCTCGGCGTGAAGCGGTTCGGTGGGCAGGTCGTCAGCGCGGGTGAGATCCTCATCCGGCAGCGCGGCACCAAGTTCCACCCGGGCGACCTGGTCGGCCGCGGCAGCGACGACACGCTCTTCGCGCTGGCGCGGGGTTCGGTCCAGTTCGGCACCAAGCGCGGGCGCAAGACCGTCAGCATCGTGCCGGTGCAGCAGTAGCATCTCGGCTTTCGAGCGGGCCGGGACCTGGTGTCCCGGCCCGCTTCGCTGTGTTGGCCCAAGCCGTTGACGCGGCTGTCGGGCCCAGGAATTGAAAGGATGGGGGCGTGGCGACGTTCGTCGACCGGGTCGTGCTGCACCTGCAGGCGGGTGACGGCGGGCACGGGTGCGTCTCGATCCACCGGGAAAAGTTCAAGCCGTTCGGTGGACCAGACGGTGGCAATGGCGGTCACGGCGGCGGCGTCTCGCTGGTCGTCGACCCGCAGGTGCACACGCTGCTCGACTTTCACTTCCGCCCGCACATCAAGGCGGAAAACGGCAAGGGTGGGCAGGGCTCCAACCGCGACGGCGCCAACGGCGCCGATCTTGTGCTGAAGGTGCCCGACGGGACGGTCGTGCAGACCGCGGCCGGCGAGACGATCGCCGACCTCGTGGGCGCCGGCACCACGATCGAGATCGCGCGGGGCGGCCGGGGCGGCCGGGGCAACGCGGCGCTCGCCAGCTCCCGCCGCAAGGCTCCCGGCTTCGCCGAGCTCGGCGAGCCCGGTGACCGGCTCGACATCGTGCTGGAACTCAAGAGCGTCGCCGACGTGGGCCTTGTCGGCTTCCCGTCGGCGGGCAAGTCGTCGCTGATCTCCGTGCTCTCCGCCGCCAAGCCCAAGATCGCCGACTACCCGTTCACCACGCTGGTGCCGAACCTCGGCGTCGTGCGGGTCGACAACCACACGTTCACCATCGCCGACGTGCCGGGCCTCATCCCGGGCGCGGCGACCGGCAAGGGGCTCGGGCTGGAGTTCCTGCGGCACATCGAGCGGTGCGCCGTGCTCGTGCACGTGATCGACGCGGCGACGCTGGAGCCGGGGCGCGACCCGATCAGCGACATCGACGCGATCGAGGCCGAGCTCGCCGAGTACGGCGGGCTTGCCGACCGACCCCGCCTCGTCGTGATCAACAAGATCGACGTGCCGGACGCCCGCGACCTCGCCGAGATCACGCGGCCCGACATCGAGGCCCGCGGGCTGGCGGTCTACGAGGTGAGCACCGCGACCCGCGAAGGGCTCAAGGAGCTGACGTACGCGCTGGCCGAGCTCGTGGAGCAGTCGCGTGAGCTGGCGCCCGCGCCCGAGCCGACCCGCATCGTGATCCGCCCGACGGCCGTGGACGACGCCGGGTTCACCATCACCGAGGAAGCCGGGGCGTACGTGGTGCGCGGTCCCCGGCCCGAGCGGTGGGTACGGCAGACCAACTTCGACAACGACGAGGCCGTGGGCTTCCTCGCCGACCGGCTCGAGCGGCTCGGCGTCGAGGATGCGCTGGCCAAGGCGGGTGCCGAGCCCGGTGACCTGGTGCGTATCGGCACGCGGGAGTTCGACTGGCGGCCGACCATCGG
The DNA here is from genome assembly GCF_011764425.1 of Phytohabitans houttuyneae. NCBI lineage: Bacteria > Bacillati > Actinomycetota > Actinomycetes > Micromonosporales > Micromonosporaceae > Phytohabitans > Phytohabitans houttuyneae. Next base: position 597,716 of record NZ_BLPF01000004.1, read on the forward strand.
CGAGTACACGTCGGGTCCGCGGGGCACCGACGCCCGGCTGGAGGAGGACTCGGCCCGGGCCACCGCCGCGGAGCGCCTGGCCGCCCACCGCGCCCGCCAGCCGGTGCGCGATGCGAAGAGCGGTGCGATGGTGGAGTCGGACTCCACGGACGAATAGTGTCCGTATCTGGGCCACATGCACGAAACCTGTCGGAAATCGCGTCCGACTACTTTGGACCTGTGTTAATCGAAGCCCGCCCTGTCAACGACGCCGAGCTGGGCACGCTGATGACGGCGTTGCAGCGGGAGCTACAGGAAGCCGGCGGCGGGCTGGATCTCACCTTCGAAGACGGCGCCCAGCACCTCGTGGGCGTGGTCGAAGGGCGGGCCGTGGCCTGCGGGGCCCTCCAGAGGATCGACGCGCAGACCGGCGCCATCAAGCGCATGTACGTGCGACCCGCGTTCCGTGGCCGGGGCATCGCCCGCCAGCTGCTGGCCGCCCTCGAGGAGATGGCTCTCGACGCGGGACACGTGGTGCTGCGGCTGGAGCCCGGTGTTTACCTGCCGGCCGCCTTGGCCCTGCTCCTCTCGGCGGGGTACGGCAGGACCGTCACGCTCGGCTTCGAAAAACGCATCCTCGTCGCCGCCTGACCTGCGAGGCTCAGCCGCTGACCGTGGCGTGAGCCGCGTCCTGCTCGCGCTCGGCGGTGCGGGTGCGGCCGCGGATGAAGAGGCAGGAGAGCGCCGCCGCGGCGAGGACCGCCAGCGGCAGGATCAGCGTCAGCCGCATCGCGTGCGTGAAGCCCTCGTGGAACGCGCGCTCCGCTGCTCCGGTGATCACCTGTTTGACCTGGTCCGGCAGGCCGGGCGGCAGCGAGACACCGGTCTGCCCCGAGCCGACGTGCAGGCTGCCCGTGTTGGCCTGGCTGAACCCGTCGACGAACTGCCCCCGGTACTGCTCGGGCAGCGCGCTGGCCTCTTCCCGAGCGGCCGCCGGCAGCTGGGTCGCGAGCTGGGCCTGCAGCAGCGCACCGACCGCCGCGGAGCCGACCACACCGCCGAGCTGGCGGCTGGTGTTGATCAGGCCGGAGGCGGCGCCGGCCATGCGCGGGGCGATGTCCCGCATCGCGATCGTCTGCAGCGGCGCGAACGTCATGCCCAGGCCGGCGCCGGCGACCAGCAGGCCGGGCAGCAGCGTCCACTGGCCGGCGTCCGCCTCGGCCAGCCACACCACCAGCGCCATGCCGCCGGACCAGAGCGTGAGGCCGGTGAACAGGATCCACTTGCCGCCCATCCGGTCGGCGGCGCGCCCGGCGAACGGGGCGATGACCATCGAGAGCAGCGACATCGGCGCCACCGCTAGACCGGCCTGCAGCGCGCTCAGCCCGATCACCGACTGCAGGTAGATGACCAGGGGCAGGAAGAGCCCGAGCATGCCGAACGCGATCGCGCCGACCACCCAGTTCATCAGCGAGAAGTTGCGGTCCGAGAAGATCGAGAAGGGTATGAGCGGCTCTTTCATGCGGGTCATGTACTGGTGCACGAAGAAGATCACCATGATCAGCACGCCGGCGCCGATCAGCTCGGCGATGGTGATCGGACCCCACACCTTGCCCCAGTGGTGCGACTCGCCCTCGATCAGGCCGTACGTGATCAGGAAGAGCCCCACCGTGGCGAGCACGGTGCCGGTCCAGTCGAGCCGGTGGCGGCGGTTGAGCTTGAGGTTGGGCATCACGACCGCGGCGAGCGCGACCGTGACCACGCCGACCGGCACGTTGACGAAGAAGATCCACTCCCAGCCCCAGTCCGTGACCAGGTACCCGCCGAGCGTGGGGCCGGTGACGGTCGCCACGCCGGCCACACCACCCCAGACGCCGAACGCGGCGCCGCGCTTCTCCGGCGGGAAGATCACCGTGATCACCGAGAGGGTCTGCGGCGTGAGCAGTGCACCGCCCACGCCCTGCACCACGCGGGCGACGACGAGCTGGCCCGGGCTGTTGGCGAACCCGCAGGCGGCCGAGGCCAGCGTGAACACCACCAGGCCGACGATGAACAGCTGCTTGGGGCCGTACAGGTCGCCGAGGCGTCCTGCGGTGATCAGGAGGACGGCGTAGACCAGCACGTACGCGTTGACGATCCACAGGATCTGGTCCAGCGACGCGTTGAGGTCGGCGCTCATGTCCGGGATCGCGATGTTCACGATCGTGGTGTCCAGCAGGATCATGAAGAAGCCGAGGCAGAGCGTCGCGAGCACCAGCCAAGGGCTGTGCTGCCGAGCGGTCGTGTCCTGCGTCATGGGTACACACTCCCTCCTTCGCCATGATCCCTACCCGATACCGGCGATGTCACGCGATCCGGCCGCGTGTGATCCCGCGTGCGGTGCACCGTTTCGACTGTGATGTCCCAGGGCGGCGCCGTGTGGCCGCGCGCAGCAGGGGCCAGGTGCTGGCCCCTGTGTTGGCTCCTCCGGTGGGGTGTGGGGGTGGGCTTGACTGGGCGCGGTTCAAAGGGGCATGGCCGGCCCGCGACGGGCCCGGAGCGTAGCCGGGGCACCCATCCGTGGGCCCACCTGCCGCGTGTGACCAGGCTGTGCCCGGGTTCCGGAGGAGGGGGTCGTGGAGCTTCAGGAGTTCGTGCTGGTGGTGGCCGGCGTGCCGAGCAGGGCCCTCCTGCGGCCGCATCGCGACCTCACACCGGCACCAGGCCCGCGTGACGGGGTGGGCGCGGTGGTCGTGCGACGGCACGCTTCCGACCTGGCCGAGGCGGTCACATCCGCGGTACGTGACGTCGAGTCCGCCGGGCTCCGCCCTATGCGCGTGGCCACCGGCGACTGGGTCACGCTCGCCGATGTCGCGGCGCGGATCGGCCGGTCGCGCGAGATCGTGCGACTGTGGTCCATCGGCCGGCAGGGTCCGGGCGGGTTTCCACCACCGCTGAACCCGGGGTGCGACACGTCGTTCTACAGCTGGAGCGAGGTCGCACAGTGGCTGCGCCGCCGGCTGGGCTACGAGCTGCCCGACGAGGAGCCGGTGCTCGTCGCGATGAACCTGGCCCTTCAGCTTCGCCGGCTCGCGTCCCGGATCACCCGGATGGACGCGGTCCGCGACCTGGTGGCGTGAGCCGTCCGTGCTCAGTCGATGTCAAACTCGCCGTCCTGGGCGCCGCCGACAAAGGCGTCCCACTCGTCCCTTGTGAAGACAAGCACCGCGCCGTCCGGCTCACCGGAGTTGCGCAGGCCGATCAGGTCGTCGACGAAGGCGACCTCGACCGCGCTCTCCGACTCGTCGCCCTTGGCCCGCTGCCACACCGCCCGGCTCAGGTCGAAATCACCCTTGGGGTGCTGGGCCATCGTGTTCTCCTTAGCCGAGGCGCCCGCCGAGGGCGCCATGGGACCGGTCACCGTGGAAGGCTATACCGCGCGTGATCGGGCAGGATGGGCGGATGCGTAGCCTCACCCGGGCCGAGGCGGCCGAGCGTGCCGAGCTGCTCACCGTCGATTCGTACGATGTGGAGCTGGACGTCACCGGCGGTCCCGAGTCGTTCGACTCCACCGTCACGATGCGCTTTCGCGCAACGCGACCGGGGGCGGAGACCTTCGTCGAGATCAAGCCGGCGGAGCTGCGGTCGGCCACGCTCAACGGCACGCCGCTCGACGTTGCCACGCTCGACGGCAATCGGCTTCCCTTGACCGGGCTCGCCGAGGTCAACGAGCTGGTGGTCGAGGCCGCGATGGCGTATTCGAACACCGGCGAAGGGCTGCACCGCTTCGTCGACCCCGCCGACGGCGAGACGTACCTGTACGCGATGTCCTTCCTGGACGCCGCGCAGCGCATCTTCGCCTGCTTCGACCAGCCCGACCTCAAGGCGCCGCTCACGCTGACCGTGCGCGCGCCGGAGGGCTGGCTCGTGGCGGGCAACGGGGTGGGCGAGGGTGACGGGCGGTTCGCGACGACGCCGCCGCTGGCCACCTACTTCGTGTCGCTGGTCGCCGGCCCGTACCACGCGCGCTACGACGAGCACGATGGCATCCCGCTCGGCCTCTTCTGCCGGCGGTCGCTCGCGGCCCACCTCGACAAGGACGCCGACGAGATCTTCGAGATCACCAAGGCGTGCTTCGACAGGTACCACGAGCTGTTCGGGGTGCGGTACCCGTTCGGCAAGTACGACCAGGCTTTCGTGCCGGAGTTCAACGCGGGCGCGATGGAAAACCCGGGCCTGGTGACGTTCCGCGACGACTACATCTTCAGGTCGGCGGTGACCGACGGCGACCGCGAATGGCGGGCCGTGGTGATCGCGCACGAGATGGCGCACCAGTGGTTCGGCGACCTGGTGACCATGCGCTGGTGGGACGACCTGTGGCTCAACGAGTCGTTCGCGGAGTACCTGGGTGTGCGGGTCACATCGGAGGCGACCCGCTTCGACCGCTCGTGGACCACGTTCGGCCTGCGGCGCAAGGCTTCGGGGTACATCGCCGACCAGCGCCCGTCGACCCACCCGGTGGCGCCGGAGGAGGTGGTCGACGCGGCGCACGCGCTGCTCAACTTCGACGGGATCTCGTACGCGAAGGGTGCCTCGGTCCTCCGCCAGCTGGTCGCGTGGCTGGGCGACGAGGCGTTTTTCGCGGGGCTGCGGGCGCACTTCGCGGCGCACCGCTTCGGCAACGCGACGCTCGACGACCTGCTCGCCGCGCTCGCCGAGGCCAGCGGGCGCGACCTGCGCGGCTGGGCCGACCTGTGGCTGCGCCGTTCCGGCGTCGACACGCTGCGCGCCGAGGTGACCACTGTGGAGGGCACGTTCAAGAGCGTCCACATCGTACAGTCGGGGGCGCCGCGACCCCACCGCGTGGGCCTCGGGGTGTACGACGGCTCGGCGCTGCGCCTGCGCGTACCCGTCGATGTCGAGGGCGAGCGCACCGAGGTGGCCGAGCTGGCCGGTGAGCCGTTGGCCGACCTGCTGCTTGTCAACTCCGGCGACCTGACCTTCGCCAAGGTGCGGCTGGATCCCGCCTCGACCGCGGCGGTGCCCCGGATCCTGCCGGCGCTCGACGACTCGCTCGACCGCGCGGTGCTGTGGGCGACGACGCTCGACGCGGTACGCGACGGAGAGAGCTCACCCGCCGACCTCATCGCCCTCATCGTGACCGCGCTGCCGCTGGAGACCGAGCCGCTCGTGGTCGAGGGCGTGCTGGGCATGACGCGCGACCTGCTCGACCGTTACCTCGAGCCGGTGCCGCGGGAGATCGCGCTGCAGCCGGTGGCGATGGCCTGCGCCCGGCTGCTCACCACCGCGCCGCCCGGCGGCTCGCTGCAGCTCGCGGCCGCCCGCGGCCTGGTCGCCGTGAGCACCGACGCGCGACTGCTCACCGGCTGGCTCGGTGGCGACGGCGTACCGGAAGGGCTGCGGATCGACACCGACCTGCGGTGGGCCATCTGCTACCGCCTTGCGGTGCTCGGCGCGGCCGGCCCGGACAGGATCGAGGCGGAGCTGGCGACCGACCGGAGCGCGACCGGCGAGCAGTGGGCCGCCAAGTGCCACGCCGCGCTGCCGGAGGCGGCGGCCAAGGAACGCGCGTGGCGCATCCTCACCACGGACACCACGCTTTCCAACCGCCTCATCGAGGCGAACGCGGCGGGCTTCTGGCATCCGGAGCAGGCCGACCTGACTCGCTCCTATGTGGACAAATACTTTGCCGAGATGCCGGCCGCCGCGCGGTTGCGTACCCCCTGGGTGGCCGACCAGGTCGCCAAGAGTGCGTTTCCCCGCTACGCCGTCGCCGCTTCCACCCGGAAGGCGGCCCGGGCGCTGCTGGCCCGCGATGACGTGGAGCCCGGACTGCGCCGGGTGGTAATCGACGCGGACGACGACCTGCGGCGGGCTCTCGCGGCGCGCCGATGAGAGGGTCCCGCGACCTGCGACGCCCTTGTGTCACGTAGCCGATCGGCAGCGATCTACGATTCGGCCATGGCGGACGATACGCGCCGGATCGGCATCATGGGTGGCACTTTCGACCCGATCCACCACGGGCACCTCGTGGCGGCGAGCGAGGTGGCCAACCGGTTCTCGCTGGACGAGGTGGTGTTCGTGCCCACCGGCGAGCCGTGGCAGAAGGCCGACGTCCCGGTGAGCCCGGCCGAGGACCGCTACCTCATGACGGTGATCGCGACCGCCTCCAACCCGCAGTTTCACGTCAGCCGCGTGGACATCGACCGCGACGGACCCACCTACACCGTGGACACCTTGCGTGACCTGCGCGCCGAGTACGGCCCGAAGGCGCAGCTCTTCTTCATCACCGGAGCGGACGCGCTGCAGAAGCTGCTGTCGTGGAAAGACACGGACCAGATGTTCGAGATGGCGCATTTCATCGGGGTGACACGCCCCGGTTTCGCGCTCTCTGGCGACCACCTGCCGGCCGACACGGTGAGCCTTGTGCAGGTGCCGGCGATGGCCATATCGTCCACCGACTGCCGGGCGCGCGTCGCGATGGGCAAGCCGGTCTGGTACCTCGTGCCGGACGGTGTGGTGCAGTACATCGCCAAGAGGCGCCTTTACAGGTGATTTGTCGCCTTTACTGCTGCGCGGTACATGGGCGGGTGTGAGAGGCTAGTCGGGTGACTGCATCCGAGCGCGCCCGCGAGATGGCGCTGAGCGCCGCCCAGGCCGCCGCCGACAAGAAGGCGCAGGACATCGTCATCATCGACGTGGCCGACCAGATGGTCATCACGGACGCCTTCGTGCTCGCCTCCGCGCCAAACGAGCGGCAGGTGCAGGCGATCGTGGACGCGATCGAGGAAGCGCTGGTCAACCTGCCGGAAAAGGCCAAGCCGGTGCGGCGCGAGGGTGAGCGGTCAGGCCGCTGGGTCCTCCTCGACTACGTCGACATCGTGGTGCATGTCCAGCACACCGAGGAGCGCGAGTTCTACTCCCTCGACCGGTTGTGGAAGGACTGCCCGACGATCCCGTTCGTGGATCGCGCCCTGGTAGAGGCGGAATGACGCGTCTCATCGTCTGGCGCCACGGCAACACCGACTGGAATGCCACGGATCGCGTTCAAGGCCAGACCGACACTCCCCTCAACGACCTCGGTCGCGAGCAGGCGGAGGCGGCCGCGCCGCTGCTGGCGAGCCTGCGCCCGGACGCGATCGTGGCGAGCGACCTGCAGCGTGCCGCCGACACGGCCGCGGTGCTGGCCGCGCTGACCGGCCTGCCGGTGCGGACGGACGCGCGGTTGCGCGAGCGGTCGTACGGCAAGTGGCAGGGCCTCACGATGGCCGAGGTGGCCGAGCGTTTCCCGACCGAGCACGCCCGCTGGCGGGCCGGCGAGCAGCCGCAGGGCTGCGATGTGGAGACGCTCGACGACCTGGGCAAACGGGTGGGGCAGGCGCTTCAGGAGGCGGCCGACCAGGTGCCCGGCGGCACTGTGGTGGTGGCGACGCACGGCGGCGCGGCGCGGCAGGGCTGCGGTTTCCTGCTGGGCTGGCCGACCGAGGTGCTGCGCCGGGTGGGGCCGCTGCAAAACTGCCACTGGACCGACCTCGGCCACGACACCGTGCGCGGGTGGTGGCTGCGCGCCCACAACACCGGGCCCTCCGCTCACCGCCCCACGCCATCGCCCGTGTGAGGAACCACGCGCGGGTGGGTAACGTCGCATCTGACATGGGTATTCGCCCCGTACTCGCCGTTTTGGTGGCAGCCGCGCTGCTGGGTGGTTGTGCCGGCACCGACTCGCCCGGAGGTGGCGACGTGAGCCCCACTCCTCCGCCTTCGCCCTCCGCGTCCCCGTCCCCGTCGTCTCCGGAAGACCTGCCCACGCCCACGCCGTCCGGCAAGCCCTCGGGCTCCGCGGCGACGATCGAGATCAGCGGCACGGTGGTGGAGGGCGTCGAGATGGGCTGCCGCCTGCTCGACCAGTACCTGCTGCTGCCCGGCCCCGGCATCAACCGCGACGACCTGCGCGTGGGCGCCACGCTCACGGTCCGCGGGCGGGTGGAGCGGGGCATGATGACGACCTGCCAGCAGGGGACACCATTCGTGGTCACCGAGATCGTGTCGCGTTGACAGCCTGATCCGCTACCGTGCCCGCATGAGCGAGCGCGGCCAGCGAATCATCGGGCCCATTGCGGTCGGGATCGCGCCGTGAGCGTCGCGGTCGTCACCGACTCCACCGCGTACCTGCCGGCTGGGCACGACATCACCGTCGTCCCGCTCACCGTCGTGATCAACGGGGTCGAGGGCCGCGAGGGCCTGGACGCCACCTCCGCCGAGGTGGCCAAGGCACTCGGCGCGCGGCGGGTCGCCGTGACGACCTCGCGGCCGGCGCCGGAGCTGTTCGCCGCCACCTACCGCCGCCTGCTCGACGCCGGCGCGTCCGCCGTGGTGTCGGTGCACCTGTCGGCCGAGCTGTCCGGCACCGTCGAGTCCGCCACCCTCGCGGCGGCCGACCTGGGGGAGCGGGTCGCGGTGGTCGACGCCAGATCGACCGGGATGGGCCTCGGCTTCCCGGCGCTCGCGGCCGAGGCGGCCGCCGCCGGGGGTGCCGACCTTGATGGGGTACGCCGCGCGGCAACCGAAGCCATCGACCGCACCACCACGCTGTTGTATGTGGACACGCTTGAGTTCATCCGTCGCGGTGGCCGCATCGGCCCGGCCTCGGCGCTGCTGGGCACGGCGCTGTCGGTCAAGCCGATCCTGCACGTGTCGGACGGCGCGATCGTGCTGCGTGACAAGGTCCGCACCGCGAGCCGCGGCCTGGCCCGCCTGGTGGACCTGGCCGTGGAGACCGCCGGCGAGTCCGATGTGGACGCCGCCGTGCACCACCTGGGCGCCGGCGAGCGCGCGGCGGCGCTGGCGGAGGCGCTGGGTGAGCGTTTGGGCGGGCGGCTGCACGAGCGGTATGTGACCGAGGTGGGCGCGGTGGTGGCCGCACACGTCGGTCCGGGCCTGCTCGGCATCGTCATCCACCGCCGGCTCCCGTAGCGGGCGGGGCCTTGCGCGGGTCGCCGGCTTTGGGGCGCGCGGTGGGTCTTTGGGCTGGTCGCGCTGGTTGTTGGGGTTACGGCGGTCGTCGCGGTCCGGGCGGTGTTCGTGTGCGGTCGCCTGAGGTCGTACGGAGGTTGGGTGCGGCGGTCTGCGGACCGTCGTCATAGCAGGTTTGGGCTTGATCAGGGCGTTGTCCACAGGCGTCGCGGCCGTCCACAGCGGACCCCACGATCGACTCGCCGGCGACCCGATCCGGCCTAGCGTCGCGGCGTGCACGGGGCATCGAAAGACGAGCAGAGCGCGGTCCGGCAACGCCTTCATCGCCTGACCGCTCAACCCGACGGCGGCGGGCATGCCGGCCCACCGGAAGGTGGTGGCCTGCCGCCACCCGCCGTGTCAGTGGGGCGCGCACCGGTTCCCCAGCCGGCCGTCCCACTCCCGCGCGCCGCCCGTTCGACCGTGTCCGGCCCGGCGCCGGCCCCGTCGCGCCGCGCTGCGCCTGGCCCTGACACCTGGCCGGCTGAGCTGAGGGTGGGCGTCGCAGCGCCCGATCCTCCGCAGGGGCCGCGTGGCGGCGGGTGGGAAAGTTCGGGTGATCCTGTGGCGCGCGGCTCGGGCATCGGCCACCCTGTGCCTGATCCCGCGGGTGTCAGGCTCGGGTCGCACCATCCGGTCGCAGCGGCCGGCTCCGGCGGGCACGGCGACGACCGCCCGAGTCGGGCTGGAGGCGGTTCGGCGTTCGATCCGGGGCGGCGGGGAGTGCGGGCGCTGGCGGCGGTGGCGGCGGTTGTCGTCCTGATCGCAGCGGCGATCGCCTGGTATTCGCGGCCACACGCCGAGCCCGTGGCGGCCGAGCCGCTCCCGGCCGTCACGGATGAGGCTCCACCCGACCGTGCAGCGCCTTCGCCCGGCGGCGGGGAGGTCGTGGTCGCGGTGGCCGGCAAGGTCCGCAAGCCCGGTCTCGTCCACCTGCCCGAGGGCGCCCGGGTGGCCGACGCCCTCGCCGCGGCCGGTGGTGTGCTGCCCGGCACCGACATCGCCCTGCTCAATCTGGCCCGCAAGGTTACCGACGGCGAGCTGATCCTCGTCGGTGTCACCGCACCACCAGGTGCCGCTGGCGACCAAGGTGCCGGCGGGCCCGCCGATGGTGCGAGTGGCGGTGGTGCCGCGGGCGGAAAGGTCAACCTCAACACCGCGACGCTCGCCCAGCTCGACTCGCTGCCAGGTGTCGGGCCGGTGCTCGCGCAGCGAATCCTCGACCACCGCGAAAAGAGCGGCCCGTTCCGGACGATCAGTGATCTGCGGCAGGTCGACGGCATCGGCGACGCGCGGTACGAGCAGCTCAAGGAGCTGGTGACGGTATGAGCGGGCCGCAGCCCGTCAGCCCGGCCGGTGGGCGGCTGCCCGACCTGCGGCTCGCTGGTCTCGCGGTGGCGACCTGGCTGTCCGCGCTGGCCGCTCTCTACATGCCGGTGCGCGGCGCGATCGTGACCGCCGTCTCGGGTGCAGTTGCCGCGGGCACCGTGGCGGCGGTCATGCGGTGGCGGGCGCTGCCGCACGGCTGGGTGGTCGCGAGCGTGCTGCTCGGTGTGAGCTGTGGCAGCGCCGCGACGGCGGCCCGGGTCGCGACGCGTGATGCCGCGCCGATCGCCGCCTTGGTCCGCGAGCACGCGCGCGTGGATGCCGATCTGGTGGTGCGCGACGACCCGCGGCCGATCCGCTCGCTCGCCGGCCGTCCGCAGACCTACCTGGTCGCCGCGCACCTCCGCGGTGTGCGGCCGGCGGAGGGGGCGATCGCGGTGCGGGCACGGGTGGTCGTCCTCGCCAGCGATCCACTGTGGCGTGATCTCTTGCCGGGGCAGCGGGTAACGGCGACCGGCCGGCTGCTGCCGGCGGGGCGCGGCGACCTCAGCTCGGCGCTGCTTTCGGCCACTGGCCCGCCGATCCGGCACGGCGAGCCGTCATGGGCACAGCGCGCCGCCGGTGCGCTCCGGGCGGGTCTCCAGAGGGCCTGTGCCCCGCTGCCGGACGCGCAGGGCGGCCTGCTGCCCGGACTGGTCGTCGGAGATACCAGCCGCCTCGATCCGGCGGTCGACGACGACTTCCGCGCCACCGGCATGACGCACCTTGTGGCGGTCAGCGGTGCCAACGTAGCGATCGTCATCGGCGCGGTGCTGCTGTTGGCACGGTGGGCCCGCGCGGGTCCGGCGCTGTCTGCGGCGCTCTGCGCGGTGGCGCTCGCCGGGTTCGTGATCCTGGCCCGCCCGTCGCCGAGCGTGGTCCGGGCCGGCGCGATGGGTGCCATCGGGCTCATCGCCCTCGCCAGCGGGCGACCGCGTGCGGCCGTGCCCGCGCTGGCCGTGGCGGTGACCGCACTGGTGGTGTGGGATCCCGAGCTGGCCGGCGACGCGGGGTTCGCGCTCTCGGTGCTGGCCACCAGCGGGCTCCTGCTGCTGGCACCGCGCTGGCGGGACGGTTTGCGGCGGGCGGGAGTGCCGCCCGGGGCGGCGGAGGCATTGGCTGTCCCGGCCGCCGCGCAGTTCGCCTGTGGGCCGGTCGTCGCGGGCCTGTCCGGCACGGTGAGCCTCGTGGCGGTGCCGGCAAACCTCCTGGCCGTGCCCGCGATCGCGCCCGCCACGCTCCTCGGCGTGGGCGCGGCGGTCATCTCACCGATCTGGCCGGCGGGGGCCGCGTTCGCCGCGTGGCTTGGCGGGTGGCCGGCATGGTGGCTGGTGATGGTCGCGCACTTTGGAGCGCGCGTGCCCTCAGGCAGCCTTCCGTGGCCCGGTGGCGTGACCGGCGCGCTCCTGCTCGGCGCGATCTCGCTCGCCTTTCTGGTCGCGGCGCGCCGCAGGCTCGTCCGCCGGCTGACGGCCGTAGTCGCCGCGGCGGTGGTGATCGGTGCGCTGCCCGTGCGGCTCGTGGCGTCGGGCTGGCCGCCGAGCGGATGGATCGTGGCGGTCTGCTCCGTGGGGCAGGGTGACACGGTGCTGGTGCCCGTGGGCCAGGGGCAGGCGGTGGTTCTCGACGCGGGTCCGGAGCCGGCGGCCGCCGACCGTTGCCTGCGGCGGCACGGCGTTCGCGCGGTGCCGCTGCTGGCGGTCACTCACTTCCACGCCGACCACGTCGGTGGGCTGGCCGGTGTCCTGCGTGGACGGTCGGTGGGCGCGATGGTGACCACGGCGTGGCCCGAGCCGGCGTACGGGCGCGACCTCGTCATGCGGGCCGCTGCCGCCAAGCGTGTGCCGGTCGAGCCGGTGACCGCGGGCTGGACCCGCGTGGTGGGTCGGGTGCGCGTCGAGGTGGTCGGGCCGCCGCACGAGCTGCGCGGGACACGTTCGGATCCCAACAACAACTCCCTGGTCGTGCGCATCTCGGCTGGCGGGCTGAGCGTCCTGCTGACGGGTGACGCGGAGAGCGAGGAGCAGCGCGCGCTGCTCGACCAGGTGGGAGCCGCCGGGATCCGGGCGGACGTGCTGAAGGTCGCCCATCACGGAAGCGGATACCAAGATCCGGAGTTCCTCGACGCGGTGGATCCGGCACTCGCGCTGGTGTCGGTGGGCGTCGACAACGGATACGGCCACCCAAACGCGGCGGTGCTCGGCCGCCTCGCGCGCGGCGGTGCCCGGGTCCTGCGCACCGATGTGGACGGTGACCTTGCGGCCGTCCGCACGACGGCCGGGGGTCTCGCCGTCGCGGTACGGGGCCGAGATCCACCGCGGTGATTTGTCCGCTTTGGCGGTGAGTGGTGCGTAGGCAACCCGATCGAGTGAGCGAACGTGATACTCAAACGATCAGCCGTGCAAGTATGGGCTGCGTGACTGCAGGAGCCACCGACTCGATCGTGCTCGTCTCTGGTGACGAGGAACTTCTGGTCACGCGAGCCGTGGCCCATGCCATCGAGACCGCGCGAGCCGCCGACCCGGGGGCTGACGTGCGGGAGTACGAGGGTGGTGCGGTCAGCCCCGGCGAGATCGCGGAGATGACGAGCCCCTCGCTCTTCGGGGGGCGCCGGGTGCTCGTGCTCCGCAACGGCCAGGACGCCAAGAAGGACCTGACGGCGGCCCTGCTGGCGTACGCGAAGCAGCCCGATCCCGACGTCACGCTCATCGTCACGCATCCGGGCGGGGCCAAGGGCAAGGCGCTTGCCGACGGCCTGAAGTCTGCCGGTGCCACCGTGGTCCAGGCGATGAAGCTCAAGGGCAACCGCGAGCGGGTGGCGTTCGTGCGCGACGAGTTCCGGCGGCTGGGCGGCCGCTGCACCGAGGATGCCGCCGAGGCTCTGCTCGCCTCCGTCGGCAACGACATGCGCGAGCTCGCGGCGGCCTGCTCGCAGCTCGTGGCCGACACGGACGGGCGGATCGGCGCCGACACCGTCGCCCGGTACTACCGGGGGCGGGCGGAGGTCAGCGGCTTCACGGTCGCGGACGCGGCGATGGTCGGTGACGTGCCCGGTGCCCTTGAGGCGCTGCGGTGGGCGCTGCATATCGGCGTCGACCCGGTGCCGATCGCGGACGCCATCGCCGACGGCGTGCGTACCGTGGCGCGGGTCGCCTCGGCCGGGCGCGGCAACGCGTACCAGCTCGCGAGCAGCCTCGGCATGCCCGCGTGGAAGATCGAGCGGGCGCAGCGCCAGGGTCGCGGCTGGAGCCCGGAGGGCCTCGTCGACGCGATGCGGGCGGCCGCGGAGTGCAACGCGGAGGTCAAAGGCGGCTCCGACGACCGCGGGTACGCCTTGGAGCGTGCAATCTTCGCCGTGGCCGCGGCCCGCCACGGCACATCCTCCGGCGGGCCGGGAGCGGGCCAGGCGGCCACACAGGGCGCGCGACGAGGGGGTGGCAGCCGATGAGCAAGCAGGCGACGACACACGTGGCGGATGCGGGCCAGCGCCCCGAGGCGAGGCACCAGACGCCTGAAGCGGGACGACGCGCGGCGCGCGAGGTCGCTGCGACGCGTTCCGCGGAGGCCGACGCCCGCGGGGCGGTGCACGGGCCGGCGGGCAAGGCGCGACACCGGCCCGCTGACAAGCGGGTCCTGACCCGCACGACTGAGCCGGGCGCGCCGGAGACGCGGTACCGGCCGATGTACGCCCGGGCGCTGCGACTGCGCCACCTCTACCCGGGCGGCATGTTGTGCTTCGTGTACTTCGAGGGGGCCATCGCGCTCGGCCTGCTGCTGGCGCTGGCCGAGCTCGTGAGCTGGTGGGTCGTGCTCATCCTGCCGGTGTCGGTCGCGCTGATGGTGAAGGTCAACGACTTGGTGGCGGGCGCGGTTGCCCGTTCGGCGGCGCGGACTCCGGAGCGGGAGCGGGAGCGGGTGCGGCGCGAGGTCATCGCATTCATGCCGACCGCCGGTCACCCCACGATCGGCCCGGAGCGGAACGAGGCGACAGCCCCAGCGGGCAGCCACCCGACGATCGGTCACCCCACGATCGGGCCCGAGCGGAACGAGGCCGCCGCCTCACGGGGCGGTCACCCCGCGATCGGCATGGAGCGGAACGAGGCTTCCGCCGCACCAGGCGGTCACGAGCGGAACGTGGCGACCGTCCCACCGGGCGACCACCCCACGGTCGGCCCCGAGTGGAGCGAGGCGACCGTCCAACCGGGTATCCAACACGACACAACGGGCCACCTGGGTGGACGGGACGACACACTCGCGCCGGGGGAGAGCGGGGCGGTGACGGCTCTCACCGAGCCGACCGTTCAGTTGCCGGTCGCGGCTCGGCGGGACAAGGACGTGGAGACGACCGCGCAGTTTCCGGTCGTGCCGCCAGCGGAGCAGGACGCCGGGCGGCGAGCAGAGACAGGCGGCGGGTATGCGGCGGCCGGGCGCTACCTGGATGCGGCTTGGCGGCAGCACGCCTACGCGATGGCCCACCATGTCGAACACACCGACGCGCCCAGCCAGCGGGAGCGCCAGTCCGCGAGTCGCCGCTACGAGTAGGCACGACGCCAGGTCGCCAAAGGCCAAAGACGCCATGCCGAGCAAGGCCAAGACGCCAGGCCCGCCCAAAGCCAAAGCGCAAGGCCAGGACGCCAGAGCTAAGGACGCCAGGCCGCCCAGGGGCCGGAGACGCCAGGCCGGACCCGAGGGCCAAAGACGCAAGGCCAAGGACGCCACGCCCACCCAAAGCCAAGGCGCAAGGCCAAGACGCTAGGCCGCCCAAAGCAGAAGGAACGCCAGGCCAACCCTCGCCAGGCCGCCCACAGGCTAAAGCGGGCAAAGACGGCAAGCCGGCCCCACAAAGCTAAGCGGGCAGAGACGCCAGGCCGCTGCCCCGCAGGCTGAGCGGGCAAAGCGACGGGCACCGCTCGCGGAGATTAACCTCTCCGGCGGTGCCCGAAGGTCGTGCGAAAGCCTCAGGCGGCCAGCGTCTGGAGGCGCTTGGCGATCGCCGACTTGCGGTTGGCGGCCTGGTTTTTGTGGATCACGCCCTTGCTGACGGCCTTGTCCAGCTTGCGCGAGGCGTCACGCATGAGGGCGGCGGCGGTCTCGGTGTCGCCGGCCTCGCTCGCCTCGTTGAACTTCCGGATGGCGGTCTTCAGCGACGACTTGACCGACTTGTTACGCAGCCGGCGCTTCTCGTTCTGCCGGTTGCGCTTGATCTGGGACTTGATGTTCGCCACGCGACAGCCTCGTCCTTGTCGTTCTTGGGGTTTCGGTTTCGGGATCTTGAGCGCACGCGACATCTACACGTCACCATGCGCGACGCACCAGACTACCAGCCAGCCCGGCACACATCCAAAACGGGCAGCGGCGCGGTCATGCCCACCCCCGCCGGGAGGCAAGCCAGGCCAGCGCCACCTCGCCGGTCCAGCGCTGGTGGCTCACCAGGTGCGGCGACGCGCCGGTGGGGCCTGCCTCCGCGCGGGTGAGCATGTACCCACCCAGTGCCGCCAGCGCCGCGTCCAAGCCCTCGGGCGGCGCGTCTTGGGCGGTGGGATGGGCCGCGAAGAGGGCGTCCGCGTCGAGGCCGCTCGCGTACGCCGTGAGCAGCAGCGACGCCGTGTCCCACCAGGCCGGCCCGAAGCAGACCCAGGTCCAGTCGCACAGGTGGGCGGCGCCGGCGGTGTCGATGATGACGTTGTCGAGGCGCAGGTCACAGTGGGTGGCCGCGTCCGTGTGGACGTACCCGGGGAGGGCTGCCTCCAGCGCGACGAGGTCGTCCAGCTGCTTTTCCACCCACGGCGGCGCCTGGGGCATGGCCTCGCGGCCCGCGGTGATCTCCCGCCACCACGAGAGGTCGCTGCGCACGAGGTCGGAGAGCCACGGCAGCCCCACCGCCACCAGCTCCTTGGGCGGCTCGCGCAGCGCGTCGGCGGCTACCGCCCACGCGGCCAGCGTGGCGTCCAGCTCGGCCGGCCGCCAGGGGAGGTCCGGCATGTTGCCCTCGATCGCGTCAAGGCAGATCACGTAGTGCCCTGCGGCGGTCAGCGTCCACCGCGGGCGTGCCGCCGGGACCGTGGCGGGCAGCGCGGCGGTGACCGCGACCTCCCGCGCGTACCAGTCGGTGAGGTGCCGCTGCGTGCTCAGCGAGGCCGCCTTGACGAAGACCCGCTGCCCGTCGGCCGTGTCCACCACGGCCGCGAAGCCGCGTGTGAAGCCTCCGCCGGCGGTCGTGGCCCAGACCACCTGCGAGCCCAGCCGCGCGCTGATCGCGGCCCGCAGGTCGGCGGGCAGGTCGGCCCAGGAGGGGCGCACCGCGGTGGACGCGTACGGGACCGCCGGCATCGGCATCCTGGACATGCACCCATAGTGCCCTGGTGTCACACCTGTCTGGCACAGTCGGCGGCATGAACACGAACGAGTTCTGGGCGCTGATCGGCGACGCGGCACGCGACGGCGGCACCCCGGACGCGGTGGCGGGCCGGGCCGTCGCCACGCTGGCCAAGCGCGACGCGGCCGAGATCGTCGGCTTCGAGCAGCACCGGCGGCGGGTGCTCGACGCGTCGTACAAGGTGGATCTTTTTGGGGCTGCCTACCTGGTCAATGGTGGCTGTTCCGACGAGGGCTTCGACGCGTTCCGCGGTTGGCTGATGGCGCAGGGCAGGGAGGCGTTCGCGCGCGCGGTCGGCGAGCCCGACTCGCTGGCCGAGCTGCCGGCCGTCAAGCGGGCCGCGCTCACCGGCGAGGAGCTGGGCTCGGAAAAGATGCTGGCTGTCGCCGTGGACGCATACCGCGAGGCCACCGGCGAGGAGATGCCCGAGGAGCCGGCGACAAAACGCCCCAGTACCGACGATTTCTGGGATTTCGACGATGAAGAGGAGGTCCGTCGCCGCTTCCCGCGCCTGGCGGCGCTCTTCAACGAGGCGCCGGCCGAGTAGCGAGCAAAGCGTGGGACCATAGAGAACGGCCGGCCATTCGCCGGCCGTTCCCGCAGGTTGAACGAGAACGGACGACTGTGCCACCGATGAGCGCAAACAGCCCGGGCGCGACCGACCCTGGCCGCATCCGCAACTTCTGCATCATCGCCCACATCGACCACGGCAAGTCGACGCTGGCCGACCGGATGCTGCAGCTCACCGGCGTGGTCGACGCCCGGCAGATGCGCGATCAGTACCTGGACCGCATGGACATCGAGCGCGAGCGTGGCATCACGATCAAGAGCCAGGCCGTGCGCATGCCGTGGACGGTGCGGGAGGGCGACCACGCTGGCGAGTCGGCCGTGCTCAACATGATCGACACGCCGGGGCACGTCGACTTCACGTACGAGGTTTCGCGCAGCCTGGCCGCCTGCGAGGGTGCCGTGCTGCTTGTCGACGCCGCGCAGGGCATCGAGGCGCAGACGCTGGCCAACCTGTACCTGGCGCTGGAAAACGACCTGCACGTCATCCCCGTGCTCAACAAGATCGACCTGCCGGCCGCCCAGCCGGACAAGTACGCGGAGGAGCTGGCCCACCTCATCGGCGGCAGCCCCGAAGACTGCTTGCGGGTGTCGGGCAAGACCGGCGAGGGCGTGCCCCACCTGCTCGACGAGATCGTGCGGCAGTTCACCCCGCCGAAGGGCGAGGCCGACGGGCCGGCTCGCGCGATGATCTTCGACTCGGTCTACGACGTGTACCGCGGCGTGGTCACCTACGTCCGCGTGATCGACGGCCGGATCGAGGCCCGCGACCGGATCAAGATGATGTCCACCGGCGCGGTGCACGAGCTGCTCGAGCTCGGCGTCATCTCGCCCGAGATGCAGAAGGCGCAGGCCATCGGCGTCGGCGAGGTCGGATACCTCATCACCGGTGTGAAGGACGTGCGCCAGTCCCGCGTGGGTGACACGGTCACCATCAACTCGCGGCCGGCCAAGGAGGCGCTCGGCGGGTACAAGGATCCCAAGCCGATGGTCTACTCCGGCCTGTACCCGATCGACGGCTCCGACTACCCGGACTTCCGCGACGCGCTCGACAAGCTGAAGCTCAACGACGCCGCGCTCAACTATGAGCCGGAGACAAGCGCGGCGCTGGGCTTCGGCTTCCGCTGCGGCTTCCTCGGCCTGCTCCACCTGGAGATCATCCGGGAGCGGCTGGAGCGCGAGTTCGACCTGGATCTGATCTCGACCGCTCCCAACGTCGTCTACCGCGTCGTCATGGAAGACGGCTCCGAGCACGTCGTCACCAACCCGAGCGAGTACCCGGACGGAAAGATCGCCGAGGTGCACGAGCCGGTGGTCCGTGCGACCGTGCTCACGCCGAACGACTACGTCGGCGCGGTCATGGAGCTGTGCCAGGGCCGGCGCGGCACGCTGCTGGGGATGGACTACCTGTCCGCCGACCGGGTCGAGCTGCGCTACACGCTCCCGCTCGCGGAGATCATTTACGACTTCTTCGACCAGCTCAAGAGCCGCACCAAGGGGTACGCGAGTCTCGACTACGAGCCCAGCGGCGAGCAGCAGGCCGAGCTCGTCAAGGTGGACATCCTGCTGCACGGCGAGGCGGTCGACGCCTTCAGCGCGATCGTCCACAAGGACAAGGCGTACAACTACGGCGTCACCATCGCGGCCAAGCTGCGCAGCCTGATCCCGCGCCAGCAGTTCGAGGTGCCGATCCAGGCGGCGATCGGCAACCGCGTGATCGCCCGCGAGACGATCCGGGCGATCCGCAAGGACGTGCTCGCCAAGTGCTACGGCGGTGACATCACCCGTAAGCGCAAGCTGCTGGAAAAGCAGAAGGAAGGCAAGCGGCGGATGAAGATGGTGGGCCGCGTCGAGGTGCCACAGGAGGCGTTCATCGCGGCACTGTCCACCTCGGACGGTGGGGACAACAAGGCGAAGAAGTGACCGTAGAGGCGCGCTTCTGTCCCCGCTGCGGCGCTGGGTTGCACGACAAGCCACCCACCACCTGCGTCGCCTGTGGCTACGAGCTTTACGTCAACGCCCGGCCCACCGCCAACCTGATTGTCCACGATGGACGGCGGTTCCTCGCGCTCAAGCGGGTGCTGGAGCCGGGCGCGGGGCTCTGGGAGCTGCCCGGCGGCTTCTGCGACGGCTGGGAGGAGCCCGCGGCGGCCGCGGTGCGCGAGGCCCGCGAGGAGCTCGGCGTCGCCATCACCCTCGGCGATCTCATCGCGATGTACATCGGGACGTACGACTACCAGGACGAGCGCCTGCCCGTGCTCGAGTGCTTCTACCTGGCCACACTGGCCGAGGGGGCGCGGCTGGTGCTCGACCCGCGCGAGTCCTCCGACCACGCGTGGTTCGACATCGACAGGCCGCCGTCGCTGGCGTTCGGGTCGATGGATCGGGCGATAGCTGAGGCGGCGCGGCGTTTAGGGCGGTGAAGTCACGGGCACCTTTGCGGTCAGAACGAACCCCCGATTGGAGGACGACCGTGACCGCAACCGGCATTATTTCCGCGCTCATCATCGGGCTGATCATCGGCGCGCTGGGGCGGCTGGTGGTTCCCGGCCGCCAGAACATCCCCATTTGGCTGACGATGCTCATTGGCGTCGGCGCTGCCCTGCTCGGCACCGTGATCGCGCGGGCCGCGGGTGTGGCCAACACCTCGGGCCTGGACTGGACCGAGATCTTTATCCAGGTCGTGCTGGCCGCCATTGGTGTGGCGCTGGTGGTGGGCGTAGCCGGACGGCGTGGCGTCAGTCGCTACTGACGCACGGAGAGACGAGATGGGGCCCCGCGGGTGGGGCCCCATCGCCGTGTCAGGGCTCGGCGAAGACCTCGGCCACGACGTGCTGCGCCTGGTCGGGCTGCGTGATCTTGGCCCAGGCGCCGTCGTCGGCGGTCCACTCCAGACCGCCGAACCGCACCCGCTTCACACCGTGGTCGGTGGCGTGGGAGACCAGCCAGTGTGCGTACCGCCAGCCGGCCTGAGGGCTTGCCGCCGGCACTGTCAGACCGGTGACCTGCGCGGACGCCTCGAGGCGGCCCCAGTCGAGGCGAAGTCCATTGTCAAGTGCCGTCGCCGCGGCGGCGCCGCGCATGGCCGGCTCACCGTCCACGGTGCACGCCACCGCACCCGTCGCGTTGCCGAGCAGGGCCTTGGTGAGCACCGTCGACTCGTCGGCCCACTTCTGGTACGCCTCCGGGTAGGCCGAGCGCTGCACCCGCTGCGCCGCGTCGGTGACCCGCATCTTTTCCCAGCCGCGCACCCTGTTGAGCGCGGCGTAGAACTTGTTGGTCGCGTACCTCGGGTCGCTGATCTGCTCCGGCGTCCCCCACCCCTGGCTGGGACGCTGCTGGAAGAGGCCGATCGAGTCGCGGTCGCCGCCGGAGAGGTTTTCCAGCTTGGACTCCTGGAACGCGGTTGCCAGCGCCACCACGACCGCCCGCTCCGGCATCCGCCGCTGCATGCCGATGGCGGCGATCGTGGCCGCGTGCGCCATCTGCTCCGGGTTGAGGGCGACCTCGCCGTCCGCCTGGACGGTGCAGGCGCGGCTGTGCGGGCGGGGGAGCTTGAGGTCAGGGGTCCAGTCGTGCTTGCCGACGACCAGCCCGATGACCGCGACGAGCATCAGGCCGACGGCTGCCACTACCCCTGCCCGAATACGCACCGTCACCCCTCACTGAGTTGTCCGTCCAGGGTACGACGTGATCCTGCCGGCGACCGTACCCGTGGCCGGTTTGGCGCGGAAGGGGGAGTTAACCTCAGGCCAACCCCTCGGGCACCCATGACGCGTGGCGTTTCTCCCGAAAAGCCCGGACACCTTCCTGCCCTTCTTCGGACTGGAAGTAGCCCACCGAAAGGGCCGACAGCTCGGAAAGCTCTTCACGTACCGTAGCGGTCGGCCGCCGGTGCAGGATGCCTTTCGTGCCGGCGAGCGCCTCCGGACCGCCGAGCACCAGAGCACGGCAATACGCCGCGACGGTGGCATCCAGCGACTCTGCGGGTGCCGCTTGCGTAACCAGGCCGATACGCTCTGCTCGCCGCCCGTCGAACGTGTCTCCGGTCAGAAAGAGCTCGGCCGCCGCGCGAGGGGTGAGGCGAGGGAGGACGGTCGCGGAGATGACTGCGGGCACCACCCCCAGCCGTACCTCGGAGAAGGCGAACGTGGCCTCCTCGGCACAGATCGCGATGTCGGCGGCGGCCACCAGGCCGAGGCCACCGGCGCGTGCCGGCCCGCCCACGCGCGCCACCACCGGCTTGGGGCACTCCCAGATCGCGGCCAGCACGTCACCGAGCATCGCCACAGGTATGCGGCCGCTGGCCACCGCCTCGGCGGTCTCCTTGAGGTCGGCGCCGGAGCAGAAAACGGGTCCGGTGTGGGTGAGCACCACGACGCGCACCGACTCGTCGCCCTCCATCGCCTCCAGCGCCGCCAGCAGCTGGTTCATCAGCGGCGTGGAGAGCGCGTTGCGGTTGTGCGGGCTGTCCAGAGTGAGCGTCGCCACGCCCTGCCCGGTCTCGACGCGGACCAGCGACTCACCAGTAGAAGTCATGCGGGCAGACTAGAACCATGCCCGGAGCACTCCCAGAAGGCGAGGCCGTGCCTCGCGACGGCAGCCTGCCGCCGGGCGCCGGCCTGGGCGGGCGCGGCTTCGGTGTGTACGTGCACGTGCCGTTCTGCGCCAGCCGCTGCGGCTACTGCGACTTCAACACGTACACCTCCGCTGAGCTGGGCGGTGGCGCGAGCCGCGAGGCGTACGCGGACACGGTGCTCGCCGAGCTGGCCCTCGCGGCGCGGGTCGTGACGCCGGCGCGGGTGGACACGGTCTTCGTCGGCGGCGGCACGCCCACGCTGCTCGATCCGGATGACCTCGCCCGCATCCTCGACGCGATCGACAGCACGTGGGGGCTGGCCGCCGACGCCGAGGTCACGACCGAGGCCAACCCCGAGTCGGTGACGCCGGCGTCGCTGCAGCGGCTGCGCAAGGCCGGGTACACGCGGGTCTCGCTCGGGATGCAGTCGATCTCGCCGGGCGTACTCAACCTGCTGGAACGCCGCCACACCGCGGGCCGTGCGCCGGCCGCGGCGGTCGAGGCGCGCGAAGCCGGTTTCGACCATGTCAACCTCGACCTCATCTACGGCACGCCGGGCGAGACGGCGGACGACTTCGCCGCGTCGCTGGCCGCGGCTGTGGGGGCCGGCGTCGACCACGTCAGCGCATACGCCCTGATCGTCGAAGACGGCACCCGCCTCGCCACCCGGATGCGCCGCGGCGACCTGCCGTACCCGGACGACGACGTCGCCGCGGACCGCTACCTGGCCGCGGACGCCGCCCTCGAAGCGGCCGGCCTGTCCTGGTACGAGGTCTCCAACTGGGCGGCCGGTCCGGCGGCGCGGTGCCGGCACAACCTCCTCTACTGGAACGGCGGCGACTGGTGGGGCCTCGGCCCCGGCGCGCACAGCCACATCGGCGGCGTGCGGTGGTGGAACGTCAAGCACCCGTCGACCTACGCCGCCCGCCTGTCCGCCGGCGAGTCGCCTGGACACGCGCGGGAGGTGCTGTCGCCGGCCGACCGGCACGTCGAGGATGTGATGCTGCGCCTGCGCCTCGCGTCCGGCCTGCCCCTGTCCGCGCTCGGCGCCGCCGGCCGCGAGGCCGCCGCACGCGCCGCCGCCAGCGGCCTGCTCGAGACGCGGGCCGGCCGCGCGGTGCTCACCCTGCGCGGGCGACTCCTGGCCGACGCGGTGGTCCGCGACCTTCTGTAACGACATTTGAGGCAGATATACCCCGGTCCGCCTCACCTGCGGACCGCACGCGCGGGCCCCGGGGAAGACGTGGAGCGCAGCGGAGCGTTTTCTTTGGGTGCTTTCCCGCGGGCACCGCTGGGGTCGTCGGCGAGCTGGCGCTCGCCGAAATCCCCGACCTCCGCTGCCGGGTCGCGAGTCAAGCCCGGGCAGACGGGAGCCCGGGACCTCGCGGTCCCGGGCTCCGGTCGGCTCACTTGATGATCGAAACGCTCATCGGGTAGTTGTACAGCTGGCCGTCGTTGGCCTTCACGCCGCCGATGATGCCGAAGACGATCGCGATGATCGCCGCGATCGGGGCGAGGATGGCGCCGATCAGCACGCACACGAGGATCCAGCAGATCACCGTGATGATCGACCACAACAGCTGGAAGTTGAGTGCCGCGATCGCGTGGGCGCGTACGGTCGGCGACTGGTTGCCCTTCGCCAGCAGCGCCACGAGCGGGCCGACCCAGCCCAGCGTGCCGCCGCCGATGAAGGCGCCGGCCGCGCCGCCGAAGTGGGCGACGAGCGCCCACGTCTTCTCGTCGTTGTTGGCGTAGCCCGACGGTGCCGGGCCGGCCGCGTAGTAGCCGCCGGGGGGACCCTGCGGCGGGTAGCCAGGCGGCGGGTATGAGCCGCCGGCGGGCGGCGGGTAGCCGGCACCCGGTGGCGGGTAGTCGGTCCCACCCGTGGGCGGCGGCGGTGGCGGTGCGTCACTCGGTGGTGGTGCGTAACCGGGAGAGGGTGCCTCGCCCGGCATCGAGTAGGACGCTGGGGGTGTCGGCGGAGAGGTCGGCTCCGGCGGCGTCTGGCCGGGCTCACCCTCTCCGGGAGGGCGAGGTGGTTCTGTCATGGAGGTCACGGTAGGGGCACGAATCAACCGGCGCTACGCAACACTCTTACGGAGGTGCGGACATTGTGCCCAAAGAGATCATCCCGGCCATGCGGGGGTGCGACGTAGACTGGCACTCGCTACAGTCGAGTGCCAGTCCTCTCATCTGGTGCGGCAGGGGGTGACAGTGAGTCTCGATGACCGCAAGCTCGACGTGCTCCGGGCTATCGTCGAGGACTACGTCGCGACCCAGGAGCCGGTCGGCAGTAAGGCACTTGTGGAGCGACACCAGCTGGGCGTCTCACCTGCCACCGTGCGTAACGACATGGCCGTCCTTGAAGAGGAGGGCTACATCAGACAGCCCCATACGAGCGCCGGTCGCGTCCCGACCGACCGTGGCTACCGGCTCTTCGTCGACCGCCTCTCCCGGGTCAAGCCGCTGAGCCCGGCCGAGCGGCGGGCGATCGAGCGGTTCCTCGCCGGCGCGCTCGACCTCGACGATGTGGTGCACCGCACAGTCCGGCTCCTCGCGCAGCTCACGAGGCAGGTCGCGGTCGTGCAGTACCCGACACTTTCCCGCACCTCCGTGCGCCACCTGGAGCTGGTGCCGATCTCCACCACCAGAGTGATGCTCGTCATGATTGCCGACACCGGCCGGGTTGAGCAGCGGCTCGTCGAGCTGCCGGCACCCGTCCAGGTCGACGCGGTCACCGACCTGCGCCGCCTGGTCAACGAAAAGCTCGTGGGCAAGCGGCTCTCGGACGCGCCGCCGCTGATCCAGGCGCTGGTCGACGAGGTGGCGCCCGATGATCGCAACACCATGGCCACCCTCGCCTCGGTATTGCTCGAAACCCTCGTCGAGCGGCACGATGAGCGCATCGCACTAGCCGGCCGGGCCAACCTGACCCGTGGCGGTTTACTCGACTTCCAGGGCTCCCTTCGCCCGATCCTCGAGGCCCTCGAGGAGGAGGTCATCCTGCTCAAGCTCCTTGGCGAGGTCGACGCGGACACCCTCAGGATCCGCATCGGCGACGAAAACGAGATCGACAACCTGCGGTCCACCTCAGTTGTCAGCACGGGTTACGGTCCAGGCGCCACAATCGTGGGTGGTCTCGGCGTCCTCGGGCCGACGAGGATGGATTACCCCGGCACCATCGCCACGGTGCGCGCCGTGGCACGCTACGTAGGCGACCTGTTGGGAAACAACTAGCCCGGGACAGCGCGAGAGCATGAGGACACGGAACCAAGTGGCCAAGGACTACTACGGGATTCTCGGCGTCAGCCGGGACGCATCCGACGACGAGATCAAGCGCGCCTACCGGAAGCTGGCTCGCCAGTACCACCCGGACGTCAACCCGGACCCGGATGCGCACGAGAAGTTCAAGGACATCAACGCCGCCTACGAGGTGCTCTCCGACGACCAGAAGCGGCAGATCGTCGACCTGGGTGGCGACCCTCTCGCCCCGGGCGGCGGGGGGCCGGGTGGTGGCCCTGGGGCTGGACCGTTCGTCGGGTTCCAGGACATCATGGACGCGTTCTTCGGCACGGCGGCGGGGGCGCGCGGCCCGCGTTCGCGCACGCGGCCGGGTGCCGACGCGATCTTGCGGCTGGAGCTTGAGCTGACCGAGACGGCGTTCGGCGTCGAGGCGCCGATCACTGTCGACACGGCCGTGCTCTGCACCACCTGCACCGGCGCCGGCACCGCCGCTGGCACCCACCTCTCCACCTGCGAGGCGTGCGGCGGGCGCGGCGAGGTCCAGTCGGTGCAGCGCACCTTCCTGGGCCAGGTCGTCTCGTCCCGCCCGTGCACGGTCTGCCAGGGCTACGGCACGGTGATTCCGCACCCCTGCGCCACCTGTGGCGGCGACGGCCGGGTCCGCACCCGCCGCTCGCTGACCGTCAAGATCCCCGCTGGCGTCGAAGACGGCATGCGCATCCGCCTGGCCCAGCAGGGCGAGGTCGGCCCCGGCGGCGGCACGGCCGGCGACCTCTACGTGGAGATCCACGAGCGGCCGCACGACGTGTATTCGCGCAAGGGCGACGACCTCCACTGCCGCGTCACCGTCCCGATGACCGCCGCCGCGCTCGGCACCCGGCTGACGATCAAGACGCTCGACAGCGAAGAGCAGCTCGACGTCAAGGCCGGCACCCAGCCCGGCGCGACCCTCCGGCTGCGCGCCCGCGGTGTGCCCCACCTGCGCGGCACCGGCCGCGGCGACCTTTTTGTGCACCTCGACGTGCGCACGCCCACCAAGCTCGACCCGGAGCAGGAGCGGATCCTGCGCGAGTTTGCCAAGACCCGGGGCGAGGAGGTCGCCGAGCTCACCAAGCAGGGCGGCTTCTTCTCGCGGATGCGGGACGCGTTCAACGGCCACCAGTGAGCCTTCCGCTCTTCCTCGTCGACGCCCTGCCCCAGGCTGACTCCTACACCCTGGATGGGCCCGAAGGACACCATGCGGCCACCGTCCAGCGGCTGCGCGTGGGCGAGGAGCTGCTGCTCGGCGACGGTCGCGGCGGCACGGCCACCGCGGTGGTCACCGCCGCCGGCCGGGGCATCCTCGACCTGCGGATCACCTCCGTCGTGCACCTCGACGCGCCGGACCCTCGCCTGGTGGTGATCCAGGGCATCGCCAAGGGTGAGCGGGGCGAGCTGGCCGTGCAGGCGATGACCGAGGCCGGCGTCGACGAGATCGTCCCCTGGGCTGCTGCCCGCTCGGTGGTCCAGTGGCGCGGTGAGCGGGGCGACCGGGCCCGCGACCGCTGGTCCGCGACCGCCCGGGAGGCCGCGAAGCAGGCCCGCCGATCGTGGCTGCCGCTGGTCGCCAGCGCCGCCACGACGCGCGAGGCCGCCGCCCGCGCCACGCTGGTCCTGCACGAGGAGGCAAAGGACCGCCTGACGACGGTCGACCTCCCGACGGCGGGCGAGATCGCGCTGGTGGTGGGCCCCGAGGGCGGCATCGCGCCGGAGGAGCTGGCCACGTTCGAGGCGGCCGGCGCCCGCTCGGTCCGCATGGGCGACCCGGTCCTGCGCACCTCGACGGCGGGCGTCGCGGCACTCGCCGTGCTTTCTACGCGCCTCGGCCGCTGGTAACGCGACGACCTGCGCCAGCCGCCCTAGCCGGTCGATGCCAAGGATCGCCGGGGCACGTGGACACGTCGCCGGGCACCGGGTCAGCTTGATCGCGGCGGCGGCGCCGACCAGCACGCCGCGCCACCGGGGTGGGGTCAGCCCGAGTCAGGTGGCCCGCCTCGGCCAGGTTCAACGCCGGGCGGCCGTTATATGAGTACGTGGCAACCAATCGCCGCGACGGCTCGACCTCTCGACCTGGGCGAAGGAAGGCGGTGACCGCGGCAGCGACTCAACCGACCAACCCGAGTTAGATGTGAGCTGCCGCTGTTCCCGCGGTTGCCGCCTCACCCTCCGCGGTCGCCCAGCTCAACCCAGGAGCCTGCTCCGGCAGATCTTGGTGAGTTAGCGTCGAAATATCGCGCTAACTCACCAAGATTCGAAGCTCACACCGCCTGCACCTGATCGGCAGTCACAGACCGCGACGACGGCGCCGAACCGCGGGTGGACTCGCGCACTCCCGCCTTGAGGACCGCGGAGGGTGAGGCTGCGGGAGCAACGGTCCGGACCGCGGGCATCGCGGTAGCTCGCATCTGTTTCGGGTTGGATTTCCAGCCCTCGATGGTCCCTCAGATCGTGAGGGTGGTGTGCAGGCGGCGGTCGGCGACGCTGTGCGCGGCCTCGATCAGGTAGTCGCCGGGGACCTCGCGCCAGCCGCCGTCCCACACCTGGAACGCGCGCGCGGGCAGTGACACCCGCAGCGTGACGGCCTCGCCCGGCTCGGCCTCGGCGGCGGCGAAGCCCACCAGCCACCGGCGGGGGCGTGCGGGGTCCGGTGTGGAGGGTCCGGCGTAGAGCTGTACCACCTCACGGCCCTGGCGGGCGCCGGTGTTTCGCACCGTCACCGCGGCGTGGCCGTCCTCGACGGACAGTGACTCGTACGTCCATTCGGTGTAGCCGAGCCCGTGGCCGAACGGGAAGAGCGGGTCGGCCGGGTCGGCGCGGTAGCCGAGGAAGACGCCCTCGTCGTAAGGCAGGGTGCCGTCCGTCGGGGTTACCGGCAGCGCGTCCGCGTCGCGGCGGGGCCAGGTGGTGGGGAGGCGGCCGCCCGGCTCGGAGTGGCCGAGCAGCACGCTGGCGAGCGCGGCGCCCGCCTCCTGCCCGGGAAACCAGGTGAGCAGGATGGCGGCGACCTCGCCGGCCCAGGGCATCAGCACCGGCGAACCGGCGTTGACGACCACGACCGTGCGGGGGTTGGCGGCGGCCACCCGCGACACGAGCTCGTCCTGCCGGCCGGGCAGCGCGAGCGTGCTGCGGTCGAAGCCCTCCGACTCGACCTCCTCGGTGGTGCCCACGACCACGACCGCGACGTCGGCCTCGGCCGCGGCGCGTGCCGCCTCGTCGAGCAGCGCGTCCGGACCGGGCGAGGGCGGCGCGTGGCCGATCGCAAAGGACACGAAGCCGGGGTTTCCGCCGTGCTGGGTGAGCGTGACGTCCACCGGCTCGCCCTCGGCCAGCTCGACCGGGAACCGCCGCTCCGCCCCGCCGCGGAACACATCGGACTCGTCCTGCTCGCGGTAGAGCGGGCCCTCGAAGAGCGTGCGCCCACCGGCCGTCAGCGTGAAGTCGCCGAAGCCGACGATCGCCAGCTCGTGCGTGCCGCCCACGGCGGGCGTGAGACACGCGGAGAGCGAGAGCTCGGCGAGGTCGGCCGGTGGCACGCCGGGTGGCGGCTCGCCCATCCAGCGGATGTACGCGCTGGGCAGCGACGAACGGAAGAGCTCGCGCCCGCCGGCCGCGCGGAGCACACCGGTGATGTCGGTCCACTGTGCACCTTGGGCGACCGGCACCCGGCGGCGCGGGTCGGCGCCGACGGAGTAGCTGACGGCGGCGGCGTTGACCACCGCCGCGTACGCGGAGGCCTCGCCCCCACGGCCATCGTCTGCTCACCGGCGAGCGCCGCGGTGAGGCCGTCGAGCGGGGAGATGACGTGGGCCGGCTGGACCAGCGCGCTACCGCCACCCTGCACGCGCGCGTCGGCGGCGAGCGCGCCGGAGACCGCGACCGTGCGCAGGCGCGCCGGGTCGAGGGGGAGCAGGCCGCCCTCGTTCCGGGCGAGGACGAACGAGCGGGTGGCTGCCTTCCGCGCGACAGCCGCGCCGTCGAGTGTGGACGGACGGGCGGACTCGGCGACGGCGGGCTCAGCGCCGTCGAGGATGCCGACGCGGGCGGCGAGGCGCAGCACACGGCGTACCTTGTCGTCGATCACCTCTTCCGGCACCTCGCCGGAGCGGACCGCGGCGACCAGCGCCTGACCCCACGGGTCGCCGCTCGCGGGCATGACCACGTCGAGACCGCCGTTTGCCGCAGGGGCGGTGGTGCGGGCGGCCGTCCAGTCGGAGACGATGACGCCGTCGAAGCCCCACTCCCGCTTGAGCACACCGATCTGCAGGTCGGCGTGCTCGGTCATGGTGCTGCCGTTCACCCCGTTGTACGCGGCCATCACGCCCCACGCGCCCGCGCCCACGATCCGCTCGAACGGCGCCAGGTACAGCTCGCGCAGCGCCCGCTCGCCGACCCGCACGTCCACCGTGAACCGGTCGGTCTCCGAGTCGTTGGCCACGAAGTGCTTGACGGTGGTGCCGACGCCCTGGTCCTGCACGCCCGCCATGTACGCCGCGCCGATCTCGCCGGTGAGCAGCGGATCCTCGGAGTAGCACTCGAAGTGGCGGCCGCCGAGCGGGCTGCGGTGCAGGTTGACGGTCGGTGCGAGAAGCACGTGCACGCCCTTGCGCCGCGCCTCCTGCCCGAGCGCCCGCCCGGCCGTGCGGGCGAGCTCCGGGTCCCACGTGGCGGCGAGTGCGGTGGGGCTGGGCAGCGCGATGGACGGATCGTCGGGGCGCCAGCCGATGCCGCGCAGGCCGATCGGCCCGTCGGACATCACCAGCGAGCGCAGGCCGATCTCGGGGATGGCGGGGAGGGTCCAGAAGTCCTGGCCGGAGAGCAGCTTGACCTTGGTCTCGAGGTCAAGGGCCGCCAGCGCATCCTCGATGACCGACATCGCCCGATCCTAGACGCGGTACGGGGCGTCCCGCACTGGGACGCCCCGTACCGTTGGGCGGTGGGGGTCAGCCGCCCAGGCTCGCCGCCGCGGACTGAATCGCGGAGGCAAACGTGCTGACCTCGGTGTAAACGCCGGGGAAGTTGGGACGGGCGCACCCGTTGCCCCAGCTCGTGATGCCCACCTGCACCCACGCGTTGCTGGCGTCGCGGCGGAACATCGGTCCACCCGAGTCGCCCTGGCAGGTGTCCACACCACCGGAGGTGTAGCCGGCGCAGATCTCCTCGTTGACGATGATGTCGCCGCCGTACATCGAGTCGCAGCTCGAGTCGCTGACAAACGGCACGGTGGCCTTCATCAGGTACCGCTGCTGCGCCCCGCCCTCACGCGTGGCGCCCCACCCGGCGATCGTGAAGGTGCCGCTGTTGTACGCGGTCGTCGTCGCGATCGGCAGCGTGGCGAGGCCGGTGACCGGGCTGGCCAGCCGGATCAGCGCCCAGTCCTTGCCTGCGCCGTTGTAGCCGGGCGCGCGGTAGACGTAGTTCGAGCGCACCTGGATGCGGCTCGACGACTGCAGGTCGACGACGCCCAGCGTCGCCGTGATGCTGCTGTTGGTGCCGGTACGGCCCACGCAGTGCGCGGCGGTCAGCACCAGGCGCGGGCTGTAGAGCGCCCCGCCACAGCCCATCGACAGCCGCACCATGAACGGGAACTCGCCCTGTGCGGCCCGCGTCCCGCCCACGACGAACGGCGTCACGTCCGTCGCCGCGGCCGGTGCCGCCGGTACGGCGACCGTGAAGCCGCCCACGGCCAGTGCCGCGGCAGCCATCCCCACGAGTTTGCGCCAGCGAACCATTGGATCCTCCCCACACGGATGGCGCACCTCGTGAGCGCGCACATGTCACGATGCCGGGAGCGTACGGATTTCGATTTACAGATGGCAATGAGTCAATGCCATCCCAGCTACGTCATACCGTCGGGGTCGTGAGGTTTGCCCGGACCTCGTTCAGGTATCCGATGAAGCGCTCGCGGTCGGCCTGGTCCAATGTGCCCAACGCCTTTTCGGTGAGCGTGGCGACCTCGGCGGTCATGAGCTCCTTGAGCTCGTGACCCCGCTCGGTGAGGCGCAGCCGCACCAGCCGCGCGTCGGTGGGGTGCGGCTCGCGGCGCAGGATGCCGGCCGACTCCATGCGGGTCGCGGTGCGGGTGACGGTGGGCACGGCGAGGCCGAGCCGCCGGGCCAGCTCGCCCGGGGTGAGGCCGTCTTCGTCCCACAGCTCGTAGAGGAGGAACTGCTGGCCGGCGCGCACGCCGTGCCGCTTGTACGCCTCCTCCGAGGCGGTGGCCATCGCCCGCTTGGCCGCCCAGAACGCGGCCTGGAATTCGCCACCCACCCTTGCCCCAAAGTCGTTAGCCGGCTAACGTATGCTCATTGCCTGGCTAATGATACCGACGGAGGGAGAGGTGCCGTGCGCACCCTCATCACCGGGCCCACCGGGCGGGTGGGCAGCCGATACGTGCGTCGCCAGCTCGACCTGCACCGCCCGGTGCGGGTGCTGGTGCGGTCCGAGGCCCAGGTCGCCCCGTGGTGGAACGGCGGTGCCGAGGTCGTCGTCGGCGACCTGCGCGAGCCGGAGACCTCCCGCCGTGCGGTCAAGGGTGTCGACGCGGTGGTGCACATCGCGGCGGCGTTCCGCGGCGTGCCCGACGACGAGGCGTGGGCGGTCAACCGCGACGCCACGATCGCGCTGGCGCGGGCCGCGCTGGAGGCCGGCGTCGGCCGGTTCGTGTTCGTGAGCACAAACCTCGTCTACGGCCCGGGGCGCGGCCGCCCGTCCAACGAGCGCGACGACCCGCGGCCCGCGGGTGCCTACCCGGCCGGCAAGGCTGCCGCCGAGACCGAGCTGCTCCGCCTGCACCGCGAGCACGGCCTGCCGGTGCGGATCGCGCGCCTCGCGTTTGTGTATGGGGACGGCGACCCGCACCTGGCCGAGTCGCTGGCGTGGGCCCGCCGGTGGGCGCCGCACCAGCGGCTGCACCTCGTGCACCACGCCGACGTGGCTCAGGCCCTCGATCGCATCCTCGCGGCCGAGGGAGTGGACGGCCAGGTCTTCAACGTCGCCGACGACGCACCGATGACCGCGCTGGAGCTGCTGCGGGCAAACCTGGAGGAGCCGGACCCCGAGGCCGCCGCCCGCCCGCTCGACGACCCGTGGGCCGGCATCGTCGACACCCACCGCATCCGCGCCGAGCTGGGCTACCGCCCGCTCTACCCGACCCTCTACACCGCACAGGCGGCGGGCGCTCTCTAGGCCCTGTTGCCGCCTGGGCCCGGCGCGGCCAGGCAAGGATCAAACCCTGCGAGAGGCTGTTTGCCCGGGTCCGCGTCAGTGCGGACCGTCGCTCCCGCCGGAGACCGCGCAGGTCGGCGGCTCGCCAGGGCTCGCCGAGATCCCCGACCTCCGCTGCCACGTCCGCGGGCCAAGCCCACCGCGCGGGACGATCTGCGGGCGCCACCGCAGGCGTAGGGGTGACTGTGAAGCGGGGAGTGCGTGGGATCGAGGGGTTGCGGCACTAGCATCGGCGGGCGTGACCACTACCGACTGCCTCTTTTGCAAGATCGTTGCTGGCGACATCCCGGCCACGAAGGTGCACGAGACGGAGACCACGCTCGCCTTTCGTGACATCGGTCCCAAGGCCGCCGTCCACGTGCTCGTGATCCCGAAGGCGCACCACGCCGACGTCGCCGCGCTCGCCGCCGCCGACCCGGCGCTCGGCGGTGACGTGCTGGCCGCGGCCGCCGCCGTCGCCGAGGCCGAAGGGCTGCTCGACAACGGCTTCCGGATCCTCTTCAACACCGGGCGGTACGCCGGCCAGGAGGTCTTCCACGTCCACGCGCACGTGCTCGGCGGCGAGCCGTTAGGCCCGATGATCGCGAAGTGAGTACACGGGGATCTCGTCGAGCGGCACCGGCCGGTCCACGGTGACCGGTCCGGTGTGGTGCTCGCCGGTGAAGTAGTCCACCCACTCGCCCGCCGGCAGGTACACCCGCCAGGTCGTGGCGCCGGGCTCCGTCACCGGCGCCACGAGCAGGTCGTCGCCGAGCCGGTACTGCAGCGGGAAGTCCCACACCCGCTCGTCGCCCGGGTGGTCGAAGAAGAGCGGCCGCATCAGCGGGCGTCCGGAGGTGACCGACCGGTCGGCCTGCTCCACGAGGTACGGCACCAGGTTCTCGCGCAGCTTGGCGAAGCGGCGGAACACCGCCAGCACGCCGGGGTCGCCCGTGCGCTCGGCGATGTTCCACGGTGTACGGTCGCGCGACGGCGTGCGGTGGTGGTTGAACTCCGAGTGGTACTGCATCAGCGGCGCGAAGCAGGCCGCTGCCGCCGACCGCAGGTAGAGCTCGGCGTCCGGGATGTCGCCGGAGAAGCCGCCGAGGTCCCAGCCCCAGAAGAAGATGCCGCTCACACCGGCGGTCAGCCCGGCGGTGACGGAAGCCCGGAAACCCTCCCATGTGGAGTCTTCGTCGCCGGCCCAGTGCGCGGGAAACGCGGCCGACCCGGTGAACCCGGCCCGGCTGAACGTCACGGGAGCGAGCTCGTGGTAGGCCGCCGCGTACCACACCGGGAAGAGGTTGTTGGCCGCGTCGCCGCGTGAGCCGTCGAAGTAGCGCAGGTCGTGACCCCACGCGTGCTCGCCGCCGTCCGTCTTGAACCCGTCCACGCCAAGCTCGTCGACGAGGTAGCGGCGCTTTTCCAGCCACCAGCGGCGGGCGTCCGGGTTGGTCCAGTCGGGCAGCAGCGCGCCGGGAAACCACCAGCCGCGGTTGCGGTGGACCGAGCCGTCGGCCTCGCGGACGGCGTACCCCCGCTCCTCCATCGTGGACAGGTCGGCGGCCACCTGCCCGGTGGAGCCGCGGTCGGTCGGCACCAGCGGGATCTGCCACAGCAGCACCTTCACGCCGGCCGCGTGCAGCTCGTCCACCATCGCCTTGGGATCGGGCCAGGCACCGTCCGGCGGGAAGTCGAAGTCGGCCAGCCGGTGCGGCGCGCCGTCCGGGTGCACGGCGGCCTTGGCGTCCCGAAACGCCACGAACGTCTCCTCGTCGCTCCACGCCTCGATGACCACCGCGCCGACCGGGATGTCCTCCGCCAGGCTGCGCCGCACCTCGGCGAGAACGCGCTCCTGCGTGTTCCACTCGTTGCCGCTCATCCACGGCCGGAACACCCACGCCGGCGGCACCGGCGGCCGCCCCGTCTCGGCCAGGAACGCACTCACCACATCGGACGGCCCGCCCGTGTAGAAACGCAGCGGCAGCACCGGATCGGCCGGGTCGACCTCCGCCTCGACCACGAGCCGGGTGGGGTCGGTGGCGCCGACGTCGTACCAGGTGCGGCGGCTGGTCGCCACGTGGAAGCCCCAGCACGCGTCGGCACCCACCACGAGCGCGAACGGCGTCGGCAGGTACGTGCGGTGCCCCTGCCGCTTGTACTGCTCGAACACCGTCGCGTCGAGCACCTCGCCGCGCTGGTCCAGGCCGTGGAAGCGCTCGCCGAAGCCGATCACGTGCGCGTCCGGCGCCAGCTCCAGCGCAAACCTCACCCGCCGCGGCCCCTCGCTGCCGACAAGCCACTCCACATCGGAGGCCACACCGGGGCCGGCCACGTCGAGCCGCCCTCCCTCGGGCCGCCACGAAAGGGGCCGCACGCCGAAGGGACCCACCGTCGTGGTCCCGCCACTGATGGAGTACGCGTCATCCGCCGTGGCCACCGCACGAGCGATCCACGCCACGTCGCCTCCGGTGTCCGGCGCGGCCGCCGCGGCACCGGCGAGGTGCCCACCGGAGTCACCCACGGGCGGCGCCGGCCGCGCTCCGAAGTCGACGGTCAGCGTGGCCGGGTCCACCCGCTCGGCCCGGACACTCGCGCCGCTGGCGAAGGAGACGACGACCTCGGTCACGTCCGGCGAGGCGAGCACCCGGATCTGGTACTCCGCGCCCACCTCGGGCCGGGAAGGCACCCGCTGGTCGAGGTCGTACCGGTACGGATGCTCGGTGCCGAAGGGACGGTGGCTCACTGACATCACAGCACTCCCAGTTCGATGGCGAGCGTCACGTACATGGCGTGCGACCACAGCAGCGGCGTCGCCACCGGACCCCACCGCGCGGTCCACTCCGCGATGAACTCCGGCCGCTGCGTCGCGCGGCTCACCTGCTCCGGCAGGTGACCCTCCGGTGTGGCCTGAGCGGCGACCCAGTCCAGCCTGGACAGTGCGAGGTCCCGCCGGCCGGTGCGCGCCTCGTGCCAGCCCAACCAGGCGGTGAGGATGAGCCACTCGCCGCCGCCGTAGAACGTGTCGCCGAGGTACCGGTGCACCCCGCCGCGCAGCAGGTCGTGCCGCACCCGCTCGTACGTGCGCTCGGCCACCGGCCCGGCCGGGTCGACCACCTCGAACGGCGTCAGGCAGGCGAGCAGGCTGCCGTCCACCGCCGTGCTCCCCACCCACTTGGGGAGGTGGTCGCCGGCCGGGATCAGCGCGTCGACGGCAGGGCTGGCGGCGCCGGCGGCCCGGAGCCCCGCCGACACCGCGCCCAGCGTGGCCACGTGCCGGTGCTCGGCGTGCTCCTCCCACCAGTCGTAGCAGGGCCGGTCACCGAACGCCAGCAGGTACTCCACAGTGAATCCGATCGCGGCCGCGTACGGCGCGAGCGGCCGCCCGTGCCGCGCGGCGTGCGCGTGCAGCGCCCACAGCCACGTGCCGTACCCGTCGAGCTGGAAGTCCCACCACGGCTCGTCGCCGTCGCCACCCTCCAATGTGTACCTCGTCGGTAGCATGCGCTCGACCGGAGCGGCCGCGCCCAGCGCGACAAGCTCGGCAATCCGCCCGGCCCGGGCCTCGATGACCCGGGCACACCAGCCGAAGAACGCCTCGGCGCTGTCCGGCCGGCCCGCCCGGCTCATCGCGTCCGCGATGAACGCGCCGTCCCGCAACCAGCAGTACCGGTAGACGGGATAGCTCGGGCAGGCCGGGTAGGCGCCGGACGGGTGCTGGTGCGCGGCGATCAGCGCGACGCTGGACTCGGCGAGCGCGCGCAGGTCGGCGCGGCGGGCGGTGTCGATCACAGCAGCGCGTCCACCGACTTGGCGGCCTCGTCGAGTGCCTCCTGCGCGGACGCCTGACCGGACGCCGCCTTCTCCAGCGCCTGCGTCACGATGTCCTGCATCTTGGCCTGCTGGGTGTCCACGACCGGCGGCAGCGCGATCGCGTCCAGCGCGTCGAAGACCGCCTTGCGGTTGGCCGGCGGGGTCTGCTTCATGTACGCGTCGAAGGCGGCCTGGTCGTTGACCGCCGGCAGCTCCCAGTTGGAGGTGAGCCGCGTCTGGACCGTCGTCGGCGAGGTGGAGAGGAAGCGCGCCCACTTCCACGCCGCGGCACCCTTTGACGTCTTGGCCGAGACGGCGGTGGCGTTCATGAAGACCGCGTTCGCCTTCGCCGTGTTGCCCGGCTCGGTGACGATGTCGTAGTCGAGCCCGGCGTCCGCCAGCCCGGCGAACTGCCAGATCCCGTTGTGCCACATCGCGAGCTTGCCCGACTTGAAGAGCGCGGTGTCGTAGTCGGCCTTGCCACCGATCTCCGCCACCGTCGGCTGCACGGTGCCCGGCTTGCCGAGCAGCCAGTTGGCCGCCTCCAGCCCCTTGGCGTCGTTGAAGGTGGCCTTCTTGCCGTCGGCGGAGAAGAACGAGCCACCCGCCTGGGCGAGCGCCTTGTAGAACTCGTGGAACGTCACGGGCTGGTAGTCGCCGAAGACGCCCTTGCCCTTGTCGGTCAGCTTCTCCGCCGCCGCCTTCTCGTCGGCCCACGTCCAGTCGGCGGTCGGGTACGCCACGCCGGCCGCGTCGAAGAGCTTCTTGTTGTAGAAGAGCACGACGTCGGAGAAGGTGGTCGGCATCCCGTACTGCTTGCCGTCGTACTTGAACGCCTCAAGCGCCTTGGGGTAGACGCGGGCCGGGTCGTAGCCGTCGTCCTCGCCGGCGAGCGTGTCGAGGTCGAGCAGCGCGCCCGCGCGGGCGTAGGTCACGAAGTTTTCGTAGTTGAGCTCGAACGTGTCCGGCGCGGTGCCGCCGGCAATCGCGGTCTGCAGCTTGGTGAAGTAGTCGTCGTACGCGGCGGTCTGCACCTGTACGGTGATGCCGGGGTTCTGCTTCTCGAACTCCGCCTTGATGGCGTCGAGGTCCTTGAGGTGGTCCGGGGCGGCGGAGAACGTGAAGTACGTGACCGTGCCCGTGGCGCCGCCGTCGCCCGAGTCGCCGGAGCCGCCGCCGTCACCGCACGCGGCGAGCAGGCC
This sequence comes from Phytohabitans houttuyneae, assembly GCF_011764425.1. Classification (NCBI taxonomy): domain Bacteria; kingdom Bacillati; phylum Actinomycetota; class Actinomycetes; order Micromonosporales; family Micromonosporaceae; genus Phytohabitans; species Phytohabitans houttuyneae. Next base: position 635,094 of record NZ_BLPF01000004.1, read on the forward strand.
CGCCGCCGCGACGAGCGCCGCGACCTTCCTGAACGTGCCCATGTGATGGTTCTCCTTCTAAGACTTGATACCGGTGAACGTGATGCCGCGCACGACGTACCGCTGCGCGAAGACGTAGAGCGCGAGGATGGGCAGGACGGAGACCGTCGAGCCGGCCATGACGACGTTCCAGGCGGTGCTGTACCGGCCCTGGAGCAGCGACAGGCCCACGGGCAGCGTCATGTGCGCCTCGGTCTGCGCGATGACGAGCGGCCACAGGAATGCGTTCCAGCTGGACATGAACGCGAACACGGCGAACGTGGCGAGGGCGGGTGCGACGAGCGGCAGCAGCACCTGCGCGAAGACCCGCACGTGCCCCGCACCGTCCACATAGGCCGCCTCGTCCAGCTCCTTGGGCAGGGCCATGAAAGCCTGCCGGAGCATGAAGACGCCGAAGCTGGAGACCACCGTGGGCAGCAGCAGGCCGGCGTAGCTGTCGACGAGGCCCAGGTACCGCATCTCGATGAAGAGCGGCACGATGATGACCTGCATCGGGATCATCATGGTGGCCAGGTAGAGGAGGAAGACGAGGTTGCTGCCGCGGAAGCGCAGGCGGCTGAACGCGTACGCCGCCGTGGCGCTGGTGAACAGCTGCAGCAGCGTGGACGCGACGGCCACGCCGATGCTGTTGGCCGCGAAGCGCCAGAAGGGGAACGCGTCGCCCAGCCGCGCGTACGGGTCCACTGTGGCCGGATCGGGCAGCAGCGGCGCATCGACCCGGCCGAGCTGGGTGTCGCCGGTGACGCTCGTGAGCACCATCCACACGAACGGGCCCACCATCGCGATCGCGCCAATTGTCAGCGCCGCGTACCGCAGGATGGTCCTACTCATAGTGCACCCACCGGCGCTGGAGGCGGAGCTGCACCGCCGTGACCGCCAGGATCACGAGGAACAGCACGATGCTCATGGCCGAGGCGTAGCCGACCCGGCCGTACGAGAACGCGTACTCGACGATCTGCTGGACCACGACGGTGGAGGCGCCGCCAGGCCCGCCCTCGGTCATCACCCAGACCTGGTCGAAGACCTGGAATCCGTTGATGAGGCTGATGACCGTCACGAAGAACAGCGACGGCGAGAGCATCGGCAGTGTGATGCTGCGCAGCTTGCGCCAGGCGCCGGCACCGTCCAAAGCGGCCGCTTCAAGCAGGTCTCGGGGGATCGCCTGCAGCCCGGCCAGGAGGATGACCGCGACGAAGCCGACGTCCTTCCACGCCGAGGCGAGCACCACGGACGGCATCGCCCACTGCGGGTCGGTCCACCAGCCGGGTCCGCTCACGCCGACCCAGCCCAGCGCCCGGTTGACCAACCCGTCGGCCGGGTTGAGCAGCCACTTCCACAGCAGGGAGACGGCTACCCAGCTGCTGATCACCGGGAGGAAGAACGTCGCCCGGTAGAGCGTCATCGCGGGCAGCTTGGCGTCCAGCAGCAGGGCCACCGCCAGCCCGAGGATCAGCACGAGCGGCAGGTAGCCGGCGAGGTAGAGCAGCGTGTGGCCGAGCGCGGCGCGGAACCCGGCGTCGCCGGCCAGCTCGGTGTAGTTGTCGAAGCCGACGAACTCGGCGGTGCCGATGAGGTTCCAGTCCTGCAGGCTCACCCACAGCGTGCCCACCATCGGGCCGATCCAGAACGCGAGCAGCATGACGAGGCTGGGGGAGAGGAACGCGGCGGCCGCGCCGGCGGTGCGCCACCGCCGGGCCCGCCCCGGGCGGCGCCGTGCCGCGGGCTTCGCCACGGGCGGCCGGGTGGCCACCTGGGTGGCGCTCATTGGACAAGCTCCGCGCCGGGGAACGCGGCCAGCCGCGCCCGCACCGCGGCCGCCTGTGGCTCGCCGCTCAGCGTGAACGGCGTCCGCAGCACCAGCGCTGCCGCGCCGAGCGCCCACTTGGCGTCGTCCCACGGGTCGACGTGCACGCCCACCGCGTCGGCGAGCGGCGGAAACATCCCTTCGCGGAACGCCGGCAGGAAGCCCTCGGCCAGGTGCGTCCACGCGAGCGTGCCCTCGCCACTGACCAGCACCGCCTGCGGGTCGAGCACCGCGGCCAGGCCGGCCGTGATGCCGCCCAGGCGGGCGCCGGCCTCGCGGTAGACCCGGCGGGCACCGTGGTCGCCCCCGTCGGCGGCCGCGCGCAGCTCGGCGGGGCCCGCCACGGAAAGCCCTCCGGCGCGCGCCCGGTCGACGAGGGCGGCGTCCGAAACGTACGTCTCCAGGCAGCCGCGCTTGCCGCAGTGGCAGGGCGGCCCGGCCGGGTCGACCGGCAGGTGGCCCAGCTCGCCGGCCGCACCGTGCCCGCCCCGGCGCAGGTCGCCGCCGCTGACCACCGCCGCGCCGACGCCCTGCCCGAGCGTGACGGTGAGGAAGTCGTCGAACGGGCGGCCGATGCCGTACAGGTGCTCGTACGCCGCGAGCGTGTTGACGTCGTTGTCGACCAGCACGGGCACGTCGAGCAGGCGGCTCAGGTACTGCGGGAGGGGCATGTGCCGCCAACCGATAAGCGGCGCCTCGACCAGGCCGCTGCGCCCGTCGACGAAGCCCGGCACGCCCAGCCCCACGCCGAGCAGCGGGGTGTCGCCAGCGTCCTCCACGTACGGCCGGAGCAGCTCGGACAGGGCGTCGAAGGGGTTTGCGGCGATGGCGTCGAACGGTGCCGAGAACTCGGCCAGCACCGTGCCGTCGAGGTCGGCCCGGATGCCGGTGACCCGGTCGGAGGTGACCTTGACGCCGATCGCGACGGCGGCCGAGCCGACCACGGCCAGCAGCTCGCCCGGCCGCCCGCCGCGTGGCTCGGCGTCGTCCACCTTGCGGATGACGCCCGCCTCCATGAGCGCCCGGCTGACCGCGGTGACGGTGGGCGGGCTGAGGCCGAGCCGGCGCGCGATGTCCGCCCGGGAGATCGGGCCGTGCCGGCCGACCAGGGCGAGCACCGCGACCCGGTTGACGTCGCGCAACCGGGCGCCGGACGTGGCGGAGGTCATCTGGGACGCCTTCCTTCAGCAGCTTTGTTAGTTGGCTGAAGAAAGCTTCCGAATGTTTCGTCGCGATGTCAAGGTCCATTCGGGCGATACGATCGCCAGGATTTCGGGGAGGGCCGCGGATGTCGAAGAAGCTGGCCAGGATGGCGCAGCGGGTGCAGGCTGAGGCGCGGGTGCCGGCGCTGTCCGCGGCGCTGCACCGGGCGGACCGGCCGCTCTGGCAGGTGCAGGTCGGCGGGGCGGGGCCGGAGAGCCAGTTCCGGATCGGGTCGGTGACCAAGACCTTCACCGCCGTGCTCGCGCTGCAGGCCCGCGACGACGGCCTGCTCGACCTGGACGACCCGATCGGCCACCACCTCGACGTGCCCGCCCACGGCGACCTGACCGTGCGGCGGCTCCTCTCGCACACGTCCGGCCTGCAGCGCGAGCCGTACGGCGACGTGTGGGACACGCTCCTCGCGCCGGACGCCGACGGGCTGCTCGCCGAGCTCGACAAGGCGGAGCGGGTGCTGCCCACCGCCCGCCGCTTCCACTACTCCAACCTCGGCTTCTCCGTGCTCGGGCACGCGGTCGCCCGGCTGCGCGGTGGCACCTGGGCCGAGGTCCTCGAAGACCGCATCCTGCGCCCGCTGCGACTCGCCGCCACGACGGTCCAGCCGACCGGCCGCGCGGTGACCGGCTACCTCGTCGAGGCGTACAGCGACCACGCCAAGCCCGAGCCGCCGGCGGACTTCGGCGGCGTGGGGCCGGCCGGGCAGCTGTGGAGCACGGCCGCGGACATGGCGCGGTGGGCCGCGTTCCTCGCCGACCCGGCCGCGGTCGACCCGGGCGCCGAGGTGCTCACACCGTCCACCCTGGACGAGATGCGCTGGCCGCTCGCCACCACCGACGAGGCGTTGTGGGGCACGGCTTTCGGGCTCGGATTGATGATCTTCCCGCAGGGCGACCGCATCGTCCACGTCGGACACGGCGGCGCGATGCCCGGCTTCCTCGCCGGCGTGTACGGCCGCCGTCCCGCACCCGAAGGGCTCGGCGACGGTACGCCGCGGGCGATGGGGTGCGCCGTGCTCGGCTCGTCCGGCACCGCTATTGCCACGACCGAGCTGCCGCACAAGCTGCTCGCCGCCTCGGTCGAGGAGGACCCGGCGGACATCGAGCCGTGGGCACCGGGCGAGGCGGCGCCGCAGGAGTACCGGTCGGTGCTGGGCCGCTGGTGGGGCGAGGGTTTCGAGTACGTCTTCTTCTGGCGCGACGGCGCGCTGCGGGCCCGCGACGCGGACGACCCGCCCGGCCGCCCGCCGGCCACCTTCGCGCCTGTCCCCGACCGCACCGACGTGCTGCGCGGCGTCTCCGGCCGCGAGGCCGGCGAGCTGCTGCGGCTGACCCGCGACGCGGACGGCGCGGTGGTGCGCATGCACTGGGCCACGTACCGCTTCACCCGCGACCAGCAGAGCTTCGCCGGCGAGTAGCCGCCGCAGGCGGCTCGGGCTGACCGCGACCGGACGCGGAGGGCGAGGCCGCGGGAGCGACGGTCCGGACCACGACGGGCGTCGCGGTAGCTCAAAGTGTCTTGAAATAGAGGGAACCTGCTGTCGCCTCCACCGCCTTTCGGGTGGTGAAGAGGGAGGTACGGCATGTCGGGACGGGTGAAGGACCTGCTGGACCAGGCGGTCGCCGGCATCGAGCCGCGCGATCCGGACCCGGTGGGGGTGGTGATCCGGCGCGGCCGTAACCGGCGTGCCGCCGCGGTGGTCGCCACGGCGGTGGCAATGGTCGCGGTGCTCGCCGGCGGCGCGGTGGCCGGGACGGCGCTGAAGGAGGGGCCACCGCCCGACACGGCGGTCACGAAGGCCGCCCCGAAACCCGCGACCCGCCCGGACCGGCCGCCGGTTCCGCGGCTGGAGAAGGGCCGGATCGCCGCCGGAGACATGAGCGTGGCCGTGCCGGACGGCTGGCAGGTCATGCCGGTCGAGAGCGCGCCGTGCGGGCACCAGCACCAGACGGTGGTATTCGGCGAAGGGGGCAACCCCTGGGGCCCCAGCATCTACTGCGGTACCTCGGAGATCGAGGTCCTGAGCACCTTCAATGTCTTTCCGTCCATCTGGACGATGACCGGAAAGGCCCCTGAAGCGCCCGACGCGTGGCAACAGACGCCCGCCGACCCGTACCGGATGGTGACGCTGGAGGGCGGCGCGGCGGCCTGGCTGCGGACCGACCCCGACGGCGCGTACCGGGTGGTGCTGCCGTGGTCGCGGGTGGAGGTGATGATCCGCGGAGGCGCGGACGTGCGCCAGCGGATCCTGGACTCGCTGGAGACCGGCCGCTGGGCGCCGCGAGCGCTGGTGCTGCCGACGGCGACGGAGTATGCAGGGCTGATCGGACACTTCGGTACAAACGGCCTGAGCCGGGTGGAGGTCGAGGACCCGGCGAAGGTCCGGCGCGCTTTGGAGATCCTCGGCGCGGCGACACCGGTCGCACAGGGCGAGAGCTGTGCGCGCGAGGACCAACCCACCGTGGCGCTCGAGATCGGTAAGTCGCCGGTCAACCCCAACCTGCCGGAGGACATGGGCTCCCTGGTCATCAGCCTCGCGCCCGGCTGCCACGAGGTCGTGTCCGAGGAGGGCGGCCGGGGGCGCCTGGACGTCGACAGCCTGACCGAGCTCGGCGAGCTCTTCCAGGTGGAGCTGCCGTGATTGGGGCGGGAGGGGCGCCGGAGGGCTTCGCGGAGTTCGTCCGGGACCGCTATCCGGCGCTGGTGCGCCACGGCGCGATCCTCACCGGTGATCCCGGCCACGGAGAGGATCTCGCGCAGGAGGCGCTGGTCAAGACGTACCGCGCGTGGCGGCGGCTGCACCCGGACGGCAACCCGGAGGCGTACACCCGGCGGGTGATGGTGCGGGCAGCCTGGCGGGCCGGCCGGCGGCTGTGGCGGCGCGAGGTGCCGACGCACGCGCCGCCCGACCTGGCCGGCACGGACCCGTACGACGGCACCGACACGGCACAGATGGTGTTTCAGGCGCTGCGTTCGCTGCCGGCCCAGCAGCGGGTCGTGCTGGTGCTGCGCTACTGGGCCGGGCTTTCGGAGCAGGAGATCGCGGCTGAGCTGGGCTGCTCGGTGGGCACGGTGAAGAGCCGGGCCAGCCGGGCGGTGGCCGCACTCCGGCGCCTGGACGGGCCGCTCGCCGACGCCTTCGCTCCCGCCGAGGTGCAGTAACATCCCGTTTATCCGGTTCCGACAATCTCCTGCCGAGACCGTCGCCCGGGCGGAAATGGGCGCGGTGGTGAGGGCGTTGAGCCGATACGATGGAGCAGTCACGCACGTCGCGCCACCGGGCGCGGCACTGAGACCGAGAGCAGGTGGCGTTGGCCCAAGGGCCGATCTATGACCACTACATCCCCCACCGAGCAAACCCGCGTGCAGACCAAGATCACGGTTCCTAACTCGCAGATCATGGTGAACCTGCTCGGTGCCGGGGATGAGATTCTCCGGCTCATCGAGCGTTCGCTCGCCAGCGATGTGCACGTGCGCGGCAACGAGATCACCGTTACCGGGATCCCGGCCGACAACGCGCTGGCCGAGCGCCTCTTCACCGAGCTGCTCGAGCTGATCGAGAAGGGCGAAACACTGACCACCGATGCTGTCCGGCGCACCGTCGGCATGCTCGAGCAGGGCACGACCGAGCGGCCCGCCGAGGTCCTCACACTCAACATCCTGTCCCGGCGCGGTCGGACCATCCGTCCGAAGACGCTCGGGCAGAAGCGCTACGTCGATGCGATCGACGGGCACACCATCGTGTTCGGCATCGGCCCGGCGGGCACCGGTAAGACGTACCTGGCGATGGCCAAGGCCGTCCAGGCGCTCCAGGCCAAGCAGGTCAACCGGATCATCCTGACCCGGCCGGCCGTCGAGGCCGGTGAGCGGCTCGGCTTCCTGCCCGGCACGCTCTACGAGAAGATCGATCCGTACCTGCGCCCGCTCTACGACGCGCTGCACGACATGCTCGACCCCGAGTCGATCCCGCGGCTGATGCAGGCCGGCACGATCGAGGTCGCGCCGCTGGCGTACATGCGGGGTCGCACGCTCAACGACGCGTTCATCATCCTCGACGAGGCGCAAAACACGACGCCCGAGCAGATGAAGATGTTCCTGACCCGGCTCGGCTTCGGTTCCAAGATCGTCGTCACGGGTGACATCACGCAGGTCGACCTGCCCGGCGGCACCACGAGCGGCCTCAGGGTCGTGCGCGACATCCTCGAGGGTGTCGAAGACGTGCACTTCGCCCAGCTCGGCAGCTCCGACGTGGTGCGCCACAAGCTGGTCAGCGACATCGTCGACGCCTACGCGCGGTATGACGCGGAGCGCGAGACGCAAAACGGGCAGGGCGTGCACGCCGTGCCCGGCCGTACCGCCGCCCGCGCGGGCCGGCGTCGCTAGTCCGAAGGCTCCTGGGGGAAAGCACGTTGTCCATAGAGATCGCCAACGAGTCCGGCGTCGACGTCGACACCGATGCCGTGATGGCGGTGGCCCGGCACGCGCTCGACGAGATGGGTGTCAACCCGCTCGCCGAGCTTTCGGTCCTGCTCGTCGACGTCGACTACATGACCGAGCTCAACCACCGCTGGATGGGCAGTGACGGCCCGACCGACGTGCTCGCGTTCCCGATGGACGAGGGGAGCGTCGACCACGGTCCCGGCGAGGCCGGCGCGGGCGAGCCCGCGCTGCTCGGCGACATCGTGCTGTGCCCGGAGGTGGCGGCCAAGCAGGCGGCCACCGCCGGCCACTCGCCGGCCGACGAGCTGCACCTGCTGACCGTTCACGGCGCGCTGCACCTCCTCGGCTACGACCACGCCGAGCCGGAGGAGGAGCGGGAGATGTTCGCACTGCAGGCCCGGCTGCTGTCCAGCTGGCGGGCCTCCAGAGTCCAGTGAGCGAGTGAACCAGGTGTTGCTGTGAGTGGGTTAGCGGCCACGGGGGCCGCCGCGGGTGGTGGGTTGCCCGACCTGCAGCTGCTGATCTTCGCGGCCGGCCTCGTGGTGCTGGCCGGCATCGTGGCGATGACCGACGCCGCGCTCGCCGCGGTCTCGCCGGCGCGCGCCGCCGAGCTGGCCCGCGAGGGGGTGCGCGGCGCGCGTGCGTTGCAGATCGTCGCTTCCGACGTGGTCCGCCACCTCAATCTGCTCCTGCTGCTGCGGCTGCTCTGCGAGCTGACCGCGACGACACTTGTCGCCCTGGTCGCGGTCGACACATTCAGCGCCGGGTGGACCGCCGCGCTGGTCACGGCCGGCGCGATGACCGTGGTCAGCTTCGTCGTCGTGGGCGTCGGCCCGCGCACGATCGGGCGCCAGCACGCGTACGCGGTGGGTCGCACCACCGCGCCGCTGGTCCGCTGGCTGGGTCGGGCGCTCGGCCCGCTCGCCTCCCTGCTGATCCTGATCGGCAACATGGTGACGCCCGGCAAGGGCTTCCGCGAGGGCCCGTTCGCCACCCAGATCGAGCTGCGCGAGCTTGTCGACCTTGCCGAGCAGCGGGGTGTGGTGGAGCACGGCGAGCGCCAGATGATCCACTCGGTCTTCGCGCTGGGCGACACGATCGCCCGTGAGGTGATGGTGCCGCGCACCGAGATGGTGTGGATCGAGTCGCACAAGTCGCTGCGGCAGGCCCTCGTGCTCTTCCTCCGCTCGGGCTTCTCCCGCATCCCGGTGATCGGTGAGAGCGTCGACGACGTGCTCGGCGTGCTCTACCTCAAGGACGTGATCCGGCGCACCCAGAGCGGCGACCCGAGCGCCGACGCCACGGCGGTGGCCGAGCTGATGCGCGAGGCGCGCTTCGTGCCGGAGTCAAAGCCGGTCGACGACCTGCTCTCCGAGATGCAGGCGGCGCGCACCCACCTGGTGATCGTCGTCGACGAGTACGGCGGGACCGGCGGCCTTGTCACGATCGAAGACATCCTCGAGGAGATCGTCGGCGAGATCACCGACGAGTACGACGTGGAGCGCCCGCCGGTCGAGCGGCTCGACGACGGCGCCGTCCGGGTGACCGCCCGCCTGCCCGTCGAGGACCTCGGCGAGCTGTTCGGCGTGGAGCTGCCCGACGACGAGGTGGAGACCGTCGGCGGTCTGCTCGCCCAGGCGCTGGGGCGCGTGCCCATCCCGGGCGCGGAGGCTACGGTGAGCGGGCTGCAGATGGTCGCCGAGGGCACCACCGGCCGGCGCAACCGGATCGACTCGGTCCTGGTCCGCCGCGCCGCCCCCGACGACGTTCCCGCCGAGTCACCTGAGCAAGAGAGGCAAACCGCCGATGCCTGAGCCGACAGCGAGCGGCGCGAGCAGCGCAGCGCCCGTCGGGGCCGCCGCCGACCTGGACGCCGAAGACGCCAAGCTCGTCGTGCTGGCCCGCGGCGCACGGGCCCGGATCGGGGCTGTCGAGGGTGCGGCGGTGCGCGACCAGGACGGCCGTACCTACGCGGCGGCCACCGTGGCGCTTCCGTCGTTGACGGTCACCGCACTCCAGCTCGCCGTGGCATCCGCGGCCGCGGCCGGCGCCAAGCGGCTCGAAGCGGCCGCGGTCGTGACCGAGGCGTCCACACTGGACGGCGCCGGCTACGCCGCGGTCCGCGACCTGTCCGGCGACGCGCCGGTGCACGTGGCCGGCCCGGACGGCAAGCTCATCGGCACGGTCGTCGCGTGAAGGCCGGGTTCGCCTGCTTTGTGGGCCGGCCCAACGCCGGCAAGTCCACGCTCATGAACTCGATCGTCGGGCAGAAGATCGCCATCACCTCCAACAAGCCGCAGACCACGCGGCACATCATCCGTGGTGTGCTGCACCGCGAGGACGCGCAGCTCGTCCTCGTGGACACGCCGGGACTGCACCGTCCGCGCACGCTGCTCGGCGAGCGGCTCAACGACCTGGTCCGGCAGACCTGGAGCGAGGTCGACGTGATCGGCCTGTGCATCCCCGCCGACGAGGAGATCGGGCGGGGCGACCGGTTCATCACCGGTGAGCTGGCCGAGCTGAAGGCCACGGTGCTGGCCGTGGTGACAAAGGCCGACCTCGTCGACAAGGGGCGGCTGGCCGAGCAGCTCGTCGCGGTAAGCCAGCTCGCCGACTTCGCCGAGGTGGTGCCGGTAAGCGCGGTCTCCGGATACCAGGTGGAGACGCTTGTCGACGTGATGAGCGGATACCTGCCCGACTCGCCACAGCTCTACCCGGACGACATGCTCACCGACGAGCCCGAGCAGGTGATGGTCGGCGAGCTGATCCGGGAGGCGGCGCTCGAAGGCGTGCGCGACGAGCTGCCCCACTCGATCGCCGTGGTGGTCGAGGAGATGCTCCGCGAAGGCGGGCTGACGAAGATCTACGCCGATGTGTACGTGGAGCGGACGAGCCAGAAGGCCATCGTGATCGGTGCCAAGGGCAGCCGGCTCAAGGACGTCGGCACCCGCGCCCGCGCCGAGATCGAGGCGTTGCTGGGCACGAAGGTCTACCTCGACCTGCACGTACGCGTCGCCAAGGACTGGCAGCGCGACCCGAAGCAGCTGCGCAAGCTCGGCTTCTGAGGCGGCTGCCGGGATTTGTGCGCTTCCTCACGCGCACGTTTCCGTTTGAGCTGGTTCATCGGTTGGTCCGCGGGGTAGGGCGGTAGCTACCCCCTCGCCCCCGGCCTCCCGATTGGACCCATGCGAAACAGGTACGTCGATCTTCTGCGCGCGCTGGCCATCGTCCGAGTCGTCGTTTACCACACCACACATTGGGCGTTCCTCACGATCGCGTTCCCGGCAATGTCGGTGATGTTCGCGCTCGCCGGCTCGCTCATGGCGGCCTCTTTGGACAGTCACGGCGTACGCGCGGTCGGCCGGCGGCTGCGCAGGCTGCTGCCCGCGCTGTGGGTGCTCGCCGCGGTGTTCGTACCGGCGATGCTGCTCACCGGCCTGCCGGTGGACCGGCGGCTGCTCTACTGGGCGCTGCCGCTGCTCGACCCACCGGCCAACGCGTGGGGTGCACTGGCCCTCAGCGCCATCTGGTACCTGCGTGACTACCTGTGGTTCGTCTTGCTCTCGCCGCTGGCGCTGCCGCTCTTCCGCCGCTTCCCGATCCCGACGCTCGCCGCGCCGTACCTGCTGCTCGTGCTCATCGAGCTTGGCGTGGTGCCGGCGCACACCGTGCTCAAGGACGTGGGCCTTTACTTCGGCGCGTGGCTGCTCGGTTTCGCGCACCACGACGGCATGCTGCGCCGCCTGTCGTGGCGCCTGCTCGCGCCGTGCGTGGGAGTGCTGGCGGTGGCCGGCGCGGCGTGGTTTCTGACGCATCCGGGGCCGCGCGGCTACGACCTCAACGACATCCGGCTCGGCAACGCGCTCTGGTCCGCCGCGTTCGTGGTCGCGCTGCTCGGCTTCGCGCCCGCGACCACCGCGTGGCTGGAACGGCGAGCCACGCTGCTGCCCGTGGTCACCGTGCTCAACAGCCGCGCGCTGACCATCTACCTGTGGCACATGCCGGTCGTCATCGGCGTGGGCGCCGTCTTGTCGCTCGGCCTGGGCGCCCGGCTGGCCGCGGTGACGCTGCTGGTGGGCGTGGCCGTCGCGCTCTTCGGCTGGGTGGAGGACGTCTCCGCGCGGCGCCGCCCGGTGCTCGTGCCCGGTGGTGCGCGGCGCCGCGCATCCCTGCCTCAAACCTCCCGGAGCGCTCAGACCTCCCGGAGCGCTCAGACCTCCCGGAGCGCTCAGACCTCCCGGAGCGCTCAGACCTCCCGGAGCGCTCAGACCTCCCGGAGCGTGATGTCCCCGCTGCCGGTCTCCAGGTCGAGCAGGTACGTCCCCGTCGGCGAGCTGGTCACGCCGAGCACCTTCTCGCCGGATCCGGTTCGCGCGTCGATCCGGTAGGAGCCGGCCGGCACCGCGAGGTCGAGGTTGCCACTGCCGGTGTGCGTGCGCACCGCGCCGCTCTTGGCGAGCGCCAGCGAGACGTCGCCGGAACCGGTGCGGACGGTGTTCATCTTGCCGGCGAGGCCGCGGGCGTCGATGTTGCCGGAGCCGGTGCGCGCGTCGAGGTCTCCGGCGACCTCGGCGATCGTCATGTCGCCGGAGCCGGCCTGCACCTTGACGGCGCCGGAGGCCTCGGTGATGCCGACGCTGCCCGAGCCGGTCCGCAGGTCCACGGTGGACACACCGCTCAGGGAGAGGTCGCCCGAGCCGAGCTCGCCGCTGATGGCGACCCCCTTAGGGGCCACGATCTCGTAGTCGATGGTGCAGAAGCGGCCGCACTCGGTGTCGAGCTGGAGCGTCGTCCCGTTGACCTGGTACGACGTGGCCGGCTCGTCACCCCTATACCGCACGACGCGCCGGATGTCGACCTGCTGCGCGTCGCTCGTGCTGATCGTGACGTCGCCGGCGCCAGGCTTGATGACGATCTCCTTGACCGCCACCTTCTCGGTGTTGCTGTAGTCCAGGCGGGTCTGTGCGACGTCGTCGCAGCCAACCAGGCCGGCCACGGCGACGACGCCGAGCACCGCGAGCAGCTTTCGTGGATCCATGATGAGCACGCTACGGGTGGGCGACCCCGGGACACATCCGGAGCGGTCACCGAGAGGACCCTGAGCACCTGGTAGGGGAGAATGGGCCGATGCCCGGATACCGCCGCCCGCTGTACCGCGACGATGCGGTGGTGCTGCGCGTGCAGAAACTGGGCGAATCGGACCGGATCATCACGCTGCTGACCCGCCGGCACGGCCGGGTGCGCGCGGTGGCCCGGGGGGTGCGGCGGACCACGTCGCGCTTCGGTGCCCGGCTGGAGCCGTTTGGTCACATCGACCTCCAGCTCGCCGAGGGCCGTCGCTGCACACGGTGAGCCAGGTGGAGGGCATCGAGCTGTACGGCAAGCGGTTCCTCGACGACTACCCTCGGTACACCACGGCGAGTGCCGTCGTCGAAACCGCCGAGCGGCTCACGCCCGTGGAGCAGGAGCCGTCGCTGCGGCTCTTCCTGCTCACGCTCGGCGCCCTGCGCGCGCTGGCCGAGGGTGCGCACGCGAGCACGCTTGTCCTCGACGCCTACCTGCTGCGGAGCATGGGCGTCGCCGGGTGGGCGCCCGCACTGGCCGAGTGCGCGGTGTGCGGCACGCCGGGGCGGCACGGCGCGTTCTCGGTGCCCGCCGGGGTTGTGTCTGCCCGGACTGCCGGCCGCCTGGGGCGGCGCATCCGGCGCCGGCCACGATCGACCTGATGTCCGCCCTCACGTCGGGTGACTGGCGGGTGGCCGACGGCGCGGAGACGGCCAGCCGCCGCGAGTGCAGCGGGCTGGTGGCGGCGCATTTGCAGTGGCACCTTGAGCGCGCGCTACGCTCGCTGCCGCTGGTCGATAGGGGATAAAGCCGTGGTTCGAACACTTCGCCGCCGGCAGCCGATGGCGCCGACGCCGCATCCGTCCGGTGCGCGCCCGCCCGCGCTGCCCAAGGAGAGCCTGCCGCGTCACATCGCGATCGTGATGGACGGCAACGGGCGGTGGGCCAAGGAGCGCGGCCTGGCCCGGACAAAGGGGCACGAACAGGGCGAGTATTCCCTCTTCGACACGATCGAGGGCGCGATCGAGCTGGGCATCCCGTACCTGTCGGCGTACGCGTTCTCGACCGAAAACTGGCGCCGCTCGCCGGAAGAGATCCGGTTCCTGATGGGCTTCAACCGCGACGTGATCCGCCGCCGCCGCGACCAGCTCGTCGACCTCGGCGTGCGGGTGGTGTGGTCGGGGCGGACCGGCCGGCTGTGGAAGAGCGTGATCTCCGAGCTCGTCACCGCCGAGGAGATGTCCCGCGGCAACTCGACGCTGACACTCCAGTTCTGTGTCAACTACGGCGGCCAGGCCGAGATCGCCGACGCCGCCGCCGCGATCGCGCGTGACGTCGCCGCGGGCAAGCTCTCACCCGACAAGGTGAACGAGAAGCTGATCGCGCGGTACCTCTACCACCCCGAGGTGCCCGAGGTCGACCTCTTCCTGCGCCCCTCGGGTGAGCAGCGCACGTCAAACTTCCTGCTGTGGCAGTCGGCGTACGCGGAGATGGTCTTCCTGGACACGCTCTGGCCCGACTTCGACCGGCGCCACCTGTGGTACGCCTGCGAGCTCTACGCCCAGCGCGACCGCCGCTTCGGCGGCGCCCTGCCCAACCCGGTGGCGCCTACCTGAGCCGGCCCGCGGCGTTGAGCACCGCGAGCGCGTCCGCCGTGATCCACTCATTGGCGCGGCGGGCGTCGGTGCCACCCCAGTCGAGCGGATCGCCGGCCTTGGTGGCGAACGCCTTCTCCGCCGGCCAGCCACCGTCCGGCAGGCGCTTGGACTCCAGCAGGTCGAGGGCGTCAGCGCACCGGGGGTCGCCGATCGTGCCCGCCTCGACCATCCCGACCAGGCCGCCGAGCACGTCATAGTGCCAGTACAGCGGGTGGTGCAGCCGCGCGAAGTCGGGGTGGATCAGCGCGCCGGTCGAACGCCGCCACGCGAGCCGGCGCGCCAGGAACACCTCGGCGGCCCGGCTGGCGGCGGCCGCGTCGTGGCTCACCAGCCCGCGCATCGGCAGCAGCGTCTCCATGAACGACGAGCTTTGCGCGGTGGGGTTGCGGTCACAGTTCCAGCCGCCGTCCGGCCACTGCCACTTGACCAGCCGCTCGGTGAGCGTGCGCGCGTCGCCGTCGTCGAGGATGCCGAGCGCGGTGAGGTAGCGCAGGGCGTTGCCCTGTTGGGAGGCGCATCGGCGGTACCGCCCCTGGATGAGCGGCACGTCGACGTCTCGCAGCCAGCGGCGCAGGACCTGGTCGCGCAAGGGGTGCAGCGCCTCGTCGCCGGGTGGGTAGCCGAGGTCGGCGAGGGAGGCGAGCACCCAGTGGGCGCCGCGCCATTTGGCGTACACCTGCTTGGGGTTGGTGATCCGGCCGTCCGCGTCGCGGGCCGCGAGGAGGCGGCGGACCCGGGGTGACTGGCGGATCTCCTCGCGCAGCCGCCGTGCGGCCTTGCCGTCCGTGGGCTCGCCAAGCACTCGCGTGCGGACCTTCCACCTGATGGAGGGCTCATCGGACCGCAGGAGGGCGTCGACGGTGCTCACGGTCGTCTATCGTCCTCCTCCGGACGCGCGTGCGAGAAGAGGACCGGGGCGACCGGGCGGGCCGCCGGCCTCTCGGTCGGTGGCGGCGGAGGTGGTGGGGGCGGCGCCGGGGGAGGCGCGGCGGGCTGATGTTCGCCGGTCAGGACCAGCAGCTGGTACGCCCGCTCCACCGGAATCCGCTCCGTGCTGATCGCGATCCGCAGCGGCACGGGAGCGGCGCCCGGAAACGCGTCGACGGGCAGGTCAAGCACCCGCGGCTGGACCCCCGCTCGGCCAGGTAGGCGGCCGCCGCCGGCGGCAGGTCCTGCCAGGCCCGCACGGTCTCGACGGTGAAGCCGTGCGTGATCCACTCCTCGGCCCGCTCGGCCACCCGGTCCGCCACGTGCCCAGGCACGACGTCGCGGCCGCCGAGATCGTCGCTGAGCAACGCGCGGGCCATCGGGGAGAGCTCCGTCACCGGCACCCACCGGTCACGTGCCCCACGGCGACGAGCCGGCAGGTCGCGGCGGTCGGGGTTGGGCATAACCCCATCCAAACATGATCGACACTCAGGACCTGCGAGTGGGTACCGCGTGGCGGGCGTTCGCCACATCCTGGGCGCGCGGGTCGGGCCCGGACGCCATTGTTTCACGTCAATCCAAGAGGGCCGCAGGGCGGGATTTCGGCACACCCCCGGGGGTGTGGATCTGGATGAGAGCTGCCGCGACGCCCGTCGTGGTCCGGACCGTTGCTCCCGCGGCCTCACCCTCCGCGGTCGGGCAGCTCACCCAAAAGAGCCTGTAGTGGTCCGGACCGTCGTTCAGGTCCGCGGCTCGGTGGGGGCGCGGAGGCTACAGCGCCGGGCGCGACGGAGGGTGTGGCTGGAGGCCGTGCGTGAGGCCGCGAGAGCAACGGTCCGGCGCGAGACTGTCCACTGCGGAGGGTGGGGTGCGATCGAGGGATGACGCAGGCGGGTGCGCCCGGCCCCACGCCGAGCGCACCCGCGCCTAAGGAGATGGCTAGTTACTGTCCGCGGCTCGCCGGGTCCACGCGGGCCCAGCGGAGAAGGTCGGTCATCCGGAAGTTTCCGGGGGTGACGGACGGCAGGGTGGGCCTCCATGTGGGTTGGGTGCGCACCCAACTGTTGGGGTCGAGCTGGAGCAGGCCGATGAACACCTCGGCCACGAGGCGGCCGCCGCACGGGCCCAGGGTCACGCCGTTGGTCATGCGCTCGGCTTCGGCCAGCACGTAGTACCAGAGCGGGGTGTGGTTTTCGAGGGCCACACCGTAGCCGGCAAGCTCCTGGAGCAGGAGCTGCGGGTAGCCCATGCGCTGGGCGATCAGCTGGCCCGCCGGCACGCCCCACGTCATCGTGCGCAGGAGGTTGCGGGTGGGCAGCGAGGTCGGCGGGTCGCCGCTCGCGATGGCGCCCAGCGGCAGGTTGAACAGCGGAGTGGAGATGCGGGTGTCGATGCGCTTGTTGGGCCGCACGTGCTGCGTCTGGTCGCCGCCGAAGTCGAAGAACGTCTGCCAGCCCACGAAGCGGCGCCGGGCCCGCCTCCCGCCACGCAGGTCGACGGGGTCGGCCTGACCCTCACCGGCCGGGTCGAAGATGAAGCCGAAGAACGGCGTGCCGTCCGCGTTGCCAGCGAGGTTGAGGCGGTACGACGGGCGGATCATGCTGTGGCCGAAGCGGTACGCGATCTGGAACTCCACCGGGATGAAGGCCGGCGAGGGGTCCGGCCGGTACCAGCGGCGGCCGCCGCTGAGCACGGTGTTGACCATGGACTGACCGCAGATGTTCGGCAGGAACTCCCTGAGGATGATCCAGTGGTAGTGCCAGGTGAGCAGGCGCCTGGCCTGCGCAAACTGCTGGTCCGCCGGCACGCCCTGGCTGCGCAGCTGGTCGACGATCCGGTTGTGGGCGAGGATGAACGCGCTCTGGAAGCCGGAGATCATCGTGTTCTCGTCGTTGCGGGGGTCACCGATGATCGCCGTGCCGTTCGACTGGCGCGGCACATCCTCGAAGAGGCCGCCGTTTTCGATGCGCAGCTTGACGCGGTCGGGCTCGTAGAGGGTGGGGCTCGCGACAGGACCGCCGCCGTACACAGTGTCCAGGTCGAAGGAGGGCGTGCGGCTGTTCGGCGACGACTCCGGCGTGGTCGGGATGCCCAGCGGCGACGTCGTGTCGAACGTCATGTCGTGGTCGAGGAACTGGCCGAAGAACGTCACACCCGCCGTCATGTGGATTGTCGTGCCGTCCTGGCTGTCGCGGTTGTTGGGGCTGAGCTCGGGGTTGGTGATCAAGCGGATCGGGCCCTCCTGCAGAGGGTCCTTGGCGTCCATGAGGCCGCCCATGCGCCCGATGTCCATGAGCGCCGCCCGCCGCCGGTCGTCAGCGGGGATGAAGGGACCGAGGTCGGGGAACATGCGCCCGAAGCGGTCGGGTGGGGTCGCCGCGTAGGCCGCGTGTGAGCCGGTAAACGGAGAGGGTGCCGCGCCAATCGCTACTGCACCGGCCGCCGCTCCGCCGACGCGCGTAATGAAACCTCGCCGGCTGACGGAGGGTGTGGAGTCGGACCGGGGTCTACGTCGCGAAGGCATGCGCTGCCGCCTTTCGGAGCATTTGTGGGGAACGAGCCGAATTGGCTAACTTGGATTCCTTCTAGAGTTTGGAACCGCTCCCACACACAGCGCAGGACCCCAAGGGGGTTTTAGCGATCAGTCCGCGAGGAGATCGACGACTGCCTCGACGTCGCTGAGGTCGTCGAGGACCACGTGCGCTCCGGCCGCCGCGAGCGCCTCTGCGGAGGTGCCGCCGGTGGCGACGGCCACGGCGGTGACGCCGTTGGCAAGCGCGGCGGTCACGTCGTACACCGTGTCGCCGACCACGATCACGTCGGACGGCGCGAACGCGTGACCGTACTTCGCTGCGGCCCGCTCGAGCGACCGCCGCACCAGCGTCGCCCGCACCACGTCGTCGGTGCCGTACCCGCCGATCTCGAAGTCCACGAACGCGGCGAGGTCGAACGCGGCAAGCTTGTCGACCGCCACCGGCCGGATGTTGCCGGTCACCAGCGTCTGCACGACCTGCGGTCGGGTGCCGAGCGCGGCCAGGACCTCGCGGGCGCCGGGCAGCACCCGCCCCTGGTGGGCGAGCAGCTCCCGGCGGGCGGCGAACTCGGCCGCGAACACGGTGAAGAACGCGTCCAGGTGCGGCTCGCAGTCGTCGATGCCGTGCATCGCAAACGTCTCGACCGCGATGTCCCAGTCGGTGCGGCCGGCCGGGTGCGCCATCTCCCGCCACACCACGCCGGTGACGGCGGTGAAGGCGGGGGCGTACGCCAGCCGGGCGACGCCACCGGCGGCCAGCAGAGTGTGATCGACATCCCACATGACGAGGCGGGTGGCACGAGACATGGCGTCAGTGTGCGCCACCGCAGCACGGCGTGGGGTTGGGAAACTCGAACGGCGCCAGCCGACCGCCCGGTGCCGGCGTGGCGACCAGCGTCAGCTCGCCCTCCATCCACTCTGGACGGACGAAGTCGCGGGTGACGATCTCCGTCGCGGGGTCGGCCACCGCCCCGCCGAGCACCTTCACGCGCGAGATCGCACTGCGCGCGAGCAGGTCGCCGACCGTGACCGTGCCGGTGAGCGCCTCGACGCCCGCGAAGAGGAACGCCCGGCCGCCGCGCCGCGCGGCGTGGTCGGCGGCCGCCCGGTCCGCGGACGCGCGCAGGTCGTCGGGCACGTCCGGCAGGTCGGCCCAGGCACCGTCCGGCAGCGCGAGGCTCACCACGACATGGGGGTACGGCGCGCGCGCCAGATGCGTGCACGCCTCGACACCGGCCGGGAGGCCGAGCGTGTGGAGCCAGTGCTCAGCCTCCCGGTTCGCCCCGTGACCGAGGCCTCCCCCTACGTATCGAACGTGTTCGACGTGACTCAACTCGGGAGCACCCAGATGGGGTTGCCGTAGAACCACAGGTCCAGCCACGGGTCGGCGTCACCGATCACGTCCATCGCCGGGCCCGACGGGTCGACAGCCGCACCGAGCAGGCCGGGCGCGCTGCGCTTGCCGTCGGTACCGCGCACCCGGACGTAGAACGGCTGGTCCACGCGGCCGAAGGAGTACGTGAACGAGGCTTTGCCGGTCGCCTTGTTCACCTCGAAGGACTTGACCACCTTCGTGTCCGGTGCGGTGAAGGTGTCGCGGTCGGACACCGCACCCGTCACCGAGCCGGCGATCACGTCGACGCGCGCCAGCACCGGTACGAACTGGGCCCAGTTGGGGCCGTTCGCGAGGTCGATGTCGATGGTCAGCTCGACCTTCGTGCCCCGCCGCACGCGCATGACGCCGCCCAGCGGGGTGCCCGAGCCCGGCCGCCGGTCGCCGGCCACCCGGGCCCGCACGTCCAAGCCGCTGATCAGGCCGCCGTGGTCGACCCACACGCGGCCGGAGCGGATGCCGTCCATGACCGCGCGGTACGCGAACGACGTCGAGCCCACGTGTGTGCGGCTGTACTGGCCGGGCCAGTAGTCGCCGGCCTCGGTGAGCAGCGGGCCGTACACCGGGTCGTTGTAGCGGCCGTTGAGCTCGAAGTTGCCGTCCGGCCCGCGCTGCGACGTGTCGAGGTAGTTGACGTGCGAGTCCGAGTTGGCGCTGATCCACCACGCCTTGCCCTCGGCGAGCAGGCTGTCCCAGAGGCCGCCGACCGTGGCGGTCATCCAGTCGAAGCCGCCCCAGGTGCGGTAGCTCTCCAGCGGGTAGCCGGGGAACGAGGCCGACGAAGGGCTGCCCTCGTAGAAGCCGCGGCCGCCCGCGTTGCCATTGGGCAGGCCGGCCGCCTGGTGGCCGGGCGCGCCCTCGAAGCCCACCGCCACGCTCGGGTCGGCGTCGCGCCACGCCCGGATCTCGTGCGGCGAGTCGACGCCCCGGCGGGCCGGGTGGTTGGCGAGGAAGAGGGCGCCCTCGACGCGGCGGCGCTTTACGGCCTCGCCGAGAAACTTGATGCCGGCCACCGCCAGCGCCTCGTTTTCCGGCGTGGGGCTGCTCGCGCCCTTGACCGAGCCGTCGTACGCGTTTTCGAACTCCTTGAGCACCGCCACCTCGTTCCGCCCGGGGTGGACGAAGACGGTGCCGTGCTCGGCGGCCGGGATGTTCCACTCCAGGCCCTGGAAAACGAGCAGGTTGTCGAGCTCTTCACGGGTCGCGACGATGTCCGGGTTGACCTTCTCGACGCCGATCTTGGCGTGCGTCACGCTGCCGTGGTCGGTGATGACGATCCAGTCCAGGCCGTACGCCCGCGCGTGCCGCGCCTGGTCGAGCACCCGGTACTGGGCGTCCGAGCTGTACTGCGTGTGGATGTGGTGGTCGCCGGCGAGCCACAGGAAGCCGCCCTTGCGGTCGTGGTCTCCGCTCGAACCGTGGTCGTGGTCGTCGCCGTGCGCGTGTGCGACGCCGGGCGTCGCGAGGACGCTCGCCGCCGCGCCGGCACCGAGAAGGCCGGCGCCGCGCAGGAAGCCGCGCCGCGAGACGTCCGCGGGCGAGAGCTCGCTGTCCGGGATGGACAGGTCGAGAGCCTCGGGTACGTCGGCGGGCTGCCCGCCGAGATCGTGATGGTGGTGGCCGTGGCCCATGGGTCCGCTCCTCGTGTTCGCGATGATCCAGCGCTCAATCTGGTCCTCATCGGCGAACGGGAGGTGGCCTCACGGCTGCGCACATGCGAACATGCGCAGCCTGGCATGGTTGGCCTTCAGGTGACGGTGCCGGTCAGCAGCACGGCCGCGGCGAGCAGCAGCGCGCCGGCTATGAGGGCCGCGTCGGCGGCACGGAAGCGCTGCGTACGCGCCTGGCTGCGCGGACCGCCCCGGTCGAATCCGCGCGCGTCCATCGCCACCGCCAGCCGGGTGCCGCGCCGGATCGCGCCGACGAGCAGTCCGAACGCGGTCGAGACGAAAAGGCGCGCCGCGGCGGCAGGGTTGCGGCCGGCGTCCACGCCGCGGGCCCGCCGGGCGAGGCGGAGCAGCTGCCACTCCTGGCCGAGCAGCGGCACGAGGCGGAACGCGGCGAGCGCGCCGATCGCGAACCGGTACGGCGCACGCACGTTCTGCACGAGCGCGTCGGCGAGGTCGGTCGGATCGGTGGAGGCGAAGACGAGCACGCCGGGCAGCGCGATCGCGATGACCCGCAGCGCGAGGCCGAGCGCGCTGCTGAGCACGCTCGTGGTGACCTCGACGGGACCGGCGTGAAAGAGCGTGTCGCCGGTGCGTTCGGCGGCGAAGAGCACCATCGTCAACGCGACGCCGGCCGCGCTGATCAGCAACGGCCACGCGCGGCGGGCGAGCGTGCGGTAGCCGACGCCGAAGAGCGGCACCAGCGCCAGCTCGACCGCGATGGCCACGGCCGGCGGCACCGGGTCGAGCGTCGTGACGAGCGCGACGGTGAAGACGAGCGCGGCGGCGACCTTGGCGACCGGGTTGCGGCGCGCGAGCACACCGCTCATAGCCGCAGCGTCCGGTCGGCGAGGGCGGCGACGAAGTCGGCGTCGTGGGTGACCGTCACGATGGCGCGGCCGGCGTCGCGCAGGCCGGCGAGCAGGTCGACGAGCTCGATCCAGGTGCGCCGGTCCTGGCCGAAGGTGGGCTCGTCCAAGACCAGCAGCGCCGGGGCGGCCGCCAGCGCCGTCGCCACGCTCAGCCGCCGCGCCTCGCCACCGGAGAGGGTGTACGGGTTGGCGCCCGCCAGCCGCTCCAACCGCAGCCGCGCGAGCAGGTCGTCCACTGTGGACTTCACAGCCTCGTCGGGCGAGCCGGTGCGGCGCGGGCCGAGCGCCAGCTCGTCGTACACGGTGGACGTCACGAACTGGTGCTCGGGGTCCTGGAAGACCGAGCCGATGCGGCGGGCCAGCGCGGGCGCCCGCCAGCGGTGCGGGGCAGTGGCCGCGTCGGCGCCGGCGAGTGCGGCGGTGGCGGCGACCCGCCCGCCGTCCGGCTTCAGCAGGCCGCCGAGCAGCAGCGCCAGGGTCGACTTGCCCGTGCCGTTCGGGCCGAGGACGGCCGTGGACTCGCCCTCGCGTACCAAGAAATCGACGGGGGCCAGCCGATCCCGGATGGTGGCCTTTTCGGCGGCGAGCAACCCCTCTCCCGGCGGCGCGCCAGCGCGCCGGGGCGCCACCGGATGACCCGGCACCCAGACCCCCTCGGCGGCCAGGCGATCACCGTGGCCGGCGAAGACCTCGTCCGGCGGGCCGTCGGCCCGGATGCCGCCGCCCGGCTCCAGGACCACCACGCGGTCGACGAGGGGGAGCGCCTCGGCCACCCGGTGCTCCACCAGCACCACGGTCGTGTCGGGGTCGAGCGCGTCGCGGAGCGCGCCGCGGACCAGGTCGGCACCGGCCGGATCGAGGTTGGCGGTGGGCTCGTCGAGCAGCAGCACCTCGGGGCGAAGGGCGAGCGCGCCGGCCAGCGCCAGCCGCTGCTGCTCGCCGCCGGAGAGCGCGGCGGTGGAGCGGTCGCGGCCGTAGGGGAAGCCGACGCGGGCCAGCGCCTCGTCGACCCGGCGCCAGATCTCCTCGCGCGGGACGGCGTGGTTTTCCAGCCCGAACGCCACGTCGTCGCCGGCCCGCGCCATCACGATCTGCGTCTCCGGGTCCTGGAAGACGATGCCGACCCGCCCGTCGACCTCGACCGTGCCCTCCCGCTCGCCGGAGTCAGCCGCGAGCAGGCCGGCGAGCGCGGCGAGCAGGGTGCTCTTGCCGGCGCCGGACGGGCCCAGCAGCAGCACCCGCTCGCCGCGCTCGATACGCAGGTCGAGCCCCCGCACGGCCCACGCCTTGCGCCCCGCGTGCCGCCACCCGAATCCTTTGGCCCGGATCACACCAGCGCGCGTTCGCGGCCCGCGGGGAAGCGGTCGAGTACTCCGGTCTGTGCGAGCGCGCGGGTGAGGAGCCAGCCGCCAACGCCCGCGATGATCGCCGAGCTGAGCACGAGGAGCGCGGCGTACGCCCACTTCCAGGCGGCGCTCGTGTCGGGGTAGTAGTTGATCACGTCGAGCAGCGTGGCCGCGCCGCCGGCAAGCGCCCCACCCACGATCGCGGTCGGCAGTCGCCAGCTCCGGTAGCCGGTCGCGGCGAACGCGAACTCGCCCGCGGCGCCCTGGAACAGCCCGTACAGCAGGGTGACAAGTCCCCACGGCGAGCCGAAGAACGTCGAGACCGTGGCCGCCACGAACTCGGTGAAGATGCCCGCGCCGGGCTTGCGGATCACCAGGGGCCCGAGCACGGCGGGCACCAGCCAGATGCCGTAGATGAGCGCCCGCCCGGGCAGCGGGATGGCACTGGCCGGGCCGTCCCACAGCAGGCCCCAGGCCCAGAAGATGACGCCGAACGCGACACCCAGTACGGCCGCGACAACGACGTCGACGGTACGCCAACGGTTGTTGTTCATATGAAAACCTCCCAGTCCTCGCGAACCAGGAGAAGACGCACGCCGGATGCTGGCGAGCCTGAGAATCGACTCCCTGCGCTGGCATTACCCAGATCAGGTTCGAGGGTCTGCGGCCACCTCGCGGCACCCGCACTCTCAGCGCTTTGCGCTCCCCTGTCGGTTGTTTCCAGTCAACGTAACACCCGATACCCTGAGGCGGCCTGCGTGAGTGAAGGGGATTACCTGCTGTGACCGCCGCAGACCGTGCGACCGCCCAGCGGGCAGTGCCCGAGACTCCACCGCCGCCTCCCGAGGAGCCGCACGAGCCGCGCCGGCGGATCTTCGGTGACCGGATCGGCTCGGTCGAGGTCCTGGCGGTGCTGCTCGTCCTCCTCGTGCTCTTCCGGGGCCCGGTCGCCGACGCCATCTCCAACCCGCGCCTGCAGACCTGGACCACCGTCTTCGTGTCGGTGATGGTGCAGGCGGTGCCGTTCCTCGTCTTCGGCGTCGTGCTCTCCGCGATCATCGCGGTGTACGTGCCCCGCTCCTTCTGGGCCCGCGCGCTGCCCCGCCACCCCGCACTCGCCGTGCCGGTGGCGAGCTGCGCCGGTGTGGTGCTGCCCGGCTGCGAGTGCGGGGCGGTGCCGATCGCCGGCTCGCTGATCCGCCGCGGGGTCACGCCCGCCGCCGCGCTGGCCTTCCTGCTCGCCGCGCCCGCGATCAACCCGATCGTGCTGGCCGCCACGGCGGTGGCGTTTCCGAACAACCCGGAGATGGTGGTCGGCCGCGGCGTGGCGAGCCTCATCGTCGCCATGATCATGGGCTGGCTGTGGCTTCGCCTCGGCAAGGCCGAGTGGATCCGGCTGCCGCACCGGCCCGACATCGAGGGCGCGTCAAAGGGGCGCGCGTTCTGGGCGTCGGTACGCCACGATGTCGTGCACGCGGGCGGCTTCCTCGTGCTGGGTGCCATGGCCGCCGCGACCATCAACGTCGTGGTGCCCGAGCGCTGGCTCCAGACGCTCGCCGACAACCCGGTCCTCTCGGTGCTCGCGCTGGCCGTGCTCGCCGTGCTGCTGTCGATCTGCTCGGAGGCCGACGCGTTCGTGGCCGCGTCGCTGTCCCAGTTCTCTCTCACGTCGCGGCTCGTCTTCCTCGTCGTCGGCCCGATGGTCGACCTGAAGCTCATCTCGATGCAGACCGGCGTCTTCGGCCGCCGCTTCGCGTTCCGCTTCGCTCCGGCGACGTTCGCGATCTGCATCCTCGTCGCGGTCGGAGTGGGGGCGGTAGTGCTATGAACCGGCAGGCGCAAGCGGTCGTGATGCTGCTGCTCGGTGGCGCGATCGTCAGGGCGAGCGTGACCGACATGTACCTGCGTTACGTGAAGGAGTCGCTCCAGCCGTTTCTCATCGCGGCCGGGGTGGTCCTGATCGCCGGCGCGGTGATGACGCTCTTCTACGAGATCCTGCGTCCCAAGCCGCACGCCGACGAGCACAGCCACGACCACGGCGACGGCAAGCCGCACCGCGAGCCGTGGGTGGCGTGGCTGCTGATCCTTCCCGTGCTGGGGCTGCTGCTCGTCGCGCCCCCGGCCCTCGGGTCGTACGCCGCGGGCCAGGCCGGCACCGCCCTCTCCAGCCAGCAGATCTCCGACTACCCGCCGCTCCCGCCCGGCGACCCCGCCAAGATCAGCGTGCTCGACTACGCGTCGCGGGCCGTCTTCGACAAGGGCGTCTCGCTCGGTGACCGCACCGTTCAGCTCACCGGCTTCGTCGCGCAGGGACCCAACGGCGAGCCGATCCTGGCCCGCATCATCCTGAGCTGCTGCGCGGCAGACGGGCGCCCGATCAAGGTGGGCATGTCCGGCAACGCGCCCGCCGGGCTGGCCGACGACACGTGGGTCGAGGTGGTCGGCAAGTACACCGATCGGACCGTCACCGACCCGGTCAACGAGGAGACGATCCCCTACGTCGAGGTCGAGACCTGGACCCAGATCGACCCGCCCAAGCAGCCGTATGAGTGAGCTGAGCGCCGACGCCTATCTGCACGTCGTCACCGAGACGGTCCAGCGCGTCTCGGCGAGCCAGCGCGACGGCGTCGAAAAGGCCGCCGAGATGATCGTCGCGGCGCTGCGCGGCGGCGGTGTGGTGCACGCGTTCGGCAGCGGGCACTCGGAGGCGTTCGCGATGGAGGTCGCGGGGCGGGCCGGCGGGCTCGTGCCCACCAACCGCATCGCGCTGCGTGACCTCGTGCTCTTCGGCGGCGAGCCGCCGAGCGTGCTCGGGCCGATGCTGGAACGCGACCCGTCGGTCGCCCGCCGCCTCTACGAGCTGGCGCCGGTCCAGCCCGCCGACATCTTCGTCTTCGCGTCGAACTCTGGCGTCAACGGCTCCATCGTGGAGTTCGCCACGCTGGTCAAGGAGCGCGGGCACGGCCTGATCGCGGTCACCTCGCTGGCCCACTCGGCGGGCGTCGACTCGCGCCACCCCTCCGGCCGCAAGCTCTCCGACATCGCCGACGTGGTGCTCGACAACGGCGCGCCGTACGGCGACGCCACCCTCCCACTGCCCGGCGGCGGCGCGGTGGGCGCGATCTCGTCGATCACCGCGGCGCTACTGGCCCAGCAGGTGGTGGTGGAGGTGGTGCGCCGGCTGGTCGAGGCGGGCGAGGTGCCGCCGGTGTACCTGTCCGCGAACATCCCCGCCGGCGACGAGCACAACAAGGAGTTGGAGGCCCGCTACGCCGGCCGCATACGCCGCGGCGCCTGAGGTCGTGATCAAAATGGGTTTGATCTTGGGCTTGGCTGGGCACTGTGCGCGGCGTGCCGGAGACCGACAAGGAACGCTATGAGCGCAACTTCGCCGATCTGCTGCAGGAGCTTCGCGTCGCGCAGACCGGTGTGCAGATCCTGTTCGCCTTCCTGATGACGCTGCCGTTCAGCTCGGGCTTTGACAAGGTGAACGCCTTCCAGAAGGACGTGTACATCATCGCCCTGCTCGCCGCGGCCGCCGCCGCGGCCACGCTGATCGCGCCCGTGGCGTACCACCGGGTGCTCTTCCAGCGCGGTCGCAAGGCGGAGCTGGTCCGCTCCGCGCACCGGATGGCCTCGCTCGGGCTCGCGTTCATGCTGGTGGCGATGGTGAGCGCGGTACTGCTGATCACCGACTTCATCCTTGACCGGTGGCTCGCCCTGCTGCTGAGTGGGATAACCGCTGTCTGGTTCCTGCTGCTATGGCTCATCCTTCCCCTGCTGCGCCGCGACGACCGCGACGACAGCGAGGTCGAGGATGTCCCTACCGCGGGGTAACACCAGCGGGTAGCGTGGCATGGAGCCGTCCTCGTCAAGGGGGTATGCCGTGACCGCGACCGTTTCGGAAAAGCAGGCCAGGCAGGTCGCCGAGGCCGCGCGCGAGTCGGAGTGGCGCAAGCCGAGCTTCGGCAAGGAGCTGTTCCTCGGGCGCTTCAGGCTGGACCTGATCGACCCCTGGCCCACCGCCTCCCCGGAGTCCGTGGCCGGCGCGGAGGAGTTCCTGGCCAAGCTCGACGCGTACGTGCGGTCCGACGTGGACGGTGCGCGGATCGAGCGCGAGGCGCGCATCCCGGACGAGGTCTTCCGCGGGTTGGCGGCGCTGGGCGCGTTCGGCATGAAGATCGACAAGAAGTACGGTGGGCTCGGACTCTCCAATTTGCACTACTGCAAGGCCCTCACGCTCGCCGGCTCGGTCAACCCGTCGATCGGCGCGCTGCTGTCCGCGCACCAGTCGATCGGCGTTCCGCAGCCGCTCAAGCTCTTCGGCACCGACGAGCAGAAGAAGAAGTACCTGCCCCGCCTCGCCGGCGGTGAGGTCTCCGCGTTCCTGCTCACCGAGCCGGACGTCGGCTCCGACCCGGCCCGCCTCGGCACGATCGCCGAGCCGGTCGAGGGTGGATACCGGCTCAACGGCGTCAAGCTGTGGGCCACCAACGGCACCGTCGCCACGCTGCTGGTCGTGATGGCACGCGTGCCCGACAAGGGCATCACCGCATTCGTGGTCGAGGGCGACTCCGAGGGCATCACGATCGAGCGGCGCAACGAGTTCCTCGGGCTGCGCGGGCTGGAAAACAGCGTCACCCGCTTCCATGACGTGTTCGTGCCTGCCGAAAACGTCATCGGCGGTCTCGGCAAGGGACTCAAGATCGCCCTGACCACCTTGAACACGGGACGCCTCTCCCTGCCCGCGATGTGCGTGGGCGCCGGCAAGTGGTCGCTCAGCGTGGCGCGGCAGTGGTCCGCGGAACGCGTGCAGTGGGGCCGCGCGGTCGGCAAGCACGAGGCGGTCGCCAAGAAGATCGCGTTCATTGCCGCGACCACGTACGCGATGGAGTCCATGCTGGACCTCTGCTGCCTCATCGCCGACGACGACAGCAACGACATCCGCATCGAGGCCGCGCTGGTCAAGCTCTACGCCAGCGAGATGGCCTGGCAGGTGGCCGACGAGCTGATCCAGATCCGCGGCGGCCGGGGGTACGAGACGGCCGACTCGCTGGCCGCCCGCGGCGAGCGTGCGGTCGAGGTCGAGCAGATCCTCCGTGACCTGCGGATCAACCGGATCTTCGAGGGCTCCACCGAGATCATGCATCTGCTGATCGCCCGCGAGGCGGTCGACGCACACCTCTCCGTCGCCGGCGACATCATCGATCCGGACGCCGGCCTGGGGCGCAAAGCCCGCGCCGGCGCTCGTGCGGGCGCCTTCTACGCGAAGTGGCTGCCGACCCTCGCCGTCGGTCGCGGGCAGGTCCCGACGGGGTACGGCGACTTCGGTCCACTCGCCGCCCACCTGCGGTACGTGGAGCGCGCCTCCCGCAAGCTGGCCCGGTCGACGTTCTACGCGATGTCCCGCTGGCAGGGAAAGCTGGAGCGCAAGCAGGGCTTCCTCGGCCGCATCGTGGACATCGGCGCGGAGCTCTTCGCGATGTCCGCGGTCTGCGTGCGCGCACACGCCGAGCGCTCCGCGCGACCCGAAGGCCTCGAGCTGGCCGACCTCTTCTGCCGCCAGGCGCGGCTGCGTGCGGAGGCGCTCTTCGCCGCCCTGTGGGACAACACCGACTCGCTGGACAGCAAGGTCGCCAAGCGGGTGCTGGACGGCCGGTACGAGTTCGTGGAGGACGGCGTCGTCCCACCCCCGTCGACCGGGGCGTGGGTCTCCACGTGGGAGCCCGGCCCGTCGACGGCACAGGACGTGCGCCGCCGCATCCCACCCGAGTAAAGCCCCGAGCCTTGTTGATCAGGGACTTGGTGCCGCGCCACGCCGCGTGACACGCCCACCAACTCCCTGATCAACAGCGAGAGGCCGCGCCCTGATCAACAGCGAGAGGCAATGGCGGCGTCAGGGGCGTAGGCCGAGCGCCTTGAGTTCCAGCGCGGCCAAAGCGGCGACGGTGGCCTCGTCGCCGCGGCGCCAGGACTGGGCCACGTCAGGGTCGATCCTGGTCAGCTTGGTCAGGGGTTGGGTGGCCAGGGCGCGCAGGGCGAGCAGGTCGCGGCCCGCTGCGGCGCCGCGGAGGGTGGCGGCGGCGCCGGCTCGGCGCATCCAGCGGACCCGGAGCGGGAGCCACACGAAGAGCACCAGGCCCAGGGGAAACACGAGCAGGCCGAGGGAGAGGGCGAGCGCCAGGTCGTTGACCACGTCCTGCTGCTGCTGGCCCGCCCCGGCGAGTGAGCGGGCGGCGTCGGCGGCACCGTTGAACGGTGCGGTCAGGTCGTCGCCCACGATCGGTACCCGATTGATCTTGCTGCCGACGTCGGACAGGCCGTCGGCGAGTCCCGTGCCGGCGCCCTCCAGCCGCTGGCCGGGCACGGCGAGCTTCTGCACCAGGTCGTGCAGCCACATCGCGGCCCGGATCGCGAAGTACACCCAGGCGACGACGAGCAGATCGGTGATCAGTTGGCGAGCGGCGACGGGGGCGCGATCGGCGTAAATCTTCACAGGGATCAGCGTCCCGCACACCCTTCAAGATCACCCGGAACCACGGGCGGGCGCGGGGCTATTCGGTGCGTGCGGCGCACTCCGGGCAGGTACCGAAGATCTCCAGGGTGTGGCTCACGCCGACGAACCCGTGCTGCGCCGCCACCCGGTCGGCCCAACTCTCCACCGCCGGGCCCTCGACCTCGACCGTGCGCCCGCAGGAGCGGCAGACAAGGTGGTGGTGATGGCCCTCGCTGCACCGGCGGTAGAGGTGCTCCCCGCCCGGCGGGCGCATCACGTCGACCTCGCCCGAGTCGGCCAAGCCCTGCAGCGTGCGGTAAACCGTGGTCAGGCCCACCCGCTCACCCCGCTCGCGCAGCATCGCGTGCAGCTCCTGCGCGCTGTGGAAACCCTCCACCTCGCCCAGAAGTGAGCTGACCGCGGTGCGCTGGCGGGTGTTGCGGACCGCCGCCCCGGTCCCCTCGTCGATGGTCAATGTTTCTCCTCGATCGCTCGCTCCCCGTCGTCGTGCGCCGGTGCCGTCGGGCCCTGCTGGCTGGCTCGCTCAGCTCGCTTCGGCCCCGGCTGCCGGCTCAATCCGGGCTGCTCGCTTCGCGGCCAGCTCCGGGTTGAGTCAGCCTCGGGGCCACGCTCTCTCACGTGTGCCTCGCGTGCGTGGGTGACGGCGTCGGCCACGATGTGCGCGATGTGCTCGTCGACCAGCGTGTACGCGATCTCACGGCCGCGCCGCGCACCCCGCACCACGCCCGCGCCCCGCAGGACGCGCAGGTGCTGGGAGACGAGTGGCTGCGCCGCGCCGAGCTTGTCGACAAGCTCGTGCACGCAGCGCTCGCCGCCGGCAAGCTCGGTGACGATCGCGACCCGGATCGGCGCGGACAGGGCGCGCAGCAATTCGCCAGCGCCCTCGTACGCCTCGTATCCGGCTGTCGTGGTCACCTCGCAACCGTAGTCCAAAACGGGAGGCGATCAGCGCTCGAGGACGACGTCCGGGGGTTCCACGTCGACGGTATGGGGGATTGCCTGAACCCGGCGGCGCACCAGCCGCCACAGCCCGGCCCCGGCGGCGATGGCCACGAAGCCGGCGATGGCGAGGACCACGATCGTCGCGCCGGCTGCGGTGTCCGCCTCGCCGGCCAGCCACACGCCGAGGCCGGCGGAGAGCACGCCCAGCCCCATCGCGAGCGCCATCGTGCCGCGGAACCCCCGGGTGACCTGCTGGGCGGCCGCCACCGGTACCACCATCAGCGCGCTGACCAGCAGCAGCCCGACGGTGCGCATGGCGATCGTGACGGTGACCGCGGCGGTGACCGCGATCAGCACGTTGAGCGTGCGGACCGGGAGGCCGGAGACGCGGGCGTACTCCTCGTCGTGGCAGATCGCGAACAGCGCGGGGCGCAGCAGCAGCATCGCGGCGAGCACGGCCGCGCCGAGGACCACGATCACGATCAGGTCGTTGCGGGAGGTGGTGGTGAGCGAGCCGAAGAGGTACGCCATGAGGTTGGCGTTGCTGCGGTTGTCGGAGAGGCCGACGAGCATCACGCCGCCCGCGATGCCGCCGTAGAAGAGCAGCGCGAGGGCCTGGTCGCCGGAGGTGCGGCCGCGCTCGCGGAGCAGCTCGATCGCGACGGCGCCGATCGTCGAGACGATCACGGCGGTGAGCACGGGGGAGCGGTCGAGCAGCAGGCCCACGCCGACGCCGGTGAGCGCCACGTGGCCGATGCCGTCGCCGATCAGGGACATCCGGCGCTGCACCAGGTAGATGCCGAGCGCGGGCGCGGACAGCCCGATCACGAGCGCGCCGATCAGCGCACGGATCATGAAGTCGTACTGGAACATGCTCATGCGTGGAAAACCCCGTGCGGCGCCGGATGCTCGTGCGGGTGGACGTGGTCGTGACCGGGCAGGGCGTGATGGCCCGCCGGCGGTGGGCACGCGCCGTCGTGCGCGATCTGTCCATCGTGTACCACCACCGCGCGCCCCACCAGCGGCTGCAACGGCCCCAGCTCGTGCGCCACCAGCAGCACCGTCCCGCCGCCGGACACGAACCCGCCCAGCGCCTCGGCGAACGCCTCCTGGCTGCCCGCGTCGACGCCGGCGGTCGGCTCGTCGAGCACCAGCATCTCGGGCTCGCCGGACAGCGCGCGGGCGATCAGGGTGCGCTGCTGCTGCCCGCCGGACAGGGTGGACACCGGGTCGCCGGCCCGCTCGGCGAGACCCACGGCCTCCAGCGCGGCGCTCACCGCGGCCCGGTCGGCAGCGCCGGGAGGCCGCAGCACGCCACGCCTGGCCAGGCGGCCGGAGGCGACGACCTCGCGCACCGTGGCGGGCACGCCGCTGCCGGCGCCCACGCGCTGCGGCACGTACCCGATCCGGTGCCACTCCCGGAAGCGCCGCAGCGGCGTGCCGAACAGCGAGATGCCGCCCGCGCGGAGCGGGATGAGCCCGAGGATCGCGCGGATCAGGGTCGACTTGCCCGAGCCGTTGGCGCCGAGGATCGCCACGACCTCGCCGGCCGTGACGCACAGTGAGACATCACGCAGGACGGGGCGGTCGCCGTACGCGACCACCCCGTGCGTGACGTCCACCACGGCACGCTCGCTCACGTGCCGCAGCCCAGCGCCGGCCCGAGGGTGGCAAGATTTTTCCGCATCACCGAAAAGTAGTCGTCGGAGCTGCCCGGCTGCAGCCCTTCAATGGGATCGAGAACCGCGGTCTTGGCTCCGACCTCGCTCGCGATGGTCTCGGCGACCTTCGGGCTCACCAGCGTCTCGAAGAAGATCGTGGTCGCCTTGTGCTCCTTCGCCTCCTCGGCCACCTCGGCCAGCCGCTGCGGCGAGGGCTCGTCCTCGGGGTGAGGCCGGTGATCCCGATCTGCTCCAGGTCGTACCGGTCGGCCAGGTACCCGAACGCGGCGTGGCTTGTCACGATCTCCCGCCGCTGGCAGGTCTTGAGCCCGGCCGCGTACTCCTTGTCCAGCGCATCGAGGTCGGTCCGGAGCGTCGCCGCGCGGGCGGTGTAGTCGGCGGCGTGGTCGGGGTCGGCCTGGCCGAGCCGCTCGGCCACCTTTTCGCCGATGGTGGCGAGGCGGGTGGGGTCGAGCCACACGTGCGGGTCCTTGCCGCCGGCCTCCTCGGCGTGCTCTTCGCCGCCGGGCTCCTCGCCCTCGTGTGAGTGGCCGGCATCGGTGGCGTCGAGCAGCGGCACGGCCGTCGACACGTCGAACGCGCGGTCGCCGCCCTGCTGCTCCACCGCCTCGTCGACGGCCGGCTGGAAGCCCTTGAGGTAGACGACGACCTTGGCGTCGACGATCTGGGCCACCTGGTCGGCGTTGAGCTCGAGGTCGTGCGGCTCGGCGCCGGGTTTGGCGAGGTTGGTGACGTGCACCGCGTCGCCGCCGACCTTCTCGGCGACGAACTGGAGCGGGTAGAAGGCAGCGACGACGCTGAGCTGGTCCGAGCTGGCGCCGGTGGCGTCGTCGCCGCAGGCGGTCAGGGCGCCGATGGCGAGGGCCGCGGCGAGCAGCGCCCGAGGGGTGGGGCGGTTTCGCATACCACCACTCTCCGCCGAGATGACAATGATTGTCAAAAGCGCATGGGTCTACAGGATCTTGAACAGCGCCGCCAGGAGCAGCAGCCCCAGCATGAACACCCGGATCGTTCGCGTCTGCGGAGAGGTCACCGGCCACGTGCGGCGCATCAGGTAGATGAGCCCGCCGGCCAGCGCCAGCAGCACCACCCCGCCGAACACCCCCGGCGCGAAGAGGCCGATGAGCACGACGACCAGCGCACCGAGGAACGCGGTGGTCGGGTTGATCCGGGCCAGCCGGGCTTCACGCGTACCCTTCATGGATTCAACCTTAAGGAGGCGCCCGTGCTGGTCATGAACCGGTTCGTGGTTGAGGAGGCCGCGGCCGGATCGTTCACCGAGCGGGCACACGCCGCGCTCGCCGCACTGGCGGCGCGCCCCGGCTACCTGCGGGGCCGGCTCACCCGCGCGCTCGACGAGCCGTCGCACTGGTGCCTGGTCACCGAGTGGGAGTCCGTCGGGACGTACCGGCGGGCGCTCGGCGCCTTCGACGTGAAGATGTACGCCACCCCGCTGCTCGCCGAGTCGCTCGACGAGCCCTCCGCGTACGAGGCGCTGGCCGAGGCCGCACCCGGCGGCGAGGTGGTCACGGCGGCGAGCGACCGCGCGGCCGACCAGGGGCCGCCTTCGCCCAGGTGACCTCCGCTTTCCCACGGTGACCCTGCTCGCGGGCGGAAGCGCACTACGCTTGCCGTCATGACGCTGGCAGCCGGCGCCCCCTCGCCCACCGACGTGCCACCGCCGCCGCCCGGGCCGGGCGTGACGCCACCGTTCGCGGCGCCACCCATCGAGGGGCGTAACGCGCGGATGTGGCTGTCGCTGGGCGTGGCCGGCCTCGCCGCCGTCCTGTGCTGCGGTGCCGGCGGCACCGCGCTGGTCGGGCTCGTGATCACCCAGGCGGAGTCGCTCAACGAGCAGGCGCAGACCATCGTGGGCGGCTACTTCGACGCCCTGTCCGAGGGCAACTACCAGGACGCCTACAAGCTGCTCTGCGACGACGCGCAGGAGGACGAGACGCCGGCGCAGTTCACCGCCCGCGTGTCCAGCGGGCCGCGGATCACGTCGTACGAGGTGGGCGACGTCGCCATCCCCGCCCTGACGGTGCCGGCCGACGTGACGTACGCGACAGGTGGGCAGGACCGGCTCGAGATCACGCTCGCCCAGGACGCGGGCACCGGCCAGTTCGAGGTGTGCGGCATCGCGGGGTAATCTGCTGGGGTTTGGCCCGCCGGTAACCGTACGGTGGCGGTAGCCGTTGTAAATCCCGTCCGCAGTCCTTCCCTTTGGTCCCCGCCGACCGCCAGCCGGCGCAGGAGGAAATCACAATGCCAGCCGACCGCATCGACGCCGTTGTCAGCCTCGCCAAGCGCCGGGGCTTCGTCTTCCCCTCCAGCGAGATCTACGGGGGCACCCGGTCGGCCTGGGACTACGGTCCGCTCGGCGTGGAGCTGAAGGAAAACGTCCGGCGCCAGTGGTGGCGCACGATGGTCCAGCAGCGCGACGACATCGTCGGCATCGACTCCGCCGTGATCCTGTCCAAGGACGTGTGGGCAGCCTCGGGCCACCTCGACGCGTTCGTCGACCCGCTGACCGAGTGCCTCTCCTGCCACAAGCGTTTCCGCGCCGACCACCTGGAAGAGGCGTTCGAGCACAAGCACGGCCGCCCGCCGGCCGGCCTCTCCGAGATCAACTGCCCCAACTGTGGCAACAAGGGCACCTTCACCGAGCCGCGCATGTTCAACGGCCTGATGAAGACCTACCTCGGCCCGGTGGAGAGCGAGGAGGGCCTGCACTACCTGCGGCCCGAGACCGCGCAGGGCATCTTCGTCAACTACCGCAACGTGGAGACCGCCGCGCGCAAGAAGCCGCCTTTCGGCATCGCGCAGGTCGGCAAGTCGTTCCGCAACGAGATCACGCCGGGCAACTTCATCTTCCGCACCCGCGAGTTCGAGCAGATGGAGATGGAGTTCTTCGTCGAGCCGGGCACCGACGAGCAGTGGCACGAGTACTGGCTGCAGGAGCGGTGGAACTGGTACATCGACCTCGGTCTCTCGCCGGACAACCTGCGCTTCTACGAGCACCCGAAGGAGAAGCTGTCGCACTACTCGAAGCGGACCGTCGACATCGAGTACCGCTTCCTGTTCGGCGGCACGGAGTTTTCCGAGCTGGAGGGCATCGCCAACCGCACCGACTTCGACCTCAGCACGCACAGCAAGCACTCCGGCGTCGACCTGTCGTACTTCGACCAGGAAAAGCAGGAGCGCTGGATGCCGTACGTGATCGAGCCGGCAGCCGGCCTCACCCGCGCGGTGCTCGCCTTCCTGCTCGAGGCGTACGACGAGGATGAGGCGCCGAACACCAAGGGTGGCGTCGACAAGCGCACGGTGATGCGCTTCGACCCCCGGCTGGCGCCGATCAAGGTGGCGGTGCTGCCGCTGTCGCGCAACCCCGAGCTCTCGCCGAAGGCCCGCGAGCTGGCCGCCACGCTCCGCAAGCGGTGGATCGTCGAGTTCGACGACTCGCAGGCGATCGGCCGCCGCTACCGCCGGCAGGACGAGATCGGCACGCCGTTCTGCGTGACTGTCGACTTCGACACCCTCCAGGACAACGCCGTGACCGTCCGCGACCGCGACACGATGCAGCAGGAGCGCGTGCCGCTCGACCAGGTCGAGCGCTACCTGATCGACCGCCTCCCCGGCTGCTGACCGCCCGTCGCCCCTGGTCCGGGGGCGCGCATGTGCCTCCGGACCATTTGACAGGGAGCTACCGCGACGTCCGCCGTGGTCCGGACCGTTGCTCCCGCGGCCTCACCCTGCGCGGTTGGTCGCGCTTTCGATCAAAAGGCGAAGCCGCCCGGGCGGCCGTTGCGGTCCGCGATCAGGCCGGCCAGCGTGGCGATGGCGATCTCGGCGGGCGTCCGGGAGCCGATGTTGAGGCCGATCGGGCGGTGCACCCGAGCGATCTCCGCCTCGTCGACGCCCAGCTGCTTCAGCGCCTCGATGTGCGGCGCACTGTGCCGCTTGGCGCCCATCACGCCGATCCACCGCGCCTTGCTGTCGAGCGCGTCGCGCAGCAGGGCACCGAGCTCGGGGCGGTCGTGATCGGTGACGACCACGTCGCTGTGCTCGTCGACGCCCGCGGCGGTGACGCTCGCCACCGTCTGGTCGCCGTGCGGCTTGGGGGTGCCGGCCAGCAGCCGCGGCTGGGGCTCGACGAGGACCGTGCGGTAGCCCAGGTCGGCGGCGAACCGGATCAGGTGCTCGGCGACCGGCGACTCGAAGACGGCGACGAGCGTGCGCGGCCCATGATCGGGCGGCAGGTCACCGTGTGCCGTGTCGCACGCCGGATCGGATGTGGTCACCGACCCAAACTACCCTGGTTGGCGTGAGTGGAACGTTGATGCTGGGTCGACACGGGATCGACCCGCCGGTGGTGCTGGCGCCGATGGCCGGCATCACCAACGTGGCGTTCCGCCGGCTCTGCCGGGAGTACGGCGCGGGCCTCTACGTCTGCGAGATGATCACGACGGTGGCGCTGCACCACCGCAACCCGAAGACCGAGCGGCTGATCGAGTTCGGCGCCGACGAGCACCCGCGCAGCATGCAGCTCTACGGCGTGGACCCGGACATCACCGCCAAGGCCGTGCGGCGCGTGGTCGACGAAGGGCTGGCCGACCACATCGACCTCAACTTCGGCTGCAGCGTCAAAAAGATCACCAGCAAGGGCGGCGGCTCGGCGATCCCTTGGAAGCGGCGGCTGTTCGGCGCGATCGTGCGCGCGGCCGTCGACAACGCCGCCGGACTGCCGGTCACCGTCAAGATGCGCAAGGGCATCGACGACGACCACCTGACGTACGTCGAGGCCGGGCTCACCGCGCAGGACGCGGGCGTGGCCTGGGTCGCCCTGCACGCGCGCACCGCCGCCCAGCGCTACTCCGGAGCGGCTGACTGGGAGGCGATCGCCACGCTCAAGCAGGCACTCGACGTGCCGGTGCTGGGCAACGGCGACATCTGGGAGGCCGACGACGCCCTGCGCATGGTGGCCGAGACCGGCTGCGACGGCGTGGTCGTCGGCCGGGGCTGCCTGGGCCGCCCGTGGCTCTTCGCCGACCTCGCGGCCGGGTTCGCGGGTCGCCAGGAGCGGGTCATGCCCGCGCTCGGCGAGGTCGCCCGGGTCATGCGCCGCCACGCCGAGCTGCTGGTCGACTGGTGGGGTGCCGAGCGCGAGGCGGTCACCGACTTCCGCAAGCACGTCGCGTGGTACCTCAAGGGCTTTCCGGTCGGCGCCGAGCTGCGCCGGTCGATGGCCATGGCCTCGTCCCTCGCCGAGCTCGACGACCTGCTGGGCAAGGTCGACGCCAGCGAGCCGTTCCCGGCCGACGTCCTCGGCCAGCCGCGCGGGCGCACAAACGCGCCGGCTCGCGTCGTCCTGCCGTACGGCTGGTTGGATGACCGCGACTCCGAGGCCGTCCCGGATGACGCCGAGCACGACGACTCAGGCGGCTGAGCGCGCAAAACTGCTCGTGGGACCGTTCCCAGGCGCCCCAATGAACCTCACACGTCCCTGGGGTGTGCGGCTGGTCACCGAACACTCCCGAGACGTGGCGTATCTCGCTTAACCTTCGCCCACCATTGGGTACTAAACCCTCGTTCAACGGTGAACGTGGCAGGAGGCCAAGGTGGCAGCGAACGAAGACGTCTACGTGTACGACTTCGCCGAAGGCAACAAGGAGATGGCGGACCTCCTCGGCGGTAAGGGGGCCAACCTCGCCGAGATGACGAACCTCGGGCTGCCCGTGCCGCCGGGCTTCACGATCACCACCGAAGCGTGCCGCGCGTACCTGACCACGGGCCGCGAACCGGACGGGCTGCGCGAGCAGGTCGACACCCACCTGGTGGCGCTGGAGCAGGCGCGCGGCAAGCGCCTCGGCGACGCGGCCGACCCGCTGCTGGTGTCGGTGCGTTCGGGTGCCCGCTACTCGATGCCGGGCATGATGGAGACCGTCCTCAACGTGGGGCTCAACGACGAGAGCGTCGCCGGGCTCGCCGCGCAGGCCGGCGGTGACGAGCGTTTCGCGTGGGACTCGTACCGCCGGCTGATCCAGATGTTCGGCAAGACGGTGTGCGAGGTGCCCGGCGAGGAGTTCGAGCACGCGCTCGACGAGGCCAAGGCGGCCCGGGGCACGGACAACGACCTCGACCTGGACGCGGCCGACCTGCGCGCGCTGGTCGACGACTACAAGAAGATCTTCGCCAAGCACACCGGTCGCGAGTTTCCCCAGAACGCCCGCGAGCAGATGGACCTCGCCATCCGCGCGGTCTTCGAGTCGTGGAACGCGGACCGGGCCGTGCTGTACCGCCGCCAGGAGCGCATCCCGGCCGACCTCGGCACCGCCGTGAACGTCGTGGCGATGGTCTTCGGCAACCTCGGCCCCGACTCCGGCACCGGCGTCGCCTTCACCCGCGACCCCGCCTCCGGCACGCAGGGCATCTACGGCGACTACCTGGCCAACGCTCAGGGCGAGGACGTCGTCGCGGGCATCCGCAACACGATCCCGCTGCAGGAGCTGGAGCGGCTGGACAAGAAGTCGTACGACGAACTGCTCGGCATCATGGCCACATTGGAGGGTCACTACCGCGACCTGTGCGACATCGAGTTCACCATCGAGCAGGGCAAGCTGTGGATGCTGCAGACCCGGGTGGGCAAGCGCACCGCGGCGGCCGCGTTCATCATCGCCGGGCAGCTCGTCGACGAAGGACTCATCGACCTCGACGAGGCGGCGCGGCGGGTCACCGGCGCGCAGCTGGGTCAGCTCATGTTTCCCCGCTTCGACCTCGCCGGCAAACCCAAGCCGCTGGCCAAGGGCGTCGGTGCCTCGCCGGGCGCGGCGGTCGGCAAGGTCGTCTTCGACGCGGAGCGCGCGGTCGAGCTGGCCAAGGAGGGCGAGGCGGTCATCCTGGTACGGCGGGAGACCAACCCGGACGACCTCCCCGGCATGATCGCCGCGCAGGGCATCCTCACCTCGCGCGGTGGCAAGACGAGCCACGCGGCGGTTGTCGCGCGGGGCATGGGCAAGACGTGCGTCTGCGGCGCGGACACGCTCGATGTGGACGCTCGCGGCAAGAAGTTCACTGTGGACGGTACGGCGATCGGCGAGGGTGAGGTCATCTCGATCGACGGCACGACCGGCCGGGTGTACGTCGGCGAGGTGCCGGTGCGACCGTCCGAAGTGGTCCGCTACTTCGAGGGCGAGGTCTCCCCGGAGCAGGGCGACGCGGATCCGCTCGTGTCGGCGGTACACCGGATCATGTCGCACGCCGACGCGGCGCGGCGGCTGCGGGTAAGGACGAACGCGGACACCGGGCGGGACGCGGCGCGGGCGCGGCGGTTCGGCGCCGAGGGGATCGGCCTGTGCCGCACCGAGCACATGTTCCTGGGTGACCGGCGCGAGCTTGTCGAGCGCCTCATCCTCGCCCGCACCGACGGCGAGCGGCAGGAGGCGCTGGACGCGCTGCTTCCCCTGCAGCGGGCCGACTTCGTCGAGATCTTCGAGGCGATGGACGGGCTGCCGGTGACCGTGCGGCTGATTGACCCGCCGCTGCACGAGTTCCTGCCGCCGCTGGAGGAGCTGGCCGTGAGCGTGGCGGTCGCGCACGAGCGGGGCGAGGACGCGGCGAAGGCGGAGGCGCTGCTCGCGGCCGTACGCCGCATGCACGAGCAGAACCCGATGCTGGGCCTGCGCGGCGTGCGGCTGGGCCTTGTCATCCCGGGCCTGTTCGCCATGCAGGTGCGCGCGATAGCCGAGGCCGCGGCCGAGTGCGCGCGCCGCGGCGGCAACCCGCGGCCGGAGATCATGGTGCCGCTCGTGGGTGCCGTGCAGGAGCTGGAGACGGTACGCGGCGAGGCCGAGCGCATCATCGCCGAGGCCGGCGCCGGCGAGGTGTCGATCGGCACGATGATCGAGGTGCCGCGGGCCGCGCTCACGTCGGGGCAGATCGCCGAGGCCGCCGAGTTCTTCTCGTTCGGCACCAACGATCTGACGCAGATGGCGTGGGGCTTCTCCCGCGACGACGTCGAGGGCGCGTTCTTCTGGCGCTACATCGAGCTGGGCATCTTCGGCATCTCGCCCTTCGAGTCGCTCGACCGGGACGGCGTGGGCCGGCTGGTGCGCATCGCGGTCGACGAGGGGCGCGCGGCCCGGCCCGACCTCAAGCTCGGCGTGTGCGGCGAGCACGGCGGCGACCCCGAGTCGGTGCACTTCTTCCACGAGGTGGGGCTTGACTACGTCTCGTGCTCGCCCTTCCGCGTGCCCATCGCACGGCTGGAGGCCGGCCGCGCGGCGATCGAGACCGCGGCGGCGTCGGACAGCCGGTAGCGCGGTGGTCCGCCGGCCGGGCAGGGCGTGCTCCCCGGCCGGCGGACGGCTGGCCGCTCAGACGTCGAGGCTCGCCTCGATCTGGCGCAGCTGGTGACGGGCCATGGCGAGGTTGGCACGGGTCTTGAGCAGGGCGACGTACAGGAACAGGCCCTTGCCCGCGCGGCCGCTCAGTGGCCGGATCATGTGGTACTGAGTGTCCAAAGTAATCAAAATATCTTCGATGGTCTCCTTGATGTTGAGCATCTCCATCGCGCGCAGCTTGGCCCGCACCACGTCCGTGTTGCCGGCGGCCGCGACGGCCAGGTCGAGGTCCTTGGTGCCGCCGATCGTGCCGAGGGCCATGCCGCTCGTGTAGTCGGCCACCGCGGCGCCGACGGCGCCGTCGATCTGCATGATTTCCTTCAGGCTCGCGTCCATGTCGGCCATGAGGTGAACTCCTGTCCTGTGTGGATTGTCTGGGTGCCGGTATCTATCGGGTGATCGTGGCCATGGGTGTGCGGCGGGCGAGGCGGGGCCGCTCGGATGCGGCGGCCTGCGCCGGTACCGGCGGCGGAGGCGCTGCCGGAGCGTCGATGATGCCGCCGAGGCGTGACGCGACCCGGCGGGCCTCGTAGTGCAGCCGGGCCAGGTTGGCGTGCGGGCAGGCGAGCACGGTCAGCAGGCCACGGCGGCCCGCGGCGTACGTGACGACGGAACCTCCGTCCGCCTGTATCACCGTCTCGCGCAGGTGACCCTGCTGGACGGTGGCGGCGAACCGCTGTCCCAGCCCGAGGCTCGCCGCGGCCAGCGCGGCGACGGTCTCCGCCTCCACGCCACCGGGCGCGCCGTCCTTTCCAGTGCCCATGTCGCTTGCGATGAGCATGCCGTCGGTGCTCGCGAGCACCGCACCGGCGATGTCGGGCAGCCGCTGGCGCAGCGCCCGCAACTCGGCGATCCCGTCCAAGGATCATCCCCCTTCGGTTGTGGTTTCTCTGTCACGTCACAGGGCTTGCAAGCCCGACCTGATACGGGAGAGCAGGGCCTCATCCGGCTCGTCCCCGAGCGCGAGTGGAGGGTCCGGCCCGGACATCTGCTCTCCGGGTGTCCGGCGGGGCAGCCGGGCTTCGGCCTGTGCCGGGCGGCCGCCGGTGGGCGGTGTGGCCGCGACGGCTCGCCGGGAACCGCTCGTCCGCCGCGCGGCGGACGCGCCGTTGCCCTTGTCTCGCGCCGCTCGTGCGGCCGGCTTGGCCGCTGGACCCGGCTTGGCGGCGCTCGCTTCGCTCGCGGAGGGCTCGGGTCCCCCGGAGTCGCCCTTCGTCACCGGCGCCCGGCCCACGGCCTTTTCGCTGTGCGGCGCGCCGTCGCTGGTTAAGTGCTCCTCCTCCGCGGGCGGGCCGGCGCCGCCCTCGTCGGGCTTGGGCTGCTCCGGCGGCGTGGCGATGACCAGGCCCGCGGCGACGAGGCGGCGCAGCTCCAGCAGCGTGGTGTACCCGGCCCGCCCGAGCAGGCGAGCGAGGTCGCTGGCGGTCCGGTGGCCGTCGCAGTGGACGATCAGCTCCCACTGCGGCGCCGTGACGACAAGCCGTGGCGTCGGCGCGCGCGGGGTCGCCCGCAGCCGCCCGGTGTCCACATCGGAGGACGGGTGCGCGTCGTCAAGCAGCTTGCGGCGCCGGGTCAGCTCGCGGGCGAGCACCGCGGCGTCGACCTGGCACACGGGTCCGAGCCAGTGCCGCTCGCCGGCCTCGAAGCGGATCCGCGCCGGCGCCGGCGACAGCACGAAGAAGGCCGCGTCGTAGATCGCGCCGAGCGTGCAGAGCTCCAGCTCGCCCTGGGTGAGATGGCCCTGCGCGACCAGCAGCGGACCGACGTCCTCACCGCTCGCGGCGGCCGCTTCCCACACGACCGCGGGGAGGCGGCCCGAGGTCGTGAGCAGCTCGCCGACGCCGGGCGAGCCCGGGCTCTCGACATAGCTGACCCAGCCGTCCTTCAGGTACAGCACGCCGCCGGGCTCGCCCTCGACGTGCAACGCGCCGGTCTCGCCGGCGGCGGCGAGCTGGGTGAGGGTGCGGCGAGGGGGCACGGCCTTGCCCGTGCGCGCGGTCTTCACCGCCTACCGCCTTGCGGAGGGGACCGGAGCGGTCGCCGAGGCGCGCGCGGCCGGGATCACGGCGGCACGCGGGTCGGCCGGGGCGCCGGCGAGGCCGTCGGCGAGCAGCCGCAGCTGCCTGCGGGCCATCGCCAGGTTGCCCTGCGTGCGGTCCAGCCACAGGTAGAGCACCAGCCGGCTGTCGAACACCGTGTGCACCTGCTGGATCAGGTGATAGCCGTCGAGCGTGGTGATGATGACGTCTTCGACGCGGTCACCCGGTCGGGCCGAGGCGAACGGCGCGCCGGTGGCCGCCACGTTGACGATCTCGGCGGTGCCGGCCCAGGTCGCGTCGGCGTCGTCGGTGGGGGCCCGCCCTACCGCCCCGACCGCGAAGCCGGTGGTGTGGTCGATGATGCTGGCGCCGATGGCACCGTGTATCGCCATGGCCTGCGCGAGGCAGTCGTCAATGCCGGACACCCAATGCTCCTCGGCCCGGAGGAGCGCTCGCCACCCAGTCCGGCCTGGTGGGTGTCGAGCTCCGGGCATAGTTATATGTCGACCAGCAGCCGCCACGCCGGTCCGGTCGTTGTCGCGCCAGCACGTTACCGCGTGCGGCTGTCCGAATACGGCCGGCGATCGGACATCAAGTCTCGGATGATCGGTGGTTGCCACTCGGCCCCGCCCGGGGTCACAAGTACCGGCGTCACCCGCGATGATGATCCTGGGCGTAACGTGGTCGTCACTTTGATGTCGTCTGGCGATAACGCGTCGTCGGCGACAACTGGGGACAAATCGGGAGGCGTATCTATGGGCAGCCGCTGGGAGAACCTGGTCGTCGATGCGCTCGATCCGGCGCGCCTCGCGCGCTGGTGGGCCGAGGCGCTCGGCTACCAGATCACTCACGAGCGGCCCGACGAGGTGGAGATCCGCCGCGCGCCGGACGAACTGCCCGGCCTGATCTTCGTGCCGGTGCCGGACGCCAAGGCCGGCAAAAACCGCCTGCACGTCGACCTCCGCCCCGCCGACCAGGAGGCCGAGGTCGAGCGCCTGGTCAACATGGGTGCCCGGCACGTCGAC
Source organism: Phytohabitans houttuyneae (assembly GCF_011764425.1). Taxonomy (NCBI): domain Bacteria; kingdom Bacillati; phylum Actinomycetota; class Actinomycetes; order Micromonosporales; family Micromonosporaceae; genus Phytohabitans; species Phytohabitans houttuyneae. The sequence continues at coordinate 678,659 of NZ_BLPF01000004.1, forward strand.
GTGGGCCAGGGCGGCAAGGCCGGCTGGGTGGTGCTGGCCGACCCCGAGGGCAACGAGTTCTGCGTTCTCAAGCAGCGCGGATAAGGCGCCCCGGCGGGGTGGGTCCCGCTCGCGCTCGACAGCCTTCCCGGCACCCGGCAGGGCGATAGAGTCAGGGCGTGATCGAGGCCGAGCGGTTCGTGCCCGAGCCGCGCAAGGACACGGGGCACGGGCGCAGCCCGTTCGAGCGGGACCGGGCGCGGGTGCTCCACTCGGCGGCGTTCCGCCGGCTGGCCGCCAAGACCCAGGTGCACACCGCGGGCTCCGACGACTTCCTGCGCACCCGGCTCACCCATTCGCTCGAGGTCGCGCAGATCGCCCGGGAGATGGGCGCCCGGCTGGGGTGCGACCCGGACGTGGTCGACGTGGCCGGGCTCGCGCACGACCTGGGGCATCCGCCCTTCGGGCACAACGGCGAGGAGGCGCTCGACGCGGTCGCGCAGGAGTGCGGTGGGTTCGAGGGCAACGCGCAGACGCTGCGGGTACTCACGCGGCTGGAGGCCAAGATCGACGGCGCCGGCCTCAATCTCACCCGGGCCTCGCTCGACGCGACCTGCAAATATCCCTGGCCGCGCCGCCCCGGGCGGCGCAAGTTCGGTGTGTACGCCGACGACGCGGAGATCTTCGCCTGGGTCCGCGAGGGCGTGGCGGGGGAGGCGCGATGCCTGGAGGCCCAGGTCATGGACTGGGCGGACGACGTGGCCTATTCGGTGCACGACGTCGAGGACGGCGTGTTCGGCGGCTACATCCCGTTCGGCCGGCTGGTGGCCGACCCCGACGAGCGGGCCGCGCTCTGCGCCGACGTGGCGGCCGCCTACTCCGCCGAGACGCCCGGTGACCTGGCCGAGGTGCTCACCGGCCTGCTCGCCGACCCCGCGCTCGCGCCGCTGGCCGGATACGACGGCAGCTACCGCGCGCAGGCCGCGCTCAAGGGCGCGACGAGCGTGCAGATCGGCCGTTTCGTGGCCACCGCGGTCGAGGCCACCAAAGCGGCGTACGAGCTGCCGCAACCGCTCCGCCGGTACGCCGCCGACCTTGTCGTCCCGCGGCTTGTGCGGGCGCAGTGCGCGCTGCTCAAGGGCATGGCCCTGCGCTACGTGATGCGCCGCGACGGTGCCGAGAAGTGGTACCAGCAGCAGCGCGAGATCCTCACCGATCTGGTCCGTGTGCTCGCTTTGCGGGCGCCCGACGGGCTTGACTCGATCTTCGCACCACTGTGGAAGGTCGCACCGGATGACGCCGGTCGGCTTAGAGTGGTCATCGACCAAGTGGCCTCCCTGACCGATCCGGCGGCCGTGGCCTGGCACAAGCGACTGAGTGGAGACTGACCTCCCATGTATTTGATAATCGGCGCCTCCCTGTCCGGCGCGAAAGCCGCCCAGACCCTGCGCGAGGAGGGTTACACCGGCCGGCTCGTGCTGGTCGGCGAGGAGACGCACCGGCCGTACGAGCGGCCCCCGCTCTCCAAGGGCTTCCTGGCCGGCAAGGAGCCGGAGGAGAAGGCGTTCGTGCACGACGCGGGTTGGTATGCGGAGCACGACGTCGAACTGCTGCTCGGCCGTCGCGCCACGCACCTCGACGTCGCCGCGCACACGGTCACCCTCGACGGCGTCGACGAGCTGCGCTACGACAAGCTGCTGCTGGCCACCGGCTCGCGCGTGCGCACGCTCGACGTGGCCGGCGCCGACGCGCACGGCATCCGCTATCTGCGCACAATGGACGAAGCCGAGGCGCTGCTCGACGGCCTGCGTGCCGGGGGCAACGTGGTCGTGATCGGCGCCGGCTGGATCGGCCTGGAGGTCGCCGCGGCGGCCCGCGAGCACGGCTGCACCGTCGACGTGATCGAGATGGCGCCGCTCCCGCTGCACAACGTGCTGGGGCACGAGGTCGCCGCGATCTTCCGCGACCTGCACGAGGCGCACGGCGTGCGGTTCCACTTCGAGGCGGGCGTGCGCGAGATCGGCGCGGTCAGCGGCCGGGTGTCCAATGTGGTTCTCGAAGACAACACCGAGGTCGCGGCCGACCTGGTGCTCGTCGGTGTCGGCATCCGCCCGGCCACCGAGCTCGCCGAGACCGCCGGCCTCACCGTCGACGACGGGGTGGTCACCGACGCGTCGCTGCGCACCGCCGACCCGGACGTGTTCGCCTGCGGCGACGTGGCCCGCTTCCACAGCCCGCTGGTCGGCGACCGGATCCGCGTCGAGCACTGGTCCAACGCGCTCAACGGCGGCCCGGCCGCGGCCCGCTCGATGCTCGGCCAGGCCGTGGAGTACGACCGGGTCCCGTACTTCTTCACCGACCAGTACGACCTGGGTATGGAGTACGCCGGCTGGGTGCCGCCGCGCGGCTACGACCGCGTCGTCTTCCGCGGTGACCCGTCCATCGTGGACGGCAAGACCCCGGAGTTCGTGGTCTTCTGGACCAAGGGCGGCCGCGTCCTCGCCGGGATGAACGTCAACGTGTGGGACGTCCAGGACCAGATCCAGGCGCTGGTGCGGGCCGGTTACGCCGGCACGGCCGTCGACCTCGACCGGCTGGCCGACCCGTCGGTGCCGCTGGACTCGCTGGTCGGCTGAGCGCCGTCCCGGGAGGCTACCAGCGGATGGGCTGCCCGATGCCCGCACGTACCCGTAACGGACCCCTATCGGCCGCCGTGCCCCTTGCGCCGCCCGTAGCTCCCCTCGAAGCTGGGACGCGAATCGAGGGGAGAACCGCATGAGCGACGCAAACGACGAGGGCTTGTGGATCCGCCAGTACCACCCGGCGCCGGGCAGCCCGGTACGGCTGGTGTGCCTGCCGCACGCGGGCGGCTCGGCGTCCTTCTACTTCCCGGTGTCGCGCTCGCTCTCGCCGGACGTCGACGTGCTCGCCGTGCAGTACCCCGGGCGGCAGGACCGGCGGCACGAGCCGATGGTGGCGGACATCCCGGCGCTGTCCCGGCACGTCGCCGACCAGCTGGCCGGGTGGCTGGACAAGCCGTTCGCGCTGTTCGGGCACAGCATGGGGGCGAGCCTCGCGTTCGAGGTGGCCCGGATCCTGCGGCGTGAGCGCGACGTCGAGCCGGCGCACCTGTTCGTCTCCGGGCGGCGGGCGCCGTCGCGCTTCCGGGACGAGCGGGTGCACGAGGAAGACGACGACGGCCTGATCGCCGAGATGCGCAAGCTCGCCGGCACGGCGGGCAGCATCCTCGGCGACGAGGAGATGCTCCGCATGATCCTGCCGGCGATCCGCAACGACTACCGGGCCGCGGAGACGTACCGGTACGAGCCCGGGCCGCCGCTCGCCTGCCCGGTGACCGCGTTCGTCGGCGCCGACGATCCGAAGGTGACGGTCGACGAGGCGCGGGCCTGGGGCGAGCACACGACCGGCGACTTCGAGTTCGAGGTGTTTCCCGGTGGCCACTTCTACCTCACCGACCACTCGGCCGCGCTGCTGGAGCGCATTAGGGGCGCGCTAGGGGTAGGAGTCGCCGCCGTCTGATCGATACCGTCCCGGGCATGACGGCGGTCGTACAGCCCATTGTCGACAGTGACCCGCGCTCGCCCGGCGCCCGGCTGCTCGCGCTGCTGGATCCGGGATCGATGGAGCCGTTCGGCCCTGACGACGGCGCCGAGGTGCGCGCCGCCTGCGGCCTCGTCGACGGCAACCCGGTCCTCGCGTACTGCACCGACGCCACGCAGCGGGGCGGTGCGCTCGGCGCGACCGGCGCGCAGCGCATCATCGACACGATCCAGGCCGCCGTGCGCCAGCGGTGCCCGGTCATCGGTATCTGGCACTCCGGTGGCGCCAAGCTCGCCGACGGGGTCGAGTCGATGGACGGCGTGGGGCGGATGTTCGCCGCGATGACGCACGCGTCGGGCCTCGTGCCGCAGATCAGCGTCGTGCTCGGCCCGGCCGCCGGCGCCGCGGCGTACGGCCCGGCGCTCACCGACATCGTCGTGATGTCCGAGGCCGGCCGCATGTTCGTGACCGGGCCGGACGTGGTGCGCAGCGTCACCGGCGAGAGCATCGACATGGAGTCGCTCGGCGGGCTGAAGGTGCACAGCCGCAGCTCCGGTGTGGTGCACGTGCCGGCCAAGGACGACGCGGACGCGTTCGCCCAGGCCCGGCGGCTCACGGCCATGCTGGCCAGCCAGGGCCGGGTGGACATGTCCCTGGCCGACGGCGGTGCCGACCTCGGGTCGTTCCTGCCTGCGGAGAGCCGGCGGGCGTACGACGTGCGGCCGCTCGTGCGCGGCCTCGTCGACGCCGAGCCGGGCTTCGTCGAGCTTCAGCCGAAATGGGCCACGAACATGGTGGTGGGTTTCGGCCGTCTCGCCGGCCGGACGGTGGGTGTACTCGCGAACAACCCACTTCACAAGGGCGGTTGTCTCGATTCGTTGAGTGCCGAAAAGGCTTCACGTTTTGTGCGAATGTGTAATGCGTTCGGAGTTCCAATGGTGGTCATTGTCGACGTGCCCGGTTATCTGCCCGGCGCCCGCCAGGAGTGGGAAGGCGTCATCCGCCGCGGTGCGAAGCTTCTGCACGCGTTTGCCGAGGCTGTGGTGCCGCGGGTGACGCTCGTGACCCGCAAGTCCTACGGTGGTGCCTACATCGCGATGAACTCCCGCTCACTCGGGGCTACCGCCGTTTTCGCCTGGCCGCAGGCCGAGGTCGCCGTGATGGCGGCGGAGGCGGCCGCTGGCGTGCTCTACCGCAAGCGGCTCGCGGCGGCGCCCGAGGAGCAGCGCGCTGAGCTGCTGGCTGGCTTCGTGGCCGAGGTCGAGCGCGAGTCCGGGGGCGTGACCAGGGCACTTTCGCTTGGCGTCGTGGACGGCGTGGTTTCTCCGGCCGACAGTCGCCGCCGCATCGCCCAGGTGCTCGCCGACGCGCCGGCGTCCCGTGGCCGGCGGGGCAACATCCCGCTCTGACCGGTACGCTACGACTGCCCCGCCCGGGACCGGGTCGGGGCACTTAGCGCATTAGTCCACTTTGGGCAGTCTCAAGAATTGCTCAGTTCGGCTTCCCGTTACCTCCGCGTGATCAAACGAACCTTGCTGTGATTGAATCCATAGCGTTTCATGTGTGAATGGTTGTCACGCACGACGCCATGAGGACGCTGATGCCGCAGCGTCGCGGGATGTGCTTTCCTCGTGCGGCCGGTCGTGCACGTGCCTTGTGTGCCGTGTGTCTGTAAGCGACCTTGCGGATTGATTCGCCCCTTGGTGGTTCTGCCGAGCACAAGCTTATGGGGGGTTTCATGCTTGTCGGACGAGATAGAGAGCTGCTGGTAGAGCGCGACAGAGAGTCAGCACAGCTGGCCTCGTCGATGGCGGAATGTTTAAGCGGAAAAGGCGCAGTGGTTACGGTCAGCGGTCCGGTCGGCTCCGGAAAGACCGCGCTGCTGCGGGCCTTCGCCCGCCGTGCCGTCGAGGCGGGCTTCGTGCACCTCAGCGCGAAGGCGTCCCGCACCGAGCGCGGCGCCGCCATGGGCATCATGGGCCAGATCTTCGGCGGCGCCCGCCTTCCCGACGACACGACCGACAAGGTCGTGCGCCTGCTCGACGACGCCGCCCTGACCGCGATGCTGCGCGACCGTGACGACGAGTCGGCCGACCGGGTCGACGTGCAGGTGCGGCGCGGGCTGGGCGGCGCGCTGCTGGAGCTGGCCGAGCCGGCGCCGCTGCTGATCAGTGTCGACGACGCGCACTTCGCCGACGCCGAGTCGATGCAGTGCCTGCTCTACCTGATCCGGAGGATCGAGAGCGCCCGGGTCCTGATCGTGCTGACCGGCACCGCCGGCATGCGACCACCCTGGCCACGGCTCGTCGCCGAGCTGCTCAGCCAGCCAAACTGTAGACAGTTGCGGCTCAACCTGCTCTCGCCCGAGGGTGTGGCTTCGCTGCTCGCCGACCGGATCGACTTCGGCGACGCGGAGCCCGAGTTTTGGCACAGGCTCAGCGGAGGGAGCCCGTTGCTGCTCAACGCCCTTGTCGAGGATCACCTGGCGGTGTCCGGCGCGCCGGACGGACCGCCCTGTCCCGTCGGCGTGGCCGGCGAGGCGTTCACCCAGGCGGTGCAGACCTGCCTGTACCGCGGCGACGAGTCCATGCTGCCGGTCGTCCGGGCGCTCGCCGTGCTCGGCGAGCCGGCGTCGCCCGCGCTGCTCAGCGAGCTGCTCGGCGACGCGTGCCCGTCGGCGGCCGGCGGCTTGGAGGCGGCGACCGAGACAGGCATCGTCGACGCCGGCCTGTTTCGCCACCCGCGCACGGCGGCCGCCGTGCTCGACGCCATGAGCACCCACGACCGCATTGAGCTGCACGACAGGGTCGCGCACGTGCTTTACCGCAACGGCGCCGCCGCCGTGACCGTGGCGAGGCACGCGCTCGCCGCCCGGCGCACCGAGGCGCCCTGGTCGGTGCCGGTGCTGCGGGAGGCCGCCGACCAGGCGATGGAGCAGGACGACACCGGCATGGCGCTGGACTGCCTGCGCCTGGCCGAGCGGAGCCGGGTCGACGTCGGCGAGCGGGCCGCGATCCACGCCGCGCTGCTGCGGGCCAAGTGGCGGCTCGACCCGATGTCCGCCGAGCGGTACGCGCGCGAGCTCATGCCGGTCGCCCACGCCGGACGGCTCCGCTCGGACCTCGCGTTGATGCTGGTCAAGCACCTGATGTGGTTTGGCCGGCCGGCCGAGGCGGCCGACCTGCTCGACCGGATCACCGACGTGGCCGCCGCCGAGGGGCCGGACAGCGCGCTGGCTGTCTCGTGCGTGCGCGCCCGCTTCGGCTACTTCTACCCCGGCGCCGCCAAGGACGCCGGTACGGAGGCGCTGCCGCGGGCCTCCACGCTCACCGGCGTCACCGGCAAGCTGCGGGTCCGCACCGCCAACATCGTCGAGGCGGTGCAGCGCGGCGGCGTGACCGAGGAGGCGGTGGCCGACGCGCAGGCGATCCTCCAGCAGTACCGGCTCGACGACCACACCTGGGAGTCGATCATCATCTGCCTGGAGACGTTGGTGCTGGCCGAGTGCCTGGACTGGGCGGCCGACTGGTGCGACGGGCTCCTGCAGGAGGCGGAAGACCGGCGGGTGCCCACCTGGCGGGCGCTGCTGTCCGCGTTGCGGGCCACGATCAGCCTCCGTCAGGGCAACCTGCCCGAGGCCGAGCGGTACGCCCACGCCGCGCTCTCCCTCATCCGGCCCAAAGGGCTCGGCGTCTTCATCGGCGGCCCGATCTCGGTGCTGCTGCTGGCCGCCACCCGCCGCGGCCAGTTCGACGAGGCGTTGCGCCTGCTCGCGATGCCGGTGCCGGACGCGATGTTTCAGACCCCCTTCGGCCTCTACTACCTGCGTGCCCGTGGCCGTTTCCAGCTGGCGCGCGGCAGCCACAAGGCGGCGATCGAAGACTTCGAGGCGTGTGGCGAGCTGATGGTGCGGTGGGAGCTCGACCTGCCCGGCCTGGCGCCGTGGCGCACCGACCTCGCGGAGGCGCGGCGTGGCCTGGACATCGCGGCCCGCCACCTCGCCGCCGAGCAGCTTGCCAAGATCGGGCTGTACAACCGGCGCACCAAGGGCATCTCCCTGCGCGAGCTGGCCGCGACCGCCGAGCTCAAGCAGCGCGCCGTGCTGCTGCGCGACGCCGTCGAAGAGCTGCAGGCCGGCGGCGACCAGCTTGAGCTGGTCGAGGCGCTGGGGGAGCTGGGTGAGGCACAGCAGGCGCTCGGCGAGTACGCCAAGGCCCGCATCACCACCCGCCGCGCGCAGCAGCTCGCCACGCGGTACGAGCTGGAGGATCTTGTCTCGGCCCGGGCCGCGCCCGGCGACGAGGAGGCGGAGCCGGCACAGGATCCGGTCATCGAGGAGCTGAGCGACGCCGAGCGGCGGGTCGCCGCTCTCGCGGCGCAGGGGCACACCAACCAGCAGATCGCCCGCAAGCTCTTCATCACGGTCAGCACCGTCGAGCAACACCTGACCAGGGTGTACCGGAAGCTGCGCATCAACCGCCGGTCGGACCTCCCGTTCAGCCTGGTGGCCGGGCTGCGCAACACCGCCTGAGGCGCCTCACGTCGATAATGCGGGCCGGCCCGGCCGTGCGGTACCCGTAACGAACCCCTACCGGATGCTGTCCGGTCGGGGAGCGCGCGGGGCGCGGCTACGATCGACGGGTGCCCGTACAGCCCAAGCTCCTGGCGATCAGCGACCTGCACGTGGCTTATGCGGAAAACCGCCAGCTCGTGGAGGCATACCGTCCCGAGACAAACGACGACTGGCTGCTTGTCGCCGGTGACGTCGGCGAGATGGTCGAAGACGTCGAGTGGGCGCTGCGGCTGCTCGCCGGGCGCTTCAGCAAGGTCGTGTGGGCGCCGGGCAACCACGAGCTGTGGACGCCCAAGGAGGACAGCGTCCAGCTGCGCGGCGAGGCACGCTACCGCCATCTCGTCGAGCTGTGCCGCCGTCTCGGTGTGGTGACGCCGGAAGACCCCTACCCGATCTGGAACGGCGAGGGTGGCCCGGTCACGGTGGTGCCGCTCTTCCTGTTGTACGACTACACGTTCCGGATGCCGCAGTTCACCACCAAGGAGGCATCCCTTGCGAACGCGTACGCGGCGGGCGTGGTGTGCACCGACGAGTTCCTGCTGCACCCCGACCCCTACCCGACGCGCGACGCGTGGTGCGCGGCACGGCTCGAGCTGACGCTGCGCCGGCTGGCCGAGCGCGAGCGCCCCGAGCTGCCGACGGTGCTGGTCAACCACTTTCCGCTCGTGCGCGCGGTGACCGACATCCTGTACCACCCGGAGTTCGCCCAGTGGTGCGGCACCGTGCACACCGCCGACTGGCACGTGCGGTTCAACTCCGCCGCTGTCGTGTATGGACACCTGCACATCCCGCGGGTCAACTGGTTCGACGACGTCCGGTTCGAGGAGGTCTCGCTCGGCTACCCGCGCGAGTGGCGCGTGCGCGACACACCGCCGCGCGGCCCGCGCCAGATCCTGCCCACTGTGGACGGTGCCCGTGTTGGCTGAGCTCATCCCCGCGTCCGTCGTCGCCGTCGAGGCGTACGACGACACGGCAGCGGTCGCGCTGTTTCCCGAGGAGGAGGCCATCGTGGCGCGCGCGGTCGACAAGCGGCGCCGGGAGTTTACGACCGTGCGCGGGTGCGCGCGGCAGGCACTGGCGAGCCTGGGCTACGAGCCGGTGCCGATCCTGCCCGGCCAGCGTGGCGCGCCGCAGTGGCCGGCCGGCATCGTCGGCACGATGACCCACTGCGAGGGGTACCGGGGCTGCGCGCTCGCCCTCGCCAGCGACGTGCGCACCCTCGGGGTCGACGCCGAGCCGGACGCGCCGCTGCCGGATGGGGTGCTGGAGGCGATCGCGCTCGCCGAGGAGCTGGCGATGCTCCGCGACCTCGACGCGCGGGCGCCCGGCGTGCACTGGGACCGGCTGCTCTTCAGCGCCAAGGAAGCCGTTTACAAGGCGTGGTTTCCGCTCGCCGTCAAGTGGCTCGACTTCAGCGAGGCGCGGATCGTGATCGACCCGGACGGGGGCACGTTCGAGGCGACGCTGCTCGTGCCCGGCCCGCAGACACCGGAGGGCCCGCTTGCCGGATTCTCCGGCCGGTGGCTGAGCCGGCGCGGCCTGCTGCTGGCGTCCATTGTGGTCACCGCGCCCGGTGGGTCAGGCGCCGTCGGCGGTGCTGTCGATGGCGTCGCGGAGGGCGGCGATCAGGCGGCCCTGCGCGTCGTCGGGGAGTGACGCCGAGACCGGCAGGGCGAAGAGCTCCTCGGCGAGCTTGCCGGTGACCGGCAGGTCGCGGTCGCGGGCACCGAAGACGTCCACTCGCGACACCGGAAACGCCTCGAGCGCCTTCAGCAGCCGCTCCCGCCGGGGGTGGCGCACCGCGTACACGTGGAAGGTGTGCTCGTTGCCCGGCGCGGTCGCGGGCAGCCCGAGGTCGGTTCCGGCGAGTCCTTCCGCGTAGCGCTCGGCGACCGCCCGGCGCGCGGCCAGCAGGCTTCCGGCACCGGACAGGCGCCGCCGCAGCGCCGCGCCCTCCTCCTCGTCCAGCAGGCGCTGGTACCCGGGCGTGCGGATCGCCTGGTACCGCTCACGGTTGCCGTGGTAGCGGAGCCGGACGAGGCGGTCGCGGACCTCGTCGCTGGCGGTGATCACGGCTCCGCGGTCGCCGTACCTTCCGAGCAGCCGTCCCGGGTAAACGGAGAACGCCGCCGCGTCACCCATCGTCCCGGCGAGCCGGCCGTGGTGCCGGGCCGACCAGGCCTGTGCGCAGTCTTCGAGGATCGTGAGCCCGTGTGCGGTGGCCACGTCGCGCAGGGCGGCCATGTCCACACACTGCCCGTACGCGTGGACGGCGAGCAGGCACCTGGTGCGCGGAGTCAAGGCGCCCGCCACCTGCTCGACCGCCATGAGGTAGTCGCCGGGGTGGACGTCGACGATGACCGGTACGGCGCCGATCGCCTCGATCGCGGTGATCGCTTGAGCGGTGGTCGTGGCGCCCGTGAGCACCTCGTCGCCGGCCCTCACTCCGAGTGCGCGGAGGCCCAGCAGGATCGCTTCCGTGCCGCTGCCGGCACTGACACAGTGGGGGACGTCGTGATAATCCGCGAAGGCTCTCTCGAATGCGCGCATGCGGCCGCCGAACGGTTCGCCGAGCCATGGACGTGGCCTTCAGATTAATTGTCACCAATGTCATGCGACAACCCCCAAGCAGGGGTTGGACGAGCATTTTCCCAAGATTCACAGCCGTAGCATCGCCCGAGCCCATGTCGCGTCGAGCCGTTGGGAGAGCCGGCGATGCAGCGGAAGTTTAAGGACTTCGATATCACGGTGGCGATGAAGCGCGACGACTTCCTGCGCTCGAAAGGAACGGGGCAGCGCAACCTGCTCCTGTCCCGCGCCGTGTGGGAATTCGCCAGTGACCTTGAGCACCTGGACAGCATTCAGCAGGAGTTCGTCGACGGCTCGGTACGCCCACTCATCCGGCAGGAATGGGAGGCGAGCGGGGCCGACTACAGCGACAACCGCCAGCTGCTCATCCAGGGTCAGCAGGTGATGCAGGACTGGGAGCACCCGCTCATGCGCAAGCTCGCCGACAACGCCACGGCCGGCGGCGGCGACCTGCTCGAGGTCGGGTTCGGCATGGGCATCTCGGCGACCTACGTGCAGGAGGCGGGCGTCGCGTCGCACACGATCATCGAGATCAACCACGAGGTGGCGAAAAGGTTTGCGACCTGGCGGGGCAAGTGGCCGGACCGCGACATCCGGCTTGAGCTGGGCGGCTGGCAGGACGTCATCGGCAGGCTCGGCAAGTTCGACGCGATCCTCTACGACACGTACCCGACGAACGAGCGGGAGTTCGTGGAGACGCTCGGGCCGAAGTCGCCCTTCCTCGCCGCCAATTTCGTCGAGCCGGCCGCCGCCCACCTGCGCCCCGGCGGCATCTTCTCGTACTACACGAACGAGATCGACTCGCTGAGCCGCTCGCACCAGCGGATCCTGCTCCGCCACTTCAGCTCGTTCAAGGTGGAGCTCGTGACCGGTCTCCAGCCACCGGCGGACTGCAACTACTGGTGGGCCAGCACCATGGCGGCGGTCACCGCCTACAAGTGACCCGAGTCCCGCCAGGACTAGGGATTCTCCCTGCCCGTGGGCGGTGAGACTCGCCGTAGCTCGTCGCCGCGCCCGCGACCGGTGGGCTCCCGAGGCGGTCCCGGAGGCAGATGCTGTGTGCCACGTCGAGATGGGTTGACGTGAGATGGACAACGAAGAGAAACTCCGGGACTACCTCAAGCGCTCGACCGCCGACCTCCGGCGCACGAGGCAGCGGCTTCAGGAGATCGAGGCGGCCGAGCGGGAGCCCATCGCGATCGTCGGCATGAGCTGCCGCTACCCGGGTGGCGTCGCCAGCCCGGAAGAGCTGTGGCGGATGGTCGAGGGCGGCCAGCACGGCATCACCGGCTTCCCCACCGACCGCGGCTGGGACCTCGAAAGCCTCGACACCTCCTCAGCCACGGCGGGCGGGTTCCTGCACGGCGCGGCTGAGTTCGACGCGGAGTTCTTCGGCATCTCGCCGCGCGAAGCGCTCGCGATGGAACCGCAGCAGCGGGTGCTGCTGGAGACGACGTGGGAGGCGTTCGAGCGGGCCGGCATCGCGCCGCTGTCACTCAAGGGCAGCCAGACCGGCATGTTCATCGGCGCGATGGGCCACGAGTACACGGTCGGCCCGGACGACGACGTCGAGGGCTACCAGCTCACCGGCAGTGCCAACAGCGTCCTGTCCGGCCGGCTCTCCTATGTGTTCGGCGTGGTCGGCCCGGCGGTCACCATCGACACCGCCTGCTCGTCGTCGCTCGTCGCGCTGCACCTCGCCACCCGGTCACTGCGGGCCGGCGAGTGCGGGCTGGCGGTGGTCGGCGGCGTGACCATCATGTCCAGCCCGACGACGTTCGCCGAGATGGGAAAGCAGGGCGGCCTGGCCGGCGACGGCTTCTGCCGCTCCTTCGCCGACTCCGCGAACGGCACCGGCTGGGCCGAGGGCGTCGGCGTGCTCGTCCTCGAGCGGCTTTCCGACGCGCAGCGCAACGGCCGCGAGATCCTCGCCGTCGTGCGCGGCTCGGCCGTCAACCAGGACGGCGCCTCCAACGGGCTCACCGCCCCCAACGGCCCGTCCCAGCGGTACGTCATCGAACAGGCACTCGTCAACGCGCGGCTTTCCGCCGGCCAGATCGACGCGGTGGAGGCGCACGGTACCGGTACGACGCTCGGCGACCCGGTCGAGGCGCAGGCGCTGCTCGCCACGTACGGCCGCAACCGGGAGCGCCCGCTGCTGCTCGGCTCCGTCAAGTCGAACATCAGCCACACGCAGGCCGCCGCCGGCGTCGCCGGCGTCATCAAGATGGTGCAGGCGATGCGGCACGGCATCGTGCCGAAGACGCTGCACGTCGACGCGCCCTCGTCGCATGTGGACTGGGCGTCCGGCGCCGTCGAGCTCGTCACCGAAAACCAGCCGTGGCCGGAGACGGGCGAGCCGCGGCGGGTCGCCGTCTCGTCCTTCGGCATCAGCGGCACCAACGCGCACGCCATCATCGAGCAGGCGCCGCCCGCGCCCGCCGCCGAGGCGCACCTTCCCGCCGTCGCGCCGGTGCCCCTCCTGGTGTCCGCCCGCTCGCCGGAGGCGCTCGGTGCCGCCGCGGCCGCCGTCGCCTCCACACTGGACGGCGCCGCGCTGCCGGATGCCGCGTTCTCGCTCGCGTCCGGGCGGTCCAGCTTCGAGCACCGCGCGGTCGTGGTCGCCGAGACCGCCGAGGACGCGCGGGCCGCCCTGTGGTCGCTCGCCGCCGGCGAGCCGGGGGCCGCGGCGGTCACCGGTGCCGTCCGGGTACGCCCGAAGCTGGCGATGCTCTTCTCCGGTCAGGGTTCGCAGCGGCTGGGTATGGGGCGTGAGCTGTACGCGCGTTTCCCGGTCTTCGCGGAGGCGTTGGACGAGGTGCTGTCGCAGCTGGATCCGGGTGTGCGGGATGTGATGTGGGGTGTCGACGTTGAGCTGTTGGAGCGGACGGGGTGGGCGCAGCCGGCGTTGTTCGCGGTTGAGGTGGCGCTGTTCCGGCTGATGTCGTCGTTCGGTCTGCGTCCGGATCACGTTGCCGGTCATTCGATCGGTGAGGTGGCGGCGGCGCATGTCGCGGGTGTGTTCTCGTTGGAGGACGCCTGCCGTCTGGTCTCCGTGCGTGCGTCGTTGATGCAGGCGTTGCCGGCTGGTGGGGCGATGGTCGCGCTGCGGGCCGCCGAGGCCGACGTGCTCCCACTGCTGACCGAAGACGTGTCGATCGCCGCCGTGAACGGTCCGTCAAACGTCGTGATCGCCGGTGACGAGGGCGCCGTCACGGCGGTGGCTTCGCGGTTTGAGAAGGCGACGCGGTTGCGGGTGTCGCACGCGTTCCACTCACCTCTGATGGAGCCGATGCTCGACGACTTCCGGGCTGTGGTGTCGGGCTTGGCCTTCGCGCAGCCGCGCATGCCGGTGGTGGCAGGCGGGGATGTGACTGATCCTGAGTACTGGGTCAGGCATGTGCGGGACACGGTCCGTTTCGCCGACGCGGTGGCGTCGCTGGAGGGCTCGGTCTTCCTGGAGATCGGCCCGGACGGCGTGCTGTCCGCGCTCGCCGGCGACGGCATCCCGGCTCTGCGCAAGGACCGGCCCGAAGAGACGGCGCTGCTGACGGCGCTCGGCCGGCTGCACGTCACCGGGTTGGGCGTCGACTGGGCGCCGGCGTTCGAGGGGTCGGGTGCGCGGTGGGTCGACCTGCCCACGTACCCGTTCCAGCGGCAGCGGTTCTGGCCCTCCGGGCGGATCGCCGCCGGTGACCCGCGATCGGCCGGGCTCGGCGCGGCACACCACCCCCTGCTCGGCGCCGCCGTCTCGCTGGCACACTCCGACGGGGCGCTGCTCACCGGCAGGATCTCCACGCAGACCCACCCCTGGCTCGCCGACCACACCGTGCGTGGCCAGGTGCTCCTGCCCGGTACCGCCTTCCTGGAGCTGGCGATCCGGGCCGGCGACGAGGTCGGCTGCGACCGGGTCGAGGAGCTGACGCTCGCCGCACCGCTCGTGCTGCCGGAGCGCGGCGGCGTACAGGTGCAGCTGTGGGTCGGCAGCCCCGACGGCGCCGGCCAGCGCACTGTCGACATCTACTCCCGGCCGGACGGCGCCGACGACCAGCGGTGGGCCCTGCACGCCACCGGCGTGCTCGGACACGGCCCCAGCCAGTCGCCCGTCCCGGCCGCTCAGTGGCCGCCGGCCGGAGCGCGGCCCGTGGCGGTCGAAGGGCTGTACGAGCGGCTGGCCGAGGACGGGTTCGCGTACGGCCCGACGTTCCGCGGCCTGCGCGCGGCCTGGCGCGGCGACGGCGGCGACGTGTACGCCGAGGTCGGCCTCCCGCAGGTGACGGGGGCCGAGGCGTTCGGCGTGCACCCCGCGCTGCTGGACGCGGTACTGCACGCACTCGCCTTCGTCGACCTGGGTGCGGCGAGCCGGGGCGGGCTGCCGTTCGCCTGGGAGGGTGTGTCCCTGCACGCGACCGGCGCGTCCGCGGTACGGGTACGGCTCACCCGGCTCGCCGACGACGCCGTGTCGATCGCGGTCGTCGACCCCACCGGTGGCCCGGTCGCCTCGGTCGACTCGCTGGTCGTCCGCGCCCCCGACGCCGGGCGGAGCGAGCTCGCCCTGGACGCGCTCTTCCGTCCGGAGTGGACACCCGTCGCGCTCGCGGAGGCCCAGCCGCCGGCCGGGGTGGAGCTGTGCGAGCTGGCTTCCCCGCCTTCGCTGGACGTGCCCTCGGCCGTGCGGGAGCTGACCACCCGCGCGCTGGACCGGGTGCAGCGGTTCACGGGTACCCGCCTCGTGTTTGTCACCCGGTCGGGCGACCTGGCCGCCGCCGCGGTCTGGGGCCTGGTGCGCTCGGCGGCCGCGGAGGACCCCGGCCGCTACGCGCTCGTCGAGATCGACGGCGACGCGGCCTCGGCGGCCTTGCTCCCTTCCGCCCTCGCGTCGGAGGAGCCGGAGCTGGCGATCCACGCGGGGCGGGCGTTCGCCACGCGCCTGGCCCGGGTGTCGCCCCGCACGGACGGGGCCGCCGCGTGGCGGCCGGACGGCACGGTGCTCATCACCGGAGGGACCGGCGGGCTGGGCGCGGTCGTCGCCCGCCACCTGGTCGAACGCCACGGGGTGCGGCGGCTCGTGCTGGCCAGCCGTCGCGGCGGCGGTGAGGACCTCGTGGCCGGGCTGGACGCCGAGGTGTCCGTCGTGGCGTGCGATGTCGCGGACCGGGAGGCGCTGGCCGCGCTGCTGGCCGAGCACGCGGTGGCGGCTGTCGTGCACGCGGCCGGGGTGCTCGACGACGGGGTTGTCGAGTCGCTGACGCCGGAGCGGTTTGACACCGTGCTGCGGCCGAAGGTGGACGCCGCGTGGCACCTGCACGAGCTGGCCCGTGACGTGGAGACGTTCGTGCTGTTCTCGTCAGCCGCCGGTGTCTTCGGTGGCGCGGGTCAGGCCAACTACGCGGCTGGCAACGCGTTCCTTGACGCGCTGGCGGCACACCGCCGCGCCGAGGGGTTGCCGGCGGTCTCCCTGGCGTGGGGGCCGTGGACCGAGGGCATGGCCGCCGACGCCGAGCGGCTCGCGCGCGCCGGCACCCCGCCGCTGACCGTCGAGCAAGGGCTGGCGCTCCTCGACGCCGCGGTGGCGGCCGGCGAGCCGTCGGTGGTCCCCATCCGGCTGGACCTGCCGGCGATCCGGGCCGCGGGCGAGATCCCGCCGATCCTGCGCGGCCTCATCCGCACCCCGGTGCGCCGAGGTACCGTCTCCGGCGCCGCGCGCGGCCTGGCGCAGCGGCTCGCCGGGCTGGAGGAGGGCGAGCGGCGCGACACCCTGCTGGAGCTGGTGCGCGGGCAGGTCGCCGCCACGCTCGGGCACACCGGCGCCGACAAGATCGACCCGGCGAAGGCGTTCCAGGACCTGGGCTTCGACTCGCTCACCTCGGTCGAGCTGCGCAACCGGCTCGGCACCGTGACCGGGCTGCGGCTGCCCGCCACGCTCGTCTTCGACTACCCGACGGCCGGCGCGCTCGCCGGGTACCTGCTGGACGAGCTTCTCGGCACGGGCACCGAGGCCACCGCCCCGCTGCCCCGCCTCACCGCCAGCTCGGACGACCCGATCGTGGTCGTCGGCATGGCCTGCCGCTATCCCGGCGGTGTCGCCTCGCCCGAAGACCTGTGGCGCCTCGTCAGCGACGGCACCGACGCGATAAGCGGCTTCCCCGCAGACCGGGGCTGGGATCTCGACGCGCTCTACCACCCCGACCCCGACCACCCCGGCACCTCGTACACCCGGTCCGGCGGGTTCCTGCACGACGCGGGCGAGTTCGACGCCGAGTTCTTCGGCATGAGCCCGCGCGAGGCCCTCGCGACTGACGCACAGCAGCGGCTGCTGCTGGAGGTCTCGTGGGAGGCGGTCGAGCGGGCCGGCATCGACCCGATCGCCCTGCGCGGAAGCCAGACCGGTGTCTTCGCGGGCGTGATGTACAGCGACTACAGCCACCTGCTCGGCGGCGGTGACTTCGAGGGCTTCCAGGGCAACGGCAGCTCGCCAAGCGTCGTGTCCGGCCGGGTGTCGTACACGTTCGGCTTCGAGGGCCCGGCGGTCACGGTGGATACGGCCTGCTCGTCGTCGCTCGTGGCGATGCACCTGGCCGCGCAGTCGCTGCGCGTTGGCGAGTGCGACCTGGCGCTGGCCGGCGGCGTCACCGTCATGGCCACGCCCAACTCGTTCGTCGAGTTCTCCCGCCAGCGCGGCCTGTCACCTGACGGCCGGTGCCGCGCGTTCGCCGACACGGCCGACGGCGTCGGCTGGTCCGAGGGCGTCGGCGTCGTGGTGCTGGAGCGGCTCTCCGACGCCCGCCGCCACGGCCACCCCGTCTACGCGGTCCTGCGCGGCTCGGCGGTCAACCAGGACGGCGCCTCCAACGGCCTCACCGCACCGAACGGCCCGTCACAGCAGCGGGTCATCCGGCAGGCGCTCGCCAGCGGCGGGCTCACCATGTCCGATGTGGACGTCGTCGAGGGGCACGGCACCGGGACGACGCTCGGCGACCCGATCGAGGCGCAGGCGCTCCTTGCCACCTACGGCCGGGACCGGGAGCAGCCGCTGCTGCTCGGCTCGGTCAAGTCGAACCTCGGACACACCCAGGCGGCCGCCGGCGTGGCCGGCGTGATCAAGATGATCATGGCGATGCGGCACGGCGTCGCGCCAAAGACGCTCCACGTCGACGAGCCCTCGTCGCATGTGGACTGGACGGCGGGCGCGGTCGAGCTGCTGCGCGAGCCGATGCCCTGGCCGAGCGTGGACCGGCCCAGGCGGGCGGCGGTGTCGTCGTTCGGCATCAGCGGCACCAACGCACACGTCATCCTGGAGCAGCCGGCGGCGGCGTCGACGCCCGCGCCTGTCTCCCCGCCCGCGGTCGTGCCATGGCCCGTCTCGGCCCGGTCCGGAGCCGCCCTGGACGCCCAGATCGCCCGGCTGCGTGCGGTCGACGCGCCGATCGCCGGCGTCGGCCTGGCGTTGGCCGGTCGCTCAGCGTTCGACCATCGGGCGGTGCTGCTGGCCGGCGGGGATGGTGTCACCGAGGTTGCCCGTGGGGTGGTGAAGAGCCGTCCGCTCGCGGTCGTCTTCTCCGGTCAGGGTTCGCAGCGTCTGGGCATGGGTCGGGAGTTGTACGCCCGCTTTCCGGTGTTCGCGTCAGCCTTTGACGAGGTGCTCGCGCATCTTGAGCCGGGCCTCAAGGACGTGATGTGGGGTCAGGACGGCGACGCGCTGAACCAGACCGGTTGGACGCAGCCGGCCTTGTTCGCGGTCGAGGTGGCCCTGTTCCGGCTGGTTGAGTCGTTCGGTGTCAAGCCTGACCAGTTGGCGGGTCACTCGATCGGGGAGATCGTCGCCGCGCATGTGGCCGGGGTGTTGTCGCTGCAAGACGCCGCCCGGCTGGTCACCGCGCGTGCCGGTCTCATGCAGCAGCTGCCGACGGGTGGGGCGATGGTCGCCATCCGCGCGACCGAGGCTGAGGTGGCGCCGCTGCTCAGCGAACGGGTATCCATCGCCGCCGTCAATGCGGCCGACGCGGTCGTGGTCGCGGGCGACGAGGACGATGTGGTCGCGGTTGCCAAGCATTTTGAGAAGTCGACTCGGTTGCGGGTTTCGCATGCGTTTCATTCGCCGTTGATGGATCCGATGCTGCCGGCTTTCCGGGAGGCGATTGCTGGTATCACGTTCCATCAGCCCCGCATTCCGGTCGCGGCGGTGGGGGATGTCACGGATGTTGAGTTCTGGGTTAGGCATGTGCGGGACACGGTCCGGTTCGCTGACGCGGTGGCCTCGTTTGGTGAGGCGACGGTTCTTGAGGTGGGCCCGGACGGGGTGCTGTCGGCGCTGATCGGTGACGCGGTCCCGAGCCTGCGCAAAGACCGGCCTGAAGAGACCGCGCTGCTGACCGCGCTCGCCCGGCTCTACACGGCCGGCGTCACCGTCGACTGGACACCAGCGTTCGCCGGCACCGGCGTGCGGCCGGCCGAGCTGCCGACCTACGCGTTCGACCACAAGCGGTACTGGCCCGAGCCACCCGAGTTCACCTTCCCGGTCGACGCGATGGACGCGGACTTCTGGACGGCCGTCGAGCGGGGTGACGTCGCCACGCTGGCGTCCACCCTGGAGCTTGACGCGGACACGGTCGGCGCGATGGTGCCGGCACTCGCCGCTTGGCGCGGCCGCCGCCTGGAACGCTCCACCATCGACTCCTGGCGCTACCGCGAGTCCTGGGCACCGCTCACCGCCACCTCCGGCCCGGCGCCGGGTCGCCGCTGGCTCGCGGTCGTGCCGGACGAGCCGGACGGGTACGCGACCGCCGTCGCCACCGCCCTCGGCGCCACCACCACCCCTCTCGACGGTTTGCACGCCGGCGAGTACGACGCGGTCGTCTCGCTCCTCGCGCTCGGCGAAAACGGCGACCCGAGCGCGGCCGCCATCGCCACCGCCGGGCTGGTCCGCGCGCTCGGCGAGCGGGGCATCGAGGCGCCACTGTGGACTGTCACGTGCGGCGCGGTCGCCGTGGACGGCACCGACGGACCGCCCGCACCCGGACAGGCCGCGGTGTGGGGACTCGGCCGGGTGGCCGCGCTGGAGCTGCCACGCCGGTGGGGCGGCCTCGTCGACCTGCCGGAGGTGCTGGACGAGGCGGTCCTGCGCCGGCTCCCCGCCGCGCTGGACAGCGGCGACGGCGAGGACCAGGTCGCGATCCGCTCGTCGGGCACCTACGGCCGGCGGCTGGCACCGGCACCCGCGCCCCTCGACGCGCCCGCGCCTTGGGCGCCGTCCGGCACGGTGCTTGTCACCGGCGGTACCGGCGCGTTGGGCAGGCACGTGGCACGGTGGCTCGCCGCCAACGGCGCGGAACGGCTCGTGCTCGTCAGCCGCCGCGGCGCCGAGGCCGAAGGCGTGGCCGCGCTCCGCGAAGAGCTGAACGGTGTCGAGCTGACCGTGGCCGCCTGTGACGCCGCCGACCGCGAGCAACTGCGTGCGCTGCTGGGTGAGATCGGTGACGTGCGGGCCGTGGTGCACGCCGCCGGCGTCCTTGACGACGGCGTGCTCGACTCGCTCACCGCGGCCCGCTTCACAGCCGTGTTCCGCTCCAAAGTGGACGCGGCGCTCGTACTCGATGAGCTCTTGCCGGACCTCGACGCGTACGTCCTCTTCTCCTCGCTGGCCGGGACGGTCGGCAGCCCAGGACAGGCCAACTACGCCGCGGCGAACGCGGCCCTGGACGCGATCGCCGCCCGGCGCCGCGCGGCCGGTCGGGCCGCCACCTCGATCGCCTGGGGTGCCTGGTCCGGCGGCGGCATGGCCGCGACCGCGGGCGACGACTGGTCGTCGCGGATGGGCGTGGCCGCCATGGACCCGGACCGCGCGCTCGCCGCACTCGCCCAGGCGGTGGCCGAGCCGCAGCCGCGCGTGGTCATCGCCGACCTGCGCCAGGACCGGCTGATCGGCGCGCTCCTCGCCATCCGGCCCAGCCGCCTCCTCGCCGACCTGCCCGGCGCGGCCGCCGCGATCGCCGCCGCCGAAGCCGCCCGCCGCGAGGCCGCCTCCGCCGGGGCGGCGCTCCGCGAGCGGCTGCGCGACCTCACCGAGGACGGGCGTGCGGCGGCGCTGCTGGACCTCGTCCGCCGCCAGGCCGCCACGGTGCTCGGGCACGCCAGCCCGACGGCGGTCGGAGTCGACAAGGCCTTCCGCGACCTCGGCTTCGACTCACTGTCCGCATTGGAGCTTCGCAACGCGCTCGCCGGCCTCACCGGATTGGAGCTGCCGGCCGGGCTTGTCTTCGACTTTCCGACACCGCGCGCGCTCGCCACCCACCTCGTCGGCGAGCTGACCGGGGGTGGCGTGGCGGCGCTCGTGCCGGCACGGGCCGGGGCGGAGACCGACGAGCCGATCGCGATCGTCGGCATGGCGTGCCGCTTTCCCGGTGGCGTCCGCTCGCCGCAAGAGCTGTGGGACATGTTGCTGGACGGGCGGGAGGGCATCGACGCGTTCCCCACCGACCGTGGCTGGGACCTCGCCGCCCTCGCCGGTGGTGGCGGCCCCGGGCGCAGCGACACCCTCGAAGGCGGCTTCCTCACCGACGTGGCCGGCTTCGACGCGGCGTTCTTCGGCATCTCGCCCCGCGAGGCGGTGGCGATGGACCCGCAGCAGCGGCTGCTGCTGGAGGTGTCGTGGGAGGCGGTCGAGCGCTCGGGGATCGCACCGGCGCGCCTGCGGGGCAGCCAGACCGGCGTCTTCATGGGCACGAACGGGCAGGACTACGCCAACCTCGTCGGCGCCGCGGGTGAGGAGGTCGGCGGCCACGCGGCCACCGGCCTGTCGGCGAGCGTCATCTCCGGCCGGGTGTCGTACACGTTCGGCTTCGAAGGGCCGGCGGTCACCGTGGACACCGCCTGCTCCTCGTCGCTCGTCGCGCTCCACCTGGCCGGGCAGGCGCTGCGGCAGGGGAGTGCGACCTCGCGCTAGCCGGTGGCGTCACCGTCATGGCGACGCCGAACAGCTTCATCGAGTTCACCCACCAGGGCGGGATGGCCGCGGACGGCCGGTGCAAGGCGTTCTCCGACGCGGCGGACGGCACCGGCTGGTCCGAGGGCGTCGGCGTGCTCGTGGTGGAGCGGCTGTCCGACGCGCGCCGCAACGGCCACCCGATCCTTGCGGTCGTCCGCGGCTCGGCGGTCAACCAGGACGGCGCCTCCAACGGCCTCACCGCACCGAACGGCCCGTCCCAGCAGCGGGTGATCCGCCAGGCCCTCGCCAACGCCGGCCTGAAACTGTCCGATGTGGATGCCGTCGAGGCGCATGGCACCGGCACGTCGCTCGGCGACCCGATCGAGGCGCAGGCACTCCTCGCCACGTACGGGCAGGATCGGGAACACCCGCTCTTCCTCGGCTCCATCAAGTCGAACATCGGCCACACCCAGGCCGCCGCGGGCGTCGCCGGCGTCATCAAGATGGTGCTCGCGCTACGGCACGGCGTCCTGCCCCGCACGCTGCACGCCGCCACGCCCTCGTCGCACGTGGACTGGTCGGCCGGGCGGGTGAGCCTGCTGACCGAAAACACGCCCTGGCCCGAGGTGGACCGGGCGCGGCGGGCGGGCATCTCGTCATTCGGGGTGAGCGGTACCAACGCGCACGTCGTCATCGAGCACGCACCGGCTGAGCCGGAGCCGCGCCCCCGCGCCGAGCCGGGCGCCGTGGTGCCCTGGATCGTGTCCGGCCGTACCGCGGCGACGGCCCGGGAGCAGGCGGACACGCTCGCGGCCGCCGTCGCCGGCCTGGACCCGGTGGACGTCGGCGCGTCGCTTGTGGACACCCGCTCGCTCTTCGAGCACCGCGCCGTGCTGCTCGGTGAGACCCGCGTGGAGGGCGTCGCCGACGTCGAGGGGCGGACGGTGTTCGTCTTCCCCGGGCAGGGCTCGCAATGGGTGGGCATGGGCGCGCGGCTGCTCGCCGAGTCTCCCGTCTTCGCCGCCCGCGCCGCCGAGTGCGCGGCGGCTCTCAGCGCGCACGTCGACTGGTCGCTGCTCGACCTGCTGCGCGGCGAGGCGCATGCCGCGCTGCTGGAGCGCGTCGACGTCGTACAGCCGGCGTCGTTCGCGGTGATGGTGTCGCTTGCCGAGATGTGGCGGGCGCACGGCGTGGCACCGGACGCCGTGGTCGGCCACTCGCAGGGTGAGATCGCCGCGGCCTGCGTGTCCGGCGCACTCTCCCTCCCGGACGCCGCCCTCGTCGTCGCGCTCCGGAGCCGGGCGATCGGCGCACGCCTGGCCGGACGCGGCGGGATGGTCTCCGTCGCGCTCGCGGCCGACGAGATGGCCCGGCGCCTTCCCGGCGACGGCCGCGTCTCCATCGCCGCCGTCAACGGCCCCCGCTCCGTCGTCGTCTCCGGCGACCCCGACGCTTTGGACGCCCTCTGCGCCGAGCTGTCCGGTGAGGACATCTGGCTGCGCCGCATCGCGGTGGACTACGCCTCACACTCCGCGCAGGTCGAGGCGCTCCACGACGACCTGCTGGCCCAGCTCGCCCCGATCCGGCCGCGCACGCCGAGCGTGCCGTTCCGCTCCACCGTCACCGGCGGCTGGATCGACGGACCGGCACTCGACGCCGAGTACTGGTACCGCAACCTGCGCCAGACCGTCGGCTTCGAGCCGGCCATCCAGGCGCTGCTCGGCGAGGGGCACCGCGTCTTCGTCGAGGTGAGCTCCCACCCGGTGCTCACCGGCGCCGTGAGCGACACCGCCGACCTCGCGGACACCGCCGGCGAGGCGGTCGTGGTGGCCGGTACCCTCCGCCGTGACGAGGGCGGCCTGCACCGCTTCGCCGCCTCGCTCGCGGAGCTGTTCGTCCGGGGCGTGCCCGTGGACTGGAAGCCGTTCCTTGCCGGCGGGCGGCGGGTCGACCTGCCGACGTACGCGTTCCAGCACGAGCGCTTCTGGGTCACGCCCGCCGAGCCGGGGCCGAGCATGGCTGCCGACCCGGAGGAGGCGGCGTTCTGGGCCGCGGTCGAGCGCGAGGACCTGGCCGCGCTGACCGCGAGCCTGCGGCTGGACGCACCGGCGCTCACCGCCGTACTGCCCGCGCTCTCGGCGTGGCGGCGGCAGCGGCAGGACCGGGCGGCCGTGGACGCGTTGCGGTACCGGGTCGCTTGGCAGCCGGTCGGCGCCCTGCCCCAGGCCACGCTCACCGGCACCTGGCTGCTGGTCACCGCGGCCGGGGCCGGCGGCGAGGACGTGGCCGCCGCGCTCACCGCGCACGGTGCCGAGGTGCGCCGCCTCGTGCTCGACGACGAGTGCGTCGACCGGGCGGTACTGGCCGCGCGGCTGGACGGCGCAGGCGGCGTGACCGGAATCGTCTCCCTGCTGGCCGCCGCCGAGGAGCCGAGCGAGCGGTACCCCGCGCTCTCCGGAGGGCTCGCGCTGACCGTCGCGCTCGTGCAGGCCCTCGGCGACGCCGGCGTCGACGCTCCACTGTGGTGTCTGACCCGCCGCGCGGTGGCGGCGAGCCCGGCCGACACCGCCGTACGGCCGGCGCAGGCGCAGGTCCTCGGCGTCGCCTGGACGGCGGCGCTGGAGCACCCGCGGCGCTACGGCGGCGCGATCGACCTGCCCGACGTGCTCGACGGGCGGGCCGCCCAGCGCCTCGCCGCCGTGCTGACCGGCCAGTCAGGTGAGGACCAGGTCGCGATCCGGCAGCAGGGCGTGCTGGCCCGGCGGGTGGTACGCGCGCCGTCCACCGGCACGCCCGCCCGACCCTGGCAGCCGCGCGGCACCACCCTCGTCACCGGCGCGACCGGCACCATCGGCCCCGACCTCGCCCGCTGGCTGGCCCGCCGCGGCGCCGAGCACGTCGTGCTCACCAGCCGCACCGGCATGGCCGCGCCGGGCATGGCGGAGCTTGTCGCCGAACTGGCCGAGTTGGGCACCGAGGCCGAGGTCCGCTCCTGCGACGTCGCCGACCGGGACGCCGTGGCGGCGCTGCTCGCCGCGCTGACGGCGGACGGCCGTACGGTGCGCACCGTCGTCCACGCGGCCGCCGTCATCCGGCTGGGCACTCTCGCGGAGATGAGCCTCGCCGAGTTCTCGCTGGTGGTACACGCCAAGGTGGCCGGTGCCGAGCACCTCGACGAGCTGCTGGACACCGACGAGCTTGACGCGTTCGTGCTCTACTCGTCGATCGCCGGAATGTGGGGCAGCGGCGACCACGGCGCGTACGCCGCCGGCAACGCCCACCTCGCCGCGCTCGCCGCCAACCGCCGCGCTCGCGGCCGGCACGCCCTCTCCGTCCACTGGGGAAAGTGGCCGGAGAACACGCGGCTGGACGAGCCCGACCCGTACGGCGTCATCCGCAGCGGCCTTGTCTACCTCGACCCCGACCTCGCGATGGCCGGCCTCGGGCAGGTGCTCGACGACGACGAGACGGCGGTCGCGGTCGCGGACATCGACTGGGACCGCTACCACCCGACGTTCAGCGCGCGCCGCGACACCACGCTCTTCGCCGAGGTGCCCGAGGTCCGCCGGCTTGTCGAGGCGGCCGAGCGGGCCAGCCGCGAGGCGGCGGAGGGCGAGTTCGCCACACGGCTGCGCACGCTCACCCCGGGCGAGCGGGCCCGCGTCCTCGTCGACCTGGTACGCGCCGAGGCGGCCACCGTGCTCGGGCACGCCTCGGTCGACTCGCTGCCGGAGCGGCGCGCGTTCCGCGAGGTCGGCTTCGACTCCGTCACCGCGGTGGACCTGCGCAACCGCCTCGCCGCCGCGACCGGGCTCAAGCTGCCGACCACGATGGTCTTCGACTACCCGACCCCCATCGCCCTCGCGCAGTTCCTCGCCGGACAGGTGACCGGCGACCCGGCCGGTACCCCGGCGGCACCGGCGGTCGTGGCCGCCGCGAGCGACGAGCCGATCGCGATCGTCGGCATGGCCTGCCGCTTCCCCGGCGGGGCGGCCTCGCCGGACGACCTGTGGCGCCTGCTGCGCGACGGCGTCGACGCCACTTCGGAGTTTCCGCCCGACCGCGGCTGGGACGCGGACGCCATCTACGACCCCGACCCGGACCGCCCGGGCACCTCGTACACCGTGCGCGGCGGCTTCCTCGACGGCGCGGGCGACTTCGACCCGGGTTTCTTCGGCATCTCGCCGCGCGAGGCGCTCGCGATGGACCCGCAGCAGCGGCTGCTGCTGGAGACCGCGTGGGAGGCCATCGAGCGGGCCGGCATCGACCCCGAGACGCTGCGCGGCAGCCGGACCGGCGCCTTCATCGGCGCCAGCTACCAGGGGTACGGCGAGGGCGCCGCGAACGAAGCGCACATGATGACCGGTACCGCCTCCAGCGTGCTCTCCGGCCGCGTCGCCTACCTCTTCGGCCTCGAAGGCCCGGCGGTCACATTGGACACCGCATGCTCCTCCTCACTCGTCGCGCTCCACCTGGCCTGCCAGTCGCTGCGCAACGGGGAGAGCACGCTGGCGCTCGCCGGCGGCGTGACGGTGATGGGCACGCCGGCGAGCTTCATCGGCTTCAGCCGCCAGCGCGCGCTGGCCGCGGACGGGCGGTGCAAGGCGTTCGGCGACGGCGCGGACGGCATGTCGCTCGCCGAGGGCGCCGGCATCCTGCTCGTGGAGCGGCTCTCGGACGCGCAGCGGCACGGACACCCGGTGCTCGCCGTGGTGCGGGGGAGCGCGGTCAACCAGGACGGCGCCTCCAACGGCCTCACCGCGCCGAACGGCCCGTCCCAGCAGCGGGTCATCCACCAGGCCCTCGCCAACGCCCGGCTCACGGTCGCGGACGTGGACGCTGTCGAGGCGCACGGCACCGGCACCGCGCTCGGCGACCCGATCGAGGCGCAGGCGCTGCTCGCCACGTACGGCCAGCGCGACGGGAAGCCGCTGCTGCTCGGCTCGGTGAAGTCGAACATCGGCCACACCCAGGCCGCTGCCGGCGCCGCCGGGGTCATCAAGATGGTGCAGGCGCTGCGGTACGGCCTGCTCCCGCGCACCCTGCACGCCGAGGCACCGTCGTCGCATGTGGACTGGACCGCCGGCGCGGTGCAACTGCTGATCGACGAGTCAGCCTGGCCCGAGGTGGACCGGCCGTGGCGGGCCGGCGTCTCCTCCTTCGGCATCAGCGGCACGAACGCGCACGTGATCCTCGAGCAGGCGCCTGCCGCACCGCCCGCAGGCGAGGCTCCCGAGCCCGGCGTCGTCCCGGTGCTGGTCTCCGGCCGTACCGGTGAGGCGCTGCGGGCGCAGGCCGAGCGGCTGCTGTCCCTCGTGGACGGCGTACCGCTGGCCGACCTGTCCTACTCGCTCGCCACCGGCCGGACCGGCTTCGAGCACCGGGCCGCGATCGTCGCCGCCGACTCCGCCGACGTGGAACGCGGCCTGGCGGCGCTGCGGGACGGCGGACCGGCCGCGGGCCTGGTCCGGGGCGCGCCGGCAAGCGACCGCCTCGCGATCCTCTTCACCGGCCAGGGTTCGCAGCGGCTCGGCATGGGGCGGGAGCTGTACGAGCGGTTCCCGGCCTTCGCGTCCGCGCTCGACGATGCGCTGGCACACCTGGACCCCGGCGTACGCCACGTGATGTGGGGCTCCGACCCCGCCGCCCTCGACGACACGGGCTGGGCGCAGCCGGCCCTGTTCGCGGTCGAGGTCGCCCTCTACCGCCTGGTCGAGTCGTGGGGCGTCACACCCGACCACCTGGCCGGCCACTCGATCGGTGAGGTCGCCGCCGCGCACGTCGCCGGCGTGCTGTCGCTGGCCGACGCCGGCGCGCTGGTCACCGCACGCGCCTCGCTCATGCGGGAGCTGCCGGCCGGCGGTGCGATGGTCGCGATCCGGGCCACGGAGGACGACGTCCGGCCGCTGCTGACGCCGGGCGTCTCCATCGCCGCCGTCAACGGCCCGGCCGCCGTGGTCATCGCCGGCGACGAGGCCGAGGTGGACGCTGTCGCGGCCCGGTTCGAGAAGGCGACGCGGCTGCGGGTGTCGCACGCGTTCCACTCGCCCCTGATGGAGCCGATGCTCGACGGCTTCCGGGCGGCCATCGCCGGCCTCACCTTCGAGGCGCCGCGCATCCCGATCGCCACCGCCGGCGACCCGACCGACCCTGAGTACTGGGTCAGGCACGTGCGCGACTCGGTCCGCTTCGCCGACGGCATCGCCTCGATCGCCCGGCAGGGCGTCACCACCTACCTGGAGCTGGGGCCCGACGGCGTGCTCTGCGGCATGGCCCGCGAGAGCCTGGACGAGGGCGCGGCGCTGCTGCCCGCACTGCGGCGCGACCGCGCCGAGGTGGCCACCCTCGTGGCTGCGGTGGCCGGGATGCACGTACACGGTGTGCGGGTGGACTGGCACGCGTACTTCGCCGGGAGCGGTGCCCGCCGCGCCGACCTGCCCACCTACCCGTTCCAGCACCAGCGCTTCTGGCCGGAGCCGGCGGCCGCCCCCGCCCGCTCCGTCGTGGACGGCTGGCGGTACCGCGCGACCTGGAAGCCGGTGCCGGAACGGACCGCTGCGCCATCGGGAACCTGGCTCGCGCTCACCTCGTCCGCACCGTTGCCCGAAGGCCTCGACGCGGTGCGGGTGGAGGTGACCGCTCCCGAGCGATCCGACCTCGCCGCCCGGCTCGCCGGCGCCGGCACCGGTTTCGTGGGCGTCATCTCGCTGCTGGACGACGCCGCGCTCACGCTGGCCGCGGTACAGGCTCTCGGCGACGCCGGCATCGACGCTCCACTGTGGTGTGTCACGCGCAGAGCCGTTGCCACCGGGCCGGCCGACGCGCCACCCGACCCGGAGCAGGCCGCCATCTGGGGGCTCGGCCGGGTCGCCGCGCTGGAGCACCCGCGCCGCTGGGGCGGGCTCGTCGATCTTCCCGCCGACCTCGACCCGGCCGCCCTGCGGCGCCTGCCCGCCGCGCTCGGTGGCGGCGAGGACCAGGTGGCCGTGCGCGCGAGCGGCACGTACGCCCGCCGCCTCACCCGCGCCCTCCCCTCCGGCCCACCGGCGCGGGACGCCGCGCCGCGCGGCACCGTGCTGGTCACCGGCGGTACCGGCGGCCTCGGCAGCCAGGTCGCGCGCTGGCTGGCCGGCGCCGGTGCCGAGCACCTGCTGCTGACCAGCCGCCGCGGCCCGGACGCGCCGGGCGCCGCCGACCTGCACCGCGAGCTGACCGACCTCGGCGCCCGGGTGACGATCGTGGCCTGCGACGCCGCCGACCGCGGCGCGCTGGCCGAGGTGCTGGCGTCGGTACCGGCTGACGCGCCACTCAGCGCCGTCATCCACGCCGCCGGCCTGGTGCGGGACGGTGTGGTCGACGCCCTCACGCCGGACGACCTCGCCGCCGTCATGCGCCCCAAGCTGGACGCCGCCCGCAACCTGCACGAGCTGACCGCCGGCTCAGCCCTCGACGCGTTGGTGCTCTTCTCCTCGATGGCCGGCTTCGTCGGCGCGGCGGGGCAGGCCAACTACGCGGCCGCCAATGCCGCGCTTGACGCCCTCGCCGAGCAGCGCAGGGCCGCCGGCCTGCCCGCGACGTCGATCGCCTGGGGTCCGTGGGCCGACGCGGGCATGGTCGCCGACGGCGCGGGCGTGGCCGAACGGGTACGGCGCGGCGGCTACACGCCGATGCCGCCCGCGCGGGCGCTCGCCGCACTCGGCCAGGCGATCGGGTACGGCGACACGGTCGTCGCGGTCGCCGACATCGACTGGGAGCGGTTCACCACCGCGTTCGTCACCGCGCGGTCCAGGCCGCTGCCGCTCATCGCCGACCTGCCCGAGGTGCGCGAACGGCAGTCCGCCGCCCCGGATGCCGACTCGGCGCTGCGGCGGCACCTCGCCGGGCTGCCCGAGACGGGTCGGGCCCGCGCGGTGCTGGAGCTGCTGACCGCGCAGGTCGCCGCCGTGCTCGGGTACGCCGACGCCACCGCCATCGAACCGGACCGCGCGTTCAAGGACCTCGGCTTCGACTCGCTGACCACGTTGGAGCTGCGCAACGGGATCGCCGCCGCCACCGGCCTGACCCTGCCCGCCTCCCTCGTGTACGACTACCCGACGCCGCGCGCGCTCGCCGACTTCCTCGTCGGCGAGCTGCTCGGCACGCTCGACGACCCGGCCGCACCCGCGGTACCGGCCGGCGACACCGCCGGCGACCCGATCGCGATCGTCGGTATCGGCTGCCGGTTCCCCGGTGGCGTCTCCTCGCCCGAGGAGCTGTGGCGGCTGCTCGCCGAAGGGCGCGACGGCATCTCCGGCTTCCCGGCCGACCGCGGCTGGGACCTCGACGCGCTCGGCGCCGGCGCCTCCATCACCCGCGAGGGCGGGTTCCTGGCCGGCGTCGCCGACTTCGACGCCGCGTTCTTCGGCATCTCGCCGCGCGAGGCCCTCGCCATGGACCCGCAGCAGCGGCTGCTGCTGGAGACGACCTGGGAGGCGCTCGAACGGGCCGGCATCGACCCCACCGCGCTGCGGGGCAGCCAGACCGGTGTGTTCGTCGGCACCAACGGCCAGGACTACGTGGACGTGCTCCGCCGCGGCGCCGACGACGTGCAGGGGTACGCGGCCACCGGCAACACGGCCAGCGTGATGTCCGGGCGGCTCTCGTACACGCTCGGCCTCGAAGGGCCGGCCGTCACCGTGGACACCGCGTGCTCCTCCTCGCTGGTCGCCATGCACTGGGCGATGCGCGCGCTGCGCGGCGGCGAGTGCGCGCTGGCCCTGGCCGGCGGGGTGTCGGTGATGTCCACACCGGACTCGTTCGTGGAGTTCAGCGCGCAGGGCGGCCTGGCGCCGGACGGGCGGTGCAAGGCGTTCGGCGACGCGGCGGACGGCACCAGCTGGTCCGAGGGCGTGGGCATGCTCGTGCTGGAGCGGCTCTCCGACGCGGTGCGCAACGGTCACCAGGTATGGGGACTCCTGCGCGGCTCGGCGGTCAACCAGGACGGCGCCTCCAACGGCCTCACCGCGCCGAACGGACCGGCGCAGCAGCGGGTCATCCGCCACGCGCTTGCCGACGCCGGCCTGAGCCCGGGCGACATCGACGCGGTCGAGGCGCACGGCACAGGCACCACGCTCGGCGACCCGATCGAGGCGCACGCGCTGCTGGCCACTTTCGGCCCGGACCGGGAGCGGCCACTGTGGCTCGGCTCGGTCAAGTCCAACCTCGGCCACACCCAGGCCGCCGCGGGTGTCGCCGGCGTCATCAAGATGGTGCTCGCGATGCGGCACGGCCTGCTGCCACGCACGCTGCACGCCGACCCGCCGTCATCGCATGTGGACTGGACGGCCGGGCCGGTGGCGCTGCTGGGCGAGCCGGCGCCGTGGCCGCAGAACGGCCACCCCCGCCGCGCGGGTGTCTCCGCGTTCGGCGTCTCCGGCACCAACGCGCACGTCGTGGTCGAGGCTGCCCCGGCCGCGTCCGCACTGGACGACCGGGACGCGGCGACGCCGGCGCTCGTGCCGTGGCTCGTCTCCGGCCGCACCGCCGAAGCGCTGGAGACGCAGGTCGAGCGGCTGAGCGCCGCGGTCGACGGGCTGTCCCCGCTCGACGTCGGGTACACGCTCGCCACCGCCCGCGCCGCGTTCACACACCGGGCCGTCCTGCTCGCGAGCCCCACCGGCACCGCGGAGGTGGCGCGCGGCGCGGCGCCCAGGACGCTCGGGCGGACCGCGTTCCTCTTCGCCGGACAGGGCTCACAACGGCTCGGCATGGGTCGCGAGCTGTACCACCGGTTCCCGGTCTTCGCCACCGCCCTCGACGAGGTGCTCGAACACCTCCACACCGGCCTGCGGGACGTGATGTGGGGCGGTGACGCCGACCTGCTGAACCAGACCGGCCACGCCCAGCCCGCCCTCTTCGCCGTCGAGGTGGCCCTGTACCGCCTCGTCGAGTCGTTCGGCGTGACGCCGGACCACCTCGCCGGCCACTCGATCGGCGAGATCGCGGCCGCGCACGTGGCCGGTGTGCTGTCACTGCCGGACGCCTGCCGCCTCGTCTCCGCCCGTGCGTCGCTCATGCAGGCCCTGCCGGCGGGCGGCGCGATGGTCGCCGTGCCGGCCACCGAGGACGAGGTCGCACCGCTGCTCACCGGTGAGGTGTCGATCGCGGCGGTGAACGGGCCGGCGTCCGTCGTCATCGCCGGCGAGGAGAAGGCGGTACGGAGGATCGCCCGCAAGTTTCCGAAGAGCCGCAAGCTGCGGGTGTCACACGCGTTCCACTCCCCGCTGATGGAGCCGATGCTCGCCCCGTTCCGGGACGCGATCGCCGGCATCACCCTCCACGAGCCGCGCATCCCGATCGCCGCCGCCGGGGAGGTGACCGATCCTGAGTACTGGGTCAGGCACGTGCGGGACACCGTGCGGTTTGCCGACGCGGTCTCGGCGATCGGCGACGCGACGCTCCTGGAGATCGGACCGGACGGAGTGCTCGCCGGGCTCACCGGCAGCGCCATACCGACCCTGCGCAAGGACCGCGACGAGGAGCCCGCGCTGCTGACCGCGCTGGCCCGCCTGCACGTCGCCGGGGTGGACGTGGACTGGAAGCCGCTGTTCGCCGGCGCGCGCCGGGTCGACCTGCCGACCTACGCGTTCCAGCGCGAGCGGTTCTGGCCGTCGCCGGCACCCCGGCCGGGAGCAGTCGATCCGGTGGACGCCGAGTTCTGGTCGGCGGTCGAGCGGGAGGACGTGGACTCGCTCTCGTCCGCCCTGGAGGTCGA
This sequence comes from Phytohabitans houttuyneae, assembly GCF_011764425.1. Taxonomy (NCBI): domain Bacteria; kingdom Bacillati; phylum Actinomycetota; class Actinomycetes; order Micromonosporales; family Micromonosporaceae; genus Phytohabitans; species Phytohabitans houttuyneae. Next base: position 711,038 of record NZ_BLPF01000004.1, read on the forward strand.
CGGCGCCGCCCTCTCGACGGTGGTACCCGCCCTCTCCTCCTGGCGCCGCCGCCGGCAGGAGCGCTCCATCGTGGACGGCTGGCGCTACGAGGTCACCTGGGAGCCGATCGCCGTACCGGACCGGACGCCGGCCGGCTCGTGGCTCGTGCTCGCCCGCCCCGAGCAGCCCGAGGCCGAGTGGGTCCGCGAGGCGTTGAGCGCGCAGTCAGTGACGGTCGCGGACCTGCCGTCCCTGCGCGGCCGTACCTTCACCGGCGTCGTCTCGCTGCTGGCACTCGGGTCGGGCCTGCCGCCGGAGGAGTCCTGGCCGGCAAACCTCCTGCCCGCCCTCACCGGTATCGACGCGCCGCTCTGGTGCCTCACGCGAGGTGCCGTGGCATCCGGCGAGGGGGACCGCCTGCGGGAGGCGGGACAGGCGCTGGTGTGGGGTCAGGGACGGGTCGCCGCCCTGGAGCAACCCGACCGCTGGGGCGGCCTGGTCGACCTGCCCGACGTCCTCGATGGACCCGCGGCCGCAAACCTCGCCTCGCTCCTCGGCGGCGACGAGGACCAGGTCGCGATCCGCGCCACCGGCCCGCTCGCGCGACGGCTGGTACGCCCCGCGACACCCGGCTCCGGCCGCACGTGGAAGCCGACCGGCACCGTGCTCGTCGTCGGTGGCACCACGCCGATGGGCTCCCGGGTGGCGCGCTGGCTCGCCGCTCAGGGCGCCGAGCACCTGCTGCTGACCGGCCATGACGGCCCGGCCGCCGACGAGCTGCGCGGCGAGCTGGCCACGCGGGTGACCATCCAAGCCTGCGACCTCGGCGACGGCAACGCCCTCGCCGCCCTCCTCGACGCCGTACCGCCGAGCGCGCCGCTGACCGCCGTCGTGCTGGCCGGCGACGAACCCGGCGAGGCGCCCGGGCAGGCAGCCGCGGTCGCGGCCGTGATGGACCGGGTCGCCACGTTGGACGCCGTCCTCGGCGCCCGGCCGCTCGACGCGTTCGTCCTCTTCGGATCGATTGCCGGCGTGTACGGGTTCCGCGGCCAGAGCGCGGAGGCCTCCGTCGACGCGGTGGTCGACGCGCTGGCCCGGCGCCGCCGGGACCGGGGCGCGACCGCGCTGTCCGTGTCGTGGGGCGCCTGGGCCGGCGTCGACGCCGGGCCGGAGACCGGCAAGGGCACCCACGCACAGCTCAACGGCCTGCCCGCGATGCACCCCGACCTGGCCATGGCCGCCCTCGGCGCGGCCGTCGCGGACGGGGCCACCGCGGTCACCCTCGCCGACGTGGTCTGGGACCGCTTCGCGCCCGCCTTCACCGCGGCGCGCCCGAGCCGGCTGCTGTCCGCGCTGCCGGAGGCGCGGGCCGCCATCGAGGCCGCGAGCCGCGAGGAGCGTTCCGCCGCGGCCGACCTCCGGGCGAGGTTGCTGAGCCTGCCCGAGGGGGAGCGGCCCGAGGCGGTGCTGGCCCTGGTCCGGGAGAAGGTCGCCACCGTGCTCGGTCACGCCGGGCCGGACGCGATCGAGCCGGACTGGCCGTTCAAGGACCTCGGGTTCGATTCGCTGACCGCGGTCGACCTCCGCGACCAGCTCGCCGCCGCGACGGGGCTCAGCCTGCCGGCGACGCTCGCCTTCGACTACCCGACGCCCGAGGCGCTGGCCGGGTACGTGCGGGACGAGCTGCTCGGCGGCGAGACCCGCCCCGAGGACACCCCGCCGGTCGCGGTGTCCACAGCGGACGACCCGATCGTGATCGTCGGCATGAGCTGCCGCTACCCGGGCGGCGTCCGGTCGCCGGAGGACCTGTGGCGGCTGGTGGTGGACGAGGTCGACGCCACCGGCGACCTTCCCACGGACCGGGGCTGGGACCTCGACGCGCTCGGGTACCGCGGCGGCTTCCTCTACGACGTCGCCGACTTCGACCCCGACTTCTTCGCCATCTCGCCGCGCGAGGCGCTGGTGATGGACCCGCAGCAGCGGCTCGTGCTGGAGGCGACCTGGGAGGCGCTGGAGCGGGCCGGAATCGACCCGGCCGGGCTGCGCGGCACCGACGTCGGCGTCTTCGTCGGCGGCGGCAGCGGCGACTACCGCCCGCCCGCCGAGCAGACCGGACAGTGGCAGACCGCGCAGTCCGCGAGCCTGCTGTCCGGCCGGGTGGCGTACACGTTCGGCCTGCAAGGCCCGACGGTCTCCGTGGACACGGCCTGCTCCTCGTCGCTCGTCGCGCTGCACCTGGCCGCCCAGTCGGTACGCAACGGCGAGTGCGCGATGGCCCTCGCCGGCGGCGTGACCGTGATGGCGACGCCGATGGTGTTCGTGGAGTTCGGCGAGATGGGTGCGCTGTCGTCGGACGGTCGGTGCAAGGCGTTCTCCGACACGGCGGACGGCACCGGCTGGTCCGAGGGCGTGGGCATGCTCGTCGTCGAGCGGCTCTCCGACGCGCGCCGGCTCGGCCACACCGTGCTCGCCGTCGTGCGCGGCAGCGCGATCAACCAGGACGGCGCCTCCAACGGCCTCACCGCTCCGAGCGGACCGGCGCAGCAGCGGGTCATCCGCCGCGCGCTGGCCGCCGCCGGCCTGTCACCCTCCGATGTGGACGCCGTCGAGGCGCATGGTACGGGCACCACGCTGGGCGATCCGATCGAGGCGCAGGCGCTGCTGGCGACGTACGGGCGGGACCGGGAGCGGCCGCTGCTCGTCGGCACGGTCAAGTCGAACATCGGGCACACCCAGGCCGCCGCCGGTGTCGCCGGCATCGTCAAGATGGTCCAGGCGCTCCACCACGGCGTGCTGCCGAAGAGCCTGCACGTCGACGCCCCGTCGTCGCACGTGGACTGGTCGTCCGGCGCGGTCTCGGTGCTGACGTCGCGGACGCCGTGGCCCGGCGTGGACCGGCCGCGCCGGGCGGGTGTCTCCTCGTTCGGAGCGAGCGGCACCAACGCGCACGTGATCCTCGAACAGCCGCCGGCACCGGACGAGCCGGCACCGGCCACCCGCGAGCCGGGCGTGCTGCCGGTGGTGCTCTCCGCGCGCACCCCCGCCGCGCTCCGCGAGCAGGCGACGCGGCTGCTGGCCCGGGTCGGAGACGGTGGCGACACGAGCCTCGCCGACCTGGCGTACTCCGCGGCGACAACCCGGTCCGCGTTCGAGCACCGTGCGGCCGTGCTCGCCGGCGACCGCGAGGCACTGCTCTCCGGGCTCGCGGCGGTGGCCGGCGGCGAGCGGGTGCCGCACGTGCTGCAGGACAAGGCCGCCCGGCCGGGCAAGCTGGCCTTCCTCTTCGCCGGCCAGGGCTCGCAGCGGCTCGGCATGGGACGCGGCCTGTACGAGCGGTACCCCGTCTTCGCGGACGCGCTCGACGCCGTCCTCGCCCACCTCGACCCCGACCTCCGCGCGGTGATGTGGGGCGACGACGGCGACGCGCTCAACCAGACCGGTCACGCCCAGCCGGCGCTCTTCGCGGTCGAGGTCGCCCTCTTCCGCCTCACCGAGTCGTGGGGCCTGCGTCCCGACCTGCTGGCCGGGCACTCCATCGGCGAGATCGCCGCAGCGCACGTGGCCGGAGTGCTCTCCCTTGTGGACGCCTGCCGGCTCGTCTCGGCGCGGGCGCGGCTCATGCAGGCGCTGCCCGAGGTCGGTGCGATGGTCGCGCTGCGGGCCACCGAGGCCGAGGTACTGCCACTGCTGCACGACGACGTGTCCATCGCCGCGGTCAACGGGCCGCGGTCGGTCGTCATCGCCGGCGCCGAGGAGGCCGTGCTCGCGGTGGCGGCGCGGTTTGACAAATCGACGCGGCTGCGGGTTTCGCACGCCTTCCACTCGCCGCTGATGGACCCGATGCTCGACGACTTCGCCGCCGTCGTGAAGGGACTGTCGTTCGCCGAGCCGCGCATCCCGGTCGTGGCGGCCGGCGACATCACCTCGCCGGACTACTGGGTGCGGCACGCGCGCGAGGCCGTGCGCTTCGCCGACGGCGTGCGGGCGCTCGCCGAGCGCGGTGCGACGGCCTTCGTCGAGCTCGGGCCGGACGGCGTGCTGTCGGCCATGGCCCGCGAGTCCCTGCCGGACACGGCCACCGTCGTGCCGGCCCTGCGCAAGGAGCGCGACGAGGATGCGAGCCTCGTGGCCGCCGTCGCCCGCCTGCACACACAGGGTGTGCGCGTCGACTGGGCCGGGTTCTTCGCCGGTACCGGCGCCCGTGCCGTCGACCTGCCCACGTACGGCTTCCAGCGCCAGCGCTACTGGCCGGACGCCATGCCACGCGCCGCGGCACCGGCCGGGGCGGACGGGTCGGACGAGCGCTTCTGGGCCGCTGTCGCCGGCGAGGACTTCACCGCCCTGGAGTCCATCCTGGACGTCGAGGGTGACGCGCTCGCGAAGGTACTGCCCGCCCTGCTCGACTGGCGCGGCCAGAAGCGCGACAAGGACGTGGTCGACAGCTGGCGTTTCCGCGTCACGTGGAAGCCCCTGAGCCGCCCGTCCGCCGCCTCGGTGCCGGGTCGCTGGCTCGCGCTCGTGCCGGACGGCTCGGACGCCACCTGGCTGGACGGCCTCCTCGACGCGGTACGCCTCGACGTGTCCACACCGGACCGCTCCGCGCTGACCGAGCGGCTGCGCGCGGTCGAGGGTCCATTCGCGGGTGTGCTGCTCCTGCCCACCGCCGACGCCCCGCTGGCCGCGACCGCCGTACAGGCGCTCGGCGACGCGGGCATCGCCGCTCCACTGTGGTGCCTCACGCGGGGCGCCGTCTCCGTCGGGCGCACCGATCCGGTACGCGCCCCCGAGCAGGCGGCCGTCTGGGGCCTCGGAGCGGTCGCCGCCCTGGAGTACCCCGAGCGGTGGGGCGGCCTCGTCGACCTGCCGGACACCGTCGACGAGCGCGCCGCCACCGGCCTCGCGGCGGTTCTCGCCGGCCTCGACGGCGAGAGCCAGGTGGCCGTGCGACCGTCCGCCCTCTTCGGCCGGCGGCTGCTGCCGGCACCCGCACCGGAGCCGGCACGGGTCTGGGAGCCGCGCGGCACCGTGCTCATCACCGGCGGCACCGGCGCGCTCGGCGGGCACGTCGCCCGGCGGCTCGCCCGTGACGGAGCCGACCATCTGATCCTGGCCAGCCGCCGCGGACTCGACGCGCCGGGAGCGGCGCAGCTGCGGGACGAGCTGGCCGCGCTCGGCACCCGGGTCACGGTCGCCGCCTGCGACGTCGCCGACCGGACCGCGCTCGCCGCGCTGCTGGCTGAGCAGCCGGTCAACGCGGTCGTACACACGGCCGGTGTCCTCGACGACGGCGTCCTCGACCGGCTGACGCCGGACCGGTTCGCGGCGGTCTTCCGGTCCAAGGTGGAGGCCGCACTGGCCTTGGACGAGCTCGTCCCGGACGCCGAGGCGTTCGTGCTCTTCTCCTCCGCCTCCGCCGTCGTCGGCAATCCGGGGCAGGCCAACTACACCGCCGCGAACGCGGTGCTCGACGCGCTCGCCGAGCGGCGCCGCGCCGCCGGTCGCGCCGCGACCTCCATCGCCTGGGGCGCCTGGGGAGGCGGTGGCATGGCCGGCAGCACCGAGGCGGAGCAGGCCACTCGCCGCGCCGGCATCGCCACGATGGACCCGGACCTCGCCTGTACCGCCATGTGGCAGCTGGTCGCCGAGGGCGAGCCCGCCACGCTCGTCGCCGCCGTCCCGGCCGGACGCGGCATGGGCGGCGGGCGTCCCGGTCCCCTGCTGCGCGATCTGCCCGGCGCCACCGATCCGGATGCCGCGGACCTGCCGGACGAGGGCGAGCTTCGCGAACACCTGCTGTCGCTGCCCCGCGCCGGCCGGCTGGACGCGGTGCTCGACCTGGTCCGGGGCCGCTGCGCCGACGTGCTCGGCCAGCCGGACGTGGAGGCGGTCGGCGCCGATCGCCCCTTCCGTGACCTGGGCTTCGACTCTCTGGCCACCGTGGAGCTGCGCAACCAGCTCAACCTCGTCACCGGCCTGAGCCTTCCCTCGACGCTGGTCTTCGACCATCCCACGCCGGCCGCGCTCGCCGAGCACGTACTCGGCGAGCTGCTGCCCGAACAGGACGGCGGCACCGAGGCCGACGGCGAGGAGGCCAGGATCCGGGCGCTGCTCGCCAGCGTGCCACTGGCCCGGCTCCGCGAGGTGGGCGTGCTGGAACCGCTGCTGCAGCTCGCCGGACACGACGGTGCCGCGGCGCCCGCCGCGGACGGCGACGCCGAGCTGATCGACTCGATGTCCGTGGACGACCTGGTGCGGGCGGCGCTCGACGGGGCGCCCGACCCGGCGCACGACTGACGGAGCTGAGCATGAACACCTCCAGCGAGAAGGTTGTCGAGGCGCTGCGGGCTGCCGTCAAGGAGACCGAGCGGCTCCGCCGGCAAAACCGCCAGCTCGTCGCGGCGGCCACCGAGCCGATCGCCATCGTCGGGATGGCGTGCCGCTTCCCGGGTGAGGTGTACTCGCCGGAGGACCTCTGGGAGCTCGTGGCCGGCGGCCGCGACGCGATGTCCGGCTTTCCGACCGACCGGGGCTGGGACGTCGACGTGCTCGGCACCGGCGAGGTCGACGAGCGCGGTATGGCCGTCAGCCAGCAGGGCGGTTTTCTCAGCTGCGTCGCCGACTTCGACCCGGGCTTCTTCGGCATCTCGCCGCGCGAGGCGCTCACGATGGACCCGCAGCAGCGGCTGCTGCTGGAGACGGCGTGGGAGGCGCTGGAGCGCGCGGGCATCGATCCGACCGGGCTGCGCGGCAGCCGCACCGGAGTCTACGTCGGCACGAACGGGCAGGATTACGCCTACCTGATGATGCGGTCGCTCGACGACGCCACCGGCGACGTCGGCACCGGGATCGCGGCGAGCGCGACGTCCGGGCGGCTGTCGTACACGCTCGGCCTGGAAGGGCCGGCGCTCACCGTCGACACCGCCTGCTCCTCGTCGCTTGTCGCGCTGCACCTGGCGGTACACGCGCTGCGCACCGGCGAGTGCACGCTCGCCCTCGCCGGCGGCGTGAACATCATGGCGACGCCGGGGCCGCTGCTGGAGTTCAGCCGGCAGGGCGGGCTGGCGCGCGACGGGCGGTGCAAGGCGTTCGCCGACGCCGCCGACGGCACCGGCTGGTCCGAAGGGGTCGGCCTTCTGCTGCTCGAACGGCTCTCCGACGCCCAGCGCAACGGACACGACGTGCTCGCCGTCGTACGCGGCTCGGCCGTCAACCAGGACGGCGCCTCCAACGGCTTCACCGCGCCGAGCGGGCGTGCGCAGCAGCGGGTCATCCGCGATGCGCTGGCCTCCGCCGGCCTCGCACCGTCCGACGTGGACGTCGTGGAGGCGCACGGTACCGGCACGCCGCTCGGCGACCCGATCGAGGCGCGCAGCATCCTCGCCACGTACGGGCGCGACCGGGAGCGGCCGCTGCTGCTCGGCTCCGTCAAGTCGAACATCGGCCACACCCAGGCCGCCGCTGGCGTCGCCGGCATCATCAAGATGGTCCAGGCGATGCGGCACGGCGTGGTACCGAAGACGCTGCACGTCGACCGGCCGTCGTCGCATGTGGACTGGTCGGCCGGCGCGGTGCGACTGCTGACCGCCGAGTCAGCCTGGCCGGAGGTCGACCGGCCGTGGCGGGCGGGCGTCTCGTCCTTCGGTGTCAGCGGCACCAACGCCCACGTCATCATCGAGCGCGCGCCGGCTGCCGCCGACGGCGAGTCCGTGTGGGCGGGGACCGGCCCGCTGCCCTACGTGCTGTCCGGCCACACCGCGGACGCGCTGCGTGACCAGGCGGCCGCGCTGCTGGCGCACCTGGACCGCGAGCCCGAGGCGGCCGGGGTGGACCTCGCGCACTCGCTGGTGACGACGCGTGCGCGGCTCACGCACCGGCTCGCCGCCGTCGTGCCGGACCGTGGCGCGCTGCGCGACGCCCTCACCGCCTGGGTGGCCAGCGGCACCGCACCGGGGGTGGTCACCGGCGCCGCCACGGGACGCACGAAGCTTGGCGTGCTCTTCGCCGGGCAGGGCTCGCAGCGGCTGGGCATGGGCCGGCAGCTCTACGACAGGTTCCCCGCCTTCGCCACCGCGCTGGACGAGGCACTGTCCCACCTCGACCCCGAGGTCCGCGCGGTGATGTGGGGCGACGACGCCGACCTGCTCGCCCGCACCGGATACGCGCAGCCGGCACTCTTCGCCGTCGAGGTCGCCCTCTACCGGCTGGCCGAGTCGTTCGGCGTACGGCCGGATGTGGTGGGTGGACACTCGATCGGCGAGGTGGTGGCGGCCCACGTGGCCGGCGTGCTGTCGCTCGCGGACGCCGCCGCGCTCGTCTCGGCGCGCGCGTCGCTCATGCAGGCGCTCCCGCCGGGCGGCGCGATGGTCGCGCTCCGCGCGTCCGAGGCTGAGGTGACGCCGCTGCTGACCGAGGGCGTCTCGATCGCCGCGGTCAACGGCCCGGCCGCCGTCGTCATCGCCGGCGCGGAGGAGGCCGTGGCGCCGGTCGCGGCCCGCTTCGCCAAGAGCACGCGGCTGCGGGTGTCGCACGCGTTCCACTCGCCGCTGATGGACCCGATGCTGGACGCGTTCCGGGCGGCCGTCCGCGACCTCACCTTCAGCCCGCCCGAGATCCCGGTCGTAGCGGCCGGCGACGTGACCGACCCTGAGTACTGGGTCAGGCACGTGCGCGAGGCGGTCCGCTTTGCCGACGGGGTGCGGAGCATGGCCGCCGAGGGCGTCGGCGCCCTCCTGGAACTCGGGCCGGACGGCGTGCTGACCGCGATGGCACAGGACTGCCTTGCCGAGGTGGCACGCCCCGTCGCCACCGTGCCGATGCTCCGCAAGGACCGCGGTGAGGAGGTCGCGACCGTCGCGGCGCTCGCCGGGCTCTTCGTGGCCGGCGCCACGGTGGATTTCGCCCCCCTCTTCGACGGCAGCGGGGCGCGCCGGGTCGCCCTGCCCACCTACGCCTTCCAGCACGAGCGCTTCTGGCCCGCGGTCTCCGTCCGCGCCGGCGACGCCACCGGGCTGGGGCTGGCCGCGGCGGAGCATCCGATGCTGGGCGCCGCGATGACCGTCGCTGGCTCCGGCGAGCTGGTGATGACGGGCCTGCTCTCGCTCGCCACCCACCCATGGCTGGCCGACCACGTGGTGCACGGCACCGTCGTCGTGCCCGGCGCGGGCGTGCTCGAGCTCGCGATGCGCGCCGCCGACCAGGCCGGGTGCGACCGGGTGGACGAGCTGACCCAGGCGATGCCGCTGGCGCTCGACGAGCGGGGTGCGGTGGCGGTGCAGGTGTGGGTCGGCGCGGCCGACGACACAGGCCGCCGCCCGGTCGGCGTCTTCTCCCGGCCCGCGGACGGCCCGGACGAGGCGTGGACACAGCACGCGCACGGCTTCGCGGCAACCGGTGCGGTACGCGCGTCCACCCTGGACACCTCGGCGTGGCCGCCCGCTGGAACCGAGCCGGTCGACCTGGACGGCTTCTACGAGCGGTTCGCCGAGAGCGGGCTCGTGTACGGCCCGTCGTTCCGGTGCGTGCGCGCGGCGTGGCGGCGCGACGGCGAGGTGTACGCGGAGGTGACCCTGCCGGACGGCGTGCGGGACGCCGCCGCGTTCGGCATCCACCCTGGACTGCTCGACTCCGCCCTGCACACCGGCATGCACCTGGACGCCGACGCCGCGCACGAGGGCCGGCTCCCGTTCGCCTGGAGCGGCGTGTCCCTGTACGCCTCGGGCGCGACGGCGCTGCGGGTCCGGCTCACCCGGGTCAGCGGCGACACCGTCTCGGTGACGGCTGTGGACGTCGAGGGTGCACCGGTGATCGCCGTCGAGGCGCTCGCACTGCGCCCGGCCGCCGCCGGACCGGTCGCGAACGGGCGGGAAGGCGACTCGCTCCTGTCGCTCGACTGGGTCGCCGAGCCGGTCGAGGGATCCGCCGAAGGAGCCCGCTGGGCGGCGGTCGCCGCGGCGCCGATCCCGTACCTCGACACCACCGTGCCGGCCCTCGCCGACCTGGCGGAGGCGCCGGACATCGCCGTTTTCCCGGTCATCGGCGGCGAGGTGACCGGGCCAGAGGTCGTGCACGAGGCGGTCACGGCCGCGCTCGCCACCGTCCAGGAGTGGCTCGCCGAGGAGCGGTTCGCCGAGTCGTGCCTGATGCTCGTGACCCGTGGCGCCGTACCCGTGGATGGGCAGCCGGTGCGCGACCTCCCCGCGGCGGCCGTCTGGGGCCTCGTGCGGTCGGCGCAGAGCGAGAATCCCGGCCGGTTCTTCCTCGTCGACCTGGACGACACCGATCCGACCGCACCGGTACTCGATGAGCTCGCGCTGCTCGCCGCGGCGGGCGAGACGCAGGCGGTGGTCCGTGGCGGCGTGGCCCGCGTCGGCCGACTCGCCCGGCTCTCGTCCGGTCCCGGTCTCGTGCCGCCCGTCGGAGTGCCGTGGCGGCTGGACAGCACGCGCAAGGGCAGCCTCGACGGGCTGGCGCTGACGCCGTGCCCGGAGGCATCCCGCCCGCTCGCCGGCCGGGACGTGCGCGTCGCCATCGCGGCGGCGGGTCTCAACTTCCGGGATGTGCTCAATGCGTTGGGCATGTATCCGGGTGAGGCGGGGCTGTTCGGTTCTGAGGCCGCTGGTGTGGTGGCCGAGGTGGGTCCTGAGGTGTCCGGGCTGCGGCCGGGTGACCGGGTGATGGGGATGCTGTTCGGCGGGTTCGGCCCGCTTGGCGTCACCGACGAACGGTTCCTCACGAAGACCCCGCAGGCGTGGACGGACGAGACCGCCGCGTCGGTACCGCTTGTCTTCCTGACCGCCTACTTCGCGCTGCACGACCTCGCCACCCTGCGACCCGGGGAGAAGGTGCTCGTCCACGCGGGTGCCGGTGGGGTCGGCATGGCGGCGATCCAGCTCGCCAAGCACCTGGGCGCGGAGGTGTTCGCGACGGCGAGCGAGGGCAAGTGGGACGTGCTGCGCTCGTTCGGCTTGGACGACGCGCACATCGCCTCCTCGCGCACGCTCGACTTCGCGTCCCAGTTCTCCACAGTGGACGTCGTCTTGAACGCGCTCGCCGGCGAGTTCGTGGACGCGTCGCTGGCCCTGCTCGGCGAGGGCGGCCGCTTCCTGGAGATGGGCAAGACCGACATCCGCGACCCCGCGGGCCTGCCGGGAATCGCCTACCACGCCTTCGACCTGGGCTGGGTCGACCCCGACCGCATCCAGTCGATGCTGCTGGAGCTCGTCGAGCTCTTCCGTGGTGAAGCCCTGCGGCCGCTGCCGATCGCGAGCTGGGACGTGCGGCGGTCCCGCGAGGCGTTCCGCTTCATGAGCCTCGCCAGGCACGTCGGCAAGATAGTGCTCACCATGCCACGCGTCATGGACCCCAACGGCACGGTGCTCATCACCGGCGGTACCGGCGGTCTCGGCGCGGAGCTGGCCCGGCACGTGGTGAGCCAGGGACTGCGCCACCTCGTGCTCGCCTCGCGGCGTGGCGTCGAGGCGCCCGGCGCGGCCACACTCCGCGAGGAGCTGGAAGGGCTCGGCGCCACCGTGACCGTGGCCGCCTGCGACGTCGCCGACCGGGACAGCCTCGCCGCCGTGCTCTCGGCCGTGCCGGCCGCCCATCCACTCACCGCCGTCGTACACACCGCGGGCGTCCTCGACGACGGCGTGATCGGCTCCCTCACACCCGACCGGCTCTCCACAGTGCTCAGGCCCAAAGTGGACGCCGCCTGGCACCTGCACGAGCTGACCCGCGACCTCGACGTGTCCGGCTTCCTGCTCTACAGCTCGGTGTCCGGCGTGATGGGCAGCCCGGGCCAGGCCAACTACGCGGCCGGCAACGCCTTCCTCGACGCGCTCGCCTCCACCGGCGCGGCCAGGGCCTTCCCGCACACTCGCTCGCCTGGAGCGCCTGGGCCCAGGACACCGGCATGACGAGCAACCTCACCGACGCCGACATGGAGCGGATGGCCCGCTCCGGCATGCCGCCGCTGACCGTGCCGCAGGGCCTCGCGCTCTTCGACGCCGCGACCGGCGTGGACGAGGCGGTCGTCGTGCCGGTTGGCCTCCAGAGTGGACGCGGTGCCGCACCGGCCACGGTTCCACCGATCCTGCGCGGCCTGTTTCGCAGCGGGAGGCGGGCCGCGGCGGGCGCGAGCCAGGCGGGCGCCGCGCTCGGCCGCCGGCTCGCGGGCATTAAAGAGACCGAGAGGGTACGGCTCGTCACCGACCTCGTCCGCGCCGAGGCCGCCACGGTGCTCGGCCACGCGTCGGCCGACGGTGTCGAGGCGGAGCGGGAGTTTCGGCAGCTCGGCGTCGACTCGCTCACCGCGGTCGAGCTGCGCAACCGCCTCGCCGCCGCCACCGGCCTGCGGCTCAGCGCGACGCTCGTCTTCGACTACCCGACCCCGGCGCTGCTCGCCGCGCACCTGCTGGAGCAGCTCGTCGGTGCCGGCGACGTCGTCACCGCCACCCCGGACGCCGCCGCGCTCACCGACGACCCGATCGTCGTGGTCGGTATGAGCTGCCGCTATCCCGGCGGTGTCCGCGGGCCGGACGACCTCTGGCAGCTGCTCATCGCCGGCGGCGACGCCATCTCCGCGTTTCCGACCGACCGCGGCTGGGACCTCGACATGCTCGCTGGCGCTGTACGCGAGGGTGGCTTCCTCTACGACGCGACCGACTTCGACCCCGGCTTCTTCGGCATCTCGCCGCGTGAGGCGCTGGCGATGGACCCGCAGCAGCGGGTGCTGCTGGAGGCGGCGTGGGAGGCGATGGAACGCGGCGGGATCGACGCCACCCGCCTGCGCGGCAGCCGCACTGGCGTGTTCATCGGCGCCAGCGGCCAGGACTACTCCAACCTGATGCTCCAGTCAGCCGAGGACATGGAGGGGCACGCCAGTACCGGCCTGGCCGGCGCGGTCATCTCCGGTCGCGTCTCGTACACCTTCGGCTTCGAAGGGCCGGCCCTCACCGTCGACACCGCCTGCTCGTCGTCGCTCGTCGCGGTGCACCTGGCCGCACAGGCGCTGCGCGGCGGCGAGTGCACGATGGCGCTCGCCGGCGGTGTGACGGTCATGTCCACGTCGATGAACTTCGCCGGCTTCGGCCGCCAGGGCGGGCTCACGCCGACCGGGCGCTGCAAGGCGTTCAGCGACGACGCCGACGGCACCGGCTGGTCCGAGGGCGTCGGCGTGCTCGTGCTCGAACGGCGGTCTGACGCCGTCCGGCAGGGCCACGAGATCCTGGCCGTGCTGCGCGGCTCCGCCGTCAACCAGGACGGCGCCTCCAACGGGCTCTCCGCGCCGAACGGCCCCTCCCAGCAGCGGGTCATCCGGCAGGCGCTCGCCAACGCTGGCCTCGCGGCCTCCGAAGTGGACGCTGTCGAGGCACACGGCACCGGTACCGCGCTGGGCGATCCGATCGAGGCGCAGGCGCTGCTCGCCACGTACGGGCAGGAGCGGGAGCGGCCGCTGCTGCTCGGCTCGATCAAGTCGAACATCGGCCACACACAGGCAGCGGCCGGCGTCGCCGGCATGATCAAGATGATCCTGGCCATGCGGCACGGCGTGCTGCCGCAGACCCTCCACGTCTCCGCACCCTCGTCCCACGTGGACTGGACGGCTGGCTCGGTCGCGCTCGCGGTGTCGGCCACCGAGTGGCCCTCGACGCAGCGCCCTCGCCGGGCGGGCGTCTCGTCGTTCGGTCTCAGCGGCACGAACGCCCACGTGATCCTGGAGGCACCCACCCCGGCGCCCGCTCCTGCCCTCGCCGACCAGCCCGCGCTCGTACCGTGGCCGGTATCCGCCAAGTCCGAAGCCGCCCTCGACGCGCAGATCGGCCGGCTCGGCGACCTCGACCTGCCCCGCGCGGACGTGGGGCTGTCCCTCGCCGGCCGGGCGTTGTTCGAGCACCGGGCGGTCCTGCTCGCCTCGGCCGGTGGTGTCACCGAGGTCGCTCGCGGCGCCGCCCGCCCGGGCGAGCTGGCGATGCTCTTCTCCGGTCAGGGTTCGCAGCGGCTGGGTATGGGTCGTGAGCTGTACGCGCGTTTCCCGGTCTTCGCGGAGGCGTTGGACGAGGTGCTGTCGCAGCTGGATCCGGGTGTGCGGGATGCCATGTGGGGTGTCGACGGTGAGCTGTTGGAGCGGACGGGGTGGGCGCAGCCGGCGTTGTTCGCGGTTGAGGTGGCGCTGTTCCGGCTGATGTCGTCGTTTGGTCTGCGTCCGGATCACGTTGCGGGTCATTCGATCGGTGAGGTGGCGGCGGCGCATGTCGCGGGTGTGTTGTCGTTGGAGGACGGCTGCCGTCTGGTGTCGGCGCGTGCGTCGTTGATGCAGGCGTTGCCGGCTGGTGGGGCGATGGTGGCGTTGCGGGCCGCCGAGTCTGACGTGCTGCCGCTGCTGACCGAGGGCGTGTCGATCGCTGCCGTGAACGGGCCTTCCAGCGTGGTGGTCGCGGGTGATGAGGCTGCGGTGTTGGCGGTGGCTTCGCGGTTTGAGAAGGCGACGCGGTTGCGGGTGTCGCACGCGTTCCACTCACCGTTGATGGAGCCGATGCTCGACGACTTCCGGGCCGTGGTGTCGGGCTTGACGTTCGCGCAGCCGGCCATCCCGGTGGTGGCAGGCGGTGATGTGACTGATCCTGAGTACTGGGTCAGGCATGTGCGGGACACGGTCCGTTTCGCCGACGCGGTTACGGCGTTGGGTGGGGCGACCGTGGTGGAGATCGGGCCGGATGGGACGCTGTCGGCGCTGACCGGTGGTGTGCCGGTGCTGCGCAAGGACCGGTCCGAGGAGGCGGCGTTTCTGACCGCCCTCGCCCGGCTCCACGTGACCGGCGTGAGCGTCGACTGGGCCCCGGCCTTCGCCGCCAGCGGCGCTCGGCGCGTGGACCTGCCGACATACCCCTTCCAGCACCAGCGCTTCTGGCCCGACTCTGCCGGCATGGCGTACCCGGCCGGGCAGGATCCCGTCGACGCCGCCTTCTGGCTCGCCGTCGAGCGGCAGGACGTCACGTCGCTGAGCGGAGCGCTCGGCCTCGACGGTGAGACCCTCGCGGCGCTGGTACCCGCCCTCTCCGCCTGGCGGGCCCGCCGCCGCGCCGAGTCCACGGTGGACTCCTGGTGCTACCGGGAGTGGTGGAAGCCGCTCACCGGCCTCTCCGGCTCCACGCTGACCGGCAGCTGGCTCGTCGTCGCACCGGGCGACGACCCGTGGGTGCCGGCCGTGGTGGAGGCGATCGGACCCGGAGCCGTCCGGGTGGGGGAGGGTGATGACCTACCCGGTGGAGGCGACTTCGCCGGTGTCGTCTCGCTGCTGGGGCTCACCGCGACGGCAGATCTGCTCCGCGCCCTCGATGCGGCCGGCATCGGCGCTCCAGTGTGGACCGTGACGCGCGGCGCCGTGTCGATCGGGCGCGGTGACGCACCCGCCGAGCCGCTGGCCGCCGCGCTCTGGGGACTCGGCCGGGTGGCGGCCCTGGAGCGGCCGGACCGGTGGGGAGGCCTCATCGACCTTCCGGCGCGGCTCGACCAGCGGGCCGCGCAGCGGTTTGCGGCGGTCCTCGCCGGCGCCGGCGAGGACCAGGTGGCGATCCGGGCGACCGGTGCGTTCGGCCGGCGGTACGTGCCGGCACCACCCGGTGAACGCGACGGCTGGACGCCCACCGGGACCGTGCTCATCACCGGCGGCACCGGCGCGCTCGGCGCGCACGTTGCCCGCGACCTCGCCCAGCGGGGCGCCGCCCGGCTGGTGCTGCTGAGCCGGCGTGGCCCGGACGCGCCCGGCGTGGCCGCGCTCGTCGACGAGCTCACCGCACTCGGCGCCACCGTCACCGTCGATGCTTGCGACGCGGCCGACCGGGACGCGGTCGCCGCCGTGCTCGCCGCCATCCCGGCTGATCAGCCGCTCAGCGCCGTCGTACACGCGGCCGGCGTCCTGGATGACGGCATGCTGGACGGGCTGACCGCCGACCGGTTCGCGAGCGTCTTCCGGTCCAAGGTGGACTCCGCAATCGTCCTCGACGAGCTGACCCGCGACCTCGACCTCGCCGTCTTCGCGCTCTTCTCCTCCACGGCCGGTGCTGTCGGCAACCCGGGTCAGGCCAACTACGCCGCCGCGAACGCCGCGCTCGACGCCATCGCCCAACGCCGCCGCGCGCTCGGCCTCGCCGCCACGTCGATCGCCTGGGGCGCCTGGGCCGGCGAGGGCATGGCCGGCCACGCCCGCGTGGAGGACGCGCGGCGGCGCGGCGGTGGGGCCGCGCTCGACCCGGCGCTGGCCGTATCTGCGCTGCGGCACGTCGTCACCGACCCCGAGCCCACGGTCGCCGTCGCCGACCTTCAGCAGCCGGAGATGCTCGCCGCGCTGCTCAGCCTCCGCCCCAGCCCGCTGCTGTCCGACCTGCCGGCGGCGAGGCGCGCCATCGACGAGGTCGAGGCGGCGCGGAGCGAGACCGAGACGGCGGCGTCCGAGCTGGCTGGCCGGCTGCGCGGGCTCGACGCCGCCGCGCGGGTGGATGCCCTGCTGGACCTCGTGCGCGGGTACGCGGCCGGCGTCCTTGGCCACACCGGCAAGGAGGCGGTCAGCCCGGACAAGGCGTTCCGCGACCTCGGCATCGACTCGCTCACCGCCGTCGAGCTGCGCAACCAGCTCACCGCCGTGACCGCGCTGGCCCTGCCGGCCGGGCTCGTCTTCGACTACCCGACCCCCCGCGCGCTCGCCGAATACCTGCTCTCCGCGCTGCTCGGCGACGGGCGGCTCGCGGAAGGGCCGGTCACCGCCGTCGCGGTGACCGACGAGCCGGTCGCCATCGTCGGCATGGCCTGCCGCTTCCCGGGCGGGATCGCCAACCCCGAAGACCTTTGGCGGGTACTGGCCGACGGGCGCGACGTCATCGGCGACTTCCCCACCGACCGCGGCTGGGACCTCGACGCGCTCGCCGGCGACGGGCCCGGGCACAGCGCCACACAGCGCGGCGGCTTCCTCGACGGCGCGCCCGACTTCGACCCCGCGTTCTTCGGCATCTCGCCCCGCGAGGCGCTCGCCATGGACCCGCAGCAGCGGCTGCTGCTGGAGACCACCTGGGAGGCGTTCGAGAGCGCGTCCCTCGACCCGGCCGCGCTGCGCGGCAGCCAGACCGGCGTGTTCGTCGGCACCAACGGTCAGGACTACGCGCACCTCGTGCTCGCGTCGCACGAGGACACCGAAGGGCACGCCGGCACGGGACTCGCGGCGAGTGTCATCTCCGGCCGCCTCTCGTACACGTTCGGCCTCGAAGGGCCGGCGGTCACCGTGGACACCGCCTGCTCCTCCTCGCTCGTCGCGCTGCACTGGGCGGCGCGGGCCCTCCGCACGGGCGAGTGCTCGCTCGCCGTGGCCGGCGGTGCGACGGTCATGGCCACGCCGATGAGCTTCGCCGGCTTCACGCGACAGGGTGGGCTGGCGCCGGATGGCCTGTGCAAGGCGTTCTCCGACGACGCGGACGGCACCGGCTGGTCCGAGGGCGTGGGCATGCTCGTGCTGGAGCGGCTCTCAGACGCCGAGCGCAACGGCCACCCGATCCTCGCCGTGGTGCGGGGAAGCGCGGTCAACCAGGACGGTGCCTCCAACGGCCTGACGGCCCCGAACGGCCCGTCGCAGCAGCGGGTCATCCGCCAGGCGCTGGCCAGCGCCGGCCTCTCACCCACCGATGTGGACGCGGTCGACGCGCACGGCACCGGCACCACGCTCGGCGACCCCATCGAAGCCGAGGCGCTGCTCGCCGCGTACGGCGGGGAACGGGCACATCCGCTGCTCGTCGGCTCGGTCAAGTCCAACCTCGGCCACACCCAGGCCGCCGCCGGCGTCGCCGGGGTCATCAAGATGGTCCAGGCGATGCGGTACGGCCTCGTGCCACAGACCCTGCACGTCTCGACCCCGTCGTCCCACGTGGACTGGAACACCGGCGCACTCGCGCTCGCCACCGCACCGAGCGCGTGGCCCGACCTCGACCGGCCCAGGCGGGCGGGCGTGTCGTCGTTCGGCATCAGCGGCACGAACGCGCACGTGATCCTCGAAGCGCCCGCACCGCCGCCACCCGCTCCCGCGGGCGCCCGGCCCACGCCGGTGCCGTGGCCCGTCTCGGCCCGGTCGGAGGCGGCGCTGGACACGCAGCTGGCGCGCCTGCGCGACCTCGGCGAGCCGGCCGTGGACGTGGCGGCGTCGCTGGCCGGACGGACCGCGTTCGAGCACCGGGCCGTGCTCCTCGCCTCCGCGGGCGGCGTGAGCGAAGTGGCGCGCGGCGTCGCGGGTGAACGCCCGCTCGCGATGCTCTTCTCCGGCCAGGGCTCCCAGCGGCTCGGCATGGGCCGCGGACTGTACGAACGCTTCCCGGTCTTCGCCGACGCGCTGGACGAGGTGCTCGCCCACCTCGATCCCGACGTACGGGACGTGATGTGGGGCTCGGACCCTGCCCTCCTCGACCGGACCGGTTGGGCCCAGCCCGCGCTGTTCGCGGTCGAGGTGGCGCTGTACCGGCTGGTGTCGTCCTTCGGCATCCGCGCCGACCACCTCGCCGGCCACTCGATCGGCGAGGTAGCCGCGGCACACGTCGCGGGCGTGCTCTCGCTTCCGGACGCCTGCGCGATGGTGTCGGCGCGAGCCTCGCTGATGCAGGCCCTGCCGCCCGGCGGGGCCATGGTCGCGCTGCGCGCGTCCGAGTCCGACGTCGTGCCGCTGCTGGCAGATGGCGTGTCCATCGCCGCCGTCAACGGGCCGTCCAGCGTCGTGGTCGCCGGCGACGAAGGCGCGGTGCTGTCGATCGCCGCCCGCTTCGAGACAGCCACCCGCCTGCGGGTGTCGCACGCCTTCCACTCGCCGCTGATGGACCCGATGCTCTCCCCGTTCCGGGACGCGCTCGCCGGCATCACCTTCCACGAGCCGCGCATCCCGATCGCCACGGGCGGGGACGTGACCGACCCTGAGTACTGGGTCAGGCACGTACGCGACACCGTGCGGTTCGGCGACGCGGTCGTTTCACTCGACGGCGCCGCGTTCCTGGAGATCGGACCGGACGGCGTGCTCGCCGCCCTCGCCGGGGACGGCATCCCGTGCCTGCGCAAGGACCGGCCGGAAGAGGACACGTTCCTCACCGCACTCGGCCGCCTCTACGTAACCGGTGCGCCGGTCGACTGGGCGCCGCTCTTCGAGGGCGCCGGTGCGCGCCGGGTGGCCCTGCCCACGTACCCGTTCCAGCGCCAGCGCTACTGGCCCTCGGGGGTGTCGCTCACCGGCGACGCGTCCGGGCTCGGGCTGGCGCCGGCCGGGCACGCGCTGCTGGGCGCCGCCGTCGCCGTGGCCGGCTCGGACCAGGTCGTGCTCACCGGCCGGCTGTCGCTCACCACCCACCCCTGGCTAGTCGAACACCGCGGCGGCGCCCTGCTGGAGCTCGCGATCCGCGCCGGCGACGAGGTCGGCTGCGCCCGGGTCGAGCGGCTGACCGTCGACGAGCCGCTGGCGCTCGCCGAGCGTGAGGCGCTCGTCATCCAGGTGCGGGTGGACCCGCCGGACGGCGGTGGGCGGCGCGCGGTGGGCATCTTCTCCCGCCCGGCCGGCGGGGTGGAGCTTCCGTGGACGCGGCACGCCTCGGGTGAGCTGTCCACAGGGGAGCGGGTGCTCGACTTCGACGCCGCGCAGGGCGAGCCGGTCGAGGTCTCCTTCCCCGACGTACGCGGCTTCGGCATTCACCCCGCCCTCGTCGACGCGGTCGTGGAGGCTTACGACGGCGACCTGGTGGCCGGCGAGTGGCGCGGCGTCTCGCTGCACGCCGCCGAGGCGACCTCCCTGCGGGTGCGGCTCACTCCCGCCGGCAACGATGCGGTGTCGCTGGTGGCGGTCGACGCCGAAGGTGCGCCCGTGCTCTCGGTCGAGTCGCTCACGCTCCGCGCTCCCGCGACCGCGACACACACCGGGCGGGACCCGCTCTTCCACGTGGAGTGGGTGCCGGCCGAGCTGGCCCCGGCGGCCGAGGTCGAGGTGACCGTGGTGCCGGTCGCGGGTGCGGACGTGCACGCGGTCACGGCGGAGGCCTTGCGGGTCATCCAGGAGGCGTTGGCAGGGACGGCCCGGCTGGCTTTCGTGACGCGCGGTGCGGTGTCTGGCGATGATTTGGCCGGTGCGGCGGTGTGGGGTCTGGTGCGGTCGGCGCAGGCTGAGCATCCGGGTCGGTTCCTGCTGGTGGATGCGGCTGTGGAGCCTGAGTCGTCGGTGGTGTCGGCGTTGTTCGCGGCGGGGGAGACGCAGGCGGTTGTCCGGGACGGTGTGGTGTTGGTCGCGCGGCTGGCGTTGCTGGATGCCGGGCCGGCCGCGCGGGAGTGGGATCCGGACCGGACGGTGCTTATCACCGGTGGGACGGGTGGTCTTGGTGCGGCGTTGGCGCGGCATCTTGTGGCGCGGGGATGCGCCGGCTGCTGCTGATCAGCCGGCGTGGTCCGGACGCCCCGGGCGCGGCCGACCTGCGCGACGAGCTGACCGCGCTCGGCGCCGACGTGACGGTGGCGGCGGCCGACGTGAGCGACCGCGGCGCGTTGGCCGCCGTGCTGGACGGTCACGACCTCACCGCGGTCGTGCACACGGCGGGTGTGCTTGACGACGGTGTGGTCTCGTCGCTGGATCCGGGCCGGTTGTCCATTGTGTTGCGGCCGAAGGCGGATGCGGCGTGGCATCTGCACGAGCTGACCCGTGGCTCAGATCTGGCCGGCTTCGTGTTGTATGCCAGCGTCTCGGGTGTCATGGGCAGCCCGGGGCAGGCGAACTACGCGGCGGCGAACGCCTACCTGGACAGCCTTGCTGCCCATCGGCGCTCGCTGGGGTTGCCGGCGGTGTCGGTCGCGTGGGGCCGTGGGCGCAGGACTCCGGTATGACCGCCGGGCTCAGCCGGGCCGATATGGAGCGGATGGCACGCTCGGGGATGCCGCCGTTGACGACCGAGCAGGGTTTGGCGCTCTTCGACGCGGCGGTCCAGGCCGGTGCCGCTTCGGTGGTGGCGATCCGGTTGACGGGCGGGTCAGGACCGGCCCGGCCCGAGCAGGTGCCACCGCTCATGCGCGCACTCGTCCGGGCAGGCCGGCGCACCGCCGCGTCGGGTAGTGGTGGCGGCGCGCTGGCACAGCAGCTCGCCGGGCTCACCGAGGCGGAGCGGCACCGGAGCCTCACCGACCTCGTCCGGGCCGAGGCGGCGACCGTGCTCGGCTTCGGATCGGCGGACGAGGTGGCCGCTGACCGGGAGTTCCGGCAGCTGGGTTTTGACTCGCTGACCGCTGTCGAGCTGCGCAACCGGCTCTCCGCCGCCAGCGGACTCACCCTGCCCGCCACCCTCACCTTCGACTACCCCACCCCGACCGCCGTCGCCAAGCACCTCGCCGACGAGCTGCTCGGCGGTGCCGCCGTCGAGGCGGAGGTCCTGCCGGCCGCGGTTACCGACGAGCCGGTCGCCATCGTCGGCATGGCCTGCCGCTTCCCCGGCGGGATCAGCACACCGGAAGACTTGTGGCGACTGCTCGCCGACGGGCGCGACGCGATCGGCGACTTCCCGACCGACCGGGGCTGGGACCTCGACGCGCTCGCCGGCGACGGGCCCGGCCGCAGCGCCACTCTCCAGGGTGGATTCCTCCACGACGCCGCCGACTTCGACCCCGCGTTCTTCGGCATCTCCCCGCGCGAGGCCGTCGCGATGGACCCGCAGCAGCGGCTGCTGCTGGAGACGACGTGGGAAGCGCTCGAACGCACCGGCATCGACCCGCTCGCCCTGCGCGGCAGCCGCACCGGCGTCTTCGTCGGCACCAACGGCCAGGACTACGTCCACCTCGTGCTGGCGTCCAACGAGGACATGGAGGGCCACGCGGGCACCGGCTTGGCCGCGAGCGTCATCTCTGGCCGGCTGTCGTACACGTTCGGTCTCGAAGGCCCGGCCATGACCGTCGACACCGCCTGCTCCTCCTCGCTCGTGGCGCTCCACCTCGCCGCCCAGGCGCTGCGCGGCGGCGAATGCTCGCTCGCGCTCGCCGGCGGAGCCACCGTGATGACGACCTCCGCGAGCTTCGCCGGCTTCACCCGGCAGGGCGGCCTCGCACCGGACGGACGCTGCAAGGCGTTCTCCGACGACGCCGACGGCACGGCCTGGTCCGAGGGCGTGGGCATGCTGGTGCTGGAGCGGCTCTCGGACGCCGAGCGCAACGGCCATCCGATCCTCGCCGTCGTGCGGGGCAGTGCGGTGAACCAGGATGGTGCCTCCAACGGCCTGACGGCTCCGAACGGCCCGTCCCAGCAGCGGGTCATCCGCCAGGCCCTGGCCAGTGGTGGCCTGTCACCGGCCGATGTGGACGCGGTCGACGCGCACGGTACCGGCACCACGCTCGGCGACCCGATCGAGGCGCAGGCGCTGCTCGCCACCTACGGCCGTGACCGGCAGCGGCCGCTGCTGCTCGGCGCGGTGAAGTCGAACCTTGGCCACACCCAGGCCGCAGCCGGCGTCGCCGGGGTCATCAAGATGGTCCAGTCGATGCGGCACGGCATCCTGCCGAAGACGTTGCACGTGGGCGCGCCGTCGTCTCATGTGGACTGGTCTGCGGGTGCGGTCGAGTTGCTGACTGAGCAGGCAGTATGGCCGGAAGTCGATCGTCCGCGTCGGGCGGGTGTGTCGTCGTTCGGGATCAGCGGCACGAACGCTCATGTGATCTTGGAGCAGCCGGCCCCGGCCGCGAGTGTTGTGGTGCCGGATCCGGTGGTGGTGCCGTGGCCGGTCTCGGCCAAGTCCGAGGTCGCCCTCGATGTTCAGGTCGAACGCCTGCACACTCTCGACGGGCCGCGGGCCGCGGTGGGTCGGGCGTTGGTAGACCGGTCGGTGTTCGAGCATCGGGCGGTGCTGCTGGCCACCGGTGATGGTGTCACCGAGGTGGCCCGCGGCGTGGCCAGGCCGGGGCGGCTGGCGGTGCTCTTCTCCGGTCAAGGCTCGCAGCGGCTGGGCATGGGCCGCGACCTGTATGCCCGCTACCCGGTGTTCGCGACCGCGTTGGATGAGGTGTTGGCGCATCTGGATCCGGGGTTGCGGGAGGTCATGTGGGGTGATGACCCGGAGGCGTTGAACCAGACCGGTAACACCCAGCCGGCACTGTTCGCGGTCGAGGTCGCCCTCTACCGGCTTGTCGAGTCGTTCGGCGTCACCCCCGACCAGGTGGCCGGCCACTCCATCGGTGAGGTCACCGCCGCCCACATCGCCGGTGTGCTGTCACTGGCCGACGCCTGCCACCTCGTCACGGCGCGGGCGGACCTGATGCAGGCCCTTCCAGCGGGTGGGGCGATGGTCGCGCTGCGAGCCGCCGAAGACGAGGTCCTACCGCTGTTGACCCCGGGCGTGTCGATCGCCGCGGTCAACGGCCCCACCGCCATCGTCATCGCCGGCCACGAGGACGAGGTCGAGGCGGTCGCGGCCCAGTTCACACGGACTACCAGGCTGCGGGTCTCGCACGCCTTCCACTCCCCACTCATGGACCCCATGCTCGACACCTTCCAGACGGCCATCGCGGGACTGACGTTCAACCAGCCGCGGATCCCGATCGCCGCCGCCGGCGACGTCACCAACCCCGACTACTGGGTCCGCCACGTCAGAGACACCGTCCGCTTCGCCGACAACGTCGCCACCCTCCACGACGCCACCCTGCTGGAGATCGGACCCGACGGCGTCCTAGCCGCGATGACCGGCACCGCCATCCCCACCCTGCGCAAAGACCGCGACGAACAAACAGCCTTCCTGACCGCCCTGGCCCGACTACACACCACCGGCACCACCATCGACTGGACACCCACACTCACCGACACCGACAAAGCCGACCTACCCACCTACCCCTTCCAACACGAACGCTACTGGCCGTCCGGGCTCGGCATGGGGATCACCGACGCGTCCGGACTCGGCCAGGCTTCGCTCGGCCACCCGCTGCTCGGCGCCGCCGTCGAGCTCGCGGGCGGCGAAGACGTCGTCTTCACCGGGCGGCTGTCACTCGCCACCCACTCGTGGCTCGCCGATCACCGGCCCGGAGGCGTGGCGCTCGTACCGTCGGCCGCGCTCGCCGAGCTTGCCATCCGCGCCGGTGACGAGGTGGGCTGCGACCGGATCGAGGAGCTGACGCTCACCGAGCCGCTGGCCCTGGACGAACGGGACGCGGTGACCATCCAGGTGCGCGTCGGGCCGCCCGGCGACGGCGGACGGCGCGAGCTGAGCATCCACTCGCGGCCGCTCCAGGCACCGGACCGCGACTGGACGAGCCACGTCACGGGTGCGCTCACCGCCGCCGCACAGATGTCCACATTCGACAGTGCTACGTGGCCGCCCGCCGGCGCGGAGGCAATCGACCTCGACGGCTTCTACGACGACGGCGAGTACGGGCCCGCGTTCCAAGGCCTGCGCGGCGCGTGGCGGGCCGGCAGCGAGGTGTTCGCCGAGGTCGCCCTGCCGGACGAGGCCGGCGACCGCCGCGGGTACGGCATCCACCCGGCACTCCTCGACGCGGCGATGCACACCGTCACCGCCAGTGGCCTGCTGCCGGCGGATTGGCGCGGCCTGTCGCTGCACGCGTCCGAGGCGGCCACCCTGCGCGTCCGGCTGGCACCTGCCGGTACCGACACCATGTCGCTGACCGCGGTCGATGCCGAGGGCATCCCCGTGCTCTCGGCGGAAGCCGTCACGCTGCGGGCGCCCGCACTGTCGGAACGCGCCGCGCACCACCCGCTCTTCCACGTGGAGTGGGTGCCGGCCGAGCTGGCCCCGGCGGCCGAGGTCGAGGTGACCGTGGTGCCGGTCGCGGGTGCGGACGTGCACGCGGTCACGGCGGAGGCCTTGCGGGTCATCCAGGAGGCACTCGACGGCAGCGAGCACCTCGTCTTCGTCACCCAGGGCGCGGTCTCGGGCGAAAGCCCAGCGGCCGCGGCGGTGTGGGGTCTGGTGCGGTCGGCGCAGGCTGAGCATCCGGGTCGGTTCCTGCTGGTGGATGCGGCTGTGGAGCCCGAGTCGTCGGTGGTGTCGGCGTTGTTCGCGGCGGGGGAGACGCAGGCGGTCGTCCGGGACGGTGTGGTCCTTGTCGCGCGGCTGGCGTTGCTGGATGCCGAGCCGGCCGCGCGGGATTGGGATCCGGACCGCACGGTGCTCATCACCGGTGGGACCGGTGGTCTTGGTGCGGCGTTGGCGCGGCATCTTGTGGCGCGGGGGATGCGGCGGCTGTTGCTGGTCAGCCGCCGCGGTCCGGACGCACCGGGCGCGGCCGACCTGCGCGAGGAGCTGACCGCCCTAGGCGCCCACGTCACGATCAAAGCCGCCGACGTGGCCAACCGCGACGCCCTCACCGCCGCCATCGCCGGTCACGACCTCACCGCCGTGGTGCACACCGCTGGTGTCCTCGACGACGGCGTGGTGTCGTCGCTGGATCCGGGCCGGTTGTCCACTGTGCTGCGGCCGAAGGCGGATGCGGCGTGGCATCTGCACGAGCTGACCCGTGGCTCAGACCTGGCCGGCTTCGTGTTGTATGCCAGCGTCTCCGGCGTCATGGGCAGCCCGGGGCAGGGCAACTACGCGGCGGCGAACGCCTACCTGGACGGCCTGGCCGCGCATCGGCGCTCGCTCGGGCTCCCGGCGGTGTCGATCGCGTGGGGGCCGTGGGCGCAGGACTCCGGCATGACCGCCGGGCTCAGCCAGGCCGACATGGAGCGGATGGCACGCTCCGGCATGCCGCCGTTGACCACTGAGCAGGGTCTGGCGTTGTTCGACGCGGCCGTCCAGGCCGGTGCCGCTTCGGTCGTGGCGATCCGGTTGACCGGCGGGTCAGGACCGGCCCGGCCCGAGCAGGTGCCACCGCTCATGCGCGCACTCGTCCGCATGGGCCGGCGCACCGCGTCCTCCGGTACCGGCGGCGACGCGCTCGCCCGCAAGCTGGCCGGGCTCGGCGAAGACGAGCGGCAGAAGGCGCTCACCGAGCTGGTCCGGGTCGAGGTCGCCACCGTCCTCGGCTTCGGCTCACCCGACGGCGTGGCCGCGGACCGCGAGTTCCGGCAGCTGGGCTTCGACTCGCTGACCGCTGTCGAGCTGCGCAACCGGCTCTCCGCCGCCAGCGGACTCACCCTGCCCGCCACCCTCACCTTCGACTACCCCACCCCGACCGCCGTCGCCAAGCACCTCGCCACGGAGATCGCCGGTGGAGACGCGCCCGCTGGGCCGTCGCTCCTCGCCGAGCTCGACCGCTTCGAAGCGGTGGCCGCGGCCAGCGAGCCCGACGACGTCACACGGGCCGGTGTGACCGCCCGGCTGCGGCAGCTGCTGGCGCAGTGGGGCGGCCCCACCGTCGAGGACAGCGTGGCCGAGCGAATCAACGCGGCGAGCGCCGACGAGGTCTTCGCCTTCATCGACAACGAACTTGGCCGCTCGAAGGACCGCTGACCCGCGGTCGAGCCCTGGAGGAAGGTACAAGCGGAGATGCCGGACGAACAGAAGCTCGTCGAATACCTGAAGTGGGTCACCGCCGACCTCCACCAGACCCGGCAGCGGCTCGAGGAGGTGGAGGCCGGCCGGCAGGAGCCGATCGCCATCGTCGGCATGAGCTGCCGCTTCCCCGGCGGCGTGGACTCACCGGACGCCCTGTGGCGGATGGTGGTCGAGGGGCGCGACGGCATCTCCGGCTTTCCCACCGACCGCGGCTGGGACATCGACACGCTCGTCGGCGACGGGCTGGGCCGCAGCACCACCCTCCAGGGTGGGTTCCTCTACGACGCCGCCGACTTCGACCCCGCGTTCTTCGGCATCTCGCCCCGCGAGGCGGTCGCGATGGACCCGCAACAGCGGCTGCTGCTGGAGGCGACCTGGGAGGCGTTCGAGCGCACGGGGATCGACCCGCTCGCCCTGCGCGGCAGCCGTACCGGTGTCTTCGTCGGCACCAACGGGCAGGACTACGGACACGTCCTCTACGCCACCCAGGAAGACGTCGAGGGTCACGCCGGTACCGGCCTCGCGGCGAGCGTCATCTCGGGGCGGCTCTCGTACACGTTCGGCCTCGAAGGACCGGCGGTCACAGTGGACACCGCCTGCTCGTCGTCGCTCGTCGCGCTGCACCTCGCCGCCCAGGCGCTGCGCGGCGGCGAGTGCACGCTCGCGCTCGCCGGTGGCGTCACGGTGATGACGACCTCGGCGAGCTTCGCCGGCTTCTCCCGGCAGGGCGGGCTCGCGCCGGACGGCCGGTGCAAAGCGTTCTCCGACGACGCCGACGGCACGGGCTGGTCCGAGGGCGTCGGCATGCTCGTGCTGGAGCGGCTGTCCGACGCCAAGCGAAACGGCCACCCCGTACTCGCCGTCGTGCGCGGCTCCGCGGTCAACCAGGACGGCGCCTCCAACGGCCTCACCGCACCGAACGGCCCGTCACAGCAGCGGGTCATCCGCGCCGCCCTCGCCGGCGCCGGCCTCAGCACGGCCGACGTCGACGTGGTCGAGGCGCACGGCACCGGCACCACCCTCGGCGACCCGATCGAGGCACAGGCGCTCCTCGCCACGTACGGGCAGGACCGGGAAAGGCCGCTGCTGCTCGGCGCCGTGAAGTCCAACCTCGGACACACCCAGGCCGCCGCCGGCGTCGCGGGCGTCATCAAGATGGTGCAGGCCATCCGGCACGGCATCGCACCGAAGACCCTCCACGCCGAGCGCCCGTCGTCGCATGTGGACTGGTCCGCCGGCGCTGTCGAGCTGCTGACCAGCAACACCGAGTGGCCGTCGACGGACCGGCCACGGCGCGCCGGCGTCTCCTCGTTCGGCGTCAGCGGGACCAACGCCCACGTCATCATCGAGCAGCCCCCGGCCGAGGACGAACCCGCCGGGACGGAGGCCCCGGCCACGGTGCCGTGGCCGGTCTCGGCAAAGTCGGAACATGCACTCGACGCCCAGATCGCCCGGCTGCGTGCGGTCGACGCGTCGGTCGCCGGTGTCGGTTTGGCGTTGGCTGGTCGCTCAGCGTTCGACCATCGGGCGGTGCTGCTGGCCGGC
The DNA here is from genome assembly GCF_011764425.1 of Phytohabitans houttuyneae. NCBI lineage: Bacteria > Bacillati > Actinomycetota > Actinomycetes > Micromonosporales > Micromonosporaceae > Phytohabitans > Phytohabitans houttuyneae. The sequence goes on from NZ_BLPF01000004.1 coordinate 739,046, forward strand.
GGGGATGGTGTCACCGAGGTTGCCCGTGGGGTGGTGCGGGGCCGTCCGCTCGCGGTCGTCTTCTCGGGTCAGGGTTCGCAGCGTCTGGGCATGGGTCGGGAGTTGTACGCCCGCTTTCCGGTGTTCGCGTCAGCCTTTGACGAGGTGCTCGCATACCTTGAGCCGGGCCTCAAGGACGTGATGTGGGGTCAGGACGGCGACGCGCTGAACCAGACCGGTTGGACGCAGCCGGCCTTGTTCGCGGTCGAGGTGGCCCTGTTCCGGTTGGTTGAGTCGTTCGGTGTCAAGCCCGACCACCTGGCCGGTCACTCGATCGGTGAGATCGTCGCCGCGCATGTGGCCGGGGTGTTGTCGCTGCAAGACGCCGCCCGGCTGGTGACCGCGCGTGCTGGTCTCATGCAGCAGTTGCCGGCGGGTGGGGCGATGGTCGCCATCCGCGCGACCGAGGCTGAGGTGGCGCCGCTGCTCAGCGAACGGGTATCCATCGCCGCCGTCAATGCGGCCGACGCGGTCGTGGTCGCGGGCGACGAGGACGATGTGGTCGCGGTTGCCAAGCATTTTGAGAAGTCGACTCGGTTGCGGGTTTCGCATGCGTTTCATTCGCCGTTGATGGATCCGATGCTGCCGGCTTTCCGGGAGGCGATTGCTGGTATCACGTTCCATCAGCCCCGCATTCCGGTCGCGGCGGTGGGGGATGTCACGGATGTTGAGTTCTGGGTTAGGCATGTGCGGGACACGGTCCGGTTCGCTGACGCGGTGGCCTCGTTTGGTGAGGTGACGGTTCTTGAGGTGGGCCCGGACGGGGTGCTGTCGGCGCTGATCGGTGACGCGGTCCCGAGCCTGCGCAAGGACCGGCCTGAAGAGACCGCGCTACTCACGGCGCTCGCCCGGCTCTACACGGCCGGCGTCACCGTCGACTGGACACCCGCACTCGGCGAGGCACGCCGCGTCGACCTGCCGACGTACCCGTTCCAGCGCGAGCGCTACTGGCCCTCCGGCCTCGGCCTGGCGATGGCCGACGCGGGCGGGCTCGGCCTCACGCCCGCCGGCCACCCGCTGCTCGGCGCGATGGTGACGATCGCCGGCTCGGACGAGGTCGTGCTTACCGGTCGCCTCTCGCTCGCCACCCACCCCTGGCTCGCCGACCACTCGGTCGGCGGAGGGATCCTCTTCCCCGGCACCGGCTTCCTCGAGCTGGCGATCCGCGCCGGCGACCAGGTCGGCTGCGACCGGGTCGAGGAGCTGACCCTCGTCGTACCGCTCGTGCTGACCGAACGGGAAGGGGTCACCCTCCAGGTGCGCGTCGGGGCGCCGGACGAAAATGGCGGTCGCCCGATCACCGTCCACTCGCGACCCGCCGACGGCGCCGAGCACCCGTGGATCCAACACGCCACCGGTGTACTGGCCACCGGCGCCGCCGCCTTCGACGCGGGCTTCGACACCGCCGTGTGGCCGCCGGAAGGCGCCGAGCCGGCGGACGTCGACGGCATCTACCCCCGCCTCGCCGGACGGGGGCTCGCCTACGGGCCGGTGTTCCAAGGACTTCAAGGCGTGTGGCGGCGGGACGGCGAGGTGTACGCCGAGGTCGCACTCCCCGAGCAGGTCAAGGACGCGGCCACCTTCGGCATCCACCCCGCTCTGCTGGACGCGGCGCTACACGCGATCGTGTTCGGGGACACCGGCAAGGGCATGCTCCCGTTCGAGTGGAGCGGCGCCTCCCTTCACGCGAGCGGCGCCACCCGGCTGCGCGTACGGCTCGCTCAGACCGGCACCGACGCGGTCTCCGTGACCGCCGTCGACGTCACCGGCGCACCCGTCGTCGCCGTGGACTCGCTCGCACTGCGGGCACCCTCCGCCGTACAGGCGGTCGCGGCTGCCGCCGGACGGTCCGAACAGGAGTCACTCTTCCGTCTCCAGTGGACCCCCGCACCGACCGAGCCGGTACCGGCGACCGGCGCGCGGTGGGCAGTCATCGGCGCCGACGAGATCGACCTCGCGCCCACGATGTACCGGGCCGGCGAGACCATCGCCGCGTACTCGGAGTCGCTGTCCGGCGCCATCGGAGAGCGAGGCGTCGTACCAGAGGTGTTCCTGATCCCGGTCCTCGGCGGTGACGGCCCCGCGGCCGTGCACACGACGGCGGCCCGGGTCCTCGCCCTGCTGCAGGAGGCGTTGTCGGACGACCGGTTGGCCGGGCCGCGGATGGTGTTCATCACCCGTGGCGCGGTCGCCGCTGAGGGTGAGACGGTGCACGACCTGGCCGCCGCGGCCGCCTGGGGACTTGTGCGGTCCGCGCAGGCGGAAAGCCCAGGCCGGTTTCTGCTCGTCGACCTCGACGACACCGTGGAGTCGCTGGCCGCCATGCCCGGCCTGCCCGGCATGCTCGACGCGGGTGAGCAGCAGCTGATCGTCCGCTCCGGCGCGGTGCGAGTGCCCCGCCTCGCGCCGGCGTCGTCCGGACCGTCGCTCGTGCCGCCGGCCGGCGTCCCGTGGCGGCTCGACAGTGGACGCAGGGGCAGCCTCGACGGGCTGGGCCTCGTGCCCTGCCCCGCGGTCGCCGAGCCGCTCGTCGCCCGGCAGGTGCGCGTACGCGTCGGTGCCGCGGGCCTCAACTTCCGGGACGTGCTCAACGCGTTGGGCATGTATCCGGGTGAGGCGGGGCTGTTCGGTTCTGAGGCCGCTGGTGTGGTGGCCGAGGTGGGTCCTGAGGTGTCCGGGCTGCGGCCGGGTGACCGGGTGATGGGGATGCTGTTCGGCGGGTTCGGCCCGCTTGGCGTCACCGACGAACGGTTCCTCACGAAGACCCCGCAGGCGTGGACGGACGAGACCGCCGCGTCGGTACCGCTTGTCTTCCTCACCGCCTACTACGCGTTCACCGATCTGGCCGGCCTGAAGGCGGGGGAGAAGGTGCTGGTGCACGCGGGCGCCGGCGGGGTGGGCATGGCGGCGATCCAGCTCGCCAAGCACCTGGGCGCGGAGGTGTTCGCGACGGCGAGCGAGGGCAAGTGGGACGTGCTGCGCTCGCTCGGGCTGGACGACGCGCACATCGCCTCCTCGCGCACGCTCGACTTCGCCGCGCGCTTTCCAAAGGTCGACGTGGTGCTGAACGCCCTAGCCGGCGAGTTCGTTGACGCGTCGCTCAGCCTCCTGGACGGCGGCGGCCGCTTCCTCGAGATGGGCAAGACCGACGTGCGCCGCCAGGAGGACCTGCCCGGCGTCACCTACCGCGCGTTCGACCTCATCGAGGCCGGGCCGGACCGGATGCGGTCGATGCTCGCCGATCTGCTCGACCTCTTCGACCGGGAGGTGCTGCGGCCGCTGCCGGTGACGAGCTGGGACGTACGCCGGGCCCGTGAGGCGTTCCGCTTCATGAGCCTGGCCAAGCACGTGGGCAAGATCGTGCTCACGCTGCCTCGCGCCTGGGACCCGGACGGGACCGTGCTCATCACCGGCGGTACCGGCGGCCTCGGCGCCGAACTGGCCCGGCACCTTGTCACCAAGCGGGGCGCCAAGCGGCTCCTGCTGCTCAGCCGCCGCGGTCCCGAGGCTCCCGGTGCGGCCGCGCTGCGCGACGAGCTTGTCGCGCTGGGCGCCTCCGTCGAGGTGGCGGCCTGCGACGTCGCCGACCGCGCCGCGCTGGCCCAGGCGGTGGCGGGGCAGCGGCTGACCGCCGTCGTGCACACCGCCGGCGTCCTCGACGACGGCATCGTCGCCTCGCTCGACGGTGAGCGGCTGTCCACTGTGCTCCGCCCCAAGGCGGACGCCGCCTGGCACCTGCACGAGCTGACCCGCGAGTCAGACCTCGCAGCGTTCGTGCTCTACTCCTCGGTCTCCGGCCTGATGGGCAGCCCTGGCCAAGGCAACTACGCGGCTGGCAACACCTACCTCGACGCGCTCGCCGCGCACCGCCGCGCCGCCGGGCTCCCGGCCGTCTCGCTCGCCTGGGGCGCGTGGACGCAGGAGGTCGGCATGACCGGCCGCCTCGGTGACGCGGCCATCGAGCGGATGGCCCGTTCCGGCATGCCTCCACTCACCGTCGAGCAGGGACTTGCCCTGTTCGAGGCGGCAATCGCGGTCGACGAGCCGTTCGTGGTGCCGGTCCGGCTCAACCCCGGCGACTTCCGCGCCCACAGCCAGATCCCGCCGATTCTCAGCGGGGTGGTGTCCGGCCCGCGCAGGGCGGCCGCCGCGGCCGGGCGCTCCGCGGTCACCCTCCGGGACCGCCTCCGCGGCCTCGGCGCGGCCGAGCAGGAGCAGCTGCTGCAGGAGATCGTGGCCGGCTACGCGGCCGTCCTCCTGGGACACGGCGACGCCACCGGCATCGACCCCGAGCGAAACTTCCTGGAGCTCGGCCTCGACTCGCTCATCGCGGTCGAGCTGCGCAACCAGCTCAGTGACGTCGTCGGCCTGCGGCTGCCCTCGTCGGTCATCCTCGACAGCAAGACGCCCGCGCAGCTCGCCAAGTGGCTGCACGCCGAGCTGGCCAGCCAGACCGACATCAGCGCGGGCGGCGCGCGGGCGGCGGCCGGCACGGCGCCGGCCGGAGACGGTGGCGCGGACTCGCTGCAGCGCATCTTCTTCACCGCCGTCCACGCCGGCAAGGAGGTGGAGGCGATGCGGATGCTGACCGCCGTCGCCGCCACCCGGCCCAGCTTCGAGTCGACGGCCGAGCTGGAGGACCTGCCCGCCCCTGTCACGCTCGCCGACGGCCCGCGCGACCCGCGGCTCATCTGCGTGAGCGCACCCGGCGCGACCGGCGGCGTCCACCTGTACGCCCGGATCGCCGCCCAGTTCAGGGGCAAGCGGCACGTCTCCGCGCTGCCGCTCGTCGGTTTCGCGCCGGGGGAGAGCCTGCCGGCGACCGGAGCGGCGGCGGCCCGCGTGGTCGCGGAGAGCATCCTGCACGCCAGCGACGGCGACCCGTTCATCGTGGTCGGGCACTCCACGGGTGGCACGCTCGCGTACTTCGCAGCCGGTGAGCTGGAGCACACCTGGGGCATCAAGCCGGACGCGGTCATCATGCTCGACACGCTGGCGCTGACCTTCAGCCAGGACGACTACGACAACGTGGGCCGGTTCTACCTCGCCGGCATCGACTCGCCGCTGGTCAACCTCAACAGCGCGCGGCTCTCGGCGATGGCCCACTGGTTCGTGCGGCTCAAGGACATCTCCGTGCCGCCGACCACCGCGCCGACGCTGATGATCCGCTCAGCGATCACCCCGGACGGCGAGGAGATCCCGTACACCGAGCCGTGGGTGCCGGTGAACGACGTGCGCAGCATCGAGGCGGACCACCTGTCGCTCGCCGCCGAGCACTCGGCCGTCACGGCCGGCGTCATCGAGGAGTGGATCGCCGGCCTCGGCCGCTGAACGGACGGCGGCCCCGGGGATCTCCCCGGGGCCGCCTCCGCGAGACCTGGATCAGTTGGTGAGCGCGAGCGACTGGGACGGGCAGAGGTCGAGCGCGTCCCGCACGTCCGCCAGGTCGGCGTCGCCCGGCCGTTCCTCGATTACCACCACGATGCCGTCCTCGTCCTGGTCGAACACGTTCGGCGCGGTGATGACGCACTGCCCGGCGCCGATACACCCGCGCGGGTTGGCTACAACGCGCACCACGCCTCCCTCACCAGCGCACGGGCAGCGAGTCGAGGCCGAACACCACGCCGTCGTACTTGAACGCCAGCTCCTCGACCGGGACCGCCAGCTCCAGCTTCGGAATCCGCTCGAAAAGCGTCCTGTACGCGATGTCCAGCTCGGCGCGGACCAGGTGCTGGCCGAGGCACTGATGCACCCCGTACCCGAAAGCGACGTGGTGGCGGGCGGAGCGGCTGGGGTCGAAGTCGCCGGCCCGCTCGAAGACACCGGAGTCGTGGTTGGCGGCCGCGACGAGCGGCACGATGCCTTCGCCCGCCTTGATGAGCTGCCCGCCGATCTCCACGTCCTCGACGGCGACCCGGAGGGCGACCATGTCGGCGACCGAGTAGTACCGCAGCAGCTCCTCGACGGCCCGCTCGTCGCCGATCCACTGTGGATTCAGCAGCAGCGTGACCATGCCGAGCGCCATGTTGTTTGCCGTCGTCTCCTGGCCTGCGATGAGCAGGAGCATGGCGGCGCCGGAGATCTCCTGCAGCGACATCGTGCCGGAGGCGAGCATCACGCTGATGAGGTCGTCGCCGGGGCGCTTCTGCTTGACCAGGATCAGGCGGGACAGGTACCGCAGGATCTCCCGGGTGGCCTGGTCGCGCTGGTCGTGCGTCGAGCTCATCGTGACCAGCAGCCGGATCCGGGCCTCGAAGAAGTCGCGGTCGACGTGCGGCACACCGAGCAGTGCGGAGATGACCAGGGAGGGCACCGCCGAGGTGAAGTCGTGTACGAGGTCGGCCTCGCTGCCGGCGGCGAGCAGGCCGTCGATCCGGTGGTCGACGACCTCCTGGATGGACGGTCGCATCTCCCGGATGCGGCGCACGGTGAACTCGGGGATCAGCGCCTTGCGGAACCGGTCGTGGTCCGGTGGGTCAAGGGCCACGAACCAGCCCGGCACCTGGTCGGGGTTCGGCACACCGCCGGTACGGCCGACGCTGGGGAAGCCCTCGTGGCGCGGGCTGGAGCTGATCCGCGGGTCGGTGAGCACCGCACGCACGTCGTCGTACTTGGTGACCAGCCAGACCTTCGCGCCGGTCGGCATGTGCGACCAGACGAGCCCTTCGCGGGACCGGAAATCGGCGTACTGTTTCGGCGGGTACGGCTGGCCGGGCCGCCGCAGCGGAAAGTCGACGAGTTGCGCCGGGTTGGACATTCCCCCACGATGGTGGATCCCGCGCGCCCGCGTCACGCCCGGCGGAAAAGTCGAGGAGAAGCACTAGTCTCCGCGCCGCCGGGTTCTGAGGGATTCCTTGGTTGCCAATCGACAGACTGATCGCGTCGCGAGCGAGAGGTTTCACCGATGGCGATGATCTGTGGTACCGACTGTGTCCGCACCCTTGCCGATGTCGAGCGGGACGCTGTCCGCATGGCCGAGGAGCTCCAGGCGCGCGGCGTCGCCCTGGGCGACCGGGTCCTGCTCAAGGCGGAAAACTCCGTCGGGTACGTGACCGCCCTGCTCGCGCTCATGCACGCGGGCGCCTCGATCCTGCTCGTCGACCACCGCGAGCGCGCCGAGACGACGGAGCGGCTCATCGACATGACCGGCGTCGCCCTCTGCGTCGTCGACGACGACGCGGCGCCGGAGACGCGGGTGCCCTGCGTCTCCATCTACGAGCTTCAGCTGGCGGCCACGGCCAACAACGAGTACGTCGACTACATCGACGTGGAGAAGTGGCGCACGCTCCCCGACGGGCTGCTGATGTGCTCGTCCGGCTCGACCGGCTCGCCGAAGGTGGTCGTCAAGAGCGGCGACTCGTTCCTGCGAAACCTCCAGCGCAACATCGACGCGGTCGGGCACGTGAGCACCGACGTGCTCGTTCCGCTGCTGCCGTTTCCGCACCAGTACGGGCTCTCGATGGTGCTCATCGCCTGGCTCGCCCGCTGCTCGCTGGTCGTCGCGCCGTACCGCAGGCTCGACCACGCGCTGCGCCTCGCCGAGCTGAGCGGCGCGACAGTCTTCGACGCCACGCCGGTCACGTATCGCAGCATGATGAACATCGTCGGTCGCCGCCCGGCACTCGGCGCGGTGCTCCGCGACGCCCGGATGCTCTGCGTCGGCGCGGCACCGCTCGACGCCGGCCTCGTCGCCCGGTACGAGAAGGAGTTCGGCCACAAGCTGCTGGACAGCTACGGCAGCACCGAGATGGGCAACGTCTCCTTCGCAAACCTCGACAACACGGTCGCCTGTGGACGCGCCGTGGACGGCGTCGAGCTGTCCATCGTGGACGACGACGGAACCGCACTCGCGGCCGGCGAGATCGGCGAGATCATGGTGCGCACGCCGGATGTCATGGCGGGCTACCTGGACGACGACGGCACGCTCGTGCCGGTGACCGGCGAGTGGTTTCCCAGCGGCGACTTCGGCTTCCTCGACGCGGACGCCAACCTCTACGTGCTGGGCCGCAAGCGGGCCGTGCACCGCATGGGCTACACGCTGCACCCGGACATCATCGAGCGGAAGATCGGCGACGTCGGCGTCTCGGCGAAAATCGTCGCGCTGCCGGACGAGCGGATGGGCAGCCTGCTCGTCGCGTTCGTCGAGGACGAGGAGCACCGCGGCGCGGCCTACTGGCGGGATCGGATCGCCGAGGCGCTGCCCGCGTACGAGATGCCGAACCGGGTGCTCGTCATCGACAGGTTTCCGGTGAACCGCAACGGCAAGCCCGACAGCAAGCGGCTGGAGGAGCTGGCGGTGTCGGCGTGACCGACGAGGAGCGCACCGCTGTCGTCTTCCCCGGGATGGGACCGTCCACGTTCGACGACCTCGGCCGGTTCCTGGTGCTCGACCGGTACGCCCGGAGCCGGGTCGCGGAGGCCGACGAGGCACTCGGCGAGTCCCTGCTCGCCGGTTTCCGGGCCGAGCGCGACGGCCTCGGCATCTTCTCCCAGGTCGCGTTCCAGGTCTCCTCGCTCGCCCTGGCCGACCGGGCCGAGGCGGAGCTCGACCTGCGGCCGGACCTCGGCGCCGGGCCGTGCTTCGGGCAGCGGGCACTGGTCGCGTACGCGGGCGCGCTCGACGCCGCCGCCGCGATCCGCCTCACCGTCGAGCTGGCCCGGTGCGAAGACGAGTACTTCGCGGCGGAGCCGGAGGAGCTCGTCACGCAGTGTTTCGTGCGCGTGCCGGACGAGCCGTTCGCCGAGGCCGTCGCCGGATACGTCGACAGTGGAGAGTGGGTGGAGGTCTCCGGCCGGCTCGACCGCGGCGCGTACCTCGTCTCGCTCCGTGCCGGCCTCCTCGACGAGATGGTCGAGACGGTCCGCCGGCTGGAGGGCTACACGATGCAGACGCTGCGGCCGGCGGTGCACGCGCGCCGCTTCGGGCCGCTGCGCCGGCGGGCCGAGGAGGTGCTGTCCCGGTACCCGATCGGTAAACCGGCCCTGCCGCTCGTCGCGGACCAGGACGGACGCCTCGTCCACACCGCCGAGGAACTGCGCACCATGCTGCTCGACACCTTCGACCGGGCGCTCGACTGGCCGGCGACGGTCGCCGCCCTGCACCGGCACGGCGTCCGCACCGCGTACGTGACCGGGCCGGACCTCATGTTTCACCGGCTGGACTGCACCACGTCGAGCTTCCGCGTGGTGCCGGTCACGCACAAGACCGTGTCCAAGCCCGGCGCACTGCGCCCGGCCGGCGTCCGCGCCCACTCCTAGGGGGTCCGATGCAGCAGATCGTCGACGCCGCGCTGGCCGAAGACGCGACGGCGGCCGACTTCGGTGCGCTGCCGGTACCGGAGAGCTTCCGCGGCGCGGTCGTGCTCAAGGACGAGGTCGACATGTTCGACGGCCTCGCCACCCGCGACAAGGACCCGCGCAAGTCGATGCACCTCTACGACGTGCCGACACCGGAGCCCGGCCCCGGCGAGGTGCTCATCGCGGTGATGGCCAGCTCCATCAACTACAACACCGTGTGGAGCGCCATCTTCGAGCCGCTGGCGACGTTCCGCTTCCTCGAGCGGTACGCGCGGGTCGGCCCGTGGGCGGCCCGGCACGACCGGCCGTACCACGTGCTCGGCTCGGACCTGTCCGGCATCGTCCTGCGCACCGGCGCGGAGGTGCGCCGCTGGCGCCCCGGCGACCGGATCGTGGCCCACTGCCTGTCGGTGGAGCTCGCCGCTCCGGACGGCCACGACGACACGATGCTCGACCCCGAGCAGCGCATCTGGGGGTACGAGACGAACTACGGCGGCCTCGCCGAGCTCGCCCTCGTCAAGGCCAACCAGCTGATGCCCAAGCCGGAGCACCTCACGTGGGAGGAGGCGGCCGCCTCGGGACTTGTCAACTCCACCGCGTACCGGCAGCTCGTCTCGCCCAACGGCGCCTCGATGAAGCAGGGCGACGTGGTGCTGGTGTGGGGCGCCGCCGGTGGCCTCGGCTCGTACGCCACGCAGCTCGCGCTCAACGGCGGCGCGATACCCGTCTGCGTGGTCTCCAGCGAGAGCAAGGCCGAGCAGGTACGGGCCATGGGGGCCGAGCTTGTCATCAACCGCGCCGAGGAGGACTTCCGCTTCTGGCGCGACGAGGCGACACCCGACCCGGCCGAATGGAAGCGCTTCGGGTCGCGGCTGCGCGACCTGACCGGCGGTGATGATCCGGACATCGTCCTGGAGCACCCGGGCCGGGAGACGTTCGGCGCCAGCGTGTATGTGGCGCGCCGTGGTGGGACGGTCGTCACCTGCGCCTCGTCCACGGGATACCGGCACGAGTACGACAACCGGTACCTCTGGATGGCGCTCAAGCGCATCGTCGGCAGCCACTTCGCCAACTACCGCGAGGCGTGGGCGGCCAACCGCCTCATCGCCAAGGGGATGGTGCATCCGACGCTTTCCGCGGTGTCACCTCTGGCGGACGCCGGCGAGGCCGCGCACCAGGTGCACCGCAACCAGCACAGCGGCAAGGTCGGCGTGCTCTGCCTCGCGCCGCGCGAAGGGCTCGGCGTCACCGACCCCGAGCTGCGCTCGCGGCACCTGCCCGCCATCAACCGCTTCCGTGGGGCTGACCGATGACGATCGCGCCGGTGGAGCACACGGCACGCGTCGCGGCCGAGGAGCTTGTCTACGGGTACCTCAACCGGGCCGCACTCCTCGGCGAGAGCGGCCAGGTCGACCGGACGGACGTCGACGTCGCGATGCGGCTCGGCTGCCGCCTGCCCGCCGGGCCTTTCGAGACGCTGGACGGCATCGGGCTCGGCGTGGCCGTCAAGGCACTCGACGCCCTGTACGAACGGACCGGTCAGGCGGCACACCGCCCGGCGGACGCGCTGCGGCGGCACGCCGTCGACGGCGTCGACCGCTACCCGGCGCAGGCCGCCCGGCGCGCGAGCGGGCAGGAGGCGCAGGCCCGCCCGATCGAGCGGATCGGCGTGCTTGGCTCCGGCACGATGGCCCGCGGCATCGCGGAGGTCACCGCCGCGGCGGGCATCCCCACGACGCTCGTGGCGCGCAGCACGCCCAAGGCGGTCGCCGCGGTGGAGGCGATCGGCATCTCCCTGGCGAAGGCCGTCGCGCGCGGCAAGAACACGGACGAGGGCAGGACGCTCGCGCTCGGCCGGATCGCCGTCGCCGACGACGTCGCCGCGCTGTCCACGTGCGACCTCGTCATCGAGGCGATCGTCGAGGACCTGGCGGTCAAGCGCGCCGGGTTCGCCGCGCTGGGCCGGGTGTGCCGCCCCGGTGCGGTGCTCGCCACCACGACGTCGAGCCTGTCGGTGTCCGCCTGCGCCGAGGCCGCCGGCCGCCGCGAGGACGTGCTCGGGCTCCACTTCTTCAACCCCGCCCCGGTGATGCGGCTGGTGGAAGTCGTCCGCACACAGTGGACCGGCGCCGGCGTGCTCGCCACCGCTGACGCCCTCTGCGCACGCCTCGGCAGGACCGGTGTGCCGTGCGGGGACACGGCCGGCTTCATCGTCAACTACCTGCTCTTCCCGTACCTCAACGAGGCGGTGAAGATGCTCGACCGCGGTGAGGTCGACCCGGCCGAGCTGGACGCCGCGGTGGAGGCGGAGTACGGGTACCCGATGGGCCCGTTCGCGCTGCTCGACGCCGTCGGGCTCGACGTGTCGCTGGCCATCCAGCGCCGCCTGCACGAGGAGTACGGCGACGCCGACCTCGCGCCGGCGGCCTCGCTCTCGCGGCTCGTGGCCGAAGGCCGCCTCGGCCGCAAGACCGGCAGCGGCTTCCGCGCGGGCGAACCCTCCTGATGAACGGCTTCGGCATCGTCGGTACGGGCTCGTTCCTGCCCGACGACGTCGTACCCAACCGCGTGGTCGCCGAGCGGGCCGGAGTCACCGACGAGTGGATAGTCCGCAAGACCGGCATCCGCTCGCGCCGGTACGCCGCTGACTACGAAGCCACCTCCGACCTCGCCGTGAAGGCCGCCGAGGCGGCGCTCGCCGACGCGGGCATCCAGGCGGAGCGGCTGCGCTGGATCGTCCTCGCGACGTCCACACCGGACCATCCCCAGCCGGCCACCGCATGCCTCGTGCAGGACCGGATCGGGGCCGACCGGGCCGCCGCGTTCGACCTCAACGCGGTCTGCACCGGCTTCGTCTTCGCTCTGGAGACCGCCAGCCGCCTGCTGGCCGCGGGCTCGGGCGCCGGCTACGCGCTGGTCATCGGCGCGGACGTGTACTCGCGCCTGGTCGACCCGGGCGACCGCCGCACCGCCGTGCTCTTCGGCGACGGCGCCGGCGCGGTCGTGCTTGGACCGGTGCGGCCCGGACACGGCGTGATCGGCTCGCACCTGGCGACCCGGGGTGCGCACCACCGGATGATCCGCGTGGAGGCCGGCGGCAGCCGCATGCCGGCGTCGGAGAAGACGCTCGCCGACGGGCTGCACTTCTTCCAGATGGACGGGCGGGCGGTACGCGACTTCGTGGCGGCCGAGGTGCCGGAGACGGTACGCCGCCTACTCGGTGAGCACGGCGTCCGGCCCGACGCGGTCGACCACTTCGTGCCGCACCAGGCGAACGGCGTGATGCTCAACGACCTGCTGCCGCGGCTCGGGCTCAGCGCCGCGCGCACCCACCTGACCGTGGCGGAGCACGCCAACACCGGCGCCGGTTCGATACCGCTGGCGCTCGACACCGCCCGCCGCGACGGAGCGTTCGCGGACGGCGACCTGCTGCTGATGGCCGGCTTCGGCGGCGGGATGTCCACCGGCGCCTCGCTGGTGCGCTGGGACGCGCACCCCTCATAGCGGCAGGTCGACCGGCGCCAGCTCGTGGAAGAGGTCACCCGGACCGGGATTGCACGGGTCGGTGCGGCCACCCAGGTGGTTGACAACACCCCAGACGGCGTTCAGCGCTGTGGTGACGGCGCCCTCGGCGAACCCGGCCGTCCACGACACGTCGTCTCCACAGAGGAAGAACCCCCGCTGCTGCGGCGGCCGGCCGTCCTGCATGAACTGGGTGAACAGCCGCCGCTGGTACCGGTAGTGTCCGGGCAGGTTGGCCTTGAACGCACCCATGAAGTGCCGCTCCCGCTCCCACGACACGGTGATCGGCTTGCTGATCACGTGCCGGGCGATGTCGACGCCCGGGAAGATGCGGCCGAGCCGGCGCAAGAGGACGGTCAGCCGCTGCTCGTCGTCCAGCGTCAGAAACTTCAGCGAGTCGTCGTTCCACGTGTACGACAGGCACATGACGCCCGGCTTGTCCGGCCCGCTGTCGAAGAGGTACACGCCGCGCGGGAAGCGGTCGGTGAGCGTCATGCCCATCACGTCCTGACCGGTGCGCGGATCGAGGTCGCGCCAGAATGGACGGTCGGCGAGCACGAAGAGCTTGGAGGAGCTCATGTAGTGGGTGCGCTCGACCGCGGTCCACAGGTCTGTGCTGAGCAGCTCGTCGGCGCAGTCCACGTGGCCGAGCAGCGTCCACACGTGCGGCGTGAAGACGACCGCCGGAAACGCGCGGGTACGGCCGCCGCTGTCCTGCACGGTGATCAGCTCGCGGGATCGGCGGATGCGCATCACACCGGGCCCGGCGCCGCCGCCGTGCAGGCTCTCCAGCGAGGTACCCGCCGGCCAGTGCGCCATCCGGCTCGGGCTGTGCCGCCACAGCCCGAGCGGCAGCCGCTGCGCGCCGCCCACGATGCTCACGTGGTCGACGTCGGCCTGCGTGTAGATGACGCGCAGGATCTCCAGGATGGAGTTCGGAAAGTCGGTGTCCCAACCCCCGGCGCCGAAACCCACCTGGCCGAAGATCTCGCGGTGGCGAAATGAGCTGAACGTCGAGGAGCTGGCCAGGAAGCCGTAGAACGACTGGTCGTCAAACTGACTGACCAGTCGGTTCCAGATGGTCTTCACCCAGCCGACGTCCCGCCGGCGGATCGCGTCCTCCATCGCGGCCAGCTCCGCCTGGTCGCGCAGCGTCTTCTCCCACGCGTCGGCGACCTCCTGGTACACCGTCGGCAGCTGCTCCAGCGTCCGCGCCCGGTGCACGACGCCCTCCAGGTTGACGACTGTGGAGGGCGTGCTGGACGCGAGCGGGTTGGGAAACGGGAGGGTCGGCAGCCCCAGCTCGTCGATGTAGTGGAAGAGCGCGGTGGCCGCCGGCGGGAAGCGCATCGCGCCGAGCTCCGCCACGTAGTCCGGGTCCTCGGGAAACGGCACCGAGCGCATCCGGCCGCCGAGTTCGCCGGCCTCGTACAGCACGGGGCGGAGCCCGAGCCGCATCAGCTCGTACGCGGTCACGATGCCGGAGACGCCGCCGCCCACGACCGCCACCGGCGTGCCGTGCAGGTGCTCGGGTACGTGGCCGAGCCCGGCCGGGTGGCGCAGCCAGTCGTCGTACGCGAACGGGAAGTCAGGAACGAACATGCCGCGCCCCTGCGGTCAGGTCCGAGTACAGCTCGGGGCGCCGGTCGGCCAGGTACGGCGTAGCCGCCCGCGCGCTGTCGAGCACGTCCTGCCGCACGTCGGCGACCAGCAGTTCGGCGCCGCTGGCCGGGGCGCTCCGCACGCTGCCGTCCGGCCCGGCGACCCGGGTCAGTCCGCAGTAGACGCCGAGCGCGTCGGAGCCGGCCCAGTTGACGTACGCGATGTATAGCTGGCTCTCGAACGCCCGCGCCGGGACGAGCGTCTCGGCGACCAGCTCCCACGGCCGGGCCAGCGCGGACGGCACGAGAAGCAGGTCGGTGCCGCGCAGGGCGTGCGCCCGTACCAGCTCGGGAAACTCCACGTCGTAACAGACGAGTAGACCGACAGTGAGGCCGCCGAGGTCGGCCTGCACCACGCCGTGGTCGCCCGCCGCGAAGGCCGCGCGCTCACCGGCGCCGAAAAGATGAGCCTTCCGGTACGCGGCGACGGCCGCGCCGTGCTCGTCAACCAACCGGACGGTGTTGTACGTCACCGAGCCCGAGCGTTCCGGGAGGCCGAAGAGCAGCGCGATCCCGGCCCGCGCCGCGATCCGGCCGGCCTGCTCGGCGAGCCTGTCCACGCCCTCCGCCGCGCGTGCCACCTCGGCCGGCGACGCGTGGTAACCGGTCAGCGACAGCTCGGGCGTCACCAGCAGGTCCGCGCCGGCACGGCGAGCCCGCGCGGCGACCTCGGCGAGCCGCTCCAGGCGCCGCTCGCCGTTCTCCCGCCGCACGGCGGCCTGCCAGCATGCGAGCCTCACGGGCGCTCCCTCGCGGCTGATCGTCCGACCCTCACGATCGTGCAGCCCGCTGACCTTGGAAATCCCCAGAGTTCCGTCTAGGGGAAATCACAGCCTGCCTGCTCATACAGTCCATCCGAAGCTCAGGCCGGCAATGGTTGGGGTGGATTGCGCCATGACGGGTCATGCCGAGACGTCGTACCCCACCGGAGCCGGTGCGGGGGCCGACGCGTCCGGCGACCCCGTTGCGCTCCGCACCGCCCTCGCCGCCGGCACGCGTGCCGACGCGCTGCGGCGGCTCCTCGACCTCGTGCGGGTACAGGCCGCCGCCGCCCTCCAGCTTGAACCGTCCGAACTGGACGACCCACGCCGCAGCCTCGCCGACCTCGGGTTCGCCTCGCTCGCCGCCGTGGAGCTGCACCGGCGCCTGCAGGCACACACCGGCCTCGCGCTCGCGGTGTCGCTCGGGTACGACCACCCCACGCCACTGGGCCTCGCCGAGCACCTGGCCACACTGCTTCTGGACGGCACCGAGACCGCACCGGCCCGAGCGTCGACCCGCCCCCGGGCGGACGGCGACGACGCGGTCGTCATCGTCGGCATGGCCTGCCGGCTGCCCGGCGGTATCGGCTCGCCCGAGGACCTGTGGCGCTTCATCCGCGACGGCGGGGACGCGATCGGCCCGTTCCCGACCGACCGGGGGTGGGATGTCGACGGCTCCTACGACCCCGACCCGGACCGGGCCGGCCACACGTACGTGCGGCACGGCGGGTTCGTCGACCGCGCGACAGCCTTCGACGCCGCGTTCTTCGGCATCTCGCCGCGCGAGGCGCTCGCGATGGACCCGCAGCAGCGCCAGCTGCTGGAGACCGCGTGGGAGGTCCTGGAAGGCGCCGGCATCGACCCGCTCTCCGTCCGCGGCTCGGCCACCGGAGTGTTCGTCGGCGCGGAAAACCACGAGTACGGCCCGGGGCTGGAGAACGCCCTGGACGGCGCCGAGGCGCACTTGATCACCGGCACGGCGGGCAGCATCCTCTCTGGACGGATCGCGTACGAGCTGGGCCTGCACGGGCCGGCCATCACCGTCGACACCGCGTGCTCCGGGTCGCTGGTCGCGCTGCACCTGGCCGCCCAGTCGCTGCGCCGCGGTGAGTGCGACCTCGCCATCGCCGGTGGCGTGGCGGTGATGGCCACGCCGGGCTCGTTCATGGCGTTCAGCCGGCAGCGAGGGCTCGCCGGCGACGGGCGGTGCAAGGCGTTCGGCGCGGCCGCCGACGGCACGGGCTGGAGCGAGGGCGTGGCTCTGCTCCTCGTCGAGCGCCTTTCCGACGCGCGGGCGCGCGAACACCGCGTTCTCGCCGTGCTCCGCGGCACGGCCACGAACCAGGACGGCGCGAGTGCCGGCCTGACCGCGCCGAGCGGGATCGCGCAGCAGCGGGTCATCCGGGAGGCACTCGCCGACGCCGGGCTCAGAGCGTCCGATGTGGACGCGGTCGAGGCGCACGGCACCGGCACCACGCTCGGCGACCCGATCGAGGTCGGGGCGCTGCAGGCCACCTACGGGGCGGAGCGCCGCGACGGCGTCGCGCTCTGGCTCGGGTCGGTCAAGTCCAACATCGGGCACACCCAGGCCGCCGCCGGCGCCGTCGGGGTCATCAAGATGGTCCAGGCGATGCGGTACGGGACGCTGCCCCGCACCCTCCACGCCGACCCGCCCAACCCGCACGTCGACTGGACGGCCGGTG
The DNA here is from genome assembly GCF_011764425.1 of Phytohabitans houttuyneae. Taxonomy (NCBI): domain Bacteria; kingdom Bacillati; phylum Actinomycetota; class Actinomycetes; order Micromonosporales; family Micromonosporaceae; genus Phytohabitans; species Phytohabitans houttuyneae. Next base: position 756,029 of record NZ_BLPF01000004.1, read on the forward strand.
GGGTACGGCTGCTGCACGAGGAGCGGGAGTGGCCGGCCACCGAGGCGCCCCGGCGCTGTGCGGTCTCGTCGTTCGGCTTCAGCGGCACCAACGCGCACGCGATCCTCGAGGCACCGCCGCCGGCGGCCGAGCTTCCGGCGGACCGTGTCGAGGGTCCGGCGCCGCTGGTCCTCTCCGCCCGTACGGCCGACGCGCTGCGGGCGCAGGCGCTGCTCTTCCGCGACGTCGTGGGGTCCGGTGTGGACCCGCTGGACGTCGCGTACTCAGCCGCCACCGGCCGGGCCGCGCTGGAGCACCGCGCGGTCGTGGTCGGCGAGGCCGCGGGCCTGGCCGCCGGGCTCGACCGGCTGGCCGCGGGCGAAAGCTCGCCGGGCCTGGTGACCGGTGCCGTGCAGCACGGTGGCCTCGCGTTCGTCTTTCCCGGCCAGGGAGCGCAGCGGGCCGGCATGGGGCGCGGCCTCCACGCCCGGTACCCCGCCTTCGCCAAGGCCTTCGACGCCGCCTGCGCGGAACTCGACCTGCACCTTGACCGGCCGCTCAGCTCGGTCGTCTTCGCCGAGGACGGCTCGCCCGAGGCGGCGCTGCTGGAGCAGACGGCGTACACCCAGCCGGCCCTGTTCGCGTTCCAGGTCGCGCTGTACCGCCTGCTGGAGTCGTGGGGGCTGCGCCCCGACGCGGTGGCCGGCCACTCGATCGGCGAGGTCGCCGCCGTACACGTCGCTGGGCTCTGGTCCCTCGCGGACGCCGCCGCGTTCGCCGCGCACCGGGGCCGGCTTATGCAGCAGCTGCCGGATGGCGGGGCGATGGTTGCCGTACAGGCTGCGGAGGCCGACGTGCTGCCGATGCTCGCCGACGGGGTCTCGATCGCGGCGGTCAACGCGCCTGGTTCGGTCGTGCTGTCCGGGGCCGAGGCGGCCGTGCTGGCGGTCGCGTCCCGTTTTGAGAAGAGCACCCGGCTGAAGGTGTCGCACGCGTTCCACTCGCCGCTGATGGAGCCGGCGCTGGACGAGCTGCGCTGGGTGGCGGACGTGCTGGCGTACCGCACACCCGGCCTGCCCCTGGTCTCGACCGTGACCGGCAAGCGGGCCGCGGCCGCCGACCTGGGGCCGGATTACTGGGTGCGCCAGGCCCGGGAGCCGGTGCGCTTCGCCGCCGCGGTGGACGCGCTGCGCGCGGACGGAATCACGTCGGTGCTGGAGCTCGGTGCCGACGCCGTGCTGTCGGCGATGGTGGCCGAGGGGGCGCCGGACGGAGTGGCGCTGCCGGCCCTGCGCGCCGGGCAGGACGAGGCGGTGGCGCTGGCCGAGGCACTCGCCGCCCTGCACGTCCGCGGCTCCGGGCCGGACTGGGCCGCCTACTTCGCCGGCCGAGGTGCCCGCCGCGTGGACCTGCCGACGTATCCCTTCCAGCGCACGGCGTACTGGCTGCGCAGCGCCGCCGCACCGTCCACGCTGGACCACTCGATCCTCAGCGGTTCGGTCGAGGTGGCCGGTGCGGGCGGCGCGGTATTCACCGGGGCGGTCTCCCGCCTCAGCCACCCGTGGCTCGCCGACCACCGCATCCTCGGAGCCACACTGGTGCCCGGCACCGCCTTCCTGGAGCTCGCGATCCGCGCCGGCGACGAGGCCGGCGGCGACCGGGTGGCGGAACTCGTGCTCGAGGCGCCGCTGGTACTGCCGGAAAGCGGCGAGGTCGCCCTGCAGGTGGCGGTGGACGGCGCGGACAGCGGCGGCAGCCGCACGGTGACCATCCACTCGCGACGCTCCGGTGACCGGGAGTGGACCCGCCACGCCAGCGGTACCCTCGCGCCCGGCTCGCCGCACGCGGCCGCGACCTCCTGCGAACCGCCCGCCGCCGCCGGGCCGGTCGACCTGGAGGGCGGCTACGAGCGCCTGGCCGAGGCCGGATACGAGTACGGGCCGGCGTTCCGGTGCCTGGCCGCCGCGTGGCGCGACGGCGACGACGTGTACGCCGAAGTCCGCCTGCCCGACACCGACCGAGCCGGCGCCTTCGGGATCCATCCGGCGCTGCTCGACGGCGCCCTGCACGCCTACGCCCTCGCCGGTGACGCGGAAGCCGCGGCCACCCTCCCGTTCTCCTGGACCAACGTGACGCTGCACGCGGCCGGGGCCGCGGCGCTGCGCGTACGCCTCAGCCGGACGGACACCGACTCGGTACGGCTGGACGCCACGGACCTGAGTGGACAGCCGGTGCTCTCGGCCGAGTCGCTCGTGCAGCGCCCCGCGCCGAGTGGCCTCGGTGCCGGCTCCGCCCTGGACCACCTGTGGCACCTGGATTGGGTGCCGGTACCCCACGCCGTACCGGCACCCGGCAATATCGCGGTCCTCGGCAGCCTTCCCGGCGTCGACGCGCGGACCGCCGCCGACCTCGGCGACGCCCTGCCGGCCGACATGGTGCTCGTGCCGCTCACCGGCGACCTCGCCGCCTACCGCCCGGCGGCCGCACACGACGAGACCGCACGCGTGCTCGGCCTGCTCCAGGCGTGGCTTGCCGACGAGCGGTCGGCCGACGCGCGGCTCGTCTTCGTGGGGCGGGGCGCGACCGACGGCACCGACGTGGCAGCGGCCGCCGTGTGGGGCCTCGTGCGGGCCGCCGAAGCGGAAAACCCCGGCTCCTTCGGCCTTGTGGACCTGGACGATGCCAGCGCCGGCGCCGTGCTGCTCGCCGGGCTCGCCACCGGTGAACCCGAGGTGCGGATCGTCGCCGGCGAGGTGCGGGCACCCCGGCTGGCCCGGATCCGTGCGACCGGGCAGGCCGTCGAGTGGCGCGGCCCGGTGCTCGTGACCGGCGGCACAGGCGGGCTCGGCGCCGCCGTGGCGCGGCATCTCGTGGCGACCCAGGGGGTACGCGACGTGGTGCTCGCCAGCCGCCGCGGCCCGGCCGCCGCCGGAGCCGGCGCGCTCGCCGCCGACCTCACCGCACTGGGCGCCACCGTCGCCGTCGAGGCCTGCGACGTGACCGACCGGGACGCGGTGGCCGCGCTGCTGAGCAGGCACTCAGTCGGCGCGGTCGTGCACACCGCGGGCGTGCTGGACGACGGCCTCGTCGGCTCCCTCACCCCGGAGCGGCTCGCGACCGTGCTGCGCCCCAAGGTGGACGCCGCCTGGCACCTGCACGAGCTGACCCGGGACCGCGACCTCTCGGCCTTCGTGGTCTTCTCCTCCCTCGCCGGTACGTTCGGCGGCGCCGGCCAGGGCAACTACGCGGCCGGCAACGCGTTTCTGGACGGGCTCGCCGCCCACCGCCGCGCGCTCGGCCTGCCGGCGGTGTCGCTGGCGTGGGGCCGTGGGACGCCGGAGTGGGCATGATGGCCGGGCTCGGCGCCGCGGAGGTGGAGCGGATGGCCCGCGCCGGGCTGCCGCCGATACCGGTCGCGCAGGGCCTCGCGCTCCTGGACGCCGCGCTGGCCGCAGGTGAGCCCGTCGTGCTGCCCGCCCGCCTGGACCTCGCGGCCGTGCGTGCCGCCGGTGACGTACCGCCCGTGCTGCGCGGGCTGGTCCGCGCCCCGGCCCGCCGCCCGACCGCCCGGGACGCCGGGGAGCTGGCGCGGCAGCTGTCCCAGGTGGACATGGCAGATCTCGTACGCGGGCAGGTCGCCCAGGTGCTGGGACACGCGGACGCCGCCGCGGTGGAGCCGGACCGCACCTTCAACGACCTCGGCTTCGACTCGCTCACCTCGGTCGAGCTGCGCAACCGCCTGCACGCGACGACAGGACTGAGGCTGCCGGCCACGCTCGTCTTCGACTACCCCACGGTGGAGGCACTCGCGGCGTACCTGCACGGCGAGCTGTCCGGTGTGGACGCCGCCGTACGCGTGCCGGTGGCGGCGCGTACCGACGTGGTGGACGACCCGGTCGTGGTCGTCGGGATGGCCTGCCGCTTTCCCGGCGGGGTCGCCTCGCCGGAGGACCTGTGGCGGCTGGTCAGCGACGGCGTCGACGCGATCAGCGAGTTTCCCACCGACCGCGGCTGGGACCTGGACACGCTCTACAACCCGGACCCCGACCAGCCCGGCACCTCGTACACGCGCGAGGGCGGGTTCCTGCACGACGCCGCCGAGTTCGACCCGGCATTCTTCGGGATGAGCCCGCGCGAGGCGACCGCGACGGACACGCAGCAACGCCTTCTGCTGGAGGTCTCCTGGGAGGCGATGGAGCGCGCCGGCATCGACCCGGTGGCGCTGCGCGGCAGCCAGACGGGCGTGTTCGCCGGCGTCATGTACAACGACTACCGGCTGCTGGGCAGCAAGGACCTGGAAGGGTTCCTCGGCAACGGCAGCGCGGCGAGTGTGGCGTCCGGCCGGGTGTCGTACACGTTCGGCTTCGAGGGGCCAGCGGTCACCGTCGACACCGCGTGCTCGTCGTCGCTCGTCGCGATGCACCTTGCCGCCCAGGCGTTGCGCGGCGGCGAGTGCGACCTGGCGCTGGCCGGCGGCGTGACGGTGATGTCCACACCGGAGACGTTCATCGACTTCTCCCGGCAGCGCGGCCTGTCCGCCGATGGCCGGTGCAAGGCGTTCTCCGACGACGCGAGCGGGGTCGGCTGGTCCGAGGGGATCGGCATGCTCGTGCTGGAGCGGGAGTCCGACGCGCTCCGCAACGGGCACCGGATCCTGGCGGTGCTCCGCGGGTCGGCGGTCAACCAGGACGGCGCCTCCAACGGGCTCACCGCGCCGAACGGCCTCGCCCAGCAGCGCGTCATCCTCCAGGCGCTGGGCAGCGGCGGCCTGTCCACGGCGGACGTGGATGTGGTGGAGGCGCACGGCACGGGCACCGCGCTCGGCGACCCGATCGAGGCACAGGCACTGCTCGCCACGTACGGCCGGGACCGGGAGCGGCCGCTGCTGCTCGGCTCGGTCAAGTCAAACCTCGGCCACACGCAGGCCGCGGCCGGCGCCGCCGGCGTGATCAAGATGATCATGGCGATGGAGCACGGGACCGCGCCGAAGACTCTCTACGCCGAGCGGCCCTCGTCCCATGTGGACTGGAGCGCGGGCGACGTACGGCTCATCGCCGAGGCGGAGGCATGGCCGGAGAGCGGCCGGCCGCGACGGGCGGCCGTCTCGTCGTTCGGCGTGAGCGGTACCAACGCGCACGTCATCCTGGAGCAGCCGCCGACCCGAAACGGTGTCACCGAGCCCGCGACCGTCACCGCGTCCGTGGCCCCGTGGCCGGTCTCCGCCAAGACGCCGGCCGGGCTGGACGCGCAGGTGCAGCGGCTCCGGGCGTTCGCGGCCACGACCAGCGCCACGGCGGCCGACGTCGGCATCTCACTGACCGGCCGGTCGGTCTTCGCGCACAGGGCCGTGCTGCTGGCCGGATCGGGCGGGCCCACCGAGGTCGCCCGCGGCACCGCCCGCTCCGGCGGCCTGGCGATCCTCTTCACCGGGCAGGGTTCGCAGCGGCTCGGCATGGGACGCGAGCTGTACGACCGGTTCCCGGCCTTCGCACAGGCGCTGGACGAGGCACTGTCCCACCTGGACGACGGGTTGCGCGACGTGATGTGGGGGACGACGCCGACCTGCTCAACCAGACGGGTTGGGCCCAGCCGGCCATCTTCGCCGTCGAGGTGGCCCTCTTCCGCCTGGTGGAGTCGCTCGGGATACGGCCCGGCCACGTAGCCGGCCACTCGATCGGTGAGGTGGCCGCCGCGTGCGCGTCCGGCGTCCTCCCGCTGGCGGACGCCGCCCGGCTCGTGTCCGCCCGGGCGGCGTTGATGCAAGCGCTGCCGCGCGGCGGTGCGATGGTGGCCGTCCAGGCCACCGAGGACGAGGTCGTGCCGCTGCTCACCGGCGCCGTCTCGATCGCCGCGGTGAACGGGCCGTCGTCGCTCGTCATCGCCGGTGAGGAGGAGGCGGTCCTCGCGGTCGCCGCCGGCTTCGCCAAGACAAGCCGGCTGCGGGTCTCGCACGCGTTCCACTCGCCGCTGATGGAGCCGATGCTGGCCGGCTTCCGTGAGGTCGTCCGCGAGCTGTCGTTCGCCCCGCCGCGCATCCCGTTCGTGGCGAGCGGTGACGTGACGTACCCCGAGTACTGGGTGCGGCACGTCCGCGAGGCGGTGCGTTTCGCCGACGGGATCAGCGCCCTGCACAGCGCCGGCGTCGCCACGTACCTGGAGCTCGGCCCGGACGCCGTGCTCTCCGGGATGGCCGCCGACTCGCTGCCGGACGAGGCCACCGTCGTACCGTTCCTGCGCCGCGACCGCGGCGAGGAGGCCAGCGCGGCCACCGCGCTCGCCAAGCTGCATGCGATCGGGGTACCGGTCGACTGGGCCGCCTACTACGCGGGTACCGGCGCGCGGCGCGTGGACGTGCCGACGCACGCGTTCCTGCGCCAGCGGTACTGGCCGGTGACCTCGGCCGGCCCGGTCGACGCCTCCGCTCTCGGCCTGGCTCCCGCCGGCCATCCGCTGCTCGGCGGTGCGGTCGACCTCGCGGGTGGCGAAGGGCTCGTGCTTACCGGGCGGCTCTCGGCGCAGGCCCACCCGTGGCTGCGCGACCACGCCGTGCTCGGTTCGGTGCTCGTGCCCGGTACCGCCCTGCTCGACCTCGCTGTCCGCGCCGCCGACGAGGCCGGCTGCGACCGGGTGGAGGAGCTGACCGTCGCCGCGCCACTGGTGCTGCCCGACCAGGGCGCGGTGGTCGTGCAGGTGCGGGTCGGTGCCGAGGAGGGTGGCCGGCGTCCGGTCGGCATCCACTCCCGCCCGGCCGGCGTCTCCGGTACCGGCTGGACCCAGCACGCCTCGGGCACGCTCGGCTCGGGCGCGGCACCGTCCACGTTCGACGCTACGGCCTGGCCGCCCGCGGGCGCGGAAGCGGTGGACGTCAGCGGCTGCTACGACGCCTTCGCCGAGTCGGGCTTCCGGTACGGGCCCGCGTTCCAAGGGCTGCGCGCCGTGTGGCGGCGCGGCGACGAGGTCTTCGCCGAGATCGAGCTGCCCGCCGCTGCCGGTGACGCAAGCGCGTACGGGCTTCATCCCGCACTCCTCGACGCCGCTCTGCACGCGGCCGGCGTGGTCGACCTCGGGGTGGCGGCTGGGGCACTGCCGTTCGCGTGGGAGGGCGTGACCCTGCTCGCCTCCGGCGCCGCCGCGCTGCGGGTGCGGCTCACCGGGGCCGGGGAGAACGCGATATCCCTCGCCGTGGCCGACGCGTCGGGTCAGGCGGTGGCCACCGTCGATCGGCTCGCGCTGCGGGTCATGCGCGCCGAGGAACTGCACCGGGTGCCGGACGGCGGCGACTCGCTGTACCGCCTGGACTGGACCGCGCTGCCGATCGAGCCGGCGGTCGAGCCGCGCTGGGCGGCGCTGACCGGCTCGCCCGCCGACCTCACCGATCCGGTACCGGAAGTGGTGCTCTACCCGGTCGGAAGCGACCCCGACGGCTCCCCTGAGTCGGTGCGGCGACTGACCACCACGGTGCTCGGCGTCCTGCAGGAGTGGCTGGAGGGCGACCGGTACGGCGACGCGCGGCTCGCGGTGGTGACCAGCGGCGCCACGACCGGTGCCGACCCGGCCGCGGCCGCTGTGTGGGGCCTGGTCCGCGCCGCGCAGGAAGAGCAGCCCGGCCGCCTCCTGCTCGTCGACGTCACCGACGCAAGCGGCCCCGACGCGGTGGCCGCCCTCGTCCCCGCCCTGTTCGCGGCCGGCGAGACACAGGCAGTGGTCCGCGACGGTGCGGTGCTCGCCGGGCGCCTCGTCCGCGCGGCCTCCGGCAACGCGTTCGCCCCGCCGCCGCACGGGCCGTGGCGGCTCGACTGCCTGCCCGCAGGCAGCCTGGACGCACTGGCGCTCGTACCGTCGCCGGAGTCGACCCGGCCGCTGTCCGGGCACGAGGTGCGCCTCGCCGTCAGCGCTACCGGCCTGAACTTCAGGGACGTGCTCACCGCTCTCGGCATGTACCCGGGCGATGTGCGGGTCTTCGGCGCCGAGGCGGCCGGCACCGTCGTGGAGGTCGGGCCCGAGGTGACCGGTCTACGGGTCGGTGACCGCGTCCTGGGGCTCGTCGACGACGGATTTGGCCCACTGGCGATTGCGGACGGCCGGCAGCTCGGCCTCGTGCCACCACAGTGGACCGACACCACGGCCGCCTCGGCACCGCTTGTCTTTCTCACCGCGTACTACGGGTTGGTGGATCTGGCGGGTTTGGTGGCGGGTGAGCGGGTGTTGATCCATGCCGGTGCTGGTGGTGTGGGGATGGCGGCGGTTCAGCTTGCGCGGTATTTGGGTGCGGAGGTCTTTGCGACGGCGAGTGAGGGTAAGTGGGAGGTGTTGCGGTCGCTGGGGTTGGATGAGGCGCATATTGCGTCGTCGCGTTCGCTTGGTTTTGCTTCGCGTTTTCCGTCGGTGGATGTGGTGTTGAACTCGCTGGCGGGTGAGTTTGTGGACGCGTCGGTGGGTTTGCTTCGGGCTGGTGGCCGGTTCGTCGAGATGGGCAAGACGGATATCCGCCGTGCTGAGGATCTGCCGGGTGTGGTGTACCGGCCTTTCGATCTGGCCGACGCGGGTCCTGAGCGGATCGGGTCGATGCTGGGCGAGCTGCTGGACCTCTTCGCGATTGACGCCCTGCGGCCGTTGCCGGTGACGTCGTGGGATGTGCGTCGGGCTGGTGAGGCGTTCCGGTTCATGAGCATGGCGAAGCATGTCGGCAAGATCGTGTTGACGATGCCGCGGGTGTGGGATCCGGGCGGGACGGTGCTGGTCACTGGCGGTACGGGTGGTTTGGGTGGTGAGTTGGCCCGGCATCTGGTGTCTGTGCGTGGGATGCGGCGGTTGTTGTTGACGAGTCGGCGTGGGTTGGCTGCGCCGGGTGCGGTGGCGTTGCGGGACGAGTTGGCGAGTCTGGGTGCCGAGGTCGAGGTCGTGGCGTGTGATGTCGCGGATCGGGAGGCGGTGGCCGGCCTGCTCAGTGGGCGGCGGTTGACGGCGGTGGTGCACACCGCGGGTGTTTTGGATGACGGGTTGGTCGGGTCGTTGACGGCGGAGCGGTTGTCCGCTGTGCTGCGGCCGAAGGTGGACGCGGCGTGGCATCTGCACGAGCTGACCCGCGACTTAGACCTCGCCGCGTTCGTCCTCTACTCCTCGTCGGCCGGTGTGCTGGGCAGTCCCGGCCAGGGCAACTACGCCGCCGGCAACGCCTACCTCGACGCCCTCGCCGCGCACCGCCGAAGCCTCGGCCTGCCCGCCATCTCACTCGCCTGGGGCGCCTGGGCGCAGGGCAACGGGATGACAAGCGGCTTGACCGACGCCGACATGGCACGCATGGCTCGCGCCGGACTCCCGCCACTGAGCGTCGAGGACGGCCTGGCGATGTTCGACGCCGCGCTCGGCCTGGACGAGGCGAACGTCGTGCCGATGGCGCTGGACCTGCCCAGGCTGCGCGCGCTCCCCGAAGTGGCGCCGCCGCTGCGGGCGCTGGTGAAGACCGGTCGGCGGGCGGCCGCCAACGGCCACGCCGCCACCGCTGTCTCGCTGGCACAGCGGCTGTCCAGCCTCCGCAAGACCGAACGGAGCCGGGCCGCGCTCGACGTCGTCCGGGGCGAGGCGGCCGCCGTGCTGGGACACAGTGGCATCGAGGCGGTCGGCTCCGACGTGGAGTTCCGGGCGCTGGGCTTCGACTCCCTCACCTCCGTCGAGCTCCGCAACCGCCTCAACGGCATCTCCGGCCTGCGACTGCCGACCACGCTCGTCTTCGACTACCCGACACCGCTCGCCGTCGCCGACTACCTGCTGACCAACCTCGTGGTGGATGAGGCACCGGCTGTCTCCCTCGCGGACGAGGTGGACCGCCTTGAGGCGGCGCTGCTGTCGTCCGCTGTGGACGAGGGCGATCCGCAGCACCTCGCCGACCGGCTGGAGCGGATGGCCGCGAAGCTGCGCCAGGCGGTGCCGGTACCGGCCGGCAAGTCGTCCGAAGAGGACATCAAGTCGGCATCCCTTGGCGAACTGCTCGACATCATCGACGACGAGCTCACCCTCTCGTGAGGAGCCGCAGCATTTCCACCGCGCGTGACGAGGACGGACCAGTGCCCGAAGACCAGCAGGACAGAGTCGTCGAGTACCTGAGGCGGGTCACCGTCGACCTCAAGCGCGCCCGCCAGCGGGTGGACGAGTTGGAGTCGCGCAACCGGGAGCCGATCGCGATCACCGGGATGGCCTGCCGCCTGCCCGGCGGGGTGCGGTCACCGGAAGATCTGTGGCGGCTCGTCGCCGAGGGGCGGGACGGCATCGGCGGGTTCCCCACCGACCGCGGCTTCGACCTCGACCGGCTCTTCGGCGCGGACGGCACGTCACGCTCCGCCACGCGCGAGGGCGGCTTTCTCGACGACGTGGCGGGGTTCGACGCCGGCTTCTTCGGCCTGTCGCCGCGCGAAGCCCTTGCCATGGAACCGCAGCAGCGGCTGCTGCTGGAGACCTCGTGGGAGGCGATCGAGCGCGCCGGCATCGACGCGACCCGGCTGCGCGGAAGCCGCACCGGCGTGTTCGTCGGCGCCTGCGGCACCGGCTACGACTCGCTGCTTTCCGAAGAGTCCGAGGGTTTCGTGCTGACCGGCACGACCGGCAGCGTGATGTCCGGTCGGGTCTCCTACACGTTCGGGCTCGAAGGCCCCGCCGTCACCATCGACACCGCCTGCTCCTCCTCACTCGTCGCACTCCACCTCGCCGTGCAGGCGCTGCGAAACGACGAGTGCTCACTCGCCCTCGTCGGCGGCGCGATGGTCTTCGCCGACCTGTTCGTCTTCGTCGAGTTTTCCAAGCAGGGCGGGCTGGCGCCGGACGGGCGGTGCAAGGCATTCGCCGAGGCGGCCGACGGCACCGGCTGGTCCGAAGGCGTCGGGGTCCTGGTCGTGGAGCGGCTCTCCGACGCGCGCCGGCTCGGGCATCCCGTGCTCGCGGTGGTGCGCGGCTCGGCGGTCAACCAGGACGGCGCCTCCAACGGTCTCTCCGCGCCGAACGGCCCCTCGCAGCAGCGGGTGATCCGGGCCGCGCTCGCCAACGCCGGCCTGTCGGCGGCGGACATCGACGCGGTAGAGGCGCACGGCACCGGTACCACGCTGGGCGATCCGATCGAGGCGCAGGCGCTCCTGGCGACGTACGGGCAGGAGCGGGAGCGGCCGCTGCTGCTCGGCTCGGTGAAGTCGAACATCGGCCACACGCAGGCGGCCGCGGGAGTCGCCGGCGTGATGAAGATGGTGCTCGCGCTGCGGCACGGGCTCGTACCCAAGACCCTCCACGTCGACTCTCCGTCGTCCCATGTGGACTGGGAAGCCGGCGGCGTAACGCTGCTGACCGAGCCGGCGCCGTGGCCCGCCGTCGACCGGCCGTGGCGGGCCGGCGTCTCGTCGTTCGGCATCAGCGGCACCAACGCACACGTGATCCTCGAACAGGCCACGGCTTCCGAGGCCGAGACCCAGTCCGCTCCCGTGCCGGCCGCCGTACCGTGGCTCGTCGCGGCCAAGAGTGAGGCGGCGCTCGATGCGCAGCTCGCGCGGCTCCGCGCACTGCCGGCACCCGCGCTCGTCGACATCGGACGGTCACTCGCCACCGGCCGGGCCCAGCTGCCGCACCGCGCCGTGCTCATGGCCTGCGAAGACGGCATGCCGGAGATCGCACGCGGCGTCGCGAGCCAGCCGCTGCTGGCGATGCTCTTCTCCGGTGGCGGCGGGCAGCGGCTCGGCATGGGGCGCGAGCTGTACCAGCGCTTCCCCGTCTTCGCCCGGGCCTTCGACGAGGTGGTCGCCGAGCTCGACCCGCACCTCGCCCGGCCCTTGCGCGAGGTGGTCTGGGGCAGCAACAAGGATCTGCTCGACCAGATGGGGCTGGCACTGCCCGCGCTGTTTGCGCTCCAGGTGTCGCTGTACCGGCTGATGGAGTCGTTCGGCGTCAGCGCCGGCTACCTCGGCGGGCACTCCAACGGCGAGGTCGTCGCCGCCCACCTGGCCGGCGTCTTCTCGCTGCCGGACGCGTGCCGGCTGGTCGCCGCCCGATCCCGTTTGATGCAGGCGTTGCCGCCGGGCGGGGCCATGGTGGCGGTACAGGCGACCGAGGCGGAGGTCCTCCCACGCCTGGCCGGCCACGAGACGCGGGCCTCCATCGCCGCCATCAACAGCCCGGCGTCCGTGGTGGTCTCCGGCGACGAGGCGACGGTACTGGAGGTGGCCGGCCACTTCGCCGCCGAAGGCCGCAAGACGTCCCGCCTCGCGATCACCCACGCCTCGCACTCACCGCTGATGGAGCCGATGCTGGAGGAGTTCCGCGCGGTCCTCGACGGACTGTCCTTTGCGGAGCCGGAGATACCGCTGCTGTCCAACCTCTCGGGCCGGATCGCCGCGCCCGACGAGGTGTGCACGCCCGACTACTGGGTGCGGCACGTACGCGGCGGGGTGCGCTTCGCCGACGGGATCGGAGCCCTCCGCGAGGCCGGCGTCTCCGCGCTGCTGGAGGTCGGGCCGAGCGGCGCGCTGTCCAGCATGGTCCAGGAGTGCCTCGGCGAGGACCCGGCAACGGTGACGCCGGTACTGCGCAAGGACCGGCCCGAGGAGGTCGCCGCCGTCACGGCCCTCGCGCGCCTGCACGTGGCCGGCGTCGCGGTCGACTGGGCCACGCTCTTCGCCGGCACCGGGTCCCGCCACGTCGACCTGCCCACGTATCCGTTCCAGCGCGAGCGGTTCTGGCCCAGCGGCGGCTCGGCGGCCGGCGATGTGCGCGCCGCCGGACTGGACGCGACCCGGCACCCGCTCGTCGGCGCGGCCGCCGAACTCGCCGACGGCTCCGGGCTCCTCTTCACCGGACGGCTGTCACTGCGCACCCACGCCTGGCTCGCCGACCATTCGGTTGGTGGGGCGGTGCTGCTGCCCGGTACGGCGTTCGTCGAGCTGGCGATCCGCGCCGCGGACGAGGTCGGCTGCGGCCGGCTCGACGGGCTGACGCTCGTGGCACCGCTGGTGCTGCCGGAGCGCGGCGCCGTACAGGTACAGGTGCGGGTCGGCCCGCAGGAGGGCGGCCGCCGCGAGCTGTCCGTGTACGGCCGGACCGAGGAGTCGGCCGACGCGGCCTGGACGCTGCACGCCACCGGCGCGCTCACCGATGATCTCGCCGCCGCCGAGGGCTTCGACACGACGGTGTGGCCGCCAGCCGGTGCCGAGCCGGCCGACCTCGCCGGCTTCTACCCGCGGATGGCCGGCAGCGGCCTCGCGTACGGGCCGGTCTTCCAGGGCCTGCGCGGCGTGTGGCGGCGCGGCGACGAGGTCTTCGCCGAGGTGGCGCTCCCGGACGGTGCGCCCGATCCGCAGGCGTACGGGCTGCACCCAGCGCTGCTGGACGCCGCGCTGCACGCGGTCGCGTTCGTGGACGGCGCCGGGGAGGGCCTGCTGCCGTTCGACTGGACGGGCGTGTCACTGCACGCGTCCGGTGCCGCGACCCTCCGCGTGCGGCTCGCCGCGACCGGCACCGGTGCCGTGTCGCTGGCCGCCGTCGACGGCTCGGGTGCCGGCGTGTTGAGCGTCGAGTCAGTCGCTTTCCGGCCGCCCGCGACGCCTCACGCCGGTACCGAATCGTTGTTTGCCATGACTTGGACCCCCACGGCCGTGGAGCCTTCGCCGCGGGCGCCGGACACCGTCCGGATCGATGCCGTCGGAGACGGAGAAGGCCCTGACGCGGTGCACGCGCTGACCGCGCGTGTGCTCGCCGTCCTCCAAGCGGCCGAGTCGGACGACCGCCGGCATGTCTTCGTCACGCGCGGCGCGGTCAGCGTGGCCGGCGAGCCCGTGCGCGACCTCGCCGGTGCCGCCGTGTCGGGCCTGGTGCGGTCCGCGCAGGCCGAGCAGCCCGGCCGGTTTCTGCTCGTCGACCTGGACGGCACCGACCTGCCCGACCTGCCGTCCGGTGGCGAGCAGGAGTACGCGGTGCGCGGTGGCACCTTCTTCGTGCCGCGGCTCGCGCGGATGTCCGATGTGGAGCTCGTGCCGCCGGTCGGCTGTCCCTGGCGGCTCGGCAGCACCCGCGGCGGAAGCCTTGACGGGCTGGCACTCGTACCGGCTCCGGAGGCGAGCCGACCATTGGCCGAGCGCGAGGTGCGCGTGGCGATCGGCGCGGCCGGCCTGAACTTCAGGGACGTGCTCACGGCTCTCGGCATGTACCCGGGCGACGTGCGGGTCTCCGGCTCGGAGGCGGCGGGCACCGTCGTGGAGATCGGGCCCGAGGTGACCGACCTGCGGGTCGGCGAGCGGGTCACCGGCATGGTGGCCGAGAGCTTCGGCCCGCTCGGCATCGCCGACGAGCGCTTTCTCGCCAGGACGCCGGCGCGGTGGTCGGACGAGACCGCCGCCTCGGTCCCGGTCGTCTTCCTCACCGCCTACTACGGGTTGGTGGATCTGGCGGGTTTGGTGGCGGGTGAGCGGGTGTTGATCCATGCCGGTGCTGGTGGTGTGGGGATGGCGGCGGTTCAGCTTGCGCGGTATTTGGGTGCGGAGGTCTTTGCGACGGCGAGTGAGGGTAAGTGGGAGGTGTTGCGGTCGCTGGGGTTGGATGAGGCGCATATTGCGTCGTCGCGTTCGCTTGGTTTTGCTTCGCGTTTTCCGTCGGTGGATGTGGTGTTGAACTCGCTGGCGGGTGAGTTTGTGGACGCGTCGGTGGGTTTGCTTCGGGCTGGTGGCCGGTTCGTCGAGATGGGCAAGACGGATATCCGCCGTGCTGAGGATCTGCCGGGTGTGGTGTACCGGCCTTTCGATCTGGCCGACGCGGGTCCTGAGCGGATCGGGTCGATGCTGGGCGAGCTGCTGGACCTCTTCGCGATTGACGCCCTGCGGCCGTTGCCGGTGACGTCGTGGGATGTGCGTCGGGCTGGTGAGGCGTTCCGGTTCATGAGCATGGCGAAGCATGTCGGCAAGATCGTGTTGACGATGCCGCGGGTGTGGGATCCGGGCGGGACGGTGCTGGTCACTGGCGGTACGGGTGGTTTGGGTGGTGAGTTGGCCCGGCATCTGGTGTCTGTGCGTGGGATGCGGCGGTTGTTGTTGACGAGTCGGCGTGGGTTGGCTGCGCCGGGTGCGGTGGCGTTGCGGGACGAGTTGGCGAGTCTGGGTGCCGAGGTCGAGGTCGTGGCGTGTGATGTCGCGGATCGGGAGGCGGTGGCCGGCCTGCTCAGTGGGCGGCGGTTGACGGCGGTGGTGCACACCGCGGGTGTTTTGGATGACGGGTTGGTCGGGTCGTTGACGGCGGAGCGGTTGTCCGCTGTGCTGCGGCCGAAGGTGGACGCGGCGTGGCATCTGCACGAGCTGACCCGCGACTTAGACCTCGCCGCGTTCGTCCTCTACTCCTCGTCGGCCGGTGTGCTGGGCAGTCCCGGCCAGGGCAACTACGCCGCCGGCAACGCCTACCTCGACGCCCTCGCCGCGCACCGCCGAAGCCTCGGCCTGCCCGCCATCTCACTCGCCTGGGGTGCGTTCACCCAGGACACCGGCATGACGGCGACCCTGACCGAGGCCGACCGCGACCGCATCACCCGCTCCGGCATGCCACTGCTGACCGTCGAGCAGGGACTGGCGCTCTTCGAGACCGCGACGTCGGTGGACGCCGCGGCGGCGGTGCCCATGCGGCTGGACCTGCGGGCGCTGCGCGGCCGGGACGCGGTGCCCGACCTGCTCCGCGGGCTGGTCCGGGCCCCGATCCGCCGCGCCGCCACGGCGGCCGGAGCGGGCGCGGAGACCTCGCTCGCCGCGACGCTGCGCGGCCTGCCCGCCGCCGAGCGGGAGCGGATGGTCGTCGACCTGCTCCGTCGCGAGGTGGCCGCCGTCCTGGGGCACGCCAGCGGCGCATCCATCGAGGTGGAGCGCCCGTTCAAGGATCTCGGGTTCGACTCGCTCACCGCCGTCGAGCTGCGCAACCGGCTCAACGCGGCGACCGGACTGCGGCTCAGCGCCACGCTCGTCTTCGACCACCCGACGATCCGGCACCTGACTGACCACACGGTCAGCGAGCTGCTCGGGGCCACGGCGGGAGACAGCGGCCCGGTCGCGGCCACCGCCTCGGGCGACGACCCGATCGTCATCGTCGGGATGGGCTGCCGGCTCCCCGGCGACGTGCGGTCACCGGACGACCTGTGGCGGCTTGTCGTCGACGAGCGGGACGCGATGGGCGGCATTCCGGCCGACCGCGGCTGGGACCTGGCCACCCTGCTCGGTCCGGACACGCCGGCCACCGCGCTCGTGGGCGGGTTCGTCGCCGACGCGATGGACTTCGACGCCGACTTCTTCGGCATCTCGCCGCGCGAGGCGCTCGCGATGGACCCGCAGCAGCGCCTGCTGCTGGAGACCGCGTGGGAAGCCCTGGAGCGGGCCGGCATCGCGCCGAGGTCGCTCGCCGGCTCGGACACCGGGGTCTTCGTCGGCGCGGGCAGCTCGGACTACGGCGCCGCGCTCCAGGACGACGAGGACTCGCAGGGTTTCGTGCTCACGGGTACGGCACTGAGCGTCATCTCCGGCCGCGTGTCGTACACGCTCGGCCTCGAAGGGCCCGCGCTCACCGTCGACACCGCCTGCTCCTCGTCGCTCGTCGCCATGCACCTCGCCGCCCAGGCGCTGCGCACCGGCGAGTGCTCGCTGGCGCTCGTCGGCGGCGTGACAGTGATGGTGGACCCGCTCATCTACACCGAGTTTCACCGGCAGGGCGGCTCGGCGGCGGACGGGCGGTGCAAGGCGTTCGCCGACGCGGCCGACGGGCCGGGCTGGTCGGAGGGGGCCGGGGTTCTCGTGCTGGAGCGCCTGTCCGACGCCCGGCGAAAGGGTCACCCGGTGCTCGCGCTGATCCGCGGCTCAGCCGTCAACCAGGACGGCGGCAGCAACGGCCTCACCGCGCCGAACGGTCCCGCCCAGCGCCGCGTCATCCGCCAGGCGCTCGCCAACGCCGGCCTCGCACCGTCCGACGTGGACGTCGTCGAGGGGCACGGCACCGGCACCGCGCTCGGCGACCCGATCGAGGCGCAGGCGGTGCTGGCCACGTACGGGCAGGACCGCGAGCGGCCGCTGCTGCTCGGCGCCGTCAAGTCGAACATCGGTCACCTCCAGGCCGCATCCGGTACCGCGGGCGTCATCAAGATGGTCGAGGCGCTGCGGCACGGCATCGCGCCGAGGACACTGCACGTGGACGCCCCTCGACGCACGTGGACTGGTCCGCCGGAGCGGTCTCGCTGCTGACGGCCAGCCAGCCGTGGCCCGAGGTGGGGCGGCCGAGGCGGGCGGCGGTGTCGTCGTTCGGCATCAGCGGCACCAACGCGCACGTCATCCTCGAAGAGCCACCCGCCGCCGAGCCGGTAGGGGAGCCGGCCGCCACGCCCGCCCTCGTCGCATGGCCGGTGTCGGCGCGCTCCGCCGCCGCGCTCGACGCGCAGATCGAGCGGCTCAACGCGCTCCCGGAGGACGCTCGGCTCGACACCGGCTACTCCCTCGCGACCGGCCGTTCCCTCTTCGAGCACCGGGCGGTCCTGCTGGCCGGTGCCGAGGGCGTGGTCGAGACCGCCCGCGGCACCGCCCGGGAGCGGACGCTCGCGCTGCTCTTCACCGGCCAGGGCGCGCAGCGGCTGGGCATGGGACGCGGGCTGTACGACCGCTTTCCCACCTTCGCCGCCGCACTCGACGAGGTGCTGTCCCACCTGGACCCCGGCCTGCGGGACGTCATGTGGGGTACGGACCGTGACCGCCTCGACCACACCGGGTGGGCGCAGCCCGCACTATTCGCCATCGAGGTCGCGCTCTACCGGCTCGTCGAGTCGCTCGGCATCCGGGCCGACCAGCTGACCGGCCACTCAATCGGCGAGGTCGCCGCCGCACATGTCGCGGGCGTCCTCACCCTCACCGACGCCGCGACGCTTGTCTCGGCCCGGGCCTCGCTGATGGGCGCCCTGCCGGCCGGTGGCGCGATGGTGGCGGTACGCGCCACGGAGGACGAGGTGAGGCCGCTGCTCACCGGCGGCGTGTCGATCGCCGCCGTCAACGGGCCCGCCTCGGTCGTCATCGCCGGCGAGGAGGAAGCCGTCCTGGCGCTGGCCGGGCGTTGGCGGGCGAAGCGGCTCGCGGTGTCGCACGCTTTCCACTCGCCGCTGATGGACCCGATGCTCGACGACTTTCACACGGTCGTGAAGGGACTGTCGTTCTCCCCACCCCGCATACCCCTCGTCGCCGGCGGCGACGTCACCTCGCCCGAGTACTGGGTGCGGCAGGTGCGCGAGCCGGTCCGCTTCGCCGACGCGGTCGCGACCCTGCGCGAGCGGGGCGTGGACGCGATGCTGGAGGTCGGCCCGGACGGTGTGCTGTCGGCGATGGTCGCCGGCGCGGCGCCCGGGGATGCGGTCGTGGTGCCGCTGCTGCGCGCCGACACCGGCGAGGAACTGGCCGCCACCACCGCCCTTGCCCGCCTGCACGTCGTAGGCGTCGACGTCGACTGGGCGGCCGCGTACGCCGGCACGGGTGCCCGCCGGATCGACCTGCCCACGTACCCGTTCCAGCGCAGCCGCTACTGGCCGGCCCGCCCCGCCGGCGATGACGGGCTCTTCCGGCCGCTGTGGACGCCGCTCGCGACCCCGGCCGGCGAACCGGCCCCGGACACCGTGCTGCTCGACATCACGCCGGACACCGGTGGTGACCTGGCCGGCACGGCGCAAGGCGCGGTGCGGGGCGCGCTCGCCGCCGTACAGTCCTGGCTCGCCGAGGAAGGCCGCACGGACTCACACCTTGTCGTGGTGACCCGCAACGCGACGGCCGTCGCGCCGGGCGACACAGTGGACGGTATCGCCGCCGCGGGCGTGTGGGGACTGGTCCGCTCGGCGCAGTCCGAGCATCCCGGCCGGATCACGCTCGTCGACGTGGACGGCACCGCCGGATCCGAGGCCGCGCTCCCGGCTGCCGTGGCCTCCGCCCGCGCGGCCGGCGAGCCCCAGGTGGCCATCCGGAGCGGCACCGCGTCCGTGCTCCGCCTCTCCCCGGTCGAAGGGCGGCCCGCGCCCACCACCCGGTGGGAGGCGGCCCGCGAGGGCACCGTGCTCATCACCGGCGGCACCGGCGCGCTCGGCGCGGCCGTCGCCCGGCACCTCGCCGGGCAGCACGGCATCCGGCACCTGCTGCTGGTCAGCCGGCGCGGTCCGGACGCCCCGGGCGCCGACGCGCTCGTCGCTGAACTGTCCGCGCTCGGCGCCACCGCGGAGGTCGCCGCCTGCGACACCGCCAACCGCGACGACCTGGCCAGCCTCCTCAGCGGACGGGCGATCAGCGCGGTCGTGCACACCGCGGCCGTCCTCGACGACGGCATGCTGCGCTCGCTGTCCGGCGAGCGGTTCGAGCGCGTGCTCCGGCCCAAGCTTGACGCCGCCGTACACCTGCACGAGCTGACCCGGGACGCCAACCTCGCCGCTTTCGTGCTCTTCTCCTCGGCGGCCGGCATCACCGGCGCACCCGGCCAGGCCAACTACGCCGCCGCGAACACCTTCCTCGACGCACTGGCCCAGCACCGCCGGGCGATCGGCCTGCCCGGCATCTCGCTCGCCTGGGGGCTGTGGGAGGAGCGGGGCGGCATCACCCGCGCCCTCGCCGAGGCGGACATCGCCCTGCTGCGCGGGCAGGGCATCGTCCCGATCACCACCGACCGGGGGCTGGAGCTGTTCGACCGCGCGTCCGATGTGGACGAGCCGCTTCTCGTCCCCGCCCGCTCGACCTGCGCGCGTTCACCGGGCGCGAGGCGCCCGCCATCCTGCGCGACCTGCCCGGCCTGCCGCCGGCACCGGCGACCGGCACCGCCGCGGCCCGCACCGACCTCGCCGCCCGTCTGCGCGGCAGCGCGCCGGGCGAGCGGGAAGGACTGCTGCTGGAGCTGGTGGTCCGGCACGTCGCCGCGGTGCTCGGTCACGAGTCGGCCCGCACGATCGACCGGGAGCGCGGCTTCGTCGACCTCGGCATGAACTCGCTGACCGCCGTCGAGCTGCGCAACCGCTTCGCCGCCGAGGCGGGCGTGCGGCTGCCGGAGACCACCCTCTACGACTACCCCACCCCGCTCGCGCTCGCCCGGCATCTCGGCACCGCCCTCGGCGTCGACGGCGACCGCGCGCCGGAGGGCATCTTCGCCGAGCTCGAACGGCTGGAGGCCGCCGTAGCCGCCGCCGAGCTCGACCAAGCCGCCCGCACCCGGCTGGCCAAACGGCTCGCCGCCGTGCAGTGGCGGCTTGAGAGCGGCGGCACCGCCGGCACCACCACGGCGGCGCTCACCCAGGCCACCGACGACGAAATGTTCGCCCTGATCGACCAGGAACTCGGAATCAACTAGAGAAGCGCCACCCCGCGCGACTCGAGGCGAGGAAGCATGACGAGCACCGAAGACAAGCTCCGCGACTACCTCAAGCGGGTCACGAACGACCTTCAGCTGACCCGCCAGCGGTTGAAGGCGGTCGAAGAAAGGGACGGCGAGCCGATCGCCGTCATCGGCATGGCCTGCCACTACCCCGGCGGTGTCCGCTCGCCCGAGGACCTGTGGCGGCTCGTCGTCGAGGGCGTCGACGCCGTCTCGGACCTTCCCGCCGACCGCGGGTGGGACGTGGACGCCATCTACGACCCGGACCCCGACCGGCCCGGCACCACCTACGCGCGCGAAGGCGGCTTCCTCGCCGGCGTCGCCGACTTCGACGCGGCTTTCTTCGGCATCTCGCCGCGCGAGGCGCTCGCCATGGACCCGCAGCAGCGGCTGCTGCTGGAGGCCGCGTGGGAGGCCGTGGAGAGCGCGGGCATCGACCCGACGGCGCTGCGCGGCACCGACACCGGCGCGTTCGTCGGTGCCGGCAACTCCAGCTACGTCACGCTGGTCGGCTCCGACGAGTCCGCCGAGGGGTACACGGTCACCGGCGCATCGGCCAGCGTCATCTCCGGCCGAGTCTCGTACCTGCTCGGCCTCGAAGGTCCCGCGGTCACAGTGGACACCGCCTGCTCGGCGTCGCTCGTCGCGCTCCACCTCGCCGCGCAGGCGCTGCGCTCCGGGGAGTGCTCGCTCGCCTTCGCCGGCGGGATCGCGGTCATGGCGACGCCCGCCGAGTTCGTCGAGTTTTCACGGCAGCGAGGGCTCGCGCCGGACGGGCGGTGCAAGCCGTTCGCCGACGCCGCGGACGGGGTCGGGTGGGGCGAGGGCGCCGGCGTGCTCCTGCTGGAGCGGCTCTCCGACGCCGAGCGCAACGGCCACCCGGTGCTCGCGCTGATCCGCGGCTCAGCCGTCAACCAGGACGGCGCGTCCAGCGGCCTCACCGCGCCGAACGGGCCCTCCCAGCAGCGGGTCATCCGCGCCGCCCTGGACAGCGCCCGCCTGACCGCCGACCAGGTCGACGTCGTCGAGGGGCACGGCACGGGTACCACGCTCGGCGACCCCATCGAGGCGCAGGCGCTGCTGGAGACGTACGGGCAGGGCCGCCAGCGTCCACTGTGGCTCGGCTCGGTCAAGTCGAACATCGGCCACACCCAAGCCGCCGCCGGCGCCGCCGGGGTCATCAAGATGATCCAGGCCATCCGGTACGGGCTGGTGCCGAAGACCCTCCACGTCGACGCCCCTTCGGCACGGGTGGACTGGTCGGCCGGCGCCATCGCGCTCGCCACCGAGGCCGTCGCGTGGCCGGAGGTGGACCGGCCGCGGCGGGCTGGCGTGTCCTCGTTCGGCATCAGCGGCACGAACGCCCACGTGATCGTCGAGCAGGCACCAGCCTTGGCCGCGCCCGCCGAGCCAACGGCCCCGCCGGCCCTTGTGCCGTGGATCGTCTCGGCGCGGTCCGAGGCGGCGCTCGACGCCCAGGTCGCGCGGCTCGCCGGCCAGTCACCGGCCGACCGGTTGGACATCGGCCACTCGCTCGCCACCGGCCGCGCGCTCATGCCGTACCGGGCCGTGCTGATCGCGTCCGAAGGCGGGGTGACCGAGGCGGCGCGCGGTGAGGCGATGCACGCACCGCTGGCGATGCTCTTTTCCGGCCAGGGCTCCCAGCGGCTCGGTATGGGCCGCGACCTGTACGGCCGGTTCCCCGCCTTCGCCGCCGCGCTGGACGAGGTCCTGTCCCACCTCGACCCGGGCGTACGCGACGTGATGTGGGGCGCGGACCCCGGCGCGCTGGACGACACGGGGTGGGCGCAGCCGGCGCTGTTCGCCGTCGAGGTGGCGCTCTTCCGGCTCGTGTCCTCGTTCGGCGTCACACCGGACCACGTGGCGGGGCACTCGATCGGCGAGATCGCCGCCGCGCACGCCGCCGGTGTGCTGTCGCTCCCGGACGCCTGCCGGCTCGTATCGGCGCGGGCCTCGCTGATGCGGGCGCTGCCGGCCGGTGGCGCGATGGTCGCGCTGCAGGCCGCGGAGGCCGACGTGCTCCCGGTACTCACCGACGGTGTGTCGATCGCCGCCGTCAACGGCCCGGCCGCCGTGGTGATCGCCGGCGAGGAGGAGGCGGTACTGGCGGTCGCCGGCCGGTTTGGCAAGTCGACCCGGCTGCGTGTTTCGCACGCCTTCCACTCGCCACTGATGGAGCCGATGCTGGCCCACTTCCGTGCGGCCATCGACGGGCTGGCCTTCGCGGCGCCGACGATCCCCGTGGTGGCGGCCGGCGACGTCACCGACCCTGAGTACTGGGTCAGGCACGTGCGCGACACCGTCCGGTTCGCCGACGCGCTCGCCGCGCTCGACGGCGCCACGTTCCTCGAGATCGGTCCGGACGCCGTGCTCTGCGCCCTCGCCGGCGGCGGCGTGCCCACGCTGCGCAAGGACCACGACGAAGAGGCCAGCCTGCTCACCGCGCTGGCCCACCTGCACACCCGCGGCGTCGGCGTCGACTGGAGCCCGCTGGTGGCCGGCGGGCGGCGGGTGGAGCTGCCGACGTACCCGTTCCAGCGGCAGCGCTTCTGGCCCGAGGCGGAGCCGGTGCGGGAAGCGCAGGCGGACGGGGAGTTCTGGAGCCTTGTCGAGGAAACGCCGGACGCCGTCGCCTCGACGCTGGGCCTCGAACCCGGCACGGTCGCGCAGCTGCTGCCCGCGCTGCGCGCGTGGCGGAGCCGGCGCGGCCTCCACTCCGAAGTGGACGAGCGCCGCTACCGGGTCACGTGGACCCGGCTGCGCGAGCCGGCTCCGGCGGCGCTGGGCGGGACCTGGCTCGCTGTGGTACCGGCCGAGGAGCGGGAGTGGGCCGACACGGTCACCGCCGCGCTCGCCGGCCATGGCGCCGCGATTGTGGGCCTGACCGTCGACGCGGCGACCGACCGCGCGTCCCTCGCCGAGTGGCTCACCACGCTCGCGGTCGAACACGGCCCGTTCGCCGGCGTCGTCTCCCTCCTCGGTGTCGAAGCGGACGGCCCTCTCGGCACGCTCGCCCTCGTACAGGCACTCGGCGACGCCGGGCTCGACGTTCCACTGTGGTGCCTCACGCGCGGGGCGGTCTCGACCGGTCGCGGTGACCGGCTGACCCGTCCGGCCCACGCGGCGGTATGGGGCCTGGGACGCACGGTCGCGCTCGAGCAGCCGGGCCGCTGGGGTGGTCTCGTCGACCTGCCGGACGCCGTCGACCGTCGCGTGGCGCAGCGGCTCGCCGCCGTCCTGTCCGGTGGGCACGACGACGAGGACCAGGTGGCCGTGCGGGCGTCGGGGACGTTCGGCCGGCGCCTCGTCCGGGCCGCGAAGGCCAGGCGGCCCGGCGGCACCTGGCGGGCGCGCGGGACGGTGCTGATCACCGGCGGCACCGGCGGCCTCGGCATGAGCGTGGCGCGCTGGGCGGCTGCGAACGGCGCCGCGCACCTGATCCTCGCCAGCCGGCGCGGTCCGACCGCACCGGGCGTCACCGAGCTGCGGGACGAGCTGGAGACGGCCGGCGTCCGGGTCACGGCCGTGGCGTGCGACGTGGCGGACCGGGACGCGCTGGCCACGATCCTCAGTGGACACGAGATCAGCGCGGTCTTCCACGCGGCCGGGTACGCCGAGGCCGGTGCCGGGGTGGGCGAGCTGCCGCCGGACGACCTCGTGGCGATGATGCGTACCAAGGCCGCCTCTGCCTTGCACCTCCACGAGCTCACGCGTGGCGCGGACCTGGACGCGTTCGTGCTCTTCTCATCCGTCGCCGCCGTCTGGGGCAGCGGCGGCCAGCCCGCCTACTCGGCCGCCAACGCCGTCCTCGACGCGCTGGCCGAGCACCGGCGGGCCGAAGGGCTGCCCGCGACGTCGGTGGCGTGGGGCGCGTGGGGCGAGGTCGGCATGACCGCCGAACGCTCGGAGAGCGACGCGCAGCTGCGCCGCCGCGGCGTGCTGCCGCTGCGGCCCGAGGTCGGCATCGCGGCCCTGCAGCGGGCACTCGAAGACGGCGAAGGCGTGCTGACCGTCGCCGACGTGGACTGGCACCGGTTCCTCCCGGTCTTCACCGCCGGCCGGCCCAGCCCGCTGCTGTCCGACCTCGCCGAGGCGCGCGCCCTGGCCGGCAGCGGCACGGTCACCGGTCCGGAGGCCGAGCGCCTCACCCGGCTCACCGGCGCCGAGCGGGAGCGGGTGCTGCTCGACCTGGTCCGCACCGAGGCGGCCGCGGTCCTCAAGCACGAGAGCGCCGACGATGTCCGTCCCGACCACGCGTTCCGCGAGCTGGGTTTCGACTCGCTCGCCGCGGTCGAGCTGCGCAACCGGCTGACCGCCGCGACAGGGCTGGAGCTGCCGACCACCCTCGTGTTCGACTACCCGACGCCGACCGTCCTTTCCGGACTGCTTTCCGCCCGGTTGTCCGGTGTGGACAGCGTGACGCAGACCTTGGTCAGCACATCCGGTGACGCCTCCGATCCGATCGCCATCGTGGGCATGAGCTGCCGCTTCCCGGGCGGTGCCGACTCCGTCGAAGAGCTGTGGCGGCTGGTGGTCGAAGGCCGCGACGGCATCTCACCGTTTCCGGCGGACCGGGGCTGGGATCTCAGCGCACTCTCCGGCGGCCGCAGCCACACCCGGCACGGCGGGTTTCTCGCCGACGCGAGCGGCTTCGACGCCGGGTTCTTCAAGATCTCACCGCGCGAGGCGGTGGCGATGGACCCGCAGCAGCGGCTGCTGCTCGAAGTCTCCTGGGAAGCGGTGGAGCGGGCCGGCATCGACCCTCTGTCGCTCAAGGGCAGCCCGACCGGCGTCTTCGTCGGCGCCTCCGCGCAGGGGTACGACACCGCGCTGGACGACGCGGCCGGCGACGCCGAAGGGTACGTCGTCACCGGCAGTGCGCAGTCCGTGACGTCCGGCCGGCTGTCGTACGTCATGGGGCTCGAAGGCCCCGCCGTCACCGTCGACACCGCATGCTCGTCGTCGCTGGTCGCGCTGCACCTGGCCGCGCAGTCGCTCCGCCACGGGGAGTGCGACCTCGCGCTGGTCGGCGGCGTGACGGTGATGGCGACGCCGGCGGCCTTCGTGGAGTTCAGCAAGCAGGGCGGGGTCGCGGCGGACGGGCGCTGCAAGGCATTCTCGGACTCCGCGGACGGCACCGGCTGGTCCGAGGGGGTCGGTGTGCTCGTCGTCGAGCGCCTCTCCGACGCGGTCCGGCGCGGGCACCAGGTGCTCGCGGTGGTGCGCGGCTCGGCGGTCAACCAGGACGGCGCCTCCAACGGCCTCACCGCCCCGAACGGTCCGTCCCAGCAGCGGGTGATCCGCCAGGCGCTCGCCAACGCCGGACTTACGGCGTCCGATGTGGACCTTCTGGAGGCGCATGGCACCGGCACCGCGCTCGGCGACCCGATCGAGGCGCAGGCGGTGCTCGCGACGTACGGGCAGGGACGCGAGCGGCCGCTGCTGCTCGGCTCGATCAAGTCGAACATCGGGCACGCCCAGGCGGCCGCCGGGGTCGCCGGGGTCATCAAGGCGGTGGAGGCGGTCCGGGCCGGCGTGGCGCCGATGACCCTGCACGTGGCGGCGCCCTCGTCGCATGTGGACTGGTCGGCCGGTGCCGTCTCGCTCCTGACCTCGACCGTGCCGTGGCCGGACGTGGAGCGGCCCCGGCGGGCGGCGGTCTCGTCGTTCGGCATCAGCGGTACCAACGCGCACGTGATCCTGGAGCAGGCCTCGGCGCCCGAGCGGGTGGGCGAGCCCCCCGCCCCGCCGAGCGTGGCGGCGTGGCCGGTCGCGGCCGCTTCGGAGGCGGCGCTTGACGCCCAGGTCGCGCTGATCGGTGACCTGCCGCTCGCCGAGCGGCTGCACGTCGGGTACGCGCTCGCGACCGGCCGAGCGGCCCTGGAACGGCGGGCCGTGCTGCTCGCCACCGACGAGAGCGTGACCGAGGTCGCGCGCGGCGTTGCCCGCCCCGGCACGCTCGCGATGCTCTTCTCCGGGCAGGGCTCGCAGCGACTGGGTATGGGCCGCGAGCTGTACGACAGGTACCCCGTCTTCGCGGCCGCCCTCGACGGCGCTTTCGCCCATCTCGACCCCGACCTCCGCGACGTGATGTGGGGCGGTGACGCCGCAAAACTCGACTCGACCGGCTGGGCCCAGCCCGCCCTGTTCGCCGTCGAGGTTGCCCTGTACCGGCTTGTCGAGTCGTGGGGCCTGCACGCCGACCACCTGGCCGGCCACTCGATCGGCGAGGTGGCGGCCGCACACGTGGCCGGCGTGCTCTCGCTCGAAGACGCGGCCACGCTCGTCTCCGCGCGCGCCCGGCTCATGCAGGCGCTGCCGGCCGGCGGCGCGATGGTGGCCGTGCAGGCCGCCGAGGCGGACGTGCTGCCTCTTCTCACGGACGGCGTCTCGATCGCCGCCGTCAACTCGCCGACTTCGCTGGTGCTCGCCGGCGACGAAGACGCGGTGCTGGCGCTCGCCGGACGCTTCGACCGGACCACGCGGTTGCGGGTGTCGCATGCCTTCCACTCGCACCTGATGGATCCGATGCTCGCCAGTTTCCGCGCGGTGGTGTCGGCCCTCACCTTCGCGCCGCCGCGCATCCCGCTCGCCGCCTCCGGTGACGTCACGGACCCTGAGCACTGGGTCAGGCATGTCCGGGAGGCCGTCCGCTTCGGTGACGCGGTCGCCGCTCTCCGCGACGCCGGGGTCTCCGCATTCCTGGAGGTGGGGCCGGACGGGCCGCTCGCGGCGATGGCGCGCGAACAGCTGCCGGAAGGCGTGACCGTCGTCCCGCTGCTGCGCAAGGACCGGCCGGACGAGGTGTCCACGCTCACCGCCGCCGCGCGCCTGCACGTGGCCGGCCTCGACGTCGACTGGGCCGAGACGCTTTCCGGCCTCGGCGCCCACCGCTTCGACCTGCCCACCTACCCGTTCCAGCACGAGCGCTACTGGGCCGCCCCGTACCGGCCGCGACCGGGGTGGACCCGGTCGACGCCGAGTTCTGGTCCGCGGTCGAGCGCGCGGACATCGACTCGCTGGCGTCCACGCTGGAGCTGGACGGCGACACCGTCACGGCGATGGTGCCGGCGCTCTCGTCCTGGCGGCGCCGCCGGACCGCCGAGTCCACGCTGGACTCGTGGCGCTACGCCGAATCCTGGGCGCCCTTGACCGGCACCCCGTCGGGGAAGCCGGCCGGACGGTGGCTCGCCGTCGTTCCCGACGTGGCGGACGAGTGGGTATCCACGGTCGCCGCCGCTTTGGGCGCGACGGCCGTCACCGAGGCCGCCCTCGAAGTGGGTGAGTACGACGGCGTCGTCTCCCTGCTCGCTCCGGGCGCCGGTGGCGGGACGCAGGCCGCCGCTGCCACCACCGCCCGCCTGCTGCGCGCCCTGGGTGAGGCCGGCATCGAGGCTCCCCTGTGGGTGGTCACCCGCGGCGCGGTCGCCGTGGACGGCACAGACCCGGCGCTGAGCCCGGCGCAGGCGGCGGTCTGGGGCTCGGCCGGGTCGCGGCGATGGAGCAGCCCCGCCGCTGGGGCGGCCTGCTCGACCTGCCGGAAGCGCTTGACGACCTGGTGCTGAGCCACGCCGCGGGCGTCCTGTCCCGCCGTGACGGCGAGGACCAGGTCGCCGTCCGGGGTGGAGAGGCGTACGGCAGGCGACTCGTCCCGGCGCCGGCAGGCTCGGGTGGATGGACACCCTCCGGCACCGTGCTCGTCACCGGCGGCACCGGGGCGCTGGGCCGCCAGGTGGCCCGGTGGCTCGCCGCCAACGGTGCCGAGCGGCTGCTGCTCACGAGCCGTCGTGGCCCCGAAGCGCCGGGAGCCTCCGACCTGCGCGACGAGCTTGCCGCCGCTGGTGTCGAGGTCACCGTCGCCGCGTGCGACGCCGCCGACCGGGACGCCATGGCGGCGCTCGTCGACGGCCACCGGCTGAGCGCGGTCGTACACACCGCCGGCAGCCTCGACGACGGCGTGCTCGACTCGCTCACGCCGGACCGGTTCGACGACGTGTTCCGGTCCAAGGTGGACAGCGCGCTCGTGCTGGACGAGCTGGCGCCGGACGCGGACGCGTTCATCCTGTTCTCCTCGACGGCGCACGCGATCGGCAACCCGGGCAGGCCAACTACGCGGCCGCCAACGCCGCCCTCGACGCCATAGCCGCCCGCCGCCGGGCCGCGGGCCGTGCCGCCACCGCCATCGCCTGGGGTGCCTGGGCCGGCGACGGCATGGCGAGCCGGGACGGCGTGGTCGAGTGGACCCGTTCCGGTGTCGCGCCGATGGATCCCGAGATGGCGCTCAGCGCGCTCGCCCGCGCAGCCGGGCAGCCCGAACCGGCGGTCGTGGTGGCCGACATCCGGCGCCCCTACCTGGTGGAGGCTCTCAACGCCGGCAGGCCGAGCCCACTGGTGGCAGAGCTGCCGGGCGCGGCAGCCGTCATCGCCGCCGCGCGGGACGCGTGGGCGGCCGCCGGGTCGGCGGGCGCGGAACTCCGCCAGCGGCTGTCGGGCCTGTCCGAGCAGGAGCGGACGGACGCCCTCATCGACCTGGTACGCGAGCGCGCCGCGGCCGTGCTCGGGTACGGCTCCGCCGCCGCACTCGACGTGGACAAGGCGTTCCGGGACCTGGGGTTCGACTCGCTCACCGCGGTCGAGCTGCGCAACCAGCTCGGCGCCGTCACGGCACTGACCCTGCCGCCCGCGCTGGTCTTCGACTTCCCGACGCCCCGCGCGCTCGCCGCGCACCTGCTCGGCGAGCTGACCGGCGAGTCAGGCGACCTGGTCGTCCCACGGGTCCGCACCATGGGCGAGACGGACGAGCCGATCGCGATCGTCGGCATGGCCTGCCGCTTTCCGGGCGGCGTCCGCTCACCGGAGGACCTGTGGCGCCTCGTCGACGAGGGCCGGGACGCCATCACCGGGTTTCCGACCGACCGCGGCTGGGACCTCGCCATCCAGAGCGACACCCACGAGGGCGGCTTCCTCGATGGCGTCGCCGACTTCGACGCCGCGTTCTTCGGCATCTCCCCGCGCGAAGCGGTCTCCATGGACCCGCAGCAGCGGCTGCTGCTGGAGACCGCGTGGGAGGCGTTCGAGTCGGCCGGCCTGGACCCGGCCACACTGCGGGCCAGCCAGACCGGCGTCTTCGTCGGCACGAACGGGCAGGACTACGCGGGGCTGCTCATCAACTCGAAGGAGGGTGACAGCGGCCACGCGGCGACAGGTCTCGCGGCGAGCGTGATCGCTGGGCGGCTGGCGTACACGTACGGTCTCGAAGGACCGGCGATGACCGTCGACACCGCCTGCTCGTCCTCGCTCGTCGCGCTGCACCTGGCCGCCGAGTCGCTGCGGCGGGGCGAGTGCGACCTGGCGCTGGCCGGCGGCGTGACAGTGATGACGACCTCGGACGCCTTCGTGGAGCTGAGCCGGCAGGGTGCGCTGTCACCGGACGGCCGGTGCAAGGCCTTCGGCGCGGGCGCGGACGGCACCGGCTTCGCCGAGGGCGCGGGGTTGCTGCTGGTGGAGCGGCTCGCGGACGCCGAGCGGCACGGCCACCGGGTGCTCGCGGTGCTGCGCGGCTCGGCGGTCAACCAGGACGGTGCCTCCAACGGCCTCTCCGCACCCAACGGCCGCGCGCAGCAGCGGGTCACCCGGCAGGCATTGGCCAACGCCGGCCTGTCGCCGTCCGATGTGGACGCTGTCGAGGCGCACGGCACGGGTACCAAGCTCGGCGACCCGATCGAGGCCCAGGCGCTGCTCGCCTCGTACGGGCAGGAGCGCGAGCGCCCGCTGTGGCTCGGCTCGGTCAAGTCGAACATCGGCCACACCCAGGCAGCGGCCGGCGTCGCCAGCGTCATCAAAATGGTCGAGGCGATGCGGCACGGTGTACTGCCGAGAACGCTGCACGCGGAAACACCCACGTCGCATGTGGACTGGGCGACCGGAGCGGTCCGGCCACTCGTCGAGCGGATCGACTGGCCCGAGACGGGACGGCCACGCCGGGTGGGCGTGTCGTCGTTCGGGATCAGCGGCACCAACGTGCACGCGATCCTGGAGCAGGCGCCGTCGCGCCCCGAAAAGCCGGTCATCGCCGAGCCGACGCCAGCCGTCCTTCCGTACCTCCTGGCCGGCAGGACCCCGGCGGCCCTCCGGGGACAGGCGGCGGCCCTGGCCGACCACCTGGATGGCCACCCCGAGCTGCCGCCGGCGGCGGTCGGGCACGCGCTGGCGACCACCCGTGCCGCCTTCGACCACCGCGCGGTCGTCGTCGGCACCGGCACCGACCAGCTGCGCGAACGACTGCGCGCGCTGGCCGCCGGTGAACGGCCGGCGGGCGTGGCGACCGGCGTGGCCCGGCCCCTCGGCAAGGTGGCGTTCGTCTTCCCCGGCCAGGGTTCGCAATGGGCCGGCATGGCCGTGGACCTGCTGGACAGCGCCCCGACCTTCCGGGAGCACGTCGCGCGCTGCGAGCGGGCGCTCGCGCCACACCTGGACTGGAAGGTCACCGACGTGCTGCGCGGCGTGCCGGGCGCCCCGTCGATCGACGAGGTCGACATCGTGCAGCCGGTGCTCTTCACCGTCATGGTCTCGCTCGCCGCACTGTGGCAGAGCTACGGCGTACGGCCGGACGCGGTCGTCGGCACGAGCCAGGGCGAGATCGCCGCCGCGTACGTGGCCGGCGCGCTGTCTCTTGAGGACGCCGCGCTCGTCGTCGCCCGCCGCAGCCGCGTGCTCGGCGCCGAGCTTGTCGGCATGGGTGCGCTCGCGTCGCTGGCGCTGCCGGTCGAGGCGGCGCGGGAACGGATCAGCCGGTGGAACGGCCGGCTCAGCATCGGCGGCGTGAACGCGCCCGCGCTCGTCACCGTCGCCGGCGACCACGAGGCGCTGGCCGAGCTGGGTGCCGAGTGCGAGGCGGAGGGCATCCGCATGCGGGTCGTCGCCGCCTCGGTCGCCACGCACTGCGCCGACGTCGACGCGCTCCGGCCGCGGCTGCTGGAGGTGCTCGCCGGCCTCAACCCGCGCGAGCCAGAGGTGCCGATCTTCTCGACGGTCACCGGCGAGCGCCTGGCACCTGGCGAGCTTGTCGACACCGAGTACTGGTACGTCAACACGCGCAAGCCCGTCCTCTTCGGACAGGTCACGGAACGGCTGCTGGAGTACGGCTGCGACACGTTCCTGGAGATAAGCCCGCACCCGGTGCTCTCGCTCGCCATCGACGGCACCGCCGCGGCCGCCGGCACCGAGGCGGCCGTGCTCGGTACGCTGCGGCGTGGTGAGGGCGGCCTCGAACGATTCCTCACCTCGGTGGGCGAGGCATACACGCGCGGCATCCCCATCGACTGGTCGGTGGCGCTGCCCGCCACGGTGCCGGTGAGCCTTCCCACCTACGCCTTCCAGCGTGAGCGGTACTGGCCGGTGCCGAACCCCGTCGCGCCGGGCGGTGACCCGCTGGACCAGGAGTTCTGGGGAGCCGTCGAGAGCGAGGACGTGGAGACGCTCGCCCCCCGGCTCGACGTGCCGGTCGAGTCGCTGGCCGCCGTGGTACCCGCGCTGCTTTCCTGGCGCCGCCACCGCCGCGACGAGTCCACCGTGGAGTCGTGGCGCTACCGGGTCGCCTGGCGGCCGATCCCGGCACTGGGAGCGGGCGCGCTCACCGGCACGTGGCTGCTCGTCACCGCCGCCGGCCACCTCGCCGCCGATGTGGCGGAGGCGCTGGAGTCGGCGGGCGCGGACGTACACCACCTGGTCCTGGACGAGTCCTGCGTGGACCGTGCGGTGCTGGCGGACCGGCTCAGCGACCTCGGCCCGGTCGCCGGCATCGTCTCGGCCGCCGCGGCCGCCGAGGAGCCGTGTGCTGCCCACCCGGCACTCGCGCTCGGCCTCGCTCTCAACCTGGCGCTCCTGCAGGCCCTGGGCGACGCGGGCGTGGACGCACCACTGTGGTTCGTCACCCGGGGCGCGGTCGCCGCCGGTCCCGCCGACCGCGTGCCGCACCCGCTGCAGGCGCAGGTGCTCGGGCTCGGCTGGAGCGCCGCGCTGGAGCACCCGCACCGCTGGGGCGGCGTGGTCGACGTACCCGAAATCCTGGATGGCGCCGGCGGGCGGCGGCTTGCCGCGGTGCTGGCCGGCTGCGGCGAAGACCAGGTCGCGCTCCGCGCGTCCGGCGCCCTGGCTCGCCGCGTCGTCCGCGCGCCGTCGACACCCGTACCGGCGGGGGCCTGGAGCCCGCGCGGCACGGTGCTCGTCACCGGCGGCACCGGCACGATCGGACCGGACCTGGTGCGCTGGCTGGCGGGGCAGGGCGCGAAGCACATCGTGCTGCCGACCCGCCGAGGGCTCGGCGCGCCGGGCATGGCCGACCTCGCCGCCGAGCTCGGCGCCACCGGCACGCGGGTCGACGTCGTCGCCTGCGACGTGGCCGACCGGGACGCCGTGGCCGCGCTGCTCGCCGGCATCAGGGCCGAGGGGCACACGATCCGCACCGCTGTCCACGCCGCCGCGGTGATCGAGCTCGCCATGCTCGCGGAGACCAGCATGGCGGACTTCGAACGGGTCATCGCCGCGAAGGTGCGCGGCGCGCAGCACCTCGACGAGCTGCTGGACGGCGACGAGCTCGACGCGTTCGTGCTCTACTCCTCCAACGCCGGCATGTGGGGCAGCGGCGACCACGGCGCGTACGTGGCGGGTAACGCGTACCTCGGCGCGCTCGCGCACAGCCGCCGCGCCCGCGGTCTCGTCGCGACGTCCATCCACTGGGGAAAGTGGCCGGACGACGTGGAGCTGTTCGGCCAGGAGGACCCGTTCGGCATTCGCCGTGGCGGCCTGGAGTACATCGACCCGCAGCTCGCACTCACCGGCCTCAAGCGTGCCCTCGACGACGACGAGACCGCGCTCGCGCTCACCAACGTGCGGTGGGAGCGGTACTTCCCGGTCTTCACCAGCGGCCGCACCACGACGCTGTTCGACGAGGTGCCCGAGGTGCGGGCGCTGTCGGAGGCCGGCAAGCCGGTCGCGACGGAGGACAACGACGATGGCGAGCTCGCCGCGCGGCTGCGCGGGCTGCTCCCGGCCGAGCAGGAGCGGGCGCTGCTGACCCTGGTGCGCGGTGAGGCC
Source organism: Phytohabitans houttuyneae (assembly GCF_011764425.1). NCBI lineage: Bacteria > Bacillati > Actinomycetota > Actinomycetes > Micromonosporales > Micromonosporaceae > Phytohabitans > Phytohabitans houttuyneae. Next base: position 789,494 of record NZ_BLPF01000004.1, read on the forward strand.
GCCAAGGTGCTCGGGCACCCGTCGCCCGAGGCCGTGGGGGAGCGGCGCGCGTTCCGGGAGGTGGGCTTCGACTCGGTCACCGCGGTCGACCTGCGCAACCGGCTCGCCGCCGCGACAGGCCTGACGCTGCCGGCGACGATGGTCTTCGACCACCCGAACCCGGCGGCGCTCGCCGAGTTTCTGCGCGGCCAGGTGCTCGGCACCACCGGCGCCGCGGCCGTACCTGTCACGGCCGCACACGTCTCGGACGACGAACCGATCGCGATCGTCGGCATGGCCTGCCGCTATCCCGGCGGTGTCCGGTCCCCGGAGGACCTGTGGCGGGTGGTCTTCGACGGCGTGGACGCCATCACCGGCTGGCCCACCGACCGCGGCTGGGACGCTGCCGGCCTCTACGACCCCGACCGCGACCGGGAAGGCAAGACGTACTCCCTCCACGGTGGATTCCTTGACGACCCGGCCGGCTTCGACCCGGGCTTCTTCGGAGTCTCACCGCGCGAGGCGCTCGCGATGGACCCGCAGCAGCGGCTGCTGCTGGAGACCGCGTGGGAGGCCATCGAGCGGGCCGGCATCGACCCTGTGTCGCTGCGCGGCAGCCAGACCGGCACGTTCGTCGGCGCCACGTACCAGGACTACGCGGTCGGCGCGTCCACGGAGGAGGCGGCCGAGACGCACATGGTCACCGGCTCGGCCTCGTGTGTGGTCTCCGGGCGCGTGTCCTACCTGCTCGGGCTTGAAGGCCCGGCCGTCTCGCTGGACACCGGCTGCTCCTCGTCTCTCGTGGCGCTGCATCTCGCGGCCCAGTCGCTGCGCAGCGGGGAGAGCACGCTCGCGCTCGCCGGCGGCGTGACGGTGATGCCGAACCCGACCGAGTTCGTCGCGTTCAGCCGGCTCGGCGCGCTCTCCATGGATGGGCGGTGCAGGGCGTTCGGCGAGGGCGCCGACGGCATGTCGCTCGCCGAGGGTGTTGGCGTCGTGCTGGTGGAACGCCTCTCCGACGCGGTGCGCAACGGTCACCCGGTGCTGGCGGTCCTGCGGGGCAGCGCGATGAACCAGGACGGCGCCTCCAACGGCCTCACCGCACCCAACGGACCGTCCCAGCAGCGGGTGATCCGGCAGGCACTCGCCAACGCCGGCCTGCGGGCATCCGAAGTGGACGTGGTGGAGGCGCACGGCACGGGTACCGCGCTCGGCGACCCGATCGAGGCACAGGCGCTCCTGGCCACGTACGGGCAGGACCGGGAGCGGCCGCTCTGGCTCGGCTCGGTCAAGTCGAACATTGGCCACACCCAGATGGCCTCCGGCGTCGCGGGAATCATCAAGATGGTGATGGCGCTGCGTCAGGGCCACCTCCCGCGCACTCTGCACGCGGACGACCGCACCTCCCACGTGGACTGGACGGCGGGCGCGATCGACCTGCTCACCGAGCCGGCTGAGTGGCCGGTCAACGGTCACCCGAGGCGGGCCGGGGTGTCGTCGTTCGGCATCAGCGGCACGAACGTGCACGCGATCCTGGAGGAGGCGCCCCCGCCGGCACAGCGCCCGGAGCCGGCGACGCCCGCCGGGCCGGTGCCGTGGCTCGTCTCCGGACGCGGCGCCGACGCGCTCCGCGGGCAGGCTGCCCAGCTGCTGTCCTACCTGGACGCCGAGCCGGACCCGGCGGACCTCGGCTGGTCGCTGGCCACCGCCCGCTCGACGTTCGAACACCGCGCGGTCATCGTCGGGGAGAGCCTGGAGGACGCCCGCGACGGGCTGGCGGCGCTCGCGTCCGGCGCCGAGTCGGCGGCCGTGGTGTCCGGCGTCGCGGTCGAGGGCGCCGGCCGTGGCGGCGTGTTCGTCTTCCCCGGCCAAGGGTCGCAGTGGTGGGGGATGGGCCGGGAGCTGATGGCCACATCCGACGTGTTCCGCGAGGCGGTGCACGAGTGCGCCGCCGCGCTCGCGCCGCACGTGGACTGGTCGGTCGCCGATGTCGTGGCCGGCACCGGCGATCCGGACCTGATGGAGCGGGTCGACGTGGTACAGCCGGCCCTCTTCACCGTCATGGTGGCGCTCGCCGAGGTGTGGCGCTCGTACGGGGTCACGCCCGCCGCGGTCGTCGGCCACTCGCAGGGGGAGATCGCCGCCGCGTACGTGGCGGGCGCGCTCTCGCTCGACGACGCCGCCGCCGTGGTCGCCCTGCGCAGCCGCGCGCTGGTGGGCCTCTGTGGACACGGCGGGATGATGTCGGTCGCGGCACCGGTGGAGCGGGTGACCGAGCTGATCGCGCCGTGGGTCGGCGACGTCTCGGTGGCCGCCGTCAACGGCCCGGCGTCGGTCGTCGTCTCCGGCACGCCCGGCGCGCTCGACGCGCTGGCCGCCGAGTGCGAGCGGGCGCAGGTACGGACCCGCCGGGTCTCGGTCGACTACGCCTCGCACGGCCCGCAGGTCGAGTCGGTGCGGGACGAGCTGCTGCGGGTGCTCGCCGGCGTGCGGCCACGCCCGTCGCAGGTGCCGTTCTACTCGACGGTGACCGGTGGCCAGATCGACGCGTCCACGCTGGACGCCGGGTACTGGTACACGAATTTGCGCCAGACGGTACGGATGGACGAGGCGACCCGCGGGCTGATGGCGGACGGTTACCGCGTCTTCGTCGAGTCGAGCCCGCATCCCGTGCTCGTGCCCGGCCTGCCGGACGAGGTGGCCGCGGTCGGCTCGCTTCGCCGCGACGACGGCGGCCGGACCCGCCTGCTCACCTCGCTGGCGGAGGCGCACGTGCTCGGTGTGCCTGTGGACTGGCGGGTGGCGTTCCCCGGCACCGGGTACCGCGTCCTCGACCTGCCGACGTACGCCTTCCAGCGGCGGCGGTTCTGGATCTCCAGTGCGAGCGGCCGGGCACGGTCCACGGTGGACTCCTGGCGCTACCGCGTGGAATGGAGCCGCCTGCCCGACCCGCCCGCCGCCAACGGCCACCACGCCGGCCCATGGCTCGCCGTCGTGCCCGCCGTACCCGACCCGTGGGTGGATGAGGTCGTCGCCGCCCTCGGGCCGGACACGGTCCGCGCGGAGGCCGCGAAGCTCCCGGTCGGGGAGAGCTTCGCCGGGGTGGTGTCGCTGCTGGCCGCGGTGGACGAGCGCGGCGCCGAAGACGTACCCGCCGGGCTCACCGCCACCGTCGAGCTCGTGCGGGCGCTCGGTGACAGCGGCATCACCGCCCCGCTGTGGTGCGTGACCCGCGGCGCCGTCTCGACCGGGCCGCAGGACCCGGTGACCAGCCCGGCGCAGGCCGCCGTCTGGGGGCTGGGCCGGGTCGCCGCGCTCGAACACCCGGACCGGTGGGGCGGGCTCGTCGACCTGCCTGAGCGCACAGACAGCCGGACGGCGGCCGTGCTGCTCGGCGTGCTCCGGGGTGAGGGCGGCGAGGACCAGGTCGCGGTGCGCGCTTCCGGCGTACACGGGCGGCGCCTGCGGCGTGCCCCCGCGCGGCCGGCGACCGTCGCGCGGCCCTGGCGTGCCGGCGGCACGGTGCTTGTCACCGGCGGCACGGGCGGAGTCGGTGGCCAGGTGGCCCTCTGGGCGGCCCGGTCCGGCGCGGCGCACCTGTTGCTGACCAGCCGGCGGGGTATGGCCGCACCGGGTGCCGAAGCGCTCGTGGCTGAGCTGGAGAGCCTGGGAGCCAGGGTGACGGTCGCTTCCTGCGACGTCTCCGACCGTGACGCCCTGGCCGCCCTGCTCGCCGGCATCCCCGCCGACGCGCCGCTCACCGCTGTCATGCACGCGGCCGGCGCGGTCGACGGCGAAGGGCCGCTCGCCACGCTGGACAGCGACCAGGTCGCCCTCATGTTCGGCTCGAAGGCCACCTCGGCGTGGCACCTGCACCAGCTCACGGCACATCTGGATCTAAGTGATTTCGTCTTGTTCTCCTCCGGTGCCGGGGTGTGGGGTAGTGGTGGCCAGCCCGCGTACGCGGCGGCGAACGCCTACCTGGACGCGCTGGCCGAGTACCGCAGGAGTGAAGGTCTTGCGGCGACGTCGGTTGCCTGGGGTGCCTGGGGCGAGGCCGGACTCGCCGCGCGGTCGGAGGTGAACGAGCAGTTGCGGCGCCGTGGGGTGTTGCCGATGGAACCGCCGCTCGCGCTGGCGGCGCTCCAGGGTGCGCTCGAGGACGGTACGACCGTGCTCACGGTGACCAACATGGACTGGGAGCGCTTCGCGCCGACGTTCACCGCTGCCCGACCCAGCCCGCTGCTGTCCGACCTGGCCGAGGTGCGGCGGCTCGACGCGCCCGCGGACGACGCACCACAGTCCAATGGGGACGTATCGGTGCTGAAGCGCCGGCTTGACGCGCTGCCGGCCGGCGAGCGGAGCCGCGAAATCCTCGATCTGGTGCGCGCGGCGGCCGGCGCGGTCCTCGGGTACGACGCCGGCGAGGCGATCCCGGCCGGTCGCGCCTTCCGTGACCTCGGCTTCGACTCGGTGTCCGCAGTGGAGCTGCGCAACCGCCTCAAGGCGTCCACCGGGCTGACGCTGCCCGGCGCGCTGGCCTTCGACTACCCGACACCGAACGCGCTCGCCCAGAACCTGCTGTCCCGCCTGTACCCGGAAGACGCACCGGCCGAGACGGCGGACGACCCGGACGCGGAGATCCGGCGGGTGCTCGCGTCCATCCCGGTCGGCCGGCTCCGCAAGGCAGGGCTGCTGGACATGGTGCTCCAGCTCGCGAAGGAGGACGGCGACGTGCCGCCGCCGGCGCCCATCACGGGTACCTCCATCGACGACATGGACGCCGAAAGCCTCCTTCAGCTGGCGATCGACAACACGACGACCTGACGCGCGACCGGAGTGAGCCCTATGACCACCTCCACCAACCAGTACGTCGAGGCGCTGCGGTCGTCGCTGAAGGAGATCGAGCGGCTGCGACAGCAAAACCAGCAACTGGTCGCGGCGGCGGCGGAGCCCATCGCCATCGTGGGTATGGCGTGCCGGTTTCCGGGCGGGGTCACCTCACCGGAGGAGCTGTGGCAGCTTGTCGCCGAGGGGCGCGACGAGATCTCCGGGTTTCCGCAGGACCGCGGGTGGGACCTCGACGCGCTTTCGGGTACCGGCGACGGCAGCAGCCTGACCGGCGAGGGCGGTTTCATCTACGACGCGGTCGAGTTCGACCCCGGCTTCTTCGGCATCTCGCCGCGCGAGGCGCTCGCGATGGACCCGCAGCAGCGGCTGCTGCTGGAGGTGTCGTGGGAGGCGCTGGAGCGGGCCGGCATACCCACGTCGTCGCTGCGGGGAAGCCAGACCGGCGTCTTCATGGGCACCACCGGGCAGGACTACGCCGACGTGGCGCTCAACTCCGACGCCGACATCAACGCGTACTCCAGCACCAGCTTCGCGGCGAGCGTCATCTCCGGGCGGCTCTCGTACACGTATGGCCTTGAGGGGCCGGCGGTCACCGTCGACACCGGATGCTCCTCGTCGCTCGTCGCGCTGCACTGGGCGGTACAGGCACTGCGCGGCGGCGAATGCTCGCTGGCCCTGGCCGGTGGCGCCACGGTGATGTCGACACCGTCGGCGTTCATCTCGTTTACCTCGCAGGGCGGCGGGCTGGCGCCGGACGGGCGGTGCAAGCCCTTCTCCGAGTCGGCCGACGGCACCGGGTGGTCCGAAGGCACCGGCGTGCTCGTGCTGGAGCGCCTCTCCGACGCGCAGCGCAACGGTCACCGCGTCCTCGCGGTCGTCCGCGGCTCGGCCATCAACCAGGACGGCGCATCGAACGGCCTGACCGCCCCGAACGGCCCGTCGCAACAGCGGGTCATCCGGGCAGCGCTCGGCAACGCCCGCCTGACGCCCGACCAGGTCGACGCGGTGGAGGCGCACGGTACCGGTACCACGCTCGGCGATCCGATCGAGGCGCAGGCGCTGCTGGAGACCTACGGCCAGGGGCGCGAACGTCCGCTGTGGCTCGGCGCCATCAAGTCGAACATCGGCCACGCGCAGGCCGCGGCCGGCGTCGCCGGCGTCATCAAGATGGTCATGGCGATGCGGCACGGCCTGCTGCCACAGACGCTCCACGTGACCGAGCCGTCGTCGCATGTGGACTGGACGGCCGGCTCGGTCGCGCTGCTCACCTCGGCCGTGCCGTGGCCGGAGACCGGGCGGCCGCGGCGGGCGGGCGTCTCCGCGTTCGGCATCAGCGGCACGAACGCGCACGTCATCGTCGAGCAGGCACCCGCGGCGGCGGACGAGCCGGACGCCACCGCGCCGCCCGCCGTCGTACCGCTGCCCGTCTCCGCGGCGAGCGCGGCGGCACTCGACGAGCAGGTCGCCCGCGTCTCGGCGCGACTCGATGACGGCGCGCTCCACGTCGGGTACTCACTCGCGACCGGCCGTGCGCCGCTGGAGTACCGGGCCGTCCTGCTCGCCTCAGCCGGCGACGTGACGGAGGTGGCGCGGGGCGCCGCCGAGCCGCGCGAACTGGCGATGGTGTTTGCCGGTCAGGGTTCGCAGCGGCTGGGTATGGGTCGTGAGCTGTACGCGCGTTTCCCGGTCTTCGCGTCTGCTCTGGACGAGGTGCTGTCGCAGCTGGATCCGGGCGTGCGCGATGCCATGTGGGGCGCCGATGCCGAGCTGTTGGAGCAGACGGGTTGGGCGCAGCCGGCGTTGTTCGCGGTCGAAGTGGCGCTGTTCCGGCTTGTGTCGTCGTTTGGTCTGCGTCCGGATCACGTTGCCGGTCATTCGATCGGTGAGGTCGCGGCGGCGCATGTCGCGGGTGTGTTGTCGCTGGGGGATGCGTGCCGTCTGGTGTCGGCGCGTGCGTCGTTGATGCAGGCGTTGCCGGCTGGTGGGGCGATGGTGGCGTTGCGTGCCGCCGAGTCTGACGTGCTGCCGCTGCTGACCGAGGGCGTGTCCGTCGCTGCCGTGAACGGCCCGTCGAACGTGGTGGTCGCGGGTGACGAGGCTGCGGTCGCGGCGGTGGCTTCGCGGTTTGAGAAGGCGACGCGGTTGCGGGTGTCGCACGCGTTCCACTCGCCGCTGATGGAGCCGATGCTCGACGACTTCCGGGCTGTGGTGTCGACCCTGACGTTCGCGCAGCCGGCCATCCCGGTGGTGGCAGGCGGTGATGTGACTGATCCTGAGTACTGGGTCAGGCATGTGCGGGACACGGTCCGTTTCGCCGACGCGGTTACGGCGTTGGGTGGGGCGACCGTGGTGGAGATCGGGCCGGATGGGGCGCTGTCGGCGCTGACCGGCGGTGTTCCGGTGCTGCGCAAGGACCGGTCCGAGGAGACGGCGTTCCTGACCGCCCTCGCCCGGCTCCACGTGACCGGCGTGAGCGTGGACTGGGCCCCTGTCTTCGCCGGCACCGGCGCGCACTGGGTCGACCTTCCGACGTACCCGTTCGAGCACGTCCGCTACTGGCCCACCGGCATCGGCCGCTCCGGCGACGCCGCCGACCTCGGCCTCGAATCGGTCGAACACCCTCTGCTCGGTGCCGCCGTCGATCTGGCCGACGGGGAAGGCGCGATCTTCACCAGTCGGCTGTCGCTGCGCACCCACCCGTGGCTCGCCGACCACGTCGTGCTCGGGCGCACGCTCGTGCCCGGCACCGCCTTCCTGGAGCTTGCGTTGCGGGCGGCCGACGGCGTCGGGTGCACGCGCGTCGAGGAGCTGACGCTCGCCGCGCCGCTCGTGCTGCCGGAACGGGGTGCGGTCCACGTGCAGGTCCGCGTCGGCGACGCCGACGAGAGTGGCCGCCGGCCGGTCGGGGTCTACTCCCGGCCCGAGGGAGCGCCGGACGCGGCATGGACCCCGCACGCCACCGGTGCCGTGAGCGCGGCACCGCCGTCCGAGCCCGTGCCGCTGGCACCGGCGTGGCCACCACCCGGCGCGGAACCCGTGGACCTCAGCGGCCTCTACGAGGGTCTTGCCGAGGCCGGGTGGGACTACGGCCCGGTCTTCCAGGGGCTGCGCGCCGGGTGGCGGCGCGACGGGGAGGTATTCGCCGAGGCGGCACTGCCCGAGGCGGTCGAGAGCGAGGCACGCCGGTTCTTCCTCCACCCGGCACTGCTCGACGCCGCGCTGCACTCGGTCGCGTTCGCCGACCTCGGCTCGATCAGCAGTGGTGGGCTGCCGTTCTCCTGGGAAGGTGTCTCGCTGCACGCCTCCGGTGCGACAGCCGTGCGGATCCGGCTGGCGCGTACCGCTGACGACGCGGTGTCCATCGTGGTCAGCGACCCGGCCGGCGGACCGGTGGCGTCGATCGAGTCGCTCGTCGTCCGGAAGGTCCCGGCCGAGCAGCTGAGCGGTGGCGCAGTCGACCCCGACTCGCTCTTCCGCATCGACTGGGTGCCCCTGCCGCCGGCGCCGGCGGCGGGTGAGCGGCGGCCGGTCCACTGGGAGGACCTGGAGGACGGCGGTCCCGTACCGCCCGTCGTGCTCGTCGAGGTGGCCACACCGTCCGGCCTGGACACTCCGGCGGCGACCCGCGCGGTCGTGACCCGCGCGCTCGACCTGCTGCAGCGCTGGCTCGCGGAGGAGCGGTTCGCCGACTCCCGGCTCGTCTTCCTCACCCGTGGCGACGACCTCCCCACCGCCGCGATGTGGGGGCTCGTACGGTCGGCGCAGTCGGAGAGCCCGGACCGCCTCGGCCTCGTCGCCCTGGACGGTGACGCGGACATCCCACCGTGGGTGTTCGATGTGGACGAGCCGGAGGTCGCCGTCCGCGACGGCGAGGTGCGGGTGCCCCGGCTCGCCCGTGCCGGGACGGTCGGCGAGCCCGTCGAGTGGGACCCGGAAGGCACCGTCGCCGTCACCGGCGGCACCGGGGGCCTCGGTGCGGTCTTCGCCCGCCACCTTGTGGCCACCCACGGGGTACGCCGCCTGCTGCTGCTCAGCCGCCGCGGCCCAGCCGCCGAGGGTGCCGCCGCGCTGGTCGAGGAGCTTGCCGCGCTCGGCGCCGAAGCCACCGTCGTGGCCTGCGACGTCAGCGACCGGGACGCGCTCGCCGCGGCGCTCGCCGGCCACCGGATCCGGGGCGTCGTCCACACCGCGGGCGTCATCGACGACGGTGTCGTCGGCTCCCTCACCCCGGAGCGGATCGACACGGTGCTGCGCCCGAAGGTCGACGCGGCGTGGCACCTGCACGAGCTGACCCGCGACCTCGACCTGACCGCGTTCGTGCTCTTCTCCTCGGCCGCCGGGACGTTCGGCAGCCCTGGGCAGGCCAACTACGCGGCCGCCAACGCCTTCCTGGACGCCCTCGCGCGCCACCGCCGCGCTGCCGGCCTGCCCGCCACCTCGCTGGCGTGGGGGCCGTGGACCACCGAGATCGGCATGACCGGCGCGATGAACGCGTCCGATGTGGACCGCGTCACCCGCTCCGGCACGCCTCCGATCGCGGTGGAGCAGGGCGTCGCCCTCTTCGATGCCGGACTCGCCACCCGCGAACCGGCACTGCTGCCGGTGCGGCTCGACCTGGCGGCGCTCCGTGCCCGTGGCGAGGTACCGTCGCTGCTGCGCGGGCTGATCAGGACACCGGCGCGTCGAGGCGTCGCGGCGATGTCCGCCGCCGCCGAGGGCCTGGCGCAGCGCCTCGCCGGACTGCCCGCGCAGGAGCGGAGCGAGATCGTGCTCGACCTGGTGCGGGGCCAGGTCGCCCAGGTGCTCGGCCACGCGACCGCAGGCTCGGTCGATCCGTCGCGCGCGTTCCAGGCGCTCGGCTTCGACTCGCTGACCGCCGTCGAGCTGCGCAACCGGCTGGGCACGGTCACCGGCCTTCGGCTGCCGGCGACGCTCATCTTCGACTACCCGAACGCCGCAAGCCTCGCCGACCATCTTGTCGACGAGCTTGTCGGTACCGACGTGGCGGTCTCCACACCGGTCCGGGCGCTGCCGTCGCTCGCCGACGATCCCATCGTGGTGGTCGGCATGGCGTGCCGGTACCCCGGCGGCGTCCGCTCACCCGAGGACCTGTGGCGGCTCGTGCTCGACGGCACCGACACCATCACCGGCTTCCCCACCAACCGCGGCTGGGACCTGGACTCGCTGTACGACCCCGACCCGGACCGGCCGGGCAGGACGCACGTGACCGACGGCGGATTCCTGCACGACGCGGGCTGGTTCGACGCCGAGTTCTTCGGGATGAGCCCACGTGAGGCCACCGCGACCGACTCACAGCAGCGGCTGCTGCTTGAGGTGACGTGGGAGGCGGTCGAGCGGGCCGGCATCGACCCCGCCACGCTGCGGGGCAGCCAGACCGGCGTGTACGCGGGCGTCATGTACAGCGACTACATCACGCTCGTCGAGGGCGGCGACTACGAAGGGTTTCAAGGCAGCGGCAGTTCGGCGAGCGTGGCCTCCGGCCGCGTGGCGTACACGTTCGGCTTCGAAGGCCCGGCGGTCACCGTGGACACCGCCTGCTCCTCGTCGCTCGTCGCGCTCCACCTGGCCGCGCAGGCGCTGCGTGCGGGCGAGTGCACGCTCGCGGTGGCCGGCGGCGTGACGGTGATGTCGACGCCGGGCCCGTTCGTGGAGTTTTCCCGGCAGCGCGGCCTGGCCGCCGACGGGCGGTGCAAGTCCTTTGCGGACGCCGCCGACGGCGTGGGCTGGTCCGAGGGCATCGGCATGCTCGTGCTGGAACGGCGGTCGGACGCGATCCGCAACGGTCACCGTGTCCTCGCGATGGTGCGGGGCAGCGCGATCAACCAGGACGGCGCGTCCAACGGCCTCACCGCACCCAACGGGCCGTCGCAGCAGCGCGTCATCCGCCAGGCCCTGGCAAGCGGCGGCCTGTCCACGGTGGACGTCGACGTCGTGGAGGGGCACGGTACGGGCACCACGCTCGGTGACCCGATCGAGGCGCAGGCGCTGCTGGCCACGTACGGCCGTGACCGGGACGAGCCGCTGCTGCTGGGCTCCATCAAGTCGAACCTCGGGCACACCCAGGCGGCCGCGGGCGTGGCCGGCGTGATCAAAATGATCATGGCGATGCGGCACGGCGTGGTGCCGAGGACGCTGCACCTCGACGCGCCGTCGTCGCATGTGGACTGGGCCGCCGGGTCCGTGGAACTCGTGGCCGACACGGTGGCCTGGCCGGAGGTCGACCGGCCGCGCCGCGCCGCGGTCTCGTCGTTCGGCATCAGCGGTACCAACGCCCACGTGATCGTGGAGCAGGCGCCACCGGCCGCGGACACGGTCGAGCTGGCCGACTCACCGGCCTACGCACCCTGGCCGGTGTCGGCGCGGTCGGCGGCCGCACTCGACGCCCAGATCGACCAGCTCCGCGCCCTCGACATCCCGCCCGCCGACGTGGGCATCTCACTGACCGGCCGGTCGGTCTTCGAGCATCGCGCCGTGCTGGTGGCCGCCGGCGACAGCGTGATCGAGGCCGCGCGTGGCGTGGCGGTCACCGCGCCGCTCGCAATGCTCTTCTCCGGTCAGGGTTCGCAGCGGCTGGGTATGGGTCGTGAGCTGTACGCGCGTTTCCCGGTCTTCGCGTCTGCTCTGGACGAGGTGCTGTCGCAGCTGGATCCGGGTGTGCGGGATGTGATGTGGGGTGTCGACGGTGAGCTGTTGGAGCGGACGGGTTGGGCGCAGCCGGCGTTGTTCGCGGTTGAGGTGGCGCTGTTCCGGCTGATGTCGTCGTTTGGTGTCTCGCCCGATCAGGTGGCTGGTCATTCGATCGGTGAGGTGGCGGCGGCGCATGTCGCGGGTGTGCTTACGCTGGAGGACGGCTGCCGTCTGGTGTCGGCGCGTGCGTCGTTGATGCAGGCGTTGCCGGCTGGTGGGGCGATGGTGGCGTTGCGTGCCGCCGAGGCCGATGTGCTGCCGCTGCTGACCGAAGACGTGTCGATCGCCGCCGTGAACGGCCCTTCCAACGTCGTGATTGCCGGTGACGAGGGCGCCGTCACGGCGGTGGCTTCGCGGTTTGAGAAGGCGACGCGGTTGCGGGTGTCGCACGCGTTCCACTCACCGTTGATGGAGCCGATGCTCGACGATTTCCGGGCTGTGGTGTCGGGCTTGACGTTCGCGCAGCCGCGCATGCCGGTGGTGGCAGGCGGTGATGTGACTGATCCTGAGTACTGGGTCAGGCATGTGCGGGACACGGTCCGTTTCGCCGACGCGGTGGCGTCGCTGGAGGGCTCGGTCTTCCTGGAGATCGGCCCGGACGGCGTGCTGTCCGCGCTCGTCGGCGACGGCATCCCGGCTCTGCGCAAGGACCGGCCCGAAGAGGCGGCACTGCTCGCTGCCCTCGCCCAGCTCTACGTCTCCGGAGCCGGCATCGACTGGCCGGCCTACTTCGCCGGCACCGGCGCCCGCCGCGTCGACCTGCCCACGTACCCGTTCCAGCGCGAGTGGTTCTGGCCGTCCAGCCTCGCCAGCCTCGGCGATGCGGCCGCTTTCGGCCTCACGCCGGCCGGGCATCCCATGCTCGGCGGCACCGCCGAGCTCGCCGGTGGCGAGGGCGTGCTCTTCACCAGCCGGCTGTCGCTCCGCTCCCATCCGTGGCTCGCCGACCACGCGATCCTCGGTGCGGCGCTCGTGCCCGGGACAGCCCTGCTCGAACTCGCCCTCCGCGCCGGCGACGAGGTCGGCTGCGAACGGGTGGAGGAGCTGGCGCTCGCCGCGCCCCTCGTGCTGCCCGAGGCCGGTGCCGTTCAGGTACAGGTGCGGGTCGGCGGGGCCGACGCGTCCGGACGCCGGCCGCTCTCCGTCCACTCCCGACCAGACAGCGCCGAGGGCGCACCGTGGACCGCCCATGCCACCGGCTTCCTCGGCGACGGAGGCCGCCCGGTGGTGTTCGACACCGCCACGTGGCCGCCCGCCGGGGCGTCCCCGGTGCCGGTGGACGGCCTCTACGAGCGGCTCGCCGACGGTGGATTCGTGTACGGGCCGGTGTTTCAAGGGCTGCGCGCGGCATGGCAGCGCGGCGACGAGGTCTACGCCGAGGTCGCCCTCCCCGAGCGGGTACCGGACGCCACCGCGTACGGCATCCACCCGGCTCTCCTGGACGCCGCGCTGCACGCACTCGGCGCCTCGGACGTGGGGATGCCGCCCGGTGGTGTGCCGTTCGCCTGGGAGGGCGCGTCCCTCCATGCGGCAGGCTCAACCGCCCTGCGGGTCCGCCTGACGCGTACCTCCGAGGACACGGTGGCGATCGCCGCGGCAGATCCTGCCGGTGGGCTCGTCGTCTCGGTGGACGGTCTCGTGGTGCGCTCGGCCACCGCGCCGGCGGCCGGTGACGAAGCGCTGTTCCGTCCGGAGTGGACGCCCTTGGCGCTGGCGGAGGCACAGCCGCCGACAGGCGTCGAGCTTGTCGAGGTGGAGGCGCCCACCGGGCTTGACGTACCGACCGCCGTGCGCGAGCTGACCACGCGGGTGCTGCGGCTCGTCCAGGAGTTCACCGGCGCCCGGTTGGTGTTCGTGACCCGGCCGGGCGATCTGGCGGCCGCCGCCGTCTGGGGCCTGGTGCGGTCGGTGGCCGCGGAAAACCCTGGCCGGTTCGGCCTTGTCGAGCTCGACAGTGACCCGGCCTCGGCGGCGCTGCTCCCCGCGGCCGCCGCGTCCGACGAGCTGGAGCTGTCGATCCGCGCGGGCCAGGTGTACGCCAAGCGGCTGTCGCGGGTGCCTGCCTCGTCGCCGGACGCACCCGTGTGGGGTCCGGACAGCGCGGTGCTCATCACCGGCGGCACCGGCGGGTTGGGCGCGATTGTGGCGCGGCACCTCGTCAGCCACCACGGGGTGCGGCGGCTGGTGCTGGCCAGCCGTCGCGGTGGCGGCGACGACCTGGTGGCGGAGCTGGACGCCGAGGTGACCGTAGTGGCGTGCGACGTCGCGGACCGGGAGGCGCTGGCCGAGCTGCTGGCGCGGCACCCGGTGACCGCCGTCGTGCACGCGGCCGGGGTGCTCGACGACGGTGTTGTCGAGTCGTTGACGCCGGAACGCTTCGACACCGTGCTGCGGCCGAAGGTGGACGCCGCCTGGTACCTGCACGAGCTGGCACGTGACGTGGAGACGTTCGTGCTGTTTTCGTCCGCGGCCGGTGTCTTCGGCGGTGCGGGTCAGGCCAACTACGCGGCTGGCAACGCGTTCCTTGACGCGCTGGCGGCACACCGCAGAGCGGAAGGGCTCCCGGCGGCGTCGCTGGCGTGGGGCCCGTGGACCGAAGGCATGGCCGTCGACGCCGAACTGGCGGCCCGCGCGGGAATGCCACCGCTCACCGCCGAGCAGGGCGTGGCGCTCCTCGACGCGGCGCTGGCGACCGGTGAGCCCGTCGTCGCGCCGATCCGGCTGGATCTGCCGGCGATCCGTGCGGCCGGTGAGATCCCGCCGATCCTGCGCGGCCTCATCCGCACGCCGGTCCGCCGGGCCAGGGCCTCGGAGGCTTCGCGCGGCCTGGCACAGCGCCTCGCCGGGCTGGACGAGGCCGAGCGGCGTGACACCGTACTCGAACTTGTGCGCGGGCAGGTCGCCGCCGTCCTCGGTCACGCCGGCGCGGAGCGGGTCGATCCGGCGAAGGCGTTCCAGGAGCTGGGCTTCGACTCGCTCACCTCCGTGGAGTTGCGCAACCGCCTCGGCACTGCAACGGGACTGCGGCTGCCCGCCACGCTCGTCTTCGACTACCCGACGCCGCGCTCGCTCGCCGGGTACCTGCTGGAGGAGCTTTTCGGGACGGAGGACGCGGAGCCGGCGGCAGCCCGTACCGCTCTCGCCCTCACCGACGACCCGATCGTGATCGTTGGCATGGCCTGCCGCTACCCGGGTGGCGTCGCCTCGCCCGACGACCTCTGGCAGCTGGTGAGCGAGGGTGCCGACGCCATCACCGAGTTTCCGACCAACCGTGGCTGGGACGTCGACGGCCTGTACGCGGCCGACCCCGACCAGGCCGGCACCACCTACACCCGCTCGGGCGGCTTCCTGCACGACGCGGGAAAGTTCGACGCCGGATTCTTCGGGATGTCCCCGCGGGAGGCGCTCGCGACGGACTCGCAGCAGCGGCTGCTGCTGGAGGTCTCGTGGGAGGCGGTCGAGCGGGCGGGCATCGACCCGACGTCGCTGCGCGGCAGCCAGACCGGGGTATTCGCCGGCGTCATGTACAACGACTACAGCGCGCTCCTCGACGGCGGCGAGCACGAGGGGTACCAGGGGCAGGGGAGCGCGGGCAGCATCGCCTCCGGCCGCGTGGCGTACACGCTCGGGCTCGAAGGGCCGGCGGTCACTGTGGACACCGCCTGCTCCTCGTCGCTCGTCGCCATGCACTGGGCGATGCAGGCGCTGCGCTCCGGGGAGTGCTCACTCGCGCTGGCCGGCGGCGTCACTGTCATTTCGACGCCGCACACGTTCGTGGAGTTTTCCCGGCAGCGGGGCCTGTCGCCGGACGGCCGGTGCCGCGCCTTCGCGGACAGCGCCGACGGGGTCGGCTGGTCCGAGGGCGTGGGCATGCTGGTGCTGGAGCGGCAGTCGGACGCGGTGCGCAACGGTCACCCGATCCTGGCGGTGGTGCGTGGCAGTGCGGTCAATCAGGATGGTGCCTCCAACGGCCTGACGGCGCCGAACGGTCCGTCGCAGCAGCGGGTGATCCGCCAGGCGTTGGCCAGTGGTGGCCTGTCGCCGGCCGATGTGGATGTCGTGGAGGGGCACGGTACGGGCACGACGCTGGGTGATCCGATCGAGGCGCAGGCGCTGCTGGCCACGTATGGCCGGGATCGTGAGCGTCCGCTGTTGCTTGGCTCGGTCAAGTCGAACCTTGGCCACACCCAGGCGGCCGCGGGTGTGGCGGGTGTGATCAAGATGGTGCAGGCGATGCGGCACGGCGTGGTGCCGAAGACGCTGCATGTGGATGCGCCGTCGTCGCATGTGGACTGGACTGAGGGTGCGGTCGAGCTGCTGACTGAGCAGGCAGTGTGGCCGGAGGTGGACCGTCCGCGTCGGGCGGCGGTGTCGTCGTTCGGGATCAGCGGCACCAACGCCCACGTCATCCTCGAACACGTCCCGGCCGCCCAGCCGCGGGACGAGTCTTCCGAACCCGTCACCGTCCCCTGGGCCGTCTCCGCGAGGTCGGCTGCCGCGCTGGACGCCCAGATCGAGCAGCTGCGCAGCCTTAATCATTTGCCTGCCGACGTGGCGCACTCCCTGAGCAGCCGGTCAGTCTTCGAGCATCGCGCGGTCCTACTCGCTGGTGCCGATGGCGACGCCGTCGAGGTCGCCCGTGGTGTCGCCCAGCCGGGCAGCCTGGCAGTGTTGTTCTCCGGGCAGGGGTCGCAGCGGCTAGGCATGGGCCGTGACCTGTATGCCCGGTTCCCGGTGTTCGCGGACGTATTGGACGCGGTGCTGGCGCATCTGGACCCGAGCTTGCGGGATGTGATGTGGGGTGAGGACGCCGAGACGCTCGATCTGACCGGGTGGGCGCAGCCGGCGCTGTTTGCGGTGGAGGTCGCGCTCTACCGGCTTGTCGAGTCCTTCGGTGTGAAACCGGATCGCCTGGCCGGTCATTCGATTGGTGAGATCGCGGCCGCGCACGTGGCCGGGGTGCTGTCGCTGGAAGACGCCTGCCGGCTGGTGTCGGCGCGGGCGAGCCTGATGCAGGCCCTGCCCGCCGGTGGGGCGATGGTCGCGCTCCAGGCCAGCGAGGCTGAGGTCGCGCCTTTGTTGACGGCGGGTGTGTCGATCGCCGCCGTGAATGGCCCTTCCAGCGTGGTGGTCGCCGGTGTCGAGGACGAGGTAGCAGCGGTGGCGGCCCGGTTTGCGAAGGTGACCCGGTTGCGGGTGTCGCATGCGTTCCATTCGCCGTTGATGGAGCCGATGCTGGATGGCTTCCGTGCTGTGGTCACCGGGCTCGCTTTCAGCCCACCGCGGATCCCGATCGCGACCACCGGAGATGTGACCGATCCTGAGTATTGGGTCAGGCACGTGCGGGAGACCGTCCGGTTCGCCGACAACATCGCCAGCCTGGACGGGGCCACATTGCTGGAGCTGGGACCCGACGGGGTGCTGTCGGCGATGACCGGCACCGGCATCCCCACCCTGCGCAAAGACCGGGACGAGCCCACCACCCTGCTGACCGCGCTGGCCCGGCTGCACACCACCGGCACCACCATCGACTGGGCGCCTGCCCTCACCGGCGGCAAGCGGGTCGACCTTCCCACCTACCCCTTCCAGCACGAATGGTTCTGGCCAGCCACCGTCCCGAACCGACCCGGTGACATGCGCGCCGCGGGCCTGGGCGCCGCCGACCACCCCTTGCTGGGCGCCGCCGTCGAGCTCGCGGACGGCGACGGACTGATCCTGACCGGCCGGCTCTCGCTCGCCTCCCACCCGTGGCTCGCCGACCACACCGTCATGGGCTCTGTTCTCGTGCCCGGCACCGCGTTCGTCGAGCTCGCGATCCGGGCCGGCGACGAGGTGGGCTGCGACCGGATCGAAGAGCTGACGATCGCCGCGCCGATGGCGCTTCCCGAGGAGGGTGCGCTCCGGGTGCAGGTCCGCGCCGGCGTGGCCGACGAGGCGGCACGGCGAACCGTCACCATTCACAGCCGCCCGGACGGTGACGACGACGCGCCCTGGGTGGAAAACGCCTCCGGCGTCATCGCGCCCGGTGCGGTGGAGTCCACATTCGACGCGAGCGCATGGCCGCCGGCCGGCGCCGAGCCGCTCGACGTGACCGGCTTCTACGACGAGCGCGCCGCCGAAGGTTTCGTCTACGGGCCGGTGTTTCAGGGCCTGCGGGCCGCCTGGCGCCACGGCGAGGAAACCTACGCCGAGGTCGAGCTGCCGGACGGGAGCGGCGGTGGCTTCGGCATCCACCCGGCGCTGCTCGACGCCAGCCTGCACGCCGCCGGCTTCGCCGGGCCCGCCGAGGAGCGGGCGGTGCCGTTTTCGTGGACCGACGTCTCGCTGCACGCGGCCGGCGCCACCGCCGTGCGCGTACGGCTGACCCGCGACTCAGCGGGCGCGCTCGCCGTCGACCTGGCCGACGCCGGCGGCGCGCCGGTCGCGACAGTGCGCTCCCTCGTCGTCCGCCCGCTCGCCGAGCGGGAACAGCCGGCCCACAGGGACGCGCTCTTCGGGCTCGGCTGGACTCCGGTGCCGGCCGGCACGCCGGTCGACCCCGCCCGGCTCGCGATCCTCGGACCCGACCCGCTCGGACTGGCCGATGCGCTGCCGGTCAAGGCATACCCGGACCTCGCCGCCATCGCCGAGCCACCCGCCGTGGTACTCGTCCCGACCGCCACGGCACCTGGTGCCGATCCGGTGCTTGGCGCGCACGAGCTGGCCACCCGGGTGCTCCGGCTCCTGCAGGAGTGGCTGGCGGAGGAGCGCTTCGCCGGCTCGCGCCTCGCGATCGTCACCCGCGGCGCCGTGGACGGCGAGGACGTGGCGGCCTCCGCCGTCTGGGGCCTGGTGCGCTCGGCGCAGTCCGAGCACCCCGACCGGTTCGTCCTCATCGACCTCGACGCCACGGCGGCCGCCGTGCTGCCGGCGGCGATTGGCGTGGACGAGCCCCAGTTGGCCATCCGCGACGGCGTACCGCGCGCCGCACGGCTGGCACGCGTACAGTCCGAGCAGCCGCCGATCGCGTGGCGTCCAGAAGGGACGGTGCTCGTCACCGGCGGCACCGGCGGCCTCGGCGCGGTCATCGCGCGGCATCTCGTGGTGACGCACGGCGTACGCCACCTGGTCCTCGCCAGCCGCCGCGGCGGCGCCGCCGATCTTGTCGCCGAGCTGGCGGAGCTGGGAGCCGACGCCACCGTCGCCGCCTGCGACGTCGCGGACCGGGCCGCGCTGGCGACCCTGCTGGAGCAGCACCCCATCACCGCCGTGGTGCACGCGGCCGGCGTGCTCGACGACGGCGTCATCGGCTCGCTCACCCCGGAACGCCTCGCGGCGGTGCTGTGGCCCAAGGTGGACGCCGCCTGGCACCTGCACGACCTGACCCGCGACCGCGACCTTGACGCGTTCGTTCTCTTCTCATCAGCGGCCGGCGTCTTCGGCGGCGCGGGGCAGGCCAACTACGCCGCTGGCAACGCCTTCCTCGACGCGCTGGCCCAACACCGCCGCGCCGAAGGGCTCCCGGCCGCGTCGCTCGCGTGGGGTCCGTGGACCCAGGGCATGGTGACCGACACTGAACGGATGGCGCGCGCCGGCATGCCGCCGCTCACGATCGAGCAGGGCGTGGCCCTCTTCGACGCCGCGCTGGCGGCGGGCGAGGCGGCGGTGGTACCGGTCCGGCTCGACCTGGCCGCGATCCGCGCCGCCGGCGAGGTGGCACCGCTCCTGCGTGGACTTGTCCGCGGTCGCTCCCGCCGGTCGGCCGCCGCCCGTTCCGAAAAGGCCGCCGGCCTCGTCGCCCGCCTGGCCGGCCTCGGCGAGGCCGAGCGCCGCGTCGAGCTTGTCGATCTGGTACGCGGCCAGGTCGCCACGGTGCTCGGGCACGCCGGCGCCGAGCACGTGGACCCGGCGCGCGCGTTCCAGGAGCTGGGCTTCGACTCCCTCACCGCCGTCGAGCTGCGCAACCGCCTCAACGCCGGCACCGGGCTGCGACTGCCCGCGACGGCCGTCTTCGACTACCCGACGGTGACGGCGCTGGCCGGCTACGTGTACGACGAGCTGTTCGATGTGGACGGTGCGGCAGCCGTGCCCGCCTCCACTCTGCCCAAGGTGGACGACGACCCGATCGTCATCGTCGGGATGGCCTGCCGCTACCCGGGCGGGGTCGCGTCACCCGACGACCTGTGGCGTCTGGTCAGCGACGGGGTCGACGCCACCACCGAGTTTCCGGACTATCGTGGCTGGGACCTCGACGCCCTCTACGACGCCGACCCGGACCACCCGGGCACCTCGTACACGCGGTACGGCGGGTTCCTGCGCGAGGCGGCCGAGTTCGATCCGGCGTTCTTCGGCATGAGCCCGCGCGAAGCGCTCACGACCGACTCGCAGCAGCGGCTGCTGCTGGAGGTGACGTGGGAGGCGGTCGAGCGCGCCGGCATCGACCCCGTTTCACTGCGAGGCAGCCGGACCGGCGTCTACGCCGGCGTCATGTACAGCGACTACAGCGCGCTCCTCGACGGCGCCGAGCACGAGGGGTACCAGGGACACGGCAGCTCCGGAAGCATCGCCTCGGGGCGGGTGTCGTACACGTTCGGGTTTGAAGGGCCGGCGGTCACCGTCGACACCGCCTGCTCGTCGTCGCTCGTCGCGCTGCACCTGGCGGCCCAGGCGCTGCGCAGTGGGGAGTGCAGCCTGGCGCTCGCCGGCGGTGTGGCCGTGATGTCCACGCCGGGCGCGTTCGTGGAGTTTTCCCGGCAGCGCGGCCTGTCGCCGGACGGGCGGTGCAAGGCATTCAGCGACACGGCGGACGGGGTGGGCTGGTCCGAGGGCGTCGGGATGCTCGTGCTGGAGCGGCTCTCGGACGCGCGGCGGCACGGCCACGAGGTACTCGCCGTCGTGCGGGGCAGCGCGATCAACCAGGACGGCGCGTCCAACGGCCTCACCGCACCCAACGGCCCGTCGCAGCAGCGGGTGATCCGCCAGGCGTTGGCTAGTGGTGGCCTCTCGCTATCTGACGTAGACGTCGTCGAGGGGCACGGCACCGGCACGACGCTGGGTGACCCGATCGAGGCGCAGGCCCTGCTGGCCACCTACGGGCAGGATCGGGAGCGGCCTCTTCTGCTCGGCTCGGTGAAGTCGAACCTCGGTCACACCCAGGCGGCCGCGGGTGTGGCGGGTGTGATCAAGATGGTGCAGGCGATGCGGCATGGTGTGGTGCCGAAGACGCTGCATGTGGATGTGCCGTCGTCGCATGTGGACTGGACTGAGGGTGCGGTCGAGCTGCTGACTGAGCAGACAGTGTGGCCGGAGGTGGACCGTCCGCGTCGGGCGGCGGTGTCGTCGTTCGGGATCAGCGGCACCAACGCCCACGTCATCCTCGAACACGTCCCGGCCGCCCAGCCGCGGGACGAGTCTTCCGAACCCGTCACCGTCCCCTGGGCCGTCTCCGCGAGGTCGGCTGCCGCGCTGGACGCCCAGATCGAGCAGCTGCGCGGCCTTAATCATTTGCCTGCCGACGTGGCGCACTCCCTGAGCAGCCGGTCAGTCTTTGACCAGCGTGCGGTGCTGTTGGCCGGTGATGGCGATCCCGTCGAGGTGGCCAGGGGTGTCGCCCGTCCAGGAAGCCTCGCAGTCCTCTTCTCCGGGCAGGGGTCGCAGCGTCTGGGCATGGGCCGTGACCTGTATGCCCGGTTCCCGGTCTTCGCGGACGTGCTGGACGCGGTGCTGGCGCATCTGGACCCCGGGTTGCGGGACGTGATGTGGGGTGAGGACGCCGAGAGGCTCGATCAGACGGGGTGGGCGCAGCCGGCGCTGTTTGCGGTGGAGGTAGCGCTCTACCGGCTTGTCGAGTCGTTCGGTGTGAAACCGGATCGTCTGGCCGGTCATTCGATTGGTGAGATCGCGGCCGCGCATGTGGCCGGGGTGTTGTCGCTGGATGACGTCTGCCGTCTGGTGTCGGCGCGGGCGAGCCTGATGCAGGCCCTGCCCGCTGGTGGGGCGATGGTCGCGCTCCGGGCCAGCGAGGCTGAGGTTGCGCCTTTGTTGACGGCGGGTGTGTCGATCGCCGCGGTCAACGGTCCGGACGCCGTCGTGATTGCGGGTGTCGAGGACGAGGTAGCAGCGGTGGCGGGCCGGTTTGCGAAGGCGACCCGGTTGCGGGTGTCGCATGCGTTCCATTCGCCGTTGATGGAGCCGATGCTGGATGGCTTCCGTGCTGTGGTCACCGGGCTCGCTTTCAGCCCACCGCGGATCCCGATCGCGACCGGTGGGGATGTGACCGATCCTGAGTATTGGGTCAGGCACGTGCGGGAGACCGTCCGGTTCGCCGACAACATCGCCGGTCTGGACGGGGCCACGTTGCTGGAAGTCGGGCCCGACGGGGTGCTGTCCGCGTTGACCGGTACCGGCATCCCCACGCTGCGCAAAGACCGGGACGAGCCCACCAGCCTGCTGACCGCGCTGGCCCGGCTGCACACCACCGGCACCACCATCGACTGGCGGCCCGCCCTCACCGGCGGCAAGCGGGTCGACCTGCCCACCTACCCCTTCCAGCACGGCTGGTTCTGGCCCGCGGCATCCGCGTTCACGGGCGACGCCGCGGGGCTCGGGCAGGCGCCCGCCGGGCACCCGCTGCTCGGTGCGGCCGTAGAACTCGCTGGCGGTGAGGAGGTCGTGTTCACCGGCCGCCTCGCATTGACCACCCACCCGTGGCTTGCCGACCACCGCGTCGGCGGGCTGGTGCTTTTCCCCGGCACCGGCCTCCTGGAGCTGGCGATCCGGGCCGGCGACGAAGTCGGCTGCGACCGCGTAGAAGAGCTGACGCTGGCCGCCCCGCTCGTGCTGCCCGAGCGGGGTGCGACCCACGTGCAGGTCCGGGTCGCCGCTCCAGACACGAACGGCCGGCGGCCGATCACCGTCCACTCCCGACCGGCGGGTGCGGACGAGCCCTGGGTCGAGCACGCGAGCGGGCTGCTCGGTGCCGGCGCGCGGCCGACCGGGTTCGATGTGGACACCTGGCCGCCGGCGGGAGCCGAGCCGATCGACATCACCGGCTGCTACGACGGCTTCGCCGAGGCCGGGCTCGCGTACGGGCCGGTGTTTCAGGGCCTGCGGGCCGCCTGGCGCCACGGCGAGGAAACCTACGCCGAGGTCGAGCTGCCGGACGGGAGCGGCAGCGGCTTCGGCATCCACCCGGCGCTGCTCGACGCCGCGCTGCACGCCGCAATGGCCGCCATCGAAGGATCCACCGGCCCGGCCGGCCTGCCCTTCGCGTGGGAAGGTGCCGCGCTGCACGCGTCCGGCGCGACCGCCGTGCGGGTACGCCTCACGCCTGCGCCCGGCGGCGCGCTCGCCATCGCCGCCGTCGCGCCGGACGGTACGCCGGTCGCCACGGTGGAGCGTCTCGTCACCCGCCCCGTCGCCGTCGACAAGCCCGGCATCGAACGGGAGGCGCTCTTCGCGCTCGACTGGGTCACCGTTGCCATGGACGCCGCCGTCGAAGGACCGATCGCTGTCCTCGGCCCCAACCCCTTCGGGGTGGCCGCGCCCGAAGTGGACACCCCGCCGGACAGCGGCATCGCCGTCGTCTCGCTCACCGGAGCGGGCGGCGCCGGCACACTCACCGCGGTCCACGAGCTGACCAACCGGACCCTTGCGCTCCTCCAGCAGTGGCTCGCCGAGGACCGCGAGTCGCGGCTGGTGATCCTGACTCGCGGCGCGGTCTCCGGCGACGACCTCGCCGCCGCGGCGGTGTGGGGTCTGGTCCGCTCGGCCCAGGCGGAAAACCCCGGGCGTTTCGTCCTCGTCGACGCGGACGAGGCGTCGATCAGCCTGCTTCCACGGGCCGTCGCGACCGGTGAACCCCAGCTGTTGCTCCGCGATGGCGAGACGCTCGCCGGCCGCCTCGGCCGCCTCGCGGCGCCCGACGGCCGGATCGGCTGGGACCCCGACGGGCTCGTGCTCATCACCGGAGGGACCGGCGGCCTCGGCGCCGTCGTGGCCAAACACCTCGCCGGACAAGGGGTACGCCGCCTGCTGCTCACCAGCCGGCGCGGCGCCAAGAGCGAAGGTGTGGCGGCGCTGCGTGCCGAACTCACCGCGCTGGGCGCCAAGGCGACCGTGGCCGCCTGCGACGTCGCCGACCGCGACGCGCTCGCCAAGCTGCTCTCCCGGCATCGCGTGTCGGCGGTCGTACACGCGGCCGGCCTCCTCGACGACGGGGTCGTCGCCTCCCTCACGCCCGAGCGCGTCGACGCCGTCCTGCGGCCCAAGGTGGACGGCGCGTGGCACCTGCACGAGCTCGCCGGCGACGTGCGGGCGTTCGTGCTGTTCTCTTCCGCCGCCGGGACGTTCGGCGGTGCGGGGCAGGCCAACTACGCGGCCGGCAACGCTTTCCTCGACGCCCTGGCCGCCCGCCGCCGCGCTCAGGGGCTCACAGCTGTGTCGCTGGCGTGGGGACCGTGGACTCAGGGGATGGCCTCCGATTCCGAGCGCATGACCCGTTCCGGCATGCCGCCGCTGGCGGCCGAGGAAGGGCTGGCGCTCTTCGACGCCGCGCTCGCCACCGGCCGTGGCACGGTCGTCCCGGTCCGGCTGGACCTGGGCGCGCTGCGCCGCCTGGACGAGGTGCCCGCGCTACTGCGCGGCCTGGTCCGCGGACGGCCGCGACGGGCATCGGCCGCCGCGTCCGCGGTCGCCGCCGATCTGGTACGGAGCCTGGACGGGCTGGACGAGGCCGGCCGCCGGGACGCGCTGCTCGACCTCGTCCGCGCGCAGGCCGCACAGGTGCTCGGCCACGCCAGCGAGTCCGATGTAGACGCCGATCGGGCGTTCCGCGATCTGGGCTTCGACTCGCTGACCTCGGTCGAGCTGCGCAACCGCCTGAACACCGCGACCGGGCTTCGGCTGCCCGCCACGCTCGCGTTCGACTATCCGACACCGGTCGCCCTTGCCGCGCACGTACACGACGAGCTGTTTGGTGTGGACGCCGAAAATGCCGTGCCGGCGCGAGCCCTGCCAGCGGTGAGCGACGATCCGATCGTGGTCGTCGGCATGGCCTGCCGCTACCCCGGCGGCGTAGCGTCACCCGAAGACCTGTGGCGCCTCGTCGCCGGGGGAGTGGACGCGATCACGCCGTTCCCAGCCGACCGTGGCTGGGACGTCGACGCGCTCTACCATCCCGACCCCGACCACCCGGGCACCTCGTACACCCGAGAGGGTGGCTTCCTGCACGACGCGGGCGACTTCGACCCGGCCTTCTTCGGGATGAGCCCGCGGGAGGCGCTGGCCACCGACTCGCAGCAGCGACTGCTGCTGGAGGTGACGTGGGAGGCGGTCGAGCGGGCCGGGATCGACCCCACCTCGCTGCGCGGAAGCCAGACGGGTGTCTTCGCCGGCGCGATGTACAACGACTACAGCGCACTCCTCAGCGGTGGTGACTACGAGGGCCATCAGGGCAGCGGCACGTCGCTGAGCGTCGCGTCCGGCCGCGTGGCGTACACGTTCGGCTTCGAAGGGCCGGCGGTCACCGTGGACACGGCCTGCTCCTCGTCGCTCGTCGCCATGCACTGGGCGATGCAGGCGCTGCGCAGTGGTGAGTGCACCCTCGCCGTGGCCGGTGGCGTGACGGTGATGTCGACACCCGGCGCGTTCGTCGACTTCTCACGGCAGCGCGGGTTGGCGGCGGATGGCCGGTGCAAGGCGTTCGCGGACGCGGCGGACGGGGTGGCCTGGTCCGAGGGCGTGGGCATGCTGGTGCTGGAGCGGCAGTCGGACGCGGTGCGCAACGGTCACCCGATCCTGGCGGTGGTGCGTGGCTCTGCGGTCAACCAGGACGGTGCCTCCAACGGCCTCACCGCACCCAACGGCCCGTCGCAGCAGCGGGTGATCCGGCAGGCCCTGGCCAGCGGCGGGCTGCGACCGTCCGATGTGGATGTAGTTGAGGGGCATGGCACCGGCACGACGCTGGGTGACCCGATCGAGGCGCAGGCCCTGCTGGCCACCTACGGGCAGGATCGGGAGCGGCCTCTTCTGCTCGGCTCGGTCAAGTCGAACCTCGGTCACACCCAGGCGGCCGCCGGTGTGGCGGGTGTGATCAAGATGGTGCAGGCGATGCGGCACGGTGTGGTGCCGAAGACGCTGCATGTGGATGCGCCGTCGTCGCATGTGGACTGGACTGAGGGTGCGGTCGAGCTGCTGACTGAGCAGGCAGTGTGGCCGGAGGTGGACCGTCCGCGTCGGGCGGCGGTGTCGTCGTTCGGGATCAGCGGCACCAACGCTCACGTGATCCTGGAACAGCCGGCACCGGTCGTGAGCCCTGCAGTCCACGAACCCGTCATGGTGCCGTTGCCGCTGGCTGCCAAGTCCGAGGCGGCGTTGGACGCGCTCATCGAGCGGGTGCGCAGCCTCGATCACCCACCCGCCGACATCGCGCATTCCCTGAGCACCCGGTCAGTCTTCGAGCATCGTGCTGTGCTGCTGGCCGCCGACGGCGATGCCGTCGAGGTCGCCCGCGGTGTCGCCCGTCCGAGCAGCCTCGCTGTCCTCTTCACCGGCCAGGGGTCGCAGCGTCTGGGCATGGGTCGTGACCTTTATGTCCGGTTCCCGGTGTTCGCGGACGCGCTGGACACGGTGCTGGCCCATCTGAACCCCGGCTTGCGGGACGTGATGTGGGGTGAGGACGCCGAGACGCTCGATCAGACCGGCTGGGCGCAGCCCGCGCTGTTTGCGGTGGAGGTAGCTCTCTTCCGACTGGTGGAGGCGTTCGGTGTCAAGCCCAACCAGCTGGCCGGTCACTCGATTGGTGAGATCGCGGCCGCGCATGTGGCCGGGGTGCTGTCGCTGGAAGACGCATGCCGCCTGGTGTCGGCACGGGCCAGCCTGATGCAGGCCCTGCCCGCTGGTGGGGCGATGGTCGCCCTGCGAGCCACCGAGGAGCAGGTGACACCTCTGTTGACGGCCGGTGTGTCGATCGCCGCCGTCAACGGCCCGGACGCCGTCGTGGTCGCGGGTGTCGAGGATGAGGTGGAGGCGGTCGCGGGCCGGTTTGCGAAGGCGACCCGGTTGCGGGTCTCGCACGCGTTCCACTCCCCGCTGATGGAGCCCATACTGGATGACTTCCGCGCTGTGGTCACCGGGCTCGCTTTCAGCCCACCGCGGATCCCGATCGCGACCGGCGGGGACGTGACCGATCCTGAGTATTGGGTCAGGCACGTGCGGGAGACCGTCCGGTTCGCCGACAACATCGCCGGTCTGGACGGGGCCACGTTGCTGGAGCTGGGACCGGACGGGGTGCTGTCGGCGATGACCGGCACCGGCATCCCCACCCTGCGCAAAAACCGGGACGAGCCCACCAGCCTGCTGACCGCGCTGGCCCGGCTGCACACCACCGGCACCACCATCGACTGGCGGCCCGCCCTCACCGGCGGCAAGCGGGTCGACCTTCCCACCTACCCCTTCCAGCACGAGCGGTACTGGCCGGCCGCCCCCACCTACACCGGGGACGCGGCCGGGCTCGGGCAGACCCCCGCCGGGCACCCGCTGCTCGGCGCCGCCGTCGAGCTGGCCGGCGACGACGGTCTCATCCTCACCGGCCGGCTCGCGCTCGCCGCCCACCCGTGGCTTGCCGACCACCGCGTCGGTGGGGCGGTGCTCTTCCCCGGTACCGGCTTCGTCGAGCTGGCCATCCGCGCCGGCGACGAGGTGGGCTGCGACCGGATCGAAGAGCTGACCATCGCCGCGCCGCTGGTGCTGCCCGAGTCCGGCGCCGTCCAGGTGCAGGTGCGCGTCGGCCCGCCCGACGAGACCGGCCGGCGCCCGCTGGCCGTGCACACGAGGTCCGGAGTGGACGATCCGTGGCTGGAGAATGCCAGCGGCGTCCTCGCCTCAGGCGGACCGGCACCGGAGTTCGCCGTGGACACGTGGCCGCCGGCCGGGGCCACACCCGTCGATCTCGAAGACTTCTACGCCGGCCGGGCCGCCGCCGGGCTCGAATACGGACCCGCGTTCCAGGGCCTGCGAGCGGCGTGGCGGCGCGACGGCGAGGTGTTCGCAGAGGTCTCGCTGCCGGAGCAGCTTCACGGGGCGGGATCCTTCGGCATCCACCCCGCGCTGCTCGACGCGAGCCTCCACGCGGCCGCCTTTGCCGGCACGGCCGAGGAAGGGCCGGGCGGCCTAGCCGTGCCGTTCGCGTGGTCCGGCGTCCGGCTGCACGCCGCCGGTGCCACGACCCTCCGGATGCGACTGTCCCAGGTGGCCGGTGACACGCTCCGGCTCGACCTGGCCGACCCGTCCGGCGCACCGGTGGCATCGGTCCACTCGCTGGTGGTACGCGCGTTGCCGGAAGTGCGGGGGCCGGTCGAGCGGGACGCGCTGTACGGCCTCGAATGGGTCGCGGTGGACACTCCCACCGAGCCATTCGAGGGCACGGAGATCGTGACGGCAGAGGGGACAGGCGCGGTCGTCGAGGCCACCCACGCCCTCACGGCCCGTGTGCTCGGCGTCATCCAGGCGTGGCTGGCAGACGAGCGGGCCACCGGCTCCCGCCTGGCGATCGTCACCCGGGGCGCGGTGGCCGGCGACGACCTGGCGGCGGCGTCCGTGTGGGGCCTCGTGCGGTCGGCGCAGTCGGAGCACCCAGACCGGTTCGTGCTCGTGGACACGGACGGCACCGTCGACGTGGAGCTGGCGCTCGCGACCGGCGAGCCACAGATCCTTGTCCGCGATGGCGTGGTCCATGTGGCTCGGCTGGGTCGTGGCTCGGCTGGTGAGGTGGTGGTGTGGGATCCGGATGGTTTGGTGCTGGTCACTGGCGGTGGTGGTGGGTTGGGTGCGGTCGTGGCGAGGCATCTGGTCGAGCGTCACGGGGTGCGGCGGTTGTTGCTGGTCAGCCGTAGTGGCAGGGCCCCGGATCTTGCGGATCTTGGTGTCGAGGTGGCGGTCGAGGCGTGTGATGTGGCCGATCGTGGTCAGGTTGAGGCGTTGTTGAGTAGGCATCGGGTGACCTCGGTGGTGCACGCGGCTGGTGTGCTTGATGACGGAGTGGTCAGTCAGCTCACGCCGGAGCGGTTGGCGGCGGTGTTGCGGCCGAAGGTGGACGCCGCGTGGCATCTGCATGAGCTGGCCGGTGATGTGGACGCGTTCGTGTTGTTCTCGTCGGCTGCTGGCGTGTTCGGTGGTGCGGGGCAGGCCAACTATGCGGCCGGTAACGCGTTCCTGGATGCGTTGGCGGTGCGTCGGCGGGGCGAGGGTAAGGCGGCGGTGTCGCTGGCTTGGGGTCCGTGGGAGCAGGGCATGGCTGCGGACAGTGAGCGGATGGCTCGTTCCGGTATGCCGCCGCTGACCACTGAGCAGGGCCTGGCGCTGTTCGACGCGGTGGCCGGCTCAGCTACGCCGAGCGTGGTGCCGGTGCGGCTGGATCTGGCGGCGATTCGCAAGGCGGGCGAGGTACCCCGCTGCTGCGCGGCCTCATCCGCGGCCCGGTCCGGCGCGGCCAGGCTTCCGACACCGCCCGTGGACTCGTCAACCGCCTCGCCAGCCTCGCGGAGGTGGAGCGCCGGGCAGAGCTCGTCGAGCTGGTGCGCGGGCAGGTCGCCGGCGTCCTCGGCCACGCCAGCGCCACGCAGGTCGACCAGGGCCGCGCGTTTCAGGAGCTGGGCTTCGACTCTCTCACCGCCGTCGAGCTGCGAAACCGGCTGGGCGGTACCACCGGGCTGCGGCTGCCCGCCACGCTCGTCTTCGACTATCCGACGGTGACGGCGCTGGCCGGTTACCTACACGACGAGCTGTTCGATGTGGACAGTGTGGCCGCCACACCCGCCGCCGCCCTGCCGAGCGTGGCGGTCGACCCGATCGTGATCGTCGGCATGGCCTGCCGCTACCCGGGCGGCGTCGCCTCGCCGGACGACCTGTGGCGCCTCGTCCGCGACGGCGTGGACGCGATCAGCGAGTTTCCGACCGACCGCGGCTGGGACCTCGAAGGGCTCTACGACCCGGATCCCGAGCACCTCGGCACTTCGTACACCCGCCAGGGCGGCTTCCTGACCGAACCCGGCGCGTTCGACCCGGCGTTCTTCGGCATGAGCCCGCGCGAGGCCCTCGCCACCGACTCGCAGCAACGGCTCCTGCTCGAAGTGACGTGGGAGGCGGTCGAACGGGCCGGCATCGACCCCGTGACGCTGCGCGGCAGCCAGACGGGCGTGTACGCGGGCGTCATGTACAACGACTACGGCGCTCTCCTCGACGGCGGCGAACACGAGGGCCTGCAAGGGCAGGGCAGCTCGGGGAGCGTGGCGTCGGGCCGCGTGTCGTACACGTTCGGCTTCGAAGGTCCCGCGGTCAGCGTCGACA
The DNA here is from genome assembly GCF_011764425.1 of Phytohabitans houttuyneae. NCBI lineage: Bacteria > Bacillati > Actinomycetota > Actinomycetes > Micromonosporales > Micromonosporaceae > Phytohabitans > Phytohabitans houttuyneae. Next base: position 819,356 of record NZ_BLPF01000004.1, read on the forward strand.
CCGCCTGCTCCTCCTCGCTCGTGGCGCTGCACCTCGCCGCCCAGGCGCTGCGGGCCGGGGAGTGCACGCTCGCGGTCGCCGGTGGCGTGACGGTGATGTCCACGCCGACCGCGTTCGTCGAGTTTTCCCGGCAGCGCGGCCTCGCCCCGGACGGGCGCAGCAAGGCATACGCGGACGCGGCGGACGGGGTGGCCTGGTCCGAGGGCGTGGGCATGCTGGTGCTGGAGCGGCTCTCGGACGCCGAGCGCAACGGCCATCCGATCCTCGCCGTCGTGCGGGGCAGTGCGGTGAACCAGGATGGTGCCTCCAACGGCCTGACGGCTCCGAATGGCCCGTCGCAGCAGCGGGTGATCCGTCAGGCTTTGGCCAGTGGTGGCCTGTCGCCGGCCGATGTGGATGTGGTGGAGGGCCATGGGACCGGCACGACGCTGGGTGACCCGATCGAGGCGCAGGCGCTGCTGGCCACGTACGGCCGTGACCGGCAGCGGCCGCTGCTGCTCGGCTCGGTGAAGTCGAACCTCGGCCACACCCAGGCGGCCGCCGGCGTCGCGGGTGTGATCAAGATGGTGATGGCGATGCGGCACGGCACCGTCCCACGCACCCTGCATGTCGACGCGCCGTCGTCGCATGTGGACTGGTCTGCGGGTGCGGTCGAGTTGCTGACTGAGCAGGCAGTGTGGCCGGAAGTCGATCGTCCGCGTCGGGCGGGTGTGTCGTCGTTCGGGATCAGCGGCACGAACGCTCATGTGATCTTGGAGCAGCCGGCCCCGGCCGCGAGTGTTGTGGTGCCGGATCCGGTGGTGGTGCCGTGGCCGGTCTCGGCCAAGTCCGAGGTCGCCCTCGATGTTCAGGTCGAACGGCTGCACACTCTCGACGGGTCGCGGGCCGCGGTCGGTCGGGCGTTGGTAGGCCGGTCGGTGTTCGAGCATCGGGCGGTGCTGCTGGCCAGCGGTGATGGTGTGTCCGAGGTGGCCCGCGGCCACGCCCAGCCGGGGCGGCTGGCGGTGCTCTTCTCCGGTCAGGGCTCGCAGCGGCTGGGGATGGGTCGTGACCTGTATGCCCGCTATCCGGTGTTCGCGACCGCGTTGGATGAGGTGTTGGCGCGTCTTGATCCGGGGTTGCGGGAGGTGATGTGGGGTGATGACCCGGAGGCGTTGAACCAGACCGGTAACACCCAGCCGGCACTGTTCGCGGTCGAGGTCGCCCTCTACCGGCTTGTCGAGTCGTTCGGCGTCACCCCCGACCAGGTGGCCGGCCACTCCATCGGCGAGGTCACCGCCGCCCACATCGCCGGTGTCCTCACCCTGGCCGACGCCTGCCACCTCGTCACCGCCCGCGCCCAGCTGATGCAGCAGCTCCCCACCGGCGGCGCCATGATCGCCATCCACGCCACCGAAGCCGACATCACACCACTGCTGACCGCACGCGTCTCGATCGCCGCGGTCAACGGCCCCACCGCCATCGTCATCGCCGGCCACGAGGACGAGGTCGAGGCGGTCGCGGCCCAGTTCACACGGACTACCAGGCTGCGGGTCTCGCACGCCTTCCACTCCCCACTCATGGACCCCATGCTCGACACCTTCCAGACGGCCATCACCGACCTCACCTTCCACCAGCCGCGGATCCCGATCGCCGCCAGCGGCGACGTCACCGACCCGAACTACTGGGTCCGCCACGTCAGGGACACCGTCCGCTTCGCCGACAACGTCGCCACCCTCGACGGGGCCACCCTGCTGGAGATCGGACCCGACGGCGTCCTGGCCGCGATGACCGGCACCGCCATCCCCACCCTGCGCAAAGACCGCGACGAACAAACAGCCTTCCTGACCGCCCTGGCCCGACTACACACCACCGGCACCACCATCGACTGGACACCCACACTCACCGGCACCGACAAAGCCGACCTACCCACCTACCCCTTCCAACACGAACGCTACTGGCCCGCTCCGGCCGCGGCGCGCACCGGCGACGTTCGCGCCGCCGGGCTGGAGGCCACCGACCACCCGCTGCTCGGCGCCGCCGTCGGGCTCGCCGACTCCGGCGGCATGCTCTTCACGAGCACGCTCTCGCTGCGTACCCACCCGTGGCTCGCGGACCACCGCGTCGGCGGCGTGCCGCTCTTCCCCGGCACCGGATTCGTCGAGCTGGCGATCCGGGCCGGTGACGAGGTGGGCTGCGACCGGATCGAGGAGCTGACGCTCGCCGCCCCGCTGGTACTGCCCGAGCACGGCACCGTCCGCCTGCAGGTCTCGGTGTCCGAACCGGACGGTGACGGCCGCCGCCGCATTGCCGTCTACTCCGCCGAGGCCGGCGCCCCGTGGACCCAGCACGCTACCGGCGTGCTCGGGTCCGGCGGCCCACGCGTCGAGCCGGGTGGGGAGTCCTGGCCGCCCGCCGGTGCCCAGCCGGTCGACGTGGACGGCTGCTACGACGCCTTCGCCGACGCGGGCTTCACGTACGGGCCGCTCTTCCAGGGCCTGCGGGCGGCCTGGCGGCGCGGTGACGAGACCTTCGCCGAGGTCGAGCTTCCCGGTGGTACCGCCAATGGCTTCGGCATCCACCCGGCCCTGCTCGACGCGGCCCTGCACGCGGCGATGCTGCCCGGCGAGGGCGGCGCCGGCGACGCCGGTGGCCTGCCGTTCTCCTGGGAGGGCGTCACGCTGCACGCGGCCGGCGCCACCTCCCTGCGGGTACGGCTCGCACCGTCCGGCCATGGTGGACTGTCCATTGCGGTCACCGGCGCCGGCGGCGCACCGGTCGCCACGGTCGAGTCGCTCGTCACCCGGCCGGTGACCGCCACTGCGAAGCCGATCGAGCAGGACGCCCTCTTCACCCTCGACTGGGTGCCGGCCACCGCGGCCGGCGAGCAGGGCCTGGGGACCGTCGCGGTGCTCGGACCCGACCCGTTCGGCCTCGCGCCGGCCCTGGGCGCCACGGCCTACTCCGGCCTCGCCGCGATCACCGACCCGCCGTCGACCGTCCTGGTCACCGCGCAGGGCAGCGGAGGACCGGTCGAGGCCGCACACGCCCTGACCGCCCGCATGCTGGAACTCATCCAGGAGTGGCTCGCCGACGAGCGGTTCGCCGAGTCCCGCCTCACCGTCGTGACGCGCGGCGCCACCAGCGGAGCTGACCCGGCGGCGGCCGCGGTCTGGGGCCTGGTCCGGTCGGCGCAGTCGGAAAACCCGGACCGCTTCGCGCTCGTCGACACCGACCAGGCCGAGGTCACGCCGGCACTGCTCGCCGCCGAACCGCAGGTCGTGCTCCGCGATGGCGTGGTCCATGTGGCTCGGCTGGGTCGTGGCTCGGCTGGTGAGGTGGTGGTGTGGGATCCGGATGGTTTGGTGCTGGTCACTGGCGGTGGTGGTGGGTTGGGTGCGGTCGTGGCGAGGCATCTGGTCGAGCGTCACGGGGTGCGGCGGTTGTTGCTGGTCAGCCGTAGTGGCAGGGCCCCGGATCTTGCGGATCTTGGTGTCGAGGTGGCGGTCGAGGCGTGTGATGTGGCCGATCGTGGTCAGGTTGAGGGGTTGTTGAGTAGGCATCGGGTGACCTCGGTGGTGCACGCGGCTGGTGTGCTTGATGACGGAGTGGTCAGTCAGCTCACGCCGGAGCGGTTGGCGGCGGTGTTGCGGCCGAAGGTGGACGCCGCGTGGCATCTGCATGAGCTGGCCGGTGATGTGGACGCGTTCGTGTTGTTCTCGTCGGCTGCTGGCGTGTTCGGTGGTGCGGGGCAGGCCAACTATGCGGCCGGTAACGCGTTCCTGGATGCGTTGGCGGTGCGCCGGCGGGTCGAAGGTAAGCCCGCGGTGTCGCTGGCTTGGGGTCCGTGGGAGCAGGGCATGGCTGCGGACAGTGAGCGGATGGCTCGTTCCGGTATGCCGCCGCTGACCACTGAGCAGGGCCTGGCGCTGTTCGACGCGGTGGCCGGCTCAGCTACGCCGAGCGTGGTTCCGGTGCGGCTGGATCTGGCGGCGATTCGCAAGGCGGGCGAGGTACCCCCGCTGCTGCGCGGCCTCATCCGCGGCCCGGTCCGGCGAGGCCAGGTGGCGGACGGCGGGCATCGGCTCGCCCAACGCCTCGCCACCGCGAGCGACGCCGAGCGGCGCGAGGTGCTGCTGGAGCTGGTGCTCGACCAGGTCGCGGCGGTGCTCGGGCATGGCGGGCGGTCCGACGTGGAGCCGGAGCGGCAGTTCCAGGACCTCGGGTTCGACTCGCTGACCGCGGTCGAGCTGCGCAACCGGATGAACGCGGTGACCGGGCTCCGCCTGCCCGCCACGCTCCTGTTCGACCACCCGACGCCGGCCGCGCTCGTCGAGTACCTGCACGGCGAGCTGGCACCGGACGCCGCGGCCGAGATCAACGGCCTCCTTGCCGCGCTCGACTCGCTGGAGAAGGCGCTCGCCGGCACCACAGTGGACCCGAAGGCGCACCAGCAGATCGAGGGCCGCCTCGAGGTGCTCCGGGCCAGGTGGGCCGGCACGCGCAACGAGCAGGAGCCGCGCGCGGAGATCAACCTGGACGACGCCTCGGACGAGGAGATGTTCGCGCTCCTCGACGAGGAACTCAGCCAGCAGGGAGACTGATCGCGTGACCGAGACGCGCACCGTGCGACTCCGCCCGCCCCGCAACCCCGTCGAGCGCCGCGCCGTCACCTGGTGGGCGGTCCGCGCCGCCGCCGTGACCGGTGCGGCCGCGGTCGTCCTCGCCGTGCTCGCCCTGCTCATCGGCCCACTCCGGCCTTGGCTGCTGGCGGCCCTCGTGCTGGTCGTCCTCGGCGGCGCGGCGTACGCGGTCGTGGTGCCCGCATCCGGTACCAGGTGCACCGCTGGGAGGTCACGCTCGACGCGGTGTATGCCCGCCGCGGCTGGTTTCTCCAGCAGTGGCGGATCGCGCCGATGTCCCGCATCCAGACCGTCGACACCGTGCGCGGACCCCTTGAGCAGCGCTTCCGCCTCGCCACCGTCACGGTGACGACCGCTTCCGCCAAGGGGCCGGTGCGGATCGACGGGCTCGACCACGAGCGCGCGGAGGAGCTGGTCCGCAAGCTCACCGCCGTGACACAGGCCACCGACGGGGACGCGACGTGACCGGGGAGTGGCAGCGGCTCCATCGGCGTACCCTCTGGCTCACCGCCCTCTACCTGCTCGGCTTCGCCGTCGTCGCGGGCGTGCCCACCGCGCTGCTGCTGCTTCAGGGTGGTGTCGACGCCTGGCTGGTGTCCCTTGTGGTGGGTGGCGGAGCGGTAGTGCTTGTCTCGCACGGCGTGCTCATCGACTGGGTCCGCTGGTGGTACACCGAGTACCGGATCACCGAGGAGCGGGTGGAGCGGCGATTCACGTTCGTCTTCCGTACGCACAAGTCGGTGCCGCGCGAGCGGGTGCGCACCGTCGACGTCAACGCCACCATCGTGCACCGCCTGCTCGGCCTGGCCAGCGTGCGGATCGGCACCGGCCAGCAGGACATGTTCGGCAAGGTCTCCGTCACGTTCGACCCGCTCGGCCGCGAGCTGGCCGATGCCCTGCGCGCGGAGCTTCTCCACAAGGGACACGAAGGCCCCGAGGTCGAGCTGGCCCGCTTCGACAGGGCGTGGATCCGGTACGCGCCACTGTCCGTCACCACGCTGGCACTCGGTGCTGGCGCGTTCGGTCTCGTGATGCAGGTGACCGACTGGTTCAACCTGCAGGTCGCGGTCGTCGACTTCGTCCGTGACCTCTTCCGCGAGCTGCCGCTGATCCCGCTCCTCGGCGTCATCCTGGCGATCGGGCTGGTGCTCGGCGTCATCGGCTCCCTCGGCCTCTGGGTCGAGCTGTGGTGGGACTTCCGACTGACCCGGCAGTCAGGCAACCTGCTCGTGCGGCGGGGCCTGCTGACCCGCCGCTCGCTCACATTGGAGGAACGCCGGCTGCGCGGCATCGAGGTGATCGAGCCGCTCGGCGCCCGGCTGGCCGGCGGTGCCCGCCTTGACGCGGTGGCGAGCGGCTTCACGGTGAGCATCGACGAGCGGCGCAACGACCCGCGCACGCTGCTGCCGGTCGTGCCCCGGCAGCTCGCGCTCCGAGTGGCGGCCGACATCCTGGGCGAGCCGGTGGTACCGACCGAGGCGGCGAGCCTCACCCCGCACCCGCCAGCCGCCCGGCGCCGCCGCCTCCTCTGGGCGGTCGGTGCCGCGGTAGGGGTCGCGCTGGTGCTTGCCGCGCTCGGGCTGCTGCTGGTCGAGGCGCTGCTGCACCTGGCCTGGATCAGCGCGGTCGTGCTGGTGCCGGCCGCCGTCTGGATCGGGCTGGACGCCTACCGCGCGCTCGGGCACGGCCTCGCCGGCGAGTACCTGGTGTCCCGTCGCGGAAGTGTGCGGCGGAGCACGGTCGCCCTCCGGCGCGACGGGGTGATCGGCTGGGTGGTGTCCAGCTCACCGCTGCAGCGCCGGGCCGGCCTCGTGACGCTGACCGCCACGACGGCCGCCAACCACGGCGGCTACAAGATCCCCGACGCGGGGCAGGCCCAGGCTCTCACGTTCGCCGACGAGGCGGTGCCGGATCTGATCGCGCCGTTTCTGGAGACGGAACAGGGAGTTGGCGCGGCGCCTCGCCGACCGGCCCGCCAGCCAACTCCCTGACCACACATCGAGCAACCCTGATAGGGGGTTACTTGATGAATTCTTGCGCTACCACCGGGGGCCACATGCCCGCGGACAGCACACCGGTCGCGTACGCCCGAGAGACCAGCGCCGCCCGGTTTGGCGCCTTGAGCTTCTTCATCATGGTCGCGACGTGGTATTCCACGCCCTGCCTGCTCAGGTAGAGCTTGGCGGCCAGGTTGACAGTGGACATTCCCATCGCGACACCCTGCAGGATGCGGGCGTCCAGGTCGGTGAGCACCTTGTGACGGGCGGTACGGGTGGCGGTGTCGGCGGCGGCCTCGTCCCACTGGACCATGACCAGGATGCTCGACACCAATGGCGAACGGTCCCGGATGGACACTGCGGTCAGCTGGGCGGGCATGAGGCACTCCTCGGAGCGAAAGCCCAGCACCCGCTCGGTGATTCGCTCGCAACGCCCCTCGATGAGGCGTACGAACTGGCGGCGGAGCGTGGTCTGGGTGCTCACCCGGAGAAAGTCGAAAAGCTCGCGCCCGATGGCGTCGGTGGTCCCGCCGAGCTCCCGGCGGAACGGCTCGTTCGCCTCCTGGACCCGCAGCGCGAGGTCGACGGAGGCCATACAGATGCCGGAGCGCTCGAAGAGCGACCGGTATGCGTCCGCGTGCCGGTGTGCCGGTGAGGGGCCGGCCGGGTAGCGAAGCTCCTGGTATGTGGGCTCGGCAAGTGCTTGCGTCACGAATCCTCCCCGCGAGATCCCACCGGGGGCCATGGAGAGTCGGTGGGGGTCGGTCTCGGCTTACGAGAGCCATGTTGTCCGGCGCCCGACGTGGGGGATACCCGTAAAGAACCCCTATAGCGGCCCGCCCGCAGCACGCTGGAAACAACCCGCGACCTGGAGAAACAACGAAACAGGGCCCCGCCGAAGCGAGGCCCTGTCCCGGTGGGGGAACTATAGGTCGGCCTGATGGTGCAGCTCAGAGCGTTGGGCCATCACTGAGTCCAATGGTTCGCTCGCAAGCTCGCTCACGTGACGTTGATGGTGAACGTTGTCGTCGTGTTCCGGATGTTCTGGAAGTTGTTGCTGAACCGCAGGTTGTTGAAGGTTACGGAGCCGCGCGCCGGGCCCTGGCCGGGCTCGGGCATCTCGTTGGCCCAGATGCCGAAGCCGGACTTGGCGTCGTATGCGTCACCACTTCGTTGCGCTCCGGATATGGAGACGTTGGTGAAGATGGTGTCCGCCACCGGGAAGAGCGGCTGGCCGCCGACGTAACCGGTTTGGAACATGATGCCGTGGTACGTCGGGTCCACAATGTCCACATTGCTGACGCGGATGCCCTGGAAGACCTTGCTCGCGGAGAACACCCATATGCCGGGGAAGGTTTGCGCGCCCCAGAAATGACCACCGGCCCGCACGATCGAGAGCCCGTCGAAGACGGTCGGCGGCGTGGCACCGAAGCCGTCCATCGGGATGCCGAAGTCGAGAGAGCTGATGGTGATACCGGAGTACACCAGGGTGTCCGCCACGTAGATGTTGCGGAACGTGTTGGCCAACCCGCCGTAGACAGCGACGCCGGCGGCGCGCCAGGTCAGGATCGACGTCAGGTTTTCGAACACGTTGTCCCGCTGCGCCCCGCCGCCGCCGTCGGTGGCCGCGAAGAGGGCGAAGCTGTCGTCGCCCGACGCCCGGGACTCGTTGTTGCTGACCAGGTTGCCCGTGCTGCCGTTCGTCATGTTGATGGCGTCGGCGAACAGGTTGCGCGAGCGGGTGTTCCGGATGGTGGTGTTGTCGGTGTTGAGGCCCCAGAACAGGCACATCTGGTGCTCGGCCCAGATGCCGTCGATGGTGATTCCGGAGACGTTCTGCAGATCGAAGACCTTGCCCGGGCCATCGTTGCGCTGGGTGTAGTTGCCGAAGTACGAGAACCCGGTGAAGAGCGAGCCGCCCGCCGCGCCTTCCACGCGGAAGCCGACATCGGTGTTCTCCTGGTTCTGCGGTGCGACGAAGCGGGTGTACCAGGCGCCGGCGCCGACCACGCGCACGGCCTTGCCGTACACCTGGAACTTGCTGGACGTCGGGTACTCGCCGGCCGGCAGGTAGACACCGATGAGGTTGCCGGTGGTGTCCATGCGTACCCGGTCGAGTGCGTTCTGTACATCCTGGTGGGTGAAGCCGGTCGGCGTGGTGTACCGGGCCGGGTCCGGGTTGCCCACCTGCGACACCTGCTCGGTGCTGACGAAGTCGATGGCGAACGTGCCGCTGTTCGCCGCGTCCTTCTGCAGCTTGATGCGGCTGCCGGCGGGCACGGTGGAGTTGAGGAAGATGTTCGCCTCGTCGTAGATGTGCCGCGGGCTGCCCGCACCCGGCGAGTTGCCGGGGCCCGCCTCCGCGCCGTACAGCCACGCGTACTTCGAGGTGAGCGGGATCGCCTTGTGGAACACGTCGTCGACGTACACGTTGAGCGTGCTGCTCGTGCCGCCGCCACCCGCGGAGTCCGGGATGGAGAAGCGGGTGACCAGCGTGTTGGTGCTGGCCCTGGTGGTGAACTGCACGAACGCGCCGTTCTGGTTGAGCGTGACGGCCCGGCGCCCGGACGCCTCACCGGCGAGGTCACCGATCGTCCGGTTGGGACCGATCACGCTGGCTCCGCCACCGACGGCGCCGTCCTCCGCCTCGAGGATGTCGAACGGCATGTTCGCACCGCGGCCCACGAACAGCGGCCGCTCGCTGGTGTTGTTCGCCTGCTTGACCGGCAGCTCGTTGGCGTCGTTGGCGAGCACCACCCGGACCGTGTACCGGCCGTTGGTGGCGGGCCACGTGCCGAGGCTGATGACCGGCGTGGTGGCGCCGGCCGCGATGGCACCGGTGTGCGAGCCGGTGAGCGTCCGCACGACGGCACCCGAGTCGTTGAGCACCGTCAGCGTGATGCCGTGCGCGCCCGCGGCCGAGGCGATGTTGCCCTGGTTGCGGATGGACGCGCTGAACGTGACCGTGTTGCCGGCACCGGGGTTGTTCGGCGTCCAGCCCACGGCCGCGGCCACCAGGTCCGAACTGGACACCGCGGTGACCACAAGGGACGTCGGGCTGGTGAAGGCGTTGTTCGTGTCGTTCTGCTCGATGACGTCGTTGTCCTCGTCGACCTTCGCGGTCACCTGGTAGGTGCCGGCGTCGCGCGGGCCGATGTTCGCCGAGACGGTGGTGGAGGCGCCGGCGGCGAGCCCGCCGACGGCGGCGGTGCCGACGAGCGCGGTACCAAGGTAGAAGTTGACGTCCGTGGCCCCGGAGGCCGCGTTGCCCGCGTTGCGCACGGTGGCGGAGAGGGTGATCGCGCTTGTCTCCACCGGTGCGGCCGGGCTGGACGTGATGCCGGTGACGGTGAGGTCCGGGTTGGGCGCCGGCGTACCGATCACCTGGAACTCCGCGACCTGACCGCCGGGCGCCCCCGAGTTGGCCGTGAAGCGCAACTGCACGTCAGCGACGTTCGCGGTGACCGGAATCGTGACGGTGTTGCTGGACGCGGGGTTGAACGTGTACGTCTGCGACGACACAAGGTTGGTGAAGCCTGACGCGCTCTGCTCCCGGCCGAGCACCTGGAGCGTCTGCGTGCGGGTGCCCCAGATCGGGTCGGGGTTGAGCCGCAGCACGACCGAGTTGATGCTCGCGTTCGCGCCGAGCTGCACGGTCAGCGTGCCGGGGAAGCCGTTGGACTCCCAGTAGGTACCCACGTTGTTGTCGTTGGCGTTGGTCGCGACGAACGTGTGGATGTGCCCGGACTCGGTGATGGGCTTGCCGAGGGCGAGGTTGGTGCCGCCGGTGGGCGCGCCCGGGCGGGTGACCGTGTTGCTGTTGCCCGACTGGTTTCCGGCCGCGTCCTTGGCCCGCACGTAGTACGAGACCGAGGTGCCGTCCGGCTGGTTGTCGGTGTAGGTGGTGACGTTGCCGGCCACGCTCGTGCGCAGCGTGTTGTTGGCGTAGATGTCGTACCCGGTGACGCCGACGTTGTCGGTCGACGCGTTCCAGGTGAGCCGGATCTGGCCGGTGGCCGGCTGGGTGTATGCGAGGTTGCCGGGCACGCTCGGCGCCTCGTTGTCACCCGTCGCCGGGCCGTAGACCTCCAGTTCGGAGAGCTGCCCGGCCGGCCAGCCGGTGTTCGCGGTGATGTTCAGCCGCACGTACCGCGTGGTGGTGGCGGTGAAGTCGATCGTCACGGTGTTGCCGCTGGCCGGGTTGAAGACGTACCCGGCGGAGGCGACCAGCGTGCTGAACGACGAGCCGCTCGTGCTCGACTGCACGGTCAGCGTCTGGGTGCGGGTGCCCCAGCCGGCCGGCAGCTTGAGCACGACCTGGTTGACGCTCACCGACGAGCCGAGGTCCACCTGGATCCACTGTGGAAACGCGTTGTTGGCGCTCTCCCAGTAGGAGCCCTGGTTGGCGTCGTTGGCGTTGCCGCCGGGGTAGCCGCCCTGGGTGCTGCTGACCTGGATGGCCTTGCCCGTGGCGAGGTTGGGCCCGGCCGCGGCGACCGCGAAGACGTCGAGCGCGGAGAGCTGGGCCGCCGAGGTCGCGGTGTTGCCGGTGACGTTGACCCGGACGTACCGCGCGCTCGTGGCGCCGAAGTTGATCGTGACGGTGTTGCCGTTGCCGGGCGCGAACGTGTACGCGGCCGAGGACACGATCGTGGCGAACGTGCTGCCGTTCGGGCTGCCCTGCACGGAGAGGGTCTGCGTGCGCTGGCTCCAGCCCGCCGGGACCTTGAGCTGCACGCGGTCGATCTTCCGGCTGCTGCCGAGGTCGACCTGCGCCCACTGCGGGAAGGCGCCGGAGCCCTGCCAGATGGTGGCCTGGTCGCCGTCGGTGAGGTTGGCGATGGGGTACGCGCCGTTGCTGGCGCTGGCTGCCGCGGTGCGACCGGACGCGAGGCTGGGACCGCCGGCGGCGGCCTCGGCTGGCGTCGCGATGGCGACCGGCGCCAGCGTGACGGCGGCGGCGAGGGCTAGCGCCCTCTTGAGTCTGGATCGAGCGGGGGACATGGCGGTGCGGCACCTACTTCCGTGGGCTGTGCCGCGGTCGGCGGGCGTGGGTGCCCGCTGGCGCGGCAGAAGGGCCATACCGGTGACGTCGCCACGCCCGGGCGCGTGGGGCGTACCGCCGTGCGATGTGTTTCGTGGCGATGACGATACAAATTCAGACTGATCAACGCAAGAAGCTGATCCATATCCGCAAGAACTCAACTTGCTCTACGGTGTACGGCGTTTTCGGGCTTGGTGGTCATCCATCGTCTTCGACACGACCTTCAGCGCCTTCGGGTCGCGTAGGGCCGTCGTGGAGAGCTGACCCACCCCTGCTCGCCCGCGCGGTCCGACCTCGTGCCCGAGATGCCTCCGCCGCATGCCCGTCCGTCAGCGCGACGGCGCCGATCCGCCAGTTGTCCCTTCTCGGAAGGGCGCCACCCGCTGGTCGGTGCCATGCTGAGCGGCACGTTGATCGCGCGACGAGGGCGGTGGGGACGCCGTCGGGGGCCGTCGGGAGGTCCGTGGCGGCCGGGGGTACCGATGGGAAAACATTCGACGGGCGACGCCGTGCGGGGCAGACCGGCGCTCGCCGTCGCCGCGTGCGGTGTGGTGGCGGTGCTGGTCGCCGCCGGGGTTTACGTCCGCGCGCGGGACGAGCCGAGCGGTGTGGCCGAGGCCGCCTGCCCGCACACCGTACGCGTGGTGACGGCGTCCTCCTTCGCTCCGGTGCTGGAGGCGCTGGCGCCCCGGACGAGTGCGGACGAGAGCTGTGTCAACCTGCAGTTCACCGTCGCCGATGGGCGGGCGGCGCCGGGCGCGGTCGAGCGGATCGACGCCGACGTGTGGATACCCGACGACTCCTCGTGGATGGCCACCGCGGCCGGTGGGCTGCTCGCGGCCAAGGACGTGGCCGGCTCCGGTGCGGTGGTGGCGGAGACGCCGATCTACATGGTCACCGACGCGGCGACGGCGGACCGGATCCGCGCGGCCGGCGGCTCATGGCTGGCACTGGCAAACCTCGTCGCCTCCCGCTCGGGCGTACGCCTCGCGGTGCGGGACCCGGGCGGCTCGGGCGACGGGATGGTGGGCGCGGGTGGCGTCGCCGAGGCGGTGTGGCTGGCGAAAGGCATGGACGCCTCGGCTCTGGCGCTGGCACGTGCCCTGCCCGTGACCCGCACGGTGACCGGCGGCGACCCCGCACTGCCGAAGCAGGCCGGCGAGGTCGGGCTGGTACCCGAGTACGCGCTCCTGCCCCGGCTCGGCGCGACGGCACCGGCGATCCTGTCCGGCAGCGACTACGCGGTCATGCTGCGCTACACCTGGCTGCCTACCACGGCCGCCGTGAAAGACCTGTCCCGCGTGGCCGCGCTGGAGCGGTTGCGAAACGCGCTGACCGGCGTACCCGGCGCCGCTGCCCTGGGCGAAGCGCGGCTGCGCGGGCCGGGCGTGGACCGGCCGCCAGCGGGCGCCGACGTCGAGCTGCCCGCGCTGGCCCGCGTCCGCATGGGCGTGCTTGGCGCGCACCACGTCGACCACGTCCTCGCCACCTGGTATCCACCGGATCGGCGGACCAACCTGCTGGCCGTCGTCGACGTGTCCGGCTCGATGGGTGAGCAGGCGCCCGGCTCCGGCGCCAAGCTGATCGACCTCGTGCGGGAGGGCTGCCGGGCACTGGGCGGGCTGCTGCCGGACGACAGCCGGGTGGGCATCTGGGAGTTCGGCATTGGGCTGGATCCGCCGCGTGACCACCGGGTCTTGCTGCCCACCGCCGCGCTGTCGGCGCCCCATCGCGCCGCTATGGACGCGGCCGTCGGCCGGCTGGCGGCGCGCAAGACCGGCACCGGCCTCTACGACACGATCCTCGCGGCCTACACCGCGGGCCGGGACGCCTATGAACCGGGCATCTCCACCCAGGTGCTGGTCTTCACCGACGGGCGCAACGAAGGCGATCCGCAGGGCATCACGCTGGCACAGCTGACCGCCGGACTCCAGCGTGCGAAGGACCCGGCCCGCCCGGTGCAACTCAGCGTGGTCGCCTTCGGGCAGCGACAGGAGGCCAAACTGCTGGCCGGTGCGGTCGAGGCGGTGGACGGGTACGTCGCCGACCTGACCACCGCCGAAGAGGTGACGGCGGTCTTCATCCACACCGCGGCCGGCGGCCTCCACGGCGACTGATCCCGGCGACTTGCGTATCTGCTCAGGTGAGGGGCTGTTGACAGTCAATACCTAACAGTTAAACTCTAGCCGTTAGGTATTGGAGGGGCGTCCATGAAACACGTCGTGCTCGGCCTGCTTGCGGCGGGTCCTGCCCACGGCTACGAGGTGCGGCGGCGCTACGACGAGCTCTTCGCCGGCGCCGGCGTCGAGGTCAACGTCGGGCAGATCTACGTCACGCTCGGTCGCCTCGAAAAGGACGGCCTCGTCACCCACACACCCGCGTCAGGCGGCGACAAGCGGGACCGCAAGGTCTACCGGCTCACCGACACCGGCGCCAAGGCGCTGCGCGAGTGGTTCGCCGAGCGCCCCGACACCCCGATCGTCAAGCCGGACGTCCTGCTCCGGCTGGTCACGGCCAGGCTCGCCGCGGACGTGATCCCGGGCATCGACCCGCGCGCGATCATCACCGACCACCGCCAGCGCTGCTTCGAAGCGCTGCGCGACCTCGACCGCCAGGCCGGGCAGACCACCCCGGGCAGCGTGAGCGGGCTGCTGGTGCAGGCCACCGCGCTGCACCTGCAGGCGGAGCTGCGCTGGCTGGAGGCGTGCGAGCAGCAGCTCACCCAGATCCTTCCGCACCCGAAGCCAAACGGAGACAGCCATGACTGAGCCCTTGCTGCGCGCCAGCGCGCTCACGCGGACCTACCGCGGCGGCGCGCGGGAGCACGCCGCCCTGCGAGACGTTTCCCTGACCGTGGCGCCCGGCGACTGGGTGGCCATCACCGGCCCGAGCGGGTGCGGCAAGTCGACGCTGCTGCACCTGCTGGGTGGTCTGGACAGACCGGACAGCGGCGAGGTCTGGCTCGCCGGCAAGCGGCTGGACGACCGCGACGAGAGCGGGCGGGCGCTGCTGCGCCGCCGGCACGTCGGGTTCGTGTTCCAGTTCCTCAACCTGGTGCCGACGATGACCGTGATCGGAAACGTCGAGCTGCCCCTGGTGCTACAGGGCGTCGGCCGGCGGGAGGCGCGCAGCCGATCACTCGCGGTCCTGGAGGAGCTGGGCGTGGGTGACGCCGCCGACGCCGCGCCCGCCGAGCTCTCCGGCGGCCAGCAGCAGCGGGTGGCGCTGGCCCGCGCGGTCGTGCACAAGCCCGACGTGCTGCTCGCCGACGAGCCGACCGGCGCGCTCGACTCCGCCTCCGCCGAGGTCGTCCTCGGCCTGCTGCGCCGGCGCCACGACAGCGGCCAGAGCATCGTGCTGGTGACCCACGACCACCGGGTCGCGGCCGCGGCCGACCGGGTGGTGACCATGCTCGACGGCGAGATCGTCGACGAGCGCGACCTGACCGGGGCCGGTCAGCGCCCCACGTATGCCAACCTGATCAACCTGGAGGGCTGAGCAATGTCCGCCACCCTTCGCCTGGCCCTGTCCGGGCTGCGCGGGCGGAGCAAGGTCGCCGCCGGCGCCACCGCGCTGGTCGCCGCCCTCGCCGCGGCCGCCGTGGTCGCCGGGCTCTCCGTGCAAAGCCAGGGCGGCCCGCAGGTCGACGAGATCTACCGCGACTCCGGCCGTCCCGACCTGGTGGTCTACGGCGAGCCGGGCGCGCTGGAAGGGCTGCGTGGCGACGCCGCGTTCGCCGCCACCGGTGCGGTCACCCCGTTCGTCACCGGCGATGTCGAGCTCGGCGACGGGTCCGTCGAGGCGCGCGTCACGCCGACCCCGCCGGCGTCCGCGGTGGGCGCGCCCCAGCTGCGCACCGGGCGTTGGCCGGCGGCAGTGGGCGAGGTCGTGTTCGACCGGGCCGCCGCCGTCGAGGCCGGCGTCCGGGACGGCGATGAGGTACGGATCAATGTGGCCGGCCGCCCGTTGACCCTCACCGTGGTCGGCACCGCTGTCGACCTCACCGACTGCTTCTACCCCGACTGCGACCCGATCCGGCTCTTCGTCGACCCCGCCGGCCTCCAGGCGCTCGCACCGGACGGGGTGGAGCGGGGCGCGCTGCTGATCGCGCGGCTCACCCACCCGGACGCCGCCGACGCGGCCGCCGCGCGGCTCGGCACCAGCCCCGGTGTCGACGGCGTGCAGCCGTGGCCGGACACCCGCGACGACATCCTGGTCCGGGAGCTCATCTTCGGCGCCTCGCTCGCCGGCTTCGGAGTGTTCGTCCTGCTCGCGGCCGCCTTCGTCGTGGCCGGCGCGGCCGCGGCCCGGCTCCTGGCCCGCCGCCGCGAGATCGCGATGCTCCAGGCGGTCGGATACACCAACCGGCAGATCATCGGCGGCCTGCTCGGCGAGACGCTGATCCTGGGCGTGGCCGGCGCGGTCCTCGGCTGGGTCGCGGGGACGCTGATCGCACCGTTCCTCCAGGTCGGTCTCTCCGCGGCGATGGGCCGCAGCGGCCTGCGGGTGGGCGCGACGTCGCTGCTGGTCGCGGTCGGGTTCGTCGGCCTGATCCTCACCGTGGCCACCGTGCTCCCCGCCCGCCGGGCCGCCCGGCAGCCGGTGACCGACGTGCTGCGCGACGCACCCCCGCGCTCGGCCAACCCGGCCCGGCTGGCCCGGCTGCTGGAGGCGCTGCGGCTGGCCCCGGCGGCCCGTTTCGGCCTCGGCACCGTGCTGGCCCGCCCGGCGCGTTCGGCGCTGACCGCCGCCGCGCTCGCGGTCGCCGTGGCCGCGGTCGTGGTCGCCGCCGGCTTCATGTCCACAATGGACAAGATGGTGAACGACCCGGCCCGCTCCGGCGACCCGTACGACGCGGTCGTGGCCGGCGACGGCACCGACGGCGCCGCGACGGCAGCCGCGCTCTCCACGATGTCCCAGGTCGCCGGCTGGTACACGCAGACCGACCGGCGGGCGACGCTCGGCGAGGAGACGTTTCTGGCCCGGGCGATCGGGGGCGACCCGGCTCAGGCGAGGTTCATGGTGCGCGAGGGCGAGCCGCTGCGGGAGGCGGGCGAGGCGGTCGCCGGATACGGGTTCCTGCAGCGCTTCGGCGTCGACGTTGGCGACACGGTGAGCATCCGGGCCGGCGAGGCTCCGATCACGTTGAAGATCGTCGGCTGGTACAGCGAGACCGAGGACACCGGTGAGGTGCTCATGTACCGCGCCGAGATGCTCCCCGGTGCCACCCCGGATGCCTTCCTGGTCAACGGCCGCGGCGAGTCGCCCGAGGCGCTGGCGACCGCGCTGCGCGAAAGGCTCGGCACCGCCGCTGCGGTGCGGGCGCGCGAGTCCGACCCCGACGAGCTCGGCGTCTTCACGGTCGCGCTCCAGGTGATGGCCGCGCTGGTACTCGTCGTCAGCCTCGCCAACCTGGCCGCCGCGCTGCTCAGCGGTGCCCGGGAGCGGGCGCGGGTGCTGGGCGTGCTGCGCACGGTCGGCTTCACGGTGCGCCAGACGCTCGCCCAGTCGGCGACCGGCGGGGCCGCGCTCGGGTTCGCCGCGGGCATCGTGGGCCTGCCGGCCGGCCTGCTCGCCTTCAAGCTGCTCGCCGACCAGGTGACCACCGGCATCGGCGCCGGCCCCGGCCTGACCCAGAGTCCTTCGTGGCTGCTGCTCGTCGTGACCGTGCCCGCCGCGGCCCTTGTCGGTGCGGTGGCCGGCGCGGCCGTGACGCGGCGCCTGGCCGGCACTCCCGCGTCCACGCTGGTCCGCTGGGAGTGAGCCACCGGCGTTGAGATGGGGGCGGCCAAACGGACGCCCCCATCCGGTGTGCCGGCTGATAGATTCACGAGCGTGACAACACCGGCGCATCGCCGGCCGGCCGCCGCACTTCCGTTGCTGCTGGCCCTCTTCGTCACGCTCCTGGTCCCGCCGCCCACCACTCGGCCCTCGGCGCCCGCGCCGGCGGCATCCGTTGCGGGTGCCGGGCCGGCGGGACACGTCGCCGCGACGTCCGCCTGGCCGAGCGCCTTCGCGGTCATCGCCGCGATCGGTTCGGCGGCCGCGGCCTCGCCCGCGCCAGGAGCCGTCGCGGTCGCCGCGACGCAGCCCCCCACACTGCCCGCCACCTGGTCGATCCGGCTCCGCTCCACAGTGGACCGACCGGCCGGTGCGACACTCCTCGCCTTCCGGGCCGGGCTCCGCCTGCCTGACGGCACGCGTTCGAGCCATTCCCCGTCACCCCGGCCGCCCACGGCCGGGCTCCATCCTTGAGAAGCGAGGAGAACACCGTGTCGCGCGCTACTGCCGCGCGCGCCGCTCTCGCCCTTGTCGTCATCGTCGTGTCCGGATGGCTCATCGCCGTCCGGCCGGCGCGGCTCGGGCTGGACCTGCGCGGCGGCACCCAGATAGTGCTGGAAACGTCAGACGGCGAGCTGGCCGAGGCCAACGCCGAAACCACCGACGAGGCGGTCGAGGTGCTCCGCCGCCGCGTCGACGCGCTCGGACTGTCCGAGCCCACCCTTGCCCGCGCCGGCGAACGGCGCATCATCGTCGAGCTGCCCGGCGTCGACGATCCGCGGCAGGCGACCGAGGTGATCGGCCGTACCGCCCAACTCTCCTTCCGCCCGGTGCTCGGCACCGCGTCCACTGTGGAGGAGCCGGATACGCTGCCGGACGAGCGGGGCCAGCCGCTGCGGCTCGGGCCGGCCGCGCTCACCGGCGACCAGGTCGAGAGCGCGTCCGCCGCGCGCGGGCAGGTCGGCGGCTGGGAGATACTCCTGGACTTCCGCGACGCGGGCCGGGACGCGTGGGCGCGGCTGACCGGTACGGCCGCGTGCGCCGCGCCGGGCGATCCCACCCGGCGCGTGGCCGTGGTGCTGGACGAGCGGGTGCTCGTCTCGGCCGAGGTGGACGGCGCCACCCCGTGCGGGGCCGGAAACGGCAGCGGCCGGGCGCGGATCACCGGTACGTACACCGCGGCCGAGGCGCGCGAGCTCGCGCTGCTGATCCGGGCCGGCGCGCTGCCGGTACCCGTCGAGATCATCGAGCAGCGCACGGTCGGGCCGACGCTGGGCCAGGAGGCGATTGAGGCGTCGGCGCGGGCGGCGGTCATCGGGGTGCTCGCCACCGCGCTGTTCGTCATCGCGGCGTACCGCCTCGCCGGCTTCCTGGCCGCGCTGGCCCTCGGCGCGTACGGGCTGATCTCCTACGCCGCCCTGCTCGCCTTCGGCGCCACGCTCACGCTGCCGGGGCTCGCCGGCTTCGTACTGGCGATCGGCATGGCCATCGACGCCAACGTGCTCGTGTTCGAACGGGCCCGCGAGGAGTACGCCACCGGCCGGCGAACACCGCGCACCGCGCTGCGTACCGGATTCGCGCGGGCCTGGTCGGCGATCGCCGACGCCAACGTCACCACGCTGCTCGCGGCCGGTCTGCTCTTCTTCCTCGCCGCCGGGCCGGTGCGCGGCTTCGGCGTCACGCTCACGGTGGGCGTCGTCGTCTCGATGTTCACCGCGCTGGTGCTGGCCCGCGCGCTCACCGAGGGCGCGCTGTCGATGCCCTCGGTGGCGCGGCGGCCGCGCTGGACCGGGCTGGCGCACACCGGGTGGGTGCGGCGCGCGCTGGCCCGCCGCGAGCCGGACATCATGGGCCGGCGGCGGCGCTGGTTGGCGGTCGCGGCGCTCGCCGTCGCGGTGGCGGCCACCGGGATCGCGGTGCGGGGACTCAACCTCGGTGTCGAGTTCACCGGCGGCCGCGCGGTCTCGTACACGATGAGTGCCCCGCTGGGTCCGGAGGCCGCGCGGGCCGCGGTGGCCGGCGCGGGACTGCCTCGGGCGGTCGTCAACGCGCAAGGCCCGACCGGGGTGAGCGTCCGCGCGGGGTCGTTCGACGACGCGACCGAGGCGCGGGTGCGGCAGGAGCTGTCCGAGGCCGGGGGCGGCGACGTGCGCCGCGACCGGGACGAGCGGATCGGCCCCAGCCTCGGCGCGGAGCTGCGGCGCAAGGCCGTCATCGCGCTGGTGGTGGCGCTCGGCGCGCAGCTGGCGTACCTCGCGATCCGCTTCCACTGGCGCTGGGGGCTGTCCGCGGTGGCGGCGATGGGCCACGACGTGCTGGTGCTGCTCGGCGTGTTCGCGTGGCTGGGCCGCCCGGTCGACGGCGTGTTCCTCGCCGCGCTGCTGACCGTCATCGGCTACTCGGTCAACGACTCGGTCGTGGTCTTCGACCGGGTCCGGGAGCTGACCCGGAGCGGGCGGCGGGCCAGGAGGCGGGAGCCGTTCGCGACGCTCGCCAACCGGGCCTGCCTGCAGACGGTGCCACGCACGGTGAGCACCGGGCTGGGCGCGATGTTTGTGCTGGTGGCGCTCGTGGCGCTGGGCGGCGACTCGCTGTTCGACTTCGCGCTCGCGCTGCTGATCGGCGTGGGCGTGGGCACCTATTCATCGGTGTTCGTGGCCACGCCGCTGGCCGTGGAGCTGGAGCGGTAGGGGGCGCCTGCGGTCGCGGCGGGGCGGGAGCCCCGCCGCGACGGTGTTAGTGTGCGGCTTCGACGGCCTGGACCGCCGCGGCGGCGGTCGGCATGCGAGCCCGCAGTCGTAAACGAAAGGCAGCACAGTGACCGCTGACGTGCACCTCGTCGCCCAGCCGCGCATCGACACCGTCGTGACGGAGTTTCACACCGAGAGCCGGCGGCTGCGCAGCGACTTCGCCGGAATGGCCTGGATCGGCGACGAGCCGGACGGCGAGAGCGGCATGATGGGCCCCGACTACCGGCGGCGCCCTGTCGAGTCGCAGCTCTTCCTGCCCGACACCCACTGGTACGACGTGGATTCCCTCGACGACGTCGAGGTGCAGCTCGCGGTCGGCCTCGTGCAGGTGCCCGGCACCGACCGGGGCACGCAGGGCCTCGTGGGCGCGATCGCCGAGCCCGAGGTCGACTTCTTCGAGCACCCGGACGGCCTCGACGGGGTCGGCCTGTGCCTGAGCCTGCGCGGAGAGATCTGGTCGAACGTCGGCCTCTCGTACCGGGTCACGGTGCTCTGCCGCCCCGAGGCGCTGGTGCGCAAGGGCGAGCTGCCGCAGTCCGACGACGAAGACGAGTCGTAGCGGACCCGGCTAACGCGTGCGCACCGCCGATCGGCTCACCGTCGCGGCCGGCTGAGCCGCCGTCACGTCGTCGATCGCGCCGGCGAGGAGCGCGCGCAGCGTCTCGTCCGGGTCGGGGATGCACGCCTTGGCGATGCCCTGCACCGCGAACTCCACGGTGCGCGGCGCGCCGTGCCGCTGGTACATCTTCCGGGAGACCGACACGTCGTACGTAAACCGGTGTGCCCACCGTGCCGCGAGTGGCGCCCGCAGCAGGGCAGCCCGGCTGTCCGGGCGCAACGTGTCCGGCGGGCGGCCGTCGAGGCCGGCGATCAGGCGGTTGCCGCTGAGCACGGAGACCGCCATCGCGTTTTGCATCTCGGCCGAGACGACCGGCAGGGCGGTCTCCGCGGCGCGCAGCGCGATCAGCGCGTCCCAGCGGACGTCGTCGCTGGTCAGGCCGATGACCGACGGGATCAGCTCGGCGAGCCGCTGGCGGCCGGGGTCGGTGGTGTGGTCGTTGACGAGGCGGGCGAGCGAGGCGAGCAGCGGGTGCGTGCAGGCGGGATGGTCACTCCACCGCTCACCGGCGAGGTAGGACGCCATCTCCATGAAGCAGGCGCCCTTGCGCGGGTTGCGGTGGCGGCCGCGGGACAGCACCGGCATGGCGTCGGGCAGCCGAAGGTCGATCGTCATGGGCACCTCCAGGCAACAGGTGCGGTTCAGACTCCTCCCAGTTTCCCCCACCTGGCCGCTCTAGTCACGGGCATTACTGTCGACCGGGACGAGGGACGAACCCATCGTGACCAGGACGAATCAGGCATATAGCCGGCATTGCGGTACAGCTCGTGAGCGCCGGGGTTGCCGTCGTCGACCATCGCGTCCGAACGCCGCCCGCCGAGCGCGACGAACCGGGCCTCGGCGGCGGCCAGCAGCTCCCGGCCGATGCCGCGGCGGCGGTGGTCCGGCGAGACCGCGAGCCGGTAGATGTGGCAGCGCCACCCGCCCCAACCCGCGATCACCGTGCCCACGACCACGCCGTCCACCTCGGCGACCAGGACCGACTCGCTGTCGTGGCGCAGCAGCCGGGCCACGCCGGCCAGGTCGTCGCTCACGCTGCGGCCGTGTGCCGCGGCCGACCAGAAAGCGAGCAGTCGCTCGGCGTCGTCACGCCGACCAGTGCGGATCTTCATCGCTACACTCTCCCGGCAGGGACCGTGCCGCGAGCGTGACCTGCATCTCAGGGGCGATGTCGAGGGCGGGTCGGCGGCTCCGACCTACCTGTGCGAGGCGCCCGACCGGGACGCCGATTCCACGAGGGGTGACGTCGTGAAGTACATGATGTTGATCTACCAGAACACCGCCGCCGCCGAGGCCCTGTCCGAGGAGGAGATGAGCGCCCTGCAGAACGAGGCGGGCGACATCTGGCAGGACCTGGTCAAGAGCGGCGAGTGGGTAAGCGGCGCCGGGCTCGCCAGCCCGACCCAGGCCAAGGCCATCCGGGTCCGCGACGGGGTCGCGGCGGTCACCGACGGGCCGTTCAGCGAGGCGAAGGAGCAGCTGGCCGGCGTCTGCGTCTTCGACGTCGAGTCGGAGGAGCGGGCGGTCGAGATCGCCGGGCGCTGGCCGGACGCGCGCTTCTGGGGTGTCGAGCTCCGCGAGATCGTCGGCGAGGCCGAGGCGGAGGGCTGAGCAGGTTCCCTCCCATCAGGGCGTCCCGTTCGCGGGGCGCCCTGATCGCGTCTGCGCCCGCAAAACGACGCACGCGGTGTGCGACCGCGCGCGGTGGGCCCGGTGTCTGATCCCCGGGGTTGATCGTTCCGGCGGAACCCTCGCCGCTCCCGAAGACGGTCGGCCTCAGCACCGGGCCTGGGGAGGCAGTACGCGGCAAGCAGTACGCGGGTAAGGGGAGAGAGCATGCCACACGAGACGTCCGCAACGCGGCTGCGCGCGCTGGCGGCCGAGGTGTTCGACGTGCCGGCGGAGGAGATCACCGACGGCGCGGCTTTCTACGAGGATCTCGGCGTCGACTCGTTGCAGAAGGTCGACTTCGTCGTGCGCATGGAGCGGCAGCTCGGTCTGAAGCTCACCGACGACGAGGCGGCCGGCATGCGGGACCTCGGCGGTGCGATCGCGGTACTGCGCAGCCGGGGACTCCGCGTTGGACCGTGACAGTGTCGCGGTGTCCGGCGTGGGCGCGGTCTCACCCGCCGGGCTGGGCGTGCACGCGCTGTGGCGCGCCATCGAGGACCGCAGGGTGCTCACCGGGCCGGTGACGCGCTACGACCTGTCCAGGTACCCCACCCAGCGGGCCGCCGAGGTGCCACCCGGCGCGGTGGCGGCGCTCGACTCGCTGGTACCGCCGCACGAGTCGCTCGCCGCCCGCTACCTGGCCGCGGCGACGCTGGAGGCGCTCGGCGACGCGGGCCTGCCGGCGCACCGGCGGCGCGGGCGGCTGGGCCTCTTCGTGGGCACGGTGATGGGCACCCGGCCCGTGCTCGACCGCGCGATCGGGCGCGGGCCGCTCGGCGTGCCCGACCGCACCTTTGCCCGCCCCGAAGAACTGCTCACGGCCGTCCGGCGGGTGGTCACAGTGGACGGTCCCGCCGTGCTCCTCGCGCCCGGCTGCTCGGCCGGCAACGAGGCCATCGCCGCCGGCGCCGCCGCGGTCGCGTCCGGCGAGGTCGACGTCGCGGTCTGCGGCGGCGCGGACGAGCTGTCGCTGGAGGTGTTCGCGTTCTTCACGTCGATGCGCGCGCTCGCCGCCGACACGATCCGGCCGTTCGACGCCGGGCGCAAGGGCACGATGCCCGGCGAGGGCGCGGCCGTGCTCGTGCTCGAACGGGCGGAGCGGATCGCCGGCCGCGGCCGCGCGCCGCTGGCCCACGTGCTTTCCACCGCGTCCGCCGCCGACGCGCACAACCTGACCCAGCCGCACCCGGACGGCGCCGGCCTTATCGCGACCATCCAGACCTGCCTCGACCGCGCCCGCGTCGAGCCGGACGACGTCGACTGGGTGTGCGCGCACGGCACCGGAACGCCGGCCAACGACGGGGTCGAGGCCCGCGCGGTCGCCAAGGCCCTGGGCGGCCGCCGGCGGCCGGTGCTCTCCTCGGTCAAGGGACAGCTGGGCCACGCGGAGGGTGCGGCCGCCGTGCTCGAGGCGGTCATCGGGGTACGCGCCATCGCGCACGGCCTCGTGCCCGGAAACGTGACGCTCGCCGACCCGGATCCGGAGTGCGGCGGCGTCGACCTGGTGGAGCCGGCCGGCCGGCGAGGGCCGGTGGGCCGCGTGCTGAGCCAGGCGTACGGCTTCGGCGGCGCGGTCTGCACAGTACTGCTGGGGAAGGGGGCACCCGATGCCCGCTAGCGTCGCCGTGCGCGGCGCCGGCCTGCGCCTGTCCGAAGTGGACGACCTGGCGTCCCTGGCCCGCCGCCTGACCGGTGCGCCGGTGGCCGGTCCGGTACGCCGGTTCACCGTGCCGGACACGCTGCTGGCGCCGGTGGAGCGGGCCGTGTACGGGCCCGTCGAGCCCCGCGTGCCCGCCCGCGCCGGCACGCGCGGGCTGCGCAGCGTTCCGCACGAGTCGCTGCTGGCTCTCGCGTCCGCCGCGGACACACCGGCCCGCCCGGACGGTGGCGTGCCGGACGACACGACGGCCGTGGTGTGGGCAAGCTCCACGGCGGGGCTGCCGGAGTACGCCACGGTCTGCACCGAGGCGTCCACACTGGATCCCGGGTTCGTCGCGCCGGCGCTCGGCCCCGCCTCGGCGTACAACGGGCCGGCCGCCACCGTCTCCATCCGGCTCGGCCTCGCCGGACCGAACCTCATGCTCACCGGCGGAGCCACGGCCGGCATCTCGGCGATCGCGGAGGCGATGCGGCTCATCGCGGCCGGCGACGCGAGCGCCGCGCTGGTCGGCGCCTCCGCCACCGTCACGCGGTGGAGCCTCACCGCCGCACCGGATCACCTCACGCCCGCCGAAGGGTCCGCCTGCCTCGCACTGGACCCGACCGGCGGGCCGGGCATCTCATTGCGCGACTGCCAACGCACCGACCTCGTCCGCGCGACCGCCCGCGTGATCCAGGCGGCCGCGCGGCCGGAGACCCGCCCCGACGCCCTCGTGATATCCACATTGGACACCGGGCTCGTCGGCGCGCTCGCCTCCGGCCAACCCTGTCCCGTCTGGCACGTCGAGCGAGCGCTCGGCGACCTCGGCGCGGCGGGCGGGTTTTTCGCGGTGGTGTGTGCCGCCGCGCTCTGCGCCACGGCTCCTACAGCCCCCACGAAGGTCCTCGCCCTCGCGGTCGAGCCGTGCGGGAGCACGGCCAGCTTGGAGGTTTCGTCATCGTGAACAACAACATCGTCGAGCACCTGCTCTCCGCCGGTAAGCCCGACGCGACCGCGTACGTGGACGCCGGCGGGCAGGTCACGTACGCCGAGCTGGCCCGGGCGGTGCACGCCTACGCCGCGCGGCTGGACGGCTCCGCGTTCCGCCCGGGCAGCAACGCGCTCATCGTCGCCGACGACTCGATCGCGGCCGTCGTGGCGATCCTCGGCGTGTGGTGGGCCGGTGGCGTACCGGTACCGGTCAGCCCGATGCTCACCCCGGCCGAGATCGAGTTCATCGCGTCCGACTGCCGCGCCACGTACCTGCACGTGGACGAGCGCGCCGACGCCCAACTGCCCGCGAAGGGCGCGCTCGACCTGCCCCGCGGCCGGGCCGACCGGATGGCGCCGTACGACGGTGAGATCCCGGCCCCCGCGCACCAGGGCGAGGGCGACGTGGTGCTGATCCAGTACACGTCCGGCAGCACCGGCCAGCCCAAGGGCGTGCTGCACACCCGTGGCGGCATCGACAGCGTGCTGAGCGGGTTCGGCCGGATCCTCGCGCTCTCGCCGGCCGACACAGTGCTGTCCACGGCCAAGCTCTCCTTCGGGTACGGCTTCGGCAACTCGCTGCTGTTCCCGCTCGCCGCCGGCGCCCGTACCGTGCTCAGCGCCGGGCCGCCGGACGTCTTCCGGGTCGCGGCAACGCTCGCCGCGCACCGCCCGACCGTGCTGTGCTCGGTGCCCCGGGTGTACGCGGCGCTGCTGGAGCGCATCCGCCACGGCGAGGCCCTCGCGCTCGGCTCGCTGCGCTTGGCCGTCTCGGCGGGCGAGCACCTGCCCGCGCCGATGTGCGGCGAGTTCGCCAAGGTGTGCAGCGCGCCGCTGGTCAACGGGCTCGGCGCGACCGAGGTGCTGCACATCGTGGTGGCCACGAACGGCAGCCGGCCCGGCTCCACCGGCATCCCTGTGCCGGGCGTGCGGATCACGGTCCGCGACGACGAGGGCCGGCCCGTGCCGGACGGCGTCGAGGGTCGGCTGCACGTGGCCGGCGGCTCGGTCGCGGCCGGCTACCTGGACCGGGCCGAGGCCACCGCGCGCACGTTCGCGGACGGCGGCGCGTACACCGGCGACATCGTGCGCCGCGCCGCGGACGGCGACCTCGAGTACGTGTGCCGCCGCGACGACCTGATCAACGTGGGCGGCTTCAAGGTGTCGCCGTTCGAGGTGGAGGCCGCCGCCCGCGAGGTGGACGGGCTTTCCCAGGTCGCGGTCGTGGGCGCCCGGGACGCCACCGGCCTGGAGCAGGCGGTCGCGTACCTGGTGCCGGAGAACGGCGTGGACCGCGCGGTGCTGCGCCAGGCCGCCCGCCAGGCCTTCCGCGACCAGCTGCCGGTCTTCAAGCGGCCGGCCGTGATCGAGGTCGTCGACCAGCTGCCGGTCACCTCGACCGGCAAGCTCGCCCGGTTCAAGCTGCGTACCGGCGAGGTCGAGGTGACGATGCGGGTGCTGCGCGAGGGGCGTGGCATACACAGCCGGACGCTGGTGTGCCTGCCGTACGCGGGCGGCTCGGCCGGCTCGTACACGCGGCTGGCCAAGCACGTGCCCGAGTCGTGGCGGGTGGTGGCCGGCGAGGCCACCCTGCGCGGCCCGGTAACCATCGCCGATGTGGCCGACGCGTGGTGGAAGGCGATCACGCCGTACCTGTCTTCCGGCACCATCCTCTTCGGACACAGCCTGGGCGCGCTCGTCGCCGCCGAGATCGCGGGCCGCGCGGGCGCCGGGCTCGAACCGGGCCACGTGGTGCTCTCCGCCCCGCCGCTGTCCGGCGCGACCGCGAAGAGCATCCGCGGGCAGGACGACGCGGAGCTTGTCGCCGAGCTGACCCGCAGCGGGCTGATGCCGCCGACCACACTCACGGCGGACGAGGTCGGGCGGCTGCTGCTGCCCCGCTTCCGGCGCGACCTCTCACTCGTGCCCGACGAGTGGACGTCGTCGCTGGAGACGCCGGTCCACGTGCTGGTCGGTGCCGAGGACACGATCTGCACGCTGCCCGGCGTCGCCGCCCGGATGCGCCCGTCAATGGTCGCCAGCACGCACCTCGTGGACGGCGGTCACTACTTTGTGGTGACCAACCCGGTCCAGACCGCGGCCGTGCTGGCCGGCCTCTACCCGTAGGCGACGGGACGGGCAGAGGCCCCCGCCCGCCCGCCGTTGCCGCGGCGGGCGGGCGGGACCCGCTCTGTGCCTATCTTGTCCGCGTCTGAGCGCGTCCGGAAGCCCGGATTTGGGGACCGTGGGCGAGGGCCCGTGGCGTGGTCTCGCCCACGGTCGCCGCCGGCCGCTCCCGACGGGAAGCCCTGACGTAGCGACTGGCCCCTCGAACATTGCACCCTGAAACCCGGAACGCCTCGTACGAACGGTCGACCAGTTACGCCTGCGGATCAGGTAAGGCCCGTCAGACCCTCGTCAGCACCGGCTCGCTGGCTGGCTGAGCGGGCTCGCGGGCCGGACGGCCGGGCCACCAGACCTTCGGGCCCAGGTGCACCGCCAGCGCCGGGATCAGCAGGCTCCGGACCACGAAGGTGTCCAGGAGCACGCCGGCCGCGACGATCACGCCGATCTGCACCGATGGCACGAGCGGCAGGATGCCCAGCGCCGCGAACGTCGCCGCGAGCACCAGGCCGGCGCTCGTGATCACGCCGCCGGTAACGGTCAGGGCGTGCAGGACACCGCGGCGGTGGCCCAGCTGCCCGACCTCCTCGCGGGCCCGGGTCATCAGGAAGATCGTGTAGTCGACGCCGAGCGCCACCAGGAACAGGAACGTCTGCAGCGGGGCGCCGAAGAACAGCTTGGTGTAGCCCATCGCGTGCAGCACGAACCCGGCGACGCCGAGGGCGGCCGCGTACGAGAGCACCACGCTGCCGATCAGCAGCAGTGGGGCCACCAGCGCCCGCAGCAGCACCATCAGGATCACGAACACCACGGCGAGGATCAGCGGGATGACCACGCGCTCGTCCCGGCTGGACGCGGTGTCGGTGTCCAGGTCGATCGCCGTCTGGCCGCCGACCAGGGCCTCCGCGCCGGGTACCGCGTGCACCGCGTCCCGCATCCGCTCGACCGTGGCCTTGGCAGCGTCGCTGTCGGGCTCCGCGTCCAGCACCGCGCGGATCATCACCCACTGGCCGTCGGCCGAGGTCTGCGGTTCGGCGACCGTAGCCACCCCGTCGACGCCGCGCAGCGTGGTCGCCACCGGGTCGGCAGCGCTCGCCCGTGCCACGACCTCGGCCGGCAGCGCCGAGCCCTCCGGGAAGTGCGCGGCGATGATGCGCTGGCCGGTCACCGAGCCGACCTCCTTGGTGAACGTCTCCGCGCCCGGCAGGCCCACGCTCAGGTTGCCGATCCCGATGGTCAGCAGGCCGAGCACCGCGGCGGTGCCGATCCAGACGCCGCGCGGCCGCCGCCCGACGAACGCGGACACCCGGGCCCACATGCCGTGGTCCGCGGCCACGTCGTGGCCGACCGCGTCCGGGCTGTAGCGGGGCACGAACGGCCAGAACAGCCACCGTCCGAACAGGACCAGCACGGCCGGGAGTAGCAAGGTCATCACCAGGAACGCCGCGGCGATGCCGACCGCGCCGACCGGGCCGAGGCTGCGGGTGGAGTTGAGCTCGGCGGCGAGCAGGCAGAGCAGGCTGATCGCGACGGTCGCCGCCGAGGCCAGGATGGCGGGGAACGAGCGGCGCAGCGCGACCCGCATCGCGTCGTGCCGGTCGCGGTGCCGGCGCAGCTCCTCGCGGTACCGGGCGATCAGCAGCAGCGCGTAGTCGACGCCGACGCCGAAGACAAGCACGGTGAGCACGCTCTGGCCCTGGAAGTCGACGGTGAGCCCGGCGTGTTTGGCCAGCAGGTACACGACCGCGCTCGCCACCTGGCTGGCCACACCGACGCAGATCAGTGGCACCAGCCACAGCACCGGGCTGCGGTACGTGAACAGCAGCAGCAGCGCCACCACGCCGGCGGTGACCAGCACGAGCGTGATGTCCATGCCGCCGAACGCGTCGAACAGGTCGTCGGTGGCGCCGGCCGAACCGGTCAGCCCCGTCTGCAGCCCGGCCGGCGGCGCGTTCGCCAGCTGGTCACGGACCTCGCCGGTCGACTCGACCTGCTGGTCATCGTCCCCGGCGAGCGGGAAGGAGAGCAGCAGCGCCTTGCCGTCCTCGCTCGCGATCGCCGGCGGCACCTGGCCACCCTCGGCGTACCGCGCGAACGCCGCCCGGTCCGCCTCGGCCTTGGCCCGGTCGGCGTCGGTCAGCCCGGCGTCACGGGCGTAGACCGCGACCGCGACGAGCCGGTCGGAGCCCGGGAAGGCCGCCTCCGCCCGCTCGAACGCCTGGGTGGCCTCGGCGGTGCGCGGCAGCCACGCCACGGCGTCGTCGGTGACCACGTCGGCGAGCTTGACGGCGAGCGGCCCGACCGCGGACGCGATGACGAGCCACAGCGCGATGGCCAGAAACTTGGTACGCCTGCCCGACGGCAGTCTGGTGATCCAGTGCCAAGACATCTCGGGTTCCTCCCTCGGAAACTGTCACTTCCGATCCTTCGGGCGTCGCCGGAAACGGACACTGGTCGCAGGCCCCCAAGGGGGGTGGGGTTAGCCCTACCGGCAATCACCGGCAGGTCGGCCAGAATGGGTGGCGTGAACGAGGAGCTGATCCGCTTTGTGACCCGCGGCCTGGCCGCGAGCGTGCGGAGCTTCGTCATCGGCCTGGTTTTCTACGTGTGCGGCATCGTGCTGCTCGTTCTGTCAATCGTCTCGATCTCGTTTCTGGCGCTCTTCGGCGTCGGCATCTTCCTCGTGCCGCTCGTGATGGTCGCGGTCCGCGCGCTGGCCAACGAGCGGCGCAAGCTGGCCGGCCAGTGGTCCGGCGTGGAGATCCCGATGCCGTACAAGCCGCGCCCGCCGATGGAGTCCTTCGGCGTGATCGGCGCCTGGCAGCGCTGCCGGTGGATGCTCGGCGACCCGGCGACCTGGCGCGACCTGCTGTGGCTGCTCTGCTCACCGCTCACGCTGGCGCTCGGCATCCTGCCTGCCGCCCTGGTGGGGTATGGCGTCGAGGGCATCCTGGTCATGCCGACAGTGCTCCAGTTCGTCGACGGATACCACTACGGCCCCGGCTGGCTCATCGACATCCCGTTCGAGGGCATCGCCGCGATCCCGCAGGGCGTGCTGATCCTCGCGCTCGGCCTGGCCGCCTCGCCGCCGCTGCTGCGGCTGCACGACCGGGCCACCAAGCTGCTGCTCGGCCCCACCCGCCAAGCGGTGCTCGACCAGCGGGTGCGGGTGCTGACCCGCACCCGGGCGGAGACCGTCGACGCGCAGGCGGCCGAACTGCGCCGGATCGAGCGCGACCTGCACGACGGCGCGCAGGCCCGGCTTGTGTCGCTGGGCATGAGCCTCGGCCTGGCCGAGGACCTGGTCACCCGGGACCCGGCCGCCGCGCAGAAGCTGCTCGCCGAGGCCCGCGACGCCAGCGACCTGGCCCTGGCCGAGCTGCGCGACCTGGTCCGCGGCATCCATCCGCCGGTACTGGCCGAGCGCGGGATCGACGGCGCGGTGCGCGCGCTCGCGCTCACCCTGCCGATCCCGGTCGAGGTGGACATCGAGCTCCGCGGCCGGCCGCAGGCCCCGGTCGAGTCCGCCGGCTACTTCGCCATCGCCGAGGCCCTGGCCAATGTGGTCAAGCACAGCCACGCCACCCGCGCCTGGGTGCTGGTCCGGCACGACGGGCGCAGCCTCGGCATCACGGTCAGCGACGACGGGGTCGGCGGCGCCAACCCCGCCGGGGGCACCGGGCTGCGGGGGATGGAGCGGCGCCTGGCAGCATTCGATGGAACGGTCGCCGTGAGCAGCCCGCCCGGCGGCCCGACCGTCGTGACCATGGAGCTGCCGTGCGAGTTGTCATCGCCGAAGACCTTGCCCTCCTCCGGGACGGGCTGATCCGGCTGCTCAACGCGTACGACTTCGAGGTCGTCGAGGCCGTCGACAACGGGCCTTCGCTGCTGCCCGCGCTGCTCAAGCACCGCCCGGACGTGGCGGTGGTCGACGTGCGCCTGCCGCCCACCTTCACCGACGAGGGCCTGCAGGCCGCCATCGCCGCCCGCGAGCAGGTGCCGGGCCTGCCGGTGCTCGTGCTGTCCCAGCACGTCGAGCAGCTGTACGCCCGCGAGCTGCTCTCCGACCGCACCGGCGGCGTCGGCTACCTGCTGAAGGACCGCGTGTCGCACGTGAGCCAGTTCATCGACGCGGTCAAGCGCGTGGCCGCCGGCGGTACCGCCCTCGACCCCGAGGTGGTCGGCCAGCTGCTGGCCCGCCGCTCGGCCGAGGAGCCGCTGAAGGCACTCACCCCCGCGAGCGCGAGGTGCTGGGCCTGATGGCCGAGGGCCGCTCCAACAACGCGATCGCGAGCCGCCTCTTCGTCACCGACAAGGCGGTCGGCAAGCACATCAACAACATTTTCACCAAGCTCGGCCTCCCGCCGTCCGACGACGACAACCGCCGCGTGCTCGCGGTCCTCACCTACCTGAACGGCTGAGCCGGCTGATGAGGACCGGGGCGTAGCCGTGGCAGGCGGCCGTCCTCCTCGATCTGGCCGTAGCCCAGGACGGTCAGGCGCTCGTGGACCTCTTCCGGTGCAATACCCAGGTGATAGGCGGCCTGGAGCACGTGCATCCTCGGCACCAGCTGCCGCGGGTCGAGCCAGCCGGACCGGGTGCTGAGGTCGGCGCGCATGATCGCGCAGTCGCGGGGCCGGGGTGGCCCTTGCCGACCGGGGAGAGGTCGGTCGGTACCAGGTAGCCGAGCTCGGCCAGCCTCCCCGTCACGTCCGCGATCTCCCGGTGGGTGCCCCAGGCCGCGTGGATCATGTCGGCGAGCGTCAACGGGATGTGCGGATCGAGCATCGTGCGGTCCCGCACCTTCGCCGAGATCAGGTACTCGTCGTCCGGCTCCACGGCGGTGGCGGTGATCCGGTCCGGGGCGAACGGAACCGGGTAGCCCATGCGCGAGAGCTGGTCCGCCGCGTCGGCGACGCGGAAGCCGGCGCGCCGGGCGGCGGTCAGCAGGTGGATGACGGAAACCGGCTCGTTGGTCGGAATCCAGGGCTGCCGGCCGTCGCAGTGCTGGCTCGCGAGCACCAGGTCTTCGTGGCGTGGCGCGCCGGCGCCGATGACGTCCGCGTACCCGGAGAGGGTGTACCCAAGTGTGGTCAGGCGGGCGGCGACCTGCGCGTTTGTGAGTGCGTTGTCGGCCGCGGTCGTGGCGATGTGTGCGGCCTTGACCGGCGCGGTGAGGTCGAGCCACCTGCGCAGCTGGCCCGCGGAGTCGACGACAATTTCCTGGGAGATGGTCACGTCGACCGGGTCGAACGAGTCGGCTGTCAGGTCGCCGGCCTCGAAGCCGGGCCGGTACCCGTGCCGCACGAGGGCGGCGTGCAGGTCTGCCACCGCACGGCCGGTCGACTGTGCCAGGTGGAGCAGCTGCGCCGGGTGGAGCTCGTCGGTCAGGTAGGTGTGTGCCTCGTCGACGGGCAGCTCGGCGAGCGCCGCCCACACGTCGTCGTCGACGCTGACAAGCCCGTCCGGGACCTGGTAGCCCAGCGGCCGCAGGCGAGCGGCGACCTCCTCGCTCGGCAGCTCCAACCGCTCGGCTGCCCGGTGGATGTGCAGCGCCGGGACCGGCTCACGGCCGCTGAGCCACGGCGACCTGCCGTCGAGGTCGCGGCTGACGACGATGCGGTCCGTCGGGTCGGCACTCGTCACGGTCACGGCGGCCGGGTCGATGTCCAGCTCGTACCCGAGCTCGGCGAGCCGCTGGCCGACCTCGGCGACGCTGCGCCTCGTCCAGCTGGCGGCGTCCAGGAGGTGCGGGACGCGCACCGGCTCGCCGTAGCTCAACCACCGCCCCACCGAGCCGAGCGCGGTCGCCATGATCGTGAGGTCGAACGAGTCGGGCACCTCGGGATCGGGCTCCGGCCATGCGCCGCGATAGCCCAGCTCCTGGAGCCTGGCGCGCACGTCGGCCACCGAAGCGCCGAGATCCTGTGCGCACTGGATCACCGCGCCGAGGGGCACGTATCCGTCGCGTCCGGTGCTGGCCACCTCCAGGAGCCTGAGGTCGGAAGGGCGCCCCACGGTCACGTCCAGCCAGCTCTGGTCGACCTTCGTCATGCCCGGACAGAGGCCGGCCGCGAGTAGCGCGGTGACACGCCAGTCCTCGACGTCCTCTTTGGACGATCCGCAGTCCAGGAACGTGCGCACGATGCCGTCTTCGGTCGTCATCGTCTGCACGAGGTCGCCGTCGCCAAGGTGGCATCCGGCAAGGGCCAGGTCGATCCGCTGCCCGCCGATCTCCCAGTCGAACCCACCTTTTTCGAGGGCGGCGGCGAGTATCGCGTCGGCCACCAACGGTCGGGACCGCCCGAACCCGGCCAGCCACGCCCGCGTCAGCACCAGCGTCTGGCTGTTGATCAGCGCGGGCACCGCCGCCAGCATGTCCTGACCGATCAACGCGTCGTCGTAGGAGATCACCTTGGTCCGGTTGACCGACAGGATCGGTGCCCGGTCTCGACGCAGGTTGACGACCGCGCCCGTGAAGGAGTGGTCGAGCGCGAGACCGTCGCTGAGAAGCTGACCTTCGTTGCACCACCACAGGTTGCCGCCGGGCACCGGGACGACAGGTCCGCGGTACCGCCCGGAGCGCTCCGCCGTGGTCTCGGCACTGGGCGACAGCGTGTCCGGGTCCCACTCGCACCGCTCGGAGCCGTAGGTGGCTTCGGTCCGGAACTCCGCGACGACCAGCTCACGCTGGAGGAACTGGACGCACGAGGGCGCCGCGACGCCTTGGCGCAGGTGCAGGCGCACCCGGGTGCCGGGCTCCTGGCCCGGGCCGAGCGGCTGGATGCGAAACAGCGTGCCGGGGCCGGCGATGGAGACCCTCAGCCGCTCACCCGGGCGGCCGTCGCGGCCCATGCGGCAGGTCTCCAGCGTGATCTCGTCGGCGAGCATGAAGTAGCTGAGTACACCGATGCCGAAGCGGCTGTTCGGGTACAGCGTGACGGGGTCGTCGAGCGCCGCCCACTCCGCCTGCTCCTCGAGGAACTCCGGCAGGTCGGAGAAGCGGGTGCCGGCCTCGGCGAAGACGGCCTCGAGCTCGCGGATGCCCATGCCGACGCCGTTGTCCTCGCAGTCGATGTACGGGCGCCCGTCCTCCTCGCCCTGCGTGAACCTGATGCGACCCCGCCAGCTCGGCACCGGCTGGTGGGTCCGGTGCAGGTACGTCAGCCGGGCCTCGCGGTACCGGCAGGCGTCCAGCGCGTTCTGGTACAGCTCGCGGATCGCCAGGTCGGGGTCGCCGTAGAGCTGCTTGCCCATCAGCAGCTCCTGGATGCGCTCGTCGGCCAGGCGGAAACGGATCCCGGCCGACCGCTGCGCGTAGCTGATCTTTGCCGGGCTGGGCAGCACGTAGTCCGCGGACACCTTCACCGGCAGCGCCTGCAGGGGTGCCATGGCGGCCTCGGTGTTCGCCGCGCGGTGCACCTCGGCGAGCAGTTCGTTGACCCTGTCCACGTGACCGCGCAGGCCTAGCTCCAGGGCCGGGTGCGGGCACGACGCGCGCAGGATGCGGGAGCTGCCGAGGCGGTCCCACACCGCCTCGTGTACCGCTTGGCGCAGCTCGGCCAGCGAGATCCCGTCGTTGGTGCCGACGTGCTCGACGACGACCTCGGGCAGCCGGATGATATCGATCGCCATGGCCTGTGCGACCGCGAGCATGTAGAGGACCAGGCGCTGGCGCAGCGGCTGCTCCTGGTCCGTCCCCGGTGCGAGCACCGTCTCGCCGCCGGGGATGCGGGCCTGGTCCTCCAGCGCCAGAAAGCCCGGATCCGCGCGCAGGTACGCCAGGAACGCGGCGACCCTCTCCAGCGACAGCGTCTCGGCGGTCGGCTGCCTGCGTACCGGTGGTTCGGAAAGCGTCATCGCCATCGCGAAGGAGGCGGGGTCGTAGATGTCGCCACGACGCAGGAGCCACCGGTGGCGCACCCATGAGCGGATGTGTCCTTCGACGGCGTGCTGTCCGGCCTGATGAAGCACGTCCATCCGGCGGTCGAGCCGGCCGAGCCGCTCCTGGTAGAGCCGGAGGCTGGCGGCTGCGGCACTGCTGGCCGGAACGATGTCGTTTACGGGTGACTCTGGCAGCTCACCGGTCTCGACGAGGGCGGCCTGCATCGCGAGCCGGTGGAAGAGGTGGTGGATGAACGGCATCGCGACGAGCAGCGCCGCCTCGGGGGCCGAGAGCGGGAGGTCGCCGAGCAGAAACAGCAACAGCTTGGTGCGCTCGACCGTCCGGTCGACAAACTGCTCCTCCATCCAGGACCAGCCGAGCGTGGACCGCCACAGGTCGTCGGGATCCACGCCCTCCTCGACCACGTCGGGCGCGTGAACCTGGACCGCCTGGGCCACCTCCTCGGACCACACCGCCAGGTCGGTGGCGTACTCCGCCACCAAGGCGGTGATGTCCTCGCGGAGGATGTCGCGGGCCGGCGATGGCTCGACGTGCTGCCAGGCGCGATGGCTCCGCGCGAGCTGCACCCACCGGTGCTCTCCCATGCGCTGGACGTCGGTGGCGGGCAGCACCACAAAGGAGTCCCGGACGTGGCGACCCTTGAGGCTGACGTCCTGTGTGGAGGCGCCGTTGGCGGCGGCAAGGCTGGCGCAGCGGTGCTGCACCATCCGCCGAAACTG
The DNA here is from genome assembly GCF_011764425.1 of Phytohabitans houttuyneae. Lineage (NCBI taxonomy): Bacteria > Bacillati > Actinomycetota > Actinomycetes > Micromonosporales > Micromonosporaceae > Phytohabitans > Phytohabitans houttuyneae. The sequence goes on from NZ_BLPF01000004.1 coordinate 855,218, forward strand.
GGCCAGGGTGAGCGGTGCCGGTGCCTCTTCGAGCACGAGCTGCACGGCGCGCGCGAAGGCGCTGTAGGTCTCGCTCTCGTCACTGAAGAACCGGGAGACCTGTCCGGGCCCGCAGCCGAAGAGGAAGGCCGCGTTCGGGTGGCTGTGGACACTGATCCTGCCCTGGCTCCACCAGATCCTGGACGTGACGTCCACATTGGAGTCGACGAGCCCTTCGCGGCAGGCGTCCACCAGAAACAGGACGCTCCCGGCGCGCGTGCGGTCGATGTCTTCGGACCAGGAGTCCAGTGACACGCAGTGGTCTGTCCACGGTGACCAGCGCAGGTCGACATCGGACGGCACGAGGTAGTCGGTGCCCTGGTGGTTGAGCCCGTGCCCGCTCAGGAGGATGAGCAGCGAGTCGCCGGGCGCCGCGCTGTGGAGAAAGTCGCGCACGTCCGCCTTGACGGTCGACATGGAGTAACGCTGGCCGGCGTCCTGATGCGCGATCTCGTAGCCGCGCGCGCTGAGTGTCGCGGCCATCCTGCGCACATCGCCGGCGACGAACGGCAATGGGCGGATCCTGCTGTCGCTGTACTCCGAAATGCCGATCAGGAGCGCGCGAAATGCCACGGGCGCTAGCTCCGGAAGACGAGAGTTATCGCACCCTTGGCGCCGACCTGTGAAGTGCCGATCAGCTGGACGCCGCCGCTCGCCGTCACCTCGAAGGCAAGGTGTGCCTCCGCAAGCTTGAGGTCACCGACCGGCGCGATCGCGTCGGAGAGCACCTCGCGGAGCTGGGTGACGGTCTCGCGGAGACTCGCACGCAGCGCGGCTGTGGGCACCCATCGCAACGCCACCTCCCGCCCGACCATCGGAATGATGCCCATCGTGTCGCCATCTGCCGGGTCGTCAATCGCCACGAGAAAGGGAAGCCTAGAACCGTCTGTCGTGTCGTCCAGATTCATGCGCGTCCTCGTCGATGGTGGAATGGCAAATGCTACGGGAAACCGGCGCACGTCAACGCCGCCCGTTCCGGCGGCAATCAATGCCCACTCCGTCACCTCATCGAGGCAGGCGGTCGCGCGTGCCCTCAGCGGGTGTCGGCTGGGGAGAGGCGGCCGGTCGGGCGGTAGCGCACGCACATCACCGTGCGGTCGCCGTCGGCCCAGGTCTCCGGCGTGGGGAGCACCGGGTACAGGGCGACGCCCGGATCGCCGGCCGGCCAGCGGCGGGACTGTGCGCGGCGGCAGCCGTCCCACGCGTACGTCCGCAGTGCCGCTTCGTCCCACTCTCCGTCGGGCACCTGGACAAAGCCGTACGACTGGTTCTGCGCGCCCTCGGCACACGGGCGGTACACCACGATGACGTCGGCGAACGTGACGTCGTAGGCCGGGTCGTCGAAGCACTCGCCGGCCTCGATGTTGAGGACGCCCGGCGTCTCGGCGTCGAGGAAGCTGTCGTCCTTGACCACTGTGTCCGGTCGGGACGCGGCGGTGACAAGGCCGCCGAGCAGCGCCGTGGAGAGCAGCGCGCCCGCGACCCGCGTGCCGAGTGAAGTGACCATCGCGAACGGCATCCTAGAAATCGATCAACGAACCTGGCCCTGCCGCCCGACGGCGCGCCGCTCGACGCCGGATGAACAGTACCGGAAAATCGTGCGAATGGTGCAAATAGGCCAGCGTATTCGATCATGAGTTCACCGATCGGCCAGCCGCCGGTCGTGGAGCCGTTGGCTGTCGCTGGCTGAATGCCCGTCGAGCCACCGCTTGCCGGCGGTGGCGGCTGTCCTCTACCCCGAGGGGTGAACCAGCATTGTCTGACCTCAGAAGACCGTGGTCGACCGGGCCGCGGCGCGCCGTGCTCGCCGGTATCGGCGCCGCCGCGCTGCTCGCGGGCGGTTTCGCCGCCGGCCCGGCGGCCTTCGGCGAGGCGGCTCCCGGCAAGCACCCGGCCGCGGAGATCCACAAGCCGTCGCCGGTGCCGGACCGCATCGTTCTCACACCGACCGACACGCCGGCGACCTCGCAGCGGGTCACCTGGCGCGCCGAGGCCACCGCCGAGTGGGCACAGGCGGAGATCCTCGAGGCGCCGAAGGCGCTCGGCCAGGTGGCACCTCCCACCGGGGCGGTGACCAACGTCAAGGCGCTCGCCACGACGCCGGTCAACACCTCGCTGGGGTACGCCTCGACGTACCACACCGTCGAGTTCACCAACCTGAAGCCGGACACGCGGTACACGTACCGCGTGGGCGACGGCACCAACTGGAGCGAGTGGATCGACTTCACCACCGCGGCAGCCGGCTTCCAGCCCTTCTCGTTCATCTACTACGGCGACGCGCAGAACTACATCGACACCGCGGTGCCGCGCGTGTTCCGCCAGGCGTTCGCCGACCGCCCGCGGGCCAAGGCGATCGTCAATGCCGGCGACCTCATCGACTCCGCCAACAGCGAAGAGCAGTGGGGTCAGTGGTTCAAGGCCGGCAGCTTCATCGACGGCCAGATCAACAACATCTCGGTCACGGGCAACCACGAGTACAGCGGCAGCACGCTGTCCTCGTTCTGGGCGCCGCAGTTCCCGTACCCGAAGAACGGACCGGCGTGGGGTGACAACCCGGCGCTGGACCGCACCGCGTACTACGTCGACTACCAGGGCGTGCGCTTCATCGGGCTGAACAGCAACGTGCAGAGCATCCCCGAGGTCATGGCCGCGCAGACCGCGTGGCTTTCGGGCGTGCTGGCGACGAACCCGCACAAGTGGACGGTCGTCACGTTCCACCACCCGGTGTACTCGACCGCCTCCGGCCGCAACAACCCGATCGTGCGGGCGCAGTGGGGCCCGCTGTTCGAGAAGTACGGCGTCGACCTGGTCCTGCAGGGTCACGACCACACGTACGGCCGGGGCAGCACCGCGGCCTCCCGCAAGTCGGTGACCGTGCACGACAGCACCGTGTACGCGGTCTCCGTCTCCGGCGGCAAGATGTATGACGTCGACGGCTCGGTGTGGACCGGCAACGGCGCGGACATCATGAGCAAGAGCCAGGACACCCAGCTCTACCAGCTCATCGACGTCACCGAGGACACGATCCGCTACGAGGCGCGCTACGCCAACGGCCAGCACCACGACGGCGTGCTCATCCGAAAGAACAACGAGGGTGAGCGCACGGTCAACGAGATCCGTACCCCGCAGAACACCGTCGGCGAGCAGGTCGTGGTCAACAAGACCACCGTCGAGACGCAGGGCCGGCTCAAGGTCACCGCTTACGGGTACGACCCGGGCGAGAAGGTGACCGTGTACCTGCGCAACACCAAGTCCGAGGAAGGCAGGAAGGGCGTCTTCATCGGCTACAAGACGGCCGACGAGCTGGGCCGGCTCGAGTACACGTTCGAGCTGCCGCCGAGCGCCAAGAAGGACAGCACCCACGTGGTCTACCTGGACAGCCCCAACCAGCAGATCACCAGCCCGGTCATCACCGTAACGAAGTGACGGCCGAGGGCCCGCCGCCGGCGTGCGGCGGCGGGCCCAGGTTCGTCCATCATGGACGGAGATTCGGTGAGGCTTCCCCTTGTCGCCGCCGCGGTCGTGGCGGCGGTCGTGCTCCCCGCCGCGCCCGCGGGCGCGCACCCCTTCGGCCCGCCCTCGACCGCGCGGGTCAGTGCCGACGGTTCGACGGTCGCCCTGTCGTGGCAGGCAGCCGAGGACGACTGGGTGGCGCTCGGCCGCCATGTCGGCGCCTTCGACCGCGCGAGCCCGGACGTGACCGGTGCCGAGCTGCTGCGCCGCTCCCCGGCCGTGCGCGACTACCTGCTCGACCGCATCGTGGTAAACCAGGGCGGCCGCCGCTGCACCGGCGACCTGGCCGCGCTGGACGACGTGCTGGCCGAGGGGGCGCGACTCACCTTCGAGTGCCCCGCGCCGGTCGCCGACGTCGACGTGACGGTGACCGCGCTGACCGACGTCAACGACGCCTACCGCACGGTGCTGCGCGCCGACCCGCCCGCGACGCCGGACCAGGCGCTGTTCACCGCCGCCGCGCCGACGCGGCACATCACCTTCGGCGGCTCGGGCGGCAGTGCCGTGCGCCGGTCGGTGGTCACCGTGGCGGTCGGCGCCGCCGCGGCTCTCGTGCTCGTGCTCCTGGTGACGCTGGCGCTGCGGCGGCGCGCGAGGGCGCGGGCATGAGCGCCTTCGACGACCGGCTCGTAGCCGCCTTCGACGGCCGGACGGTCTTCTGGCTGGCGCTGTTCACCGCCGTCGCGGTCGGTGCGGCACACGCGGTCGCACCCGGGCACGGCAAGAGCGTCACGGCCGCGTACCTGGTCGGCACCCGCGGCAGGTACCGCGACGCGCTGCGCCTCGGCGTGATCGTGGCGGTGATGCACACGTTTTCGGTGCTCGTGCTGGCGCTGGTGTGGGTCGGCCTGTCCAGCGCGGCCAGCCTCGGCACGGAGACGGTCACCGCCTGGATGCAGGTGGCCGCGGGCCTCGTGGTGATCGCGGTCGGCGCGCACCTGCTGTGGCGGCACATCCGCAAGCGCCGCCACCAGCACGATCACTCCCACCACCACCACGTGCCCGACGACCCGTGGTCCCGGCGTGGCCTTGTCGCGCTGGGGCTGTCCGGTGGCCTGCTGCCGTCGCCGTCCGCGTTCGTCGTGCTGGTGAGCGGGCTGCTCACGGGCCGGGCGCTGGGAGCGGTGGTGCTGGTAGTGGCGTTCGGCGTGGGCATGGCGGTCACGCTCACCGCGGTCGGCGTGCTCAGCCTGCGGGGGTGGGCGCTGCTGTCCGGCCGTACCCGCAAATGGTCGACGGCCTGGATCCCCGCGCTGGCCGGCGCCGGCATCTGCTTCGGTGGGGCCCTCTACCTGGCCGCCGCGGTCTCGGTCCTGGCCGCCTGAGCCCCGGCCCGTGGAAATCGGGTCTGGGCGTGGCAGAGGGCAGCGTCGATAATGGGGCGATGGCGGCCGACCCCAAACAGGCGCGCGTCTCGCACCGCGAGCGGCTGCGCGCCGCCCGCGCGCTGCGGGACAGCGCACGCGAAGGGCGCCTTTCGGACGTCACGTTCCTGCACCGGCTACGCGTGGTGATCGACGCCCGCCGCCGCCGCGACCTGGACGCCGCGGTCGGCGACCTGCCCCCGGCCGGGTGGTGGGCGAGGGCCGAGGTGGCGTTCCAGGGCTGGTGGGAGCGCACGTTCGGCCCGCGGCAGGCCGCCCAGCTCGACCTGCGGCTGCCGCCCGCGCCCGGCCGCTACGTGATCGGCCGCGACTTCGAGTGCGACCTGCGGCTGACCCACGACTCGGTCTCCCGCCGGCACGCCATGCTCACCTCCGTCGGCGGCCAGTGGATGGTGGTCGACCTAGGCTCGACCAACGGCACGCGGATCAACGGCTGGCGCCTGCAGGTGCAGACCCCACTGCGCCCCGGCGACCTGCTCGACCTGGGCATGCAGCGCCTCCGCGTCGTCGCCTGAAGCACGCCAGACGGCTTTGGCCCCGCGAGCGTAGGCCCGCCAGCTCGTCGCGCGGCGGCCCTGAAGCCCACGCCGGCGAAGGTGCGATCCTGGCGGCCCAGAAGATCCAGCCCGAAGCAGACGCGAGCTACCGCGACGCCCGTCGTGGTCCAGACCATCGCTCCCGCGGCCTCACCCTCCGCGGTGGGCCGGCTCCGGCGGTGTCGCTCTTCGTGGTGGGCGGGCGCCCGTGGTCTTGCTCTTCGTGGTGGGCCGGCTCCCGCGGTCTCGTCCTTCGCGGTGGCTCGGCGTCCGCGAGGGGCCGTTGATCACCGCGGAGGTGACAGCGACAGCCCGCCCCGATGCGCGAGTTCGCCGCGAGGCAGGCGCAGCCGCCCGCTGTCCGTGACTGTCGATCGGGCGCCCGCGGCGTGAGGCTTCGAGCTCGAAGAGGGGCGCGAGTCCGTCCACGACGCGGCACCGCCGTCGCGGTCCGTGACTGTCGATCAAGCTGCAGGAGGCCTCGCGGCAAACTCTCTGGGCGAAACCGCAGCTCAGGTTACCTGCGGTGAGGCTGCCTGGCTTTCTTGGAGATTGCGCTGACCGGGCAAGACGCAAGATCTACGAGCGCGACCTGCTCCACCTGCTTGTCCACGCGGCCAAGCTTGCGAAAGTCGAGGCGTCGATACGGCGCACAAGGTTCCCAAGGTGGCTGCTGATCGTGTTGGATCCCTGGCCGCGTTGGCGCTACGCGTCCTGGACCGGTTCGCGCCCGCGTCGCCATCCGGATGCGCTGCCGGAGTGTCCAGAGCTGGGCGCATTGCTGCGCCCAGCTCCGGAGCCTCCGACACCCCACAGGGGGTGCCAACCGTCCGCCGACTAGCGGAGGCCGGGCACGTTCAGGACGATCAGCTCGGTGTCGTCCGCGCGGCCCGGAATACGGCCGTCATTGCCGGGGAAGTTGTTGTCGTTGGCCACGAGCACGCGGTCGCCGCCGAGTGGGAGCACCGACTCGACGGACTGGAGCGGAAAGCTGAAGAGCTTGCCCACGCCGTACTCGTTGGGCCGCGCCGGGGTGGAGACGCCGTGCGGGTCGGCCACGCGCATCAGGTCGACCGCGGTGCGGCGGCCCAGGTAACCGTCGGCGCCCACCTCGTCCAGGTCGGTGACCACGAGGCGCTTGACCACCGACTGCGGGCCCATCGCGTTGTCCCGCTCGATCAGCACGAGCCGGCGGCCGTTGAGCACGCCCGCGTCACCGACCACGAGGGACGGATCGGCGACCCGGAACCACCACGTGCGGCCGGTGTACTGGTTGGCGCGCACGTCGAACTCGTACACGATGCGGCGGCGCTGGTCGGCGTCGTCGGCCTTGGCGCCCTCCAGGATGGGGTACAGCCACTTGCCGTCCCGGCTCACCGCCATCGCCTCGAAGCCGCGGCTGGCCGGCACCGTCGGCGTCTCGCCCGGCGCCAGGTCGGGCGACTGCGGCGACTTGGCACCGTCCGGCAGCGGGATCGGGGCCTGGAGCACCTTGCCGGTCTTGTCCACGCGGATCAGGTACGGGCCGAACTCGTCGCCCAGCCACAGGTCGCCCCGGTAGTCCCGGGCCAGCGACTCGATGTCGAAGTCGGCGCCGGTCAGCAGCCGCTCCGGGGTGTTTTCGTTGGTGATCGGAAACGGTACCTTGCGGCCGGGGTCGCGGAAGCTGATGAAGCCCTTTACCGCCACCCCGTGCTCACGCCAGTCGGGCTCCACGTAGTAGGCCCGCAGCAGGAAGTCGGCCGAGTTGTTCTTCGCGCCGAAGCCGTTGTCGGGCATCGCGAGCAGGCGGTCGCCCGGCGCCGTGCTGGCTGCGCTCCTCGGACCGGACCCCGCGGGCCCCGGCGCCTGGATCACCGCCGAGAAGCCGGGGATCGGCTGGCCCGGGAAGGGCGGCGTGATCCCGTTGACCGGGGTGGGCGCGAGCTGGGTGCCGGAGACAGGACCCGGCTGATAAGCCGTCGCGGACAGGATCGCGCGGCTCTTGAGCACCGGCTGGGGCGCAGCTTCACGGAGAGCGCGTACACCCGGGTGGTCTGTGTGGCGCTGCCGTTGTCGTCGGAGAGCAGCCACAGCAGGCGGCGGCCGCCCGGCAGCGTCTCGCCGAGCGCCATCGCCTCTATGTTGTCCAGCAGCGGGTTGGGCTGCGGCTGCTTGGCCACCGCACCCGAGGGCGGGCAGTCGGCGATGTCGACGAGCAGCTCCTTGCCCAGCCACGCGCGGGTGTCGGTGAGCGAGGTGAGCGAGGCGACGCCGGTCAGGTCCGGCGCGCCGGTCGCGGTGACCTGGTACACCCGGACGGTGTTGCCCACGCCCGCGGTGAAGCCGCGCTCCAGCGCCAGCAGCTGATCGTCGCCGAGCGCGACGAGCTCGACGAGGCCGAGGTTGGGGTCGGTCTTGTAGGCGAGCTGGGAGACCGGGGTGTACGAGGTGCCGTTCCAGCTGCGGTACTCGATGATGCGCTGCAGGCCACGGCCCTGGGCGTTGCGGCCGTCCGCGGACAGCGGCCCCTCCATGCCGGCGTAGAGCGTGCGGCGGTCGGGGGTGGCGGTGAGCGACTCGAAGGTCTGGTTGACCGCGGCCTCACCGGCCGGCGTGACCTGGAAGCGCGCCGGCACCGGCAGGCTGGCCAGCTCGCGGCCGTCGGAGAGGCGGAAGCGCCGGATCGACGGCTCCCGCTCGGAGCTGGCCAGCACCGTCTTGCCACCGCGCTCGACGACAAGGCCCTCGCCGTCGAAGTCGCCGCCGTTGTACGGCGTGCCGTCCGCTCGCGTGAGCACTGTGACACCGCGCACCTCGGCGGAGACGCCACGCTTGCCGGCGTCGAGGTCCACGTCGTACACCCGGGCAGGAGTGGTGCCGATGTTGTCGACCAGCGCGAACCCGCGCGACGAGCCGGTCAGCGCGAGGGCGGAGAGGCCGGACACCGCGGTGCCAGCGAAGGTGGTCTTGTCGAGGGCGTCGGAGAAACCGACCAGGGACGCGTCGGGAGCGCAGGCCGCACCGCTGGGCGGCGGCCACCCCGCCGAGGCGGAGGACGCGGGGAGCGCCGGGAGCACCGCGGCCGTGGCCACCGCGACGGCGGCGGCACGTACGCGCTTCGAGGAGGTCATCACCGCCTGATGCAAACCCCTGCCGGGCGCCGAGGTGGAACACCGGGCCGAACGGCACGTGAACTCTGGAGATCCGTCGGGGTCTGTTATTGGTATCCGCGGATCTGTTTGAACACGCCGGCCAGCGAGCCGCTGCGGGCGTCGAAGGTGCGGCCGCCGCTGATGCGGGCGACCTCGGTCATCTCTTGGACGTTGCCCTCGCCGAAGAGCAGCGTGAAGATCGGCACCGCCTTGAGCTTCGCGGGGAGCTTGGCGTGGTAGCTCTTGAAGGCGGGGAGCTTGGCGCCCACCGTCCGTTCGCCGTCGGTGAGCAGCACCACCGACGTGAAGCGGTTGGGTTCGGCGGCGTCGAGCTGCCTGGCCAGCTCCAGCGCGCGGCTGAGCGCGTCGTAGATGGCGGTGTCGCCGGCGGCGGCGAGGCCGCGCACGTAGCCGCGGATCTGGTTGGTGACCGGCTGCCGGTTGGCGGTGGGCAGGTCGAAGCGGCGCGGTGACTTCGGCGCGGTGCTGAACGCCAGCATGATGACCTGCTCGCGCCCGTTGAAGCGGGTCAGCTCCCCGGACAGCGAGATGTCCGCGCCGGAGAGGCCGAGCAGCGCGGCCTGCAGTCCCTTGATGCGGGCGCCCTTCATCGAGCCGGAGACGTCGAGCACGTAGATGGTGCGTGCCGGCTTGCGCAGGGTGTCGCCGAAGCCGGTGAGCAGCGCGGTGGCGTCGTCGTACCGGGCCGGGAACGGCAGCTCGACAAGGCCGCCGCTGGCGGGGCCGAAGGATGCGGCCAGCTCGATGCCGGGCACGGCCGGCCGCCGGTGCGTGGTCTCCATGATCTTGCGTTGGGTAGAGGGGCGGCGCAGGTAGTCCGCGACCGCGGCGTAGTTGGTGCGGGCCTGCTCAGAGGTGCCGGCCAGCAGCGTGAGCGGGTAGTCGGCGGTGACGACGCCGTCGGCCGGGTAGACGACGGTCAGCGGCTCCTTGAGCGCGCCGGCGGCGTTCAGCGAGAGCAGTACCGACTCGTAGTTGACCAGGCCGTCGACGGGAGCGCCGCCGGACTGCCGCTGCACATACGCGTCGGCGAGCCAGCCGGACGACCCGGCGGTCAGCGACTGACCGGCGAAGAAGGACTGCAGCCGCGGCGTGAGCGCGGAGATCTCGCCACTGGTCAGGGCCCGCCCGGTCCCGGCGAGCGCGGCGGCGACGCCGACCAGGGCGGAGTAGCCGGAGTTGGAGGCCGCGGGGTTGGTCATGCCGTAGGTGAACCTGCCCGCGCCGGCCGCCTCCGCGATCTCGCTCCACGTTGGACGGTGCTGGTCCCAGCCGAGCTCCTTTGCCTTGCCGGCACGCAGTCCGAGCACGACGGGGGAGTTGGCCACCTTGGTGCTGACGTCGATGCGGCCGGACGCCTGCGGGTGCAGCTCGAGGTAGCGGTTGTTGGAGAACCAGATGGCGTCCTGGTCGCGCACGGCGGTGCCGGCGGCGACCTTCTCCATCCCGTCGAGCGTGCCGATCTCGGAGAGCTTGACCGTCACGCCGGTGGCGGACTTGACGTCGTCGAGGATCGGCTGGAGGTCGTTCAGCTCGCTGCCGGCGAGCACGCGCAAGGTGCCGGAGCCCTTCTTGAACGGGCCTTCGGATGCCTGCGGTGTGGGCGTGTCGCAAGCGGCGGCAAGTAGCAGCGCGGCGAGCGGAAGTGCCAGGGAACGTCGCACGGTTGTCCTTGTCATGGTCGGAGGCGCTGGTCGAGCGTCGTGAGGAGGGAGTCGACGACCTCGGGCGCGGGCGCGGGGACGATGTCGGTGAGCTTGGCGGGCAGCGCCGCGCCGCCGGCCGGCACGCGGGCCAGCACCGCGGCGACGGAGGCCTCGTCGGGGTACGGAAGCCGTGCTCGGCGGCGAGCCGCAGCAGCGCCGGGTCGGTGGTGAGCAGGCGCCCCACCTCGTCGCCGGCCTCGTCGAACGCGACGACCGTGTGCCCGCTCGGCGTGGTGGGCGCCAGGTAGAGCAGCGTCGCGTTGCCCGGCAGGTTTCCGGCCTGCGCCGCGTCGACGTACTGGGCTTCGTAGACGAGCACCAGCGGCGTGTAGTTGAGGCCCTGGGCGAGGTACTTCTCGAACGGCTCCTCCGTGGACCGCTCCAGCCCGCCCTGGTCCGTGAAGAGCTCGACCACCTCGTCAAGCGCCGCGGCGCCGCCGCCCAGCTGCTGCAGCGCCAGCCACGCGTACACGCCGGCGGAGTTGGAGTCGCCAGGGTGGGTGGTGGTCACCAGCACGTCCCGCCGGGCCGGGTACGCCACGTTGCCCTTGAGCTGGTCCCAGCGGACGTCCCGCTTCGCCAGGTCGAGGTACTTGCCGAGGTCGAGCACCCAGTACCCCTCGGGCGCGCGGTGTACCACCCCCTGCGTGGCGAGCAGGTCGGCGATCGGTGTGAACGTGGCTACGGAAAGCGGCGACCAGAACGGCGTGAAGGTGCCGGTGGACGCGCGTGCCTGCTCGACCCGCCGGGCCGCCTGCTCGCTGCCCGGAAACGCGAAGTCGTACCTGTCGAGGGGGACCGTGGTGGCCATCTCCCGCGAACCGCGCGAATCGGTCTCGACCCGCAGGCCGTGGCTGGCGAACGCGTCTTTCACCCGCTGGTCGGCGAAGAAGAGCGCCTTCTCGGATCCGACCACACCGCGCACCGTGTCCAGGCGGTCGACGCCGAGGTGCCAGCCGACGCCGGCACCCACGCTGGCCAGCACGACCACTGTCGCGATGATGATCCAATGGCGCTTCACGGCCTGATGGTGGGTGCGGTGGGAATCCGCGACAGTTGACAGTTGGTGAATTCCCGGTGAATGGATAATTGGGGTCGCCTTGGTTGTGCTGGCCCATTTCCACTCGCGATATTGGCGCAATGGATCTTACAGCCAACCGGCGCCAGGTGCTGGCGGGCGCGGTCGCAGCGGTGGGTGCCTCCACCCTCGCGACCGGCTCGGCCCGCCCCGCGTCGGCGCATGGTTCAGACACGGCCACGCCGTTTCCGCTGGGCGTGGCGAGCGGTGATCCGCTTCCGGACGCCGTGGTCCTGTGGACACGACTGATCCGCGACCGGCGCTCGTCCCGCCCGGTCCAGGTGGGTTGGCAGGTGGCCAAGGACGAGCGGTTCCGGCGCGTGGTCCGCTCCGGCTCCGCGTGGGCGCGCCCCGAGCTGGCTCATTCGGTACACGTGGACGCGCGCGGCCTCGAGCCCGGCCGCGAGTACTTCTACCGCTTCAAGGCCGAGGGGCACCTGAGCCCCGTCGGCCGTACCCGGACCGCGCCGCACCGCTTCGCCCGGCCGGACCACCTGCGCTTCGGCGTGGCCAGCTGCCAGGACCTGCAGAACGGCTACTGGCCGGCGTACTGGGGCCTTGCCGACGAGGACTTCGACGTCGTGTTCCACCTCGGCGACTACATCTACGAGTACGACCCGGACAGCCGCTTCGCGGACCGGCGGCACACCACGCCGCAGACCCTCGGGCTGGATCAACTGCGCACATTGGACGACTACCGCAACCGGCACGCGCAGTACAAGGGTGACCCCGCCCTGCGCGCCGCCCACGCCGCCGGTGCCTGGGTGGTGACGTGGGACGACCACGAGACCGAAAACAACTACGCCGACCTTGTCGACGAGCTCGACTCGGGCGCGGCGCACCAGACGCCGCAGGAGTTCTCCCGGCAGCGGGCCGCGGCGTACCAGGCGTACTACGAGCACATGCCGATCCGTGCCCACCTGCGGCCCGGCAGGGACGGGATGCGGATCTACCGGCGCTTCGACTTCGGGCTGCTGGCCCGGGTCAACGTGCTGGACACCCGGCAGTACCGCACCGACCAGCCAGGGCCGGGCGACCTCGGCCCCGAGCCCTTCGGCGCCGGCAACACCGCGGGCTCGCTGACCGGTGACGAGCAGGAGCGGTGGCTGGCGCGCGGCCTGCTGCACTCGCCGGCCCGCTGGAACGTCATCGCCCAGCAGGTCATGATGAGCCGCACCCGCTTTCCCAACCCGACCGGGCAGCCACCGCCCACGGTGGTCAACCTCGACCAGTGGGACGGGTACATGCCGCAGCGCGAGCGACTGCTGCGGCTGCTCGCGGACGAGAGGGTGGACAACCCGGTGGTCCTCGCCGGCGACATCCACTCCACCTGGATCAGCGACCTCAAGCTGGACTTCGACGACCCGGCCTCGCCGGTGGTCGCGGCCGAGTTCGTCGGTACCTCGATCAGCTCGGACTTTCCGGTCGCCTTCGACGCACCGCTAAAGCAGGCCAACCCGCTGCTCAACCCCCACGTGCGCTACTTCGACGGCCTGAAGCGGGGCTACCTGCGCTGCGACGTGACGCGGGAGTCGTGGCGAACCGACGTCCGGGTGGTGGACACGATCGACGTGCCCCAGGCGCCGGTCCGCACCTCGGCGTCGTTCGCCGTCGAGGCGGGCCGCCCGGGAGTGGTTTCCGCTTGATCGGCTGGGGTGTGGCGGACGTGCCGCTCGGGTACCACGTCGACATGACCGCCACACCCTCCGGTGCCGCCGGCGCCGTCGTGGCCTACCTGCGCGCCCAGCGCCGCGCCATCGCCGAAAACGAGGCCGGGGTACGCGCCGGTGACGAAGACGCCGTACATGACATGCGGGTGGCGATCCGGCGCACCCGGAGCACGCTGAGGTCGTTTCGGGGCATGTGGGACCGCGAGCGGGTGGACGCGCTGCGCGGTGAGCTCAAGTGGCTCGCCGACCGCCTCGGGCCGGTGCGCGACGGCCAGGTGATGGTCGCCCGGCTCGCCGAGGCGGTGCGGGCCGAGCCGCGCCAGCTCGTCGTCGGCCCGGTCGAGGCGCGCATCCACCAGCACCTCGGCCACGACACCTCGGACGCGCTGGAGCGGGTCCGCGGTGCGCTCGACGGTGACCGGTACCCCGCGATGCTGGCCGAGTTCGACGCGGTCGTCGAAGCCGCCGAGGACCAGGGCGACGGGTGGGTGCGCAAGCGGGTCCGCAAGGCGGTGCGCCGCGCCGACCGCATGCTGGACGGCGCGGACGCGCCGGAGCACCACGAGCGGGACATCCAGCTGCACGAGGCGCGTAAGGCGTACAAACGGGCGCGCTACGCGGCTGAGCCGTTCGACCGCAAACCCGCCCGAAGGTTGGCCAAGAGCCTCAAGGCGCTGCAGGACGTGCTCGGTGTGCACCAGGACACCGTGGTCACCCGCGCGGTGCTGCGGGAGCTTGGCATGCGGTCGTTCCGGGAGGGTGGCAACTCGTTCACCTACGGGCTGTTGCACGCCCGCCAGCAGGCCGCGGGCGAAGAGGCGCTGACCGACCTGCCCAGCGCGACCAAGCGGGCGCGCCGCAAGAAGCTGCGCGGCTGGCTCGGGTGACCGGTCCCGTTCACCTGTTGTGTGTCTGGCGCGCGGCTCGCATTGACGCGGCGGTCGCGCGGGCTGAATAGACCCTCGGTGTGACCCGAGCCCGTGCCAGCCTCGCCGTCCTGTCCGCTCTCGCCGTCGCCGCGCTGACCGCGGTCGCGTTTCCGGCGCCCGCCCAGGCGGCCCCGCTCGGCAGCGTGCGGCTCTCCGCGAGCAAAGGCACCGTCGACCAGACGCCGATCTTTGCCACCGCCTCCGCCGCCAAGCCGTGCCCGTCCGGGTTCGGCCAGGACGCCGCGGTCCGGATCGGGCCGCCGGGTGGCCCGTACCAGAACGTCGCCACGCCCCTGCGGGACGGCGGGTACGACAAGAAGGCGGTTTCGGTCAAGCCCAACCGTTCGTTCGCCAGGGCGATCGGTGGCGCACCGGCCGCCGGCGAATGGTGGGTCGTGGTGGAGTGCTGGAGCCTGACGCAGGGCCGCCACCCCGACCTTTTCATCACTCCGCTCACCGTCACCGGCAAGGAGTGGAAACTGGGGCAGCCGGCCAGCGGTGCGTCGCTCGACTCGCCGCCGCCGCCCAGGCCGACCGTGCCGCTGACCGGTCCGAGTGGTTCGGCGGCACCCTCCACCGCATCGCCGGCCCTGGCCGATGCCACGACGCCGCCGGCGGTGCCCGACCCGGAGTTGGCCGCCAACAACCGGTCCGGCGCCGCTTCTCCGCTGGCGAGCGCGCTTTGGGTGGGCGGTGTGGTGTTGGTCGTGGCCGTGGTGGGTGCGGTGGCTCTGCTTACCCGACGGCGTCGTTCCAATTGACCGAACGGTGGATACGCCCTTACCCGCTGTTCACCTCTTGCATGTCCGGCGTGAGTCTTCGCCTGCGAACGCGGACATCGTCCGTGTCGAGGCTGATCTCACTGGTCGGGCACGTTGGGGAGCGCGGTCAGCCTTGCGTACCACGGTGCGCATTGCGGAAGGGATCAAAGGTGCAGCACTCACGGTTCGTGTTTCTCGCCGCGCCGATGCCCGAGTCGAAGGACGGCGACGGGACCGAAGGCATTCTTTGGATGCTTGTTTCGCCGAACAACCGTCCGCTCGGCCGTGGCACGACTTACCACGAGACATACAGTTCCTGCCGCCAGTCGGTCCTGGACCTCCAGGCCAACTGCGACCGGGTGAAGCCGGTCGAGACAACCGTCGAGCTGACCGGCCAATGGTCGTGGCGCATCGAGCTCGACGGTGAGTCGGTGGCTGTGTCCAGCCGCTCCTACCTACGGGCGCGGGAGTGTGCGTACAACCTCGAGCGTTTCCTCGAGGCGGTGCCCAAGGCCGAAGTCGTCGCGGGCACGCGAAGTGTCCGGCGGGGCCGCCGCCGGGCGGTCGTCGCGGAGACTCCGCCGCGGCTCGGCCGAGAGCTGCGGAACGCGGGCTGATGACCGCAACGCCCACCGACCCGCCGATCACGCACGTACCGTCCACACCGGAGGGTCCTGCGGACAGGCCGCGACGGATCCGTGAGCGGCGACCGCCGTCGGACGTGGTTTTCCGGGGTCTCGCGCGCGCCGGCGGCACGGTCGTGCTCGCGATCATGTTGCTGGTCGGCATCTTTCTCACCCGGGACGCGCTGCCCGCGTGGCGCGAGGCCGGCCTCGGCTTCCTGACCACGCAGGCGTGGGACCCGCAGGGCGGCGACTTCGGCGTCGCGGGCGTGCTCGTCGGCACGGTGCTCATCGGTTCGGTGGCGATCAGCGTCGCGGTGCCGCTGGCGCTCGGCTCGGCGCTCTACATCTCCGAGTACGCACCGGGCCGGATCAAGCCGCTGCTCGTCAACCTCGTCGACCTGATGGCCGCGGTGCCGAGCGTGGTCTACGGGATCTGGGGCCTTTTCCTGCTGCAGCCGAAGATCCTGGTCGTCGGCGAGCAGGGTGACGGCCTGCCGCGGTGGCTGGCGACGTACTTCGGATGGATCCCGCTCTTTCAGGTCGACGACTACAACCCGCGTGACCCGCTGGCGAGCCCGACGTCCCTGACCGCGTCGACGTTCGTCGCCGGACTCGTGGTGGCAATGATGGTCACCCCGATCATCGCCTCGATCATGCGCGAGGTCTTCTCGCAGGCCCCGCTCGGCGAGCGCGAGGGTGCCTTCGCCCTCGGCGCCACCAAGTGGGGGATGATCCGCTCGGTCGTCCTGCCCTTCGGGCGCGGCGGCATGATCGGCGGCACGATGCTCGGCCTCGGCCGGGCGCTCGGCGAGACCATCGGCGTGTACCTCGTCATCTCGGTGGTCTTCGTGATCCAACCGCACATCCTGCAGAACGGCGGCGGCTCGATCTCGGCGCTCATCGCGCTGCGGTACGCGGAGGACGTCGGCGTCGGCTTCGCCGCGCTCATGGCCGCCGGTCTCGTGCTCTTCGCCGTGACGCTGATCGTCAACTTCGGCGCCGGCATCATCATCAGCCGCAGCCGCTCGGGCGCGGCGAGCGAGGTGTAGGGCGATGACGACACAGGTGCGGTCCGCGCCCGCGGCCGACCCGCTGGCCGCGGAGACGACCCTGCCACGCACCTCCGACGAGCCGGCCGGCCCGGAAGTGCGCCGCTCGACCAGAACGACCCGACGCACCGATATCTTCGCGCTGCTCGGTGCGGCGGCGTCCGCCGTGTGCCTGGCCGCGGTGGTCTTCACTCAGGTGGCGCCGTTCGACGGGGTGCTCGGCTTCGCCGTCCTGTCGTACGGGCTGTTTCTCGGCGTCTACGCGCTGCTGGTCTCGCTCGACGAGTCGGGACCGGCCGTGCGCGACAGGCTCGCCGCGGCGGTGATCCACAGCCTCGCCCTCCTCATGCTGCTCGCGCTCGTGGTGGTCGTGGTCTTCACGCTCGTACGCGGTCGGCACGCGCTGGCACACCTCAACTTCTACTACGAGGACATGCGCTCGGCCGGGCCGCTGCAGCCGCTCGACGTGGGCGGCGTACGCCACGCGATGATCGGCACGCTGGAGCAGATCAGCATCGCGCTGGCGATCACGATGCCGCTCGGCGTGATCGGCGCGGTGTTCCTCAGCGAGCTGCCCGGGTCGTACAGCCGTTTCGTGCGCACGATCGTGGAGGCGATGACGGCATTGCCGTCCATTGTGGCCGGTCTGTTCGTGTACGGCACGATCATCCTCACGCTGGGAATGCCGCTGTCCGGGCTGGCCGGCGCGATCGCGTTGAGCGTGATGATGTTGCCGATCATCATCCGCGCGGCCGACGTCGTGATCCGGCTGGTGCCCGGGTCGCTGCGCGAGGCGTCGCTCGCGCTCGGCGCCTCGCAGTGGCGCACGATCTGGCACGTGGTCCTGCCGACCGCGCGGTCCGGAATCACCACCGCGGTCATCCTGGGTACGGCGCGCGGCATCGGCGAGACGTCACCCGTCCTGCTCACCGTCGGCGCGACCGCGGTCACCAACCTCGATCCGACCGGCAACCCGCAGATGTCCCTGCCGCTGCTGACATTCCAGCTGGTGCGGACGCCGTCCGACACCATGATTTCGCGCGGTTTCGGCGCCGCGGCCGTGCTGATGACGCTCGTGCTGTTTCTCTTCGTGCTCGCCCGCCTCATCGGTGGCCGGGTCCCGGGCCAGCTCAGCCGCGGCCAGCGGCGCCGCCGGGTCCGCGCCTCCCGCCGTGACGCGGTGCGGTTCGCCGCGCGCGAACGTGCCCGCCTCGGGCGGGCCGCTTTGGACCAACCGACAGTAGGGAACTGAGCGAATGACCAGACAGTGGACCGGCGCGACCCACCGCCTGGCCCGCGCCGTCGCCGCCACCTTCGCGGTGATGCTGGTGTTTTCGGCGGCACCGCCCGCACCGGCGTCGGCCGCGCCGAGAAAAGTGCCCATCAACGGGGCGGGCTCGACGTGGAGCTCCAACGCGATCGACAACTGGCGGCGCAACGTCGCGCGCAGCATCACGGTCAACTACAACGCGAGCGGCTCGACCGACGGCCGCAACCGGTACAAGCAAGGCACTGTCGACTTCGGAGTGTCCGAGATCCCGTACGGAATGGCGGACCGGTTCGCCGGCACCGACCCGGCGCCGACGCGCAGCTACGCCTACATGCCGATCGTCGCCGGCGGCACGGCGTTCATGTACAACCTGCGGATCGGCGGCCGGCGCGTGACGAACCTCCGGCTGTCCGGCGATGTGATCGCGAAGATCTTCACCGGCGTCATCAAGCGGTGGAACGATCCGGCGATCGTGGCGGACAACCCGGGGCTCACCATGCCGGCGCGTTCGATCGTGCCGGTCGTACGCCAGGACGGCTCGGGTACGAGCGCGCAGTTCACGCTCTGGATGAGCAAGGAACACGGCTCGGTCTGGGACGCGTACTGCCGCAAGTTCAACAAGCCGTCCCCGTGCGGCCTCACCTCGCAGTACCCGTACCGGTCGAACGAGGGCTTCATCGGGCAGACGGGTTCGAACGGTGTCTCGGGCTACGTCTCGCAGGGCAACGCGGAAGGCTCGATCACGTACGTCGAATACTCGTACGCCAAGAACGCGCGCTTTCCGGTGGTCAAGGTGTTGAACCAGGCCGGTTACTACACCGAGCCGACCGCGTCCAACGTGGCGGTCGCGCTGACCAAGGCCCGGATCAACACCAACCAGAGCAGCGCGAGCTACCTGACGCAGATCCTCGACGACGTGTACGACTTCAACGACCCGCGGACCTACCCGCTGTCGTCGTACTCCTACATGATCATCCCGGTCGGTGCGATCGACGTCGACACCATGACCCTGGACAAGGGGTACACGCTCAGCCTCTTCGCCTACTACTTCCTCTGCGAGGGCCAGCAGCAGGCGGACACGCTCGGCTACTCACCGCTGCCGAGAAACCTCGTCGACGCCGGGGTCAGGCAGGTGCACCGCATACCCGGCGCGGAAAAGCGCAACCTCGACGCGGCCGGCTGCAACAACCCCACGTTCCGCGGCGGCCGAAACGTCCTGCTCGACAACGCGCCGCGGCCGCTCGCGTGCGACAAGAAAGGCTCGACACAGAACCCGGCCGGCACGGCCGGCGCGCCCGAGCAGACCCCGGTCAAGGCGTCGGCCCGGTGCACCACCTCGGGCTCCGGCAGCGGCAACGGCAACAACAACGGTGGCGCGAATGCCACCACCGGTCCGACTCCAACGGCGACCGGCGGTCCCGGCGCCACGACCGGGCCGATCGACCCGGACACCGGTCTTCCGGCCGGTAACGGCGATGGCGGCGGCGCCGGTGACGGCGAGCAGGTCGCGGCGGTACCCGTGTCGCTCGACGGCGAGGGTGGCTGGCGCCTGCGGCACACCGTGATGGTCATCGCCGGACTCGTCTTCCTGGGGCTGATCCTCGGCCCTCCGCTGCTCGCCAACGCGCTGCGCGGGCGCCGGAACGACGGGGGACCGGTGTGAGCCGGCGGACGGTCGCCTCGATCCTTGTGGCGCTCGTCGCCGCGGGCGGGCTCTTCGTCATCGAGCCGGCGCCGGAGCCGGCGAAGGGTGCTCCGGAGGCCGGCGGCAGCGGCGGCTCGTCGGTGATCGTCACCGGCCGGAAGCAGGGCTTCGAAGACTTCACGAACCTCGCCCTCACGGTGTCGAAGACGCGAAACCTCACAAACGAGGCGATCGCGATCACCTGGACCGGTGCCACGCCCACACCCCGCACCTCGCAGCTGGCCACCGACTTCCTCCAGTTCATGCAGTGCTGGGGCAACCCGGAGGCGAAGGACTTCCGGGAGACGTGCGCTTTCGGCATGGACCTCGACAAGCCGGCGCTCATCGGCTCGGGTGGTTTCGAGTCGACGGCACAGGCCGGCCGGCGCGCCATCTACAAGGGCGACGGGCAGGTCTACCCCATCCGCGACCCGGACGAGACACCGGAGAAGACAGGTGTGCGGGCCGACGCGAGGATGGTGCCCTTCAAGACGGTGACCGGTGAACGGTCCCGGGACGGGAGCGCGGCCGAGCCGTACGGCACGGTCTTCGACCCGAGCGCCGGTACGCGCCCGGAAGAAGACTTCGACGTCATGGGCAGGTTTCTGGCCAAGGAAACCACAAACGAGTACCCGTACGCGCTGACCGCTGCCGACGGCACGGGTCGGGTCATCTTCGAGGTGCAGAACGACCGCCTCGCGCCGAACCTCGGTTGTGGCGCGCCGTACCCGGCGCCGAGCGGCCAGCAGGAGCCGCGCCCGTGCTACCTCGTGATCGTCCCAAGAGGACACCACAACCCGTACAACGGGGAGAACGTCAGCCCCCGGCAGGCTGCGGTGCACGGGTCGCCGTTCACGCCGGCGCTGTGGCAGCACCGGATCGTCGTGCCGCTCCAGTTCGCACCGGTCGAGGGTGGGTGCTCGCTGGACAAGGCGGAGCGGCGCACGGCCGGTACCGAGGCCGTCGCCGAGGCGGTGACCTCCTGGCAGCCGGTGCTCTGCGCCAACGACGGCCCGGTCTTCGGCTACTCCGCCATCAGCGACTTCGAGGCGGCACAGCAGGTCACCAGCCCGTCCGGGAGCGCGCCCGGCCTCGTATACAGCGCAGACCCGGTCCCCTCCAGCAACCCGCCACTGGTGCACGCCCCGGCGACGCTGAGCAGCACGGTCGTCGCCATCAACATCGACTACAACATCATCAACCCGCTGCACGTCAGCGGCCAGCCGCCGCCGGACGAAGTCCAACGGCGGCACGGGCTGGCGGTGACCGACCTGAAGCTGACGCCGCGGCTCCTGGCCAAGCTGCTGACCCAGAGCTACCAGAACGACACGTTGACCCCGCTGGCGGCCGCGCCGCACAGCATCCGGTACGACGAGGAGTTTCTGGACCTCAACCCGGACTTCCGGTACTGGGGCCGGGAGCGCAGCGCCACGCTCGCCGGCCTGATCGTCTCGGTCGGCAACTCCGCGGCCGCCCGCGACCTCTGGCGCTGGATCCTCAGCGATCCGGACGCCAAGGCGTGGGTGCAGGGCCAGCGCGACGACGGGCAGGGCATGTGGGTCAACCCGGCGTACAAGGACCTGTTCGCGACTCCACAAGAGACATTCCCGAAGTCCGACCCCGGCTGCTACCGGGAGACGCGCTTCGAACCCATCCAGGGGCGCAACGTCGAGTTTCCGCTCTGCACGCTAGACAAGTGGCCCTACATGGGGTCGATGAGCGAGGCGGCGCTGCAGACGCTGCGCGCGGCGACGAAGGGCAAGGAGCAGCCGCTGCGGCCGGATCCCAACAACCCCGGCGACGCCACCCCGTGCTGCCGCTACGCGGACATGGCGCGAAAGTCACCGGGATCGCGGTTCGTCATGTCGATTACCGACTCGGCATCCGCCGCGAAGTACGGCCTTTTCACCGCACAGCTCTGCAAGACCAAGCGGGACAGCGCCGGCAACTATGTCGCGGACGACTGCCGGGCGCCCACGCGCGAGGCGGTGACGGCCGCGGCCGCGACGGCGGTGGCGAGCGAGGTGCGGGGCGCCAGCGTCATCGACCCGGTGAAGGCGTGGGCCACGCCGGGCGCGTATCCGCTGACCTCCGTCTCCTACGCGGTCGCGGACACCAGCGAGCCCGCGGCGGCCCGGAAGGAGTACGCCAGGCTGATGCGGTACGCCGCCGGCGCCGGCCAGGACCCGGGCGAGGCGTGGGGCCAGCTGCCGGAAGGCTACGTCCCGCTGCCCGCGGCCCTGCGTGAACAGGCGATGGTGTCGGCCAGCCAGCTGGAAAACTGGGTATCGCCGACAACGCCGGCGCCCACCGGCGGCGATCCGGGATCCGGCGACCCGAGCCCGGGAGCGACGCCGCCGGCGCCGGCCGGCGTGCCCAGCGGCGGGCTGACCCCGTCGGCCGCCACGCCCGCACCCGGCACACCGCCGGTGGCCGCCCCCGCCGCGCAGGCGACGCAGGGCAGTCCACTGGGGATCATCCGGTTCATTCTGATCGCCGCGTTGTTGATGGGTCTCGTCGGCGGAATCGCCGGCCCGATCCTGCAGCGATTCGCCGTTCGGACGGGGCGCAAATGACCGTTCGACCGGCGAGGAGAGAGTTCGCCAGCCGCTGTTCATCCGGCCTACGTGTTGGCGAGAGACATACGCGCGAAACGTTTGTCTGGCATCGGTTTCGACGGCCAGTGCCCCGACGCGACGATGGCTCCGGCTCGTCGGGCATGGAGGCGAGTCTGAGTGTCTTGCCCGGAGGGTCTGGCTCAACGGCTCAGCCCGCCAGCCAGACCTCTGAGTCCCGCAGAAAGGGAGCACACATGAAGGTCAAGACCATCGGCAGAGTGGCGGTGGCCGGCCTGGGTGCCGCTGTCGCTCTGGTCGTGGCGGCCAGTCCGGCCGTCGCCGACCCGGACCCCGCCACGGAGTTCCGCCAGCTCGCCGGTGTCGGCTCGGACACCACGCAGGACCTCGGCAACGGCCTCGGTGAGGCGCTCGGTGCCGGTGACCTTGTCGCGTCGTGGGACGCCCGTCCGCCGGCCGGCGGTACGACGACCATCAAGACGAAGTCGACCGGCTGCTCGTTCCAGCGGCCCAACGGCTCGGGTCAGGGCCGCCAGGCGCTGCGCGCGTCGCAGGGCGAGGACCTCGACGGTGCCGGCCCCGGCACGGCGGGCCAGTTTCCGGCGGCGACCGGCGTCAACATCCAGGGCTGTGTCGACTTCGCCCGCTCTTCCAGCTACGGCGGCGGCAGCACCCCGTCGAACACCGGTGCCTACACCTACATCCCCGCGGGTGTCGACGCCGTGACGCTGGCCGTGCACCAGGACGGCGATCTGCCGTTCGGTTGGTCGTTCGCCCAGATCCAGCGCGTCTACAAGTGCTTCGACACGCGGGTCGCCGGCAACACCGTGGTGCCGCGGATGATCCAGACCGGCTCCGGCACCTGGGAGTTCTGGATCCAGCCGGCCCGTATGGCGATCACCGAAAACGAGATCAACGCCGGTGACTACCCCTGCATGGCGGTGGACCACGACAACAACATCTCCACCCCGGCGGTCCCGGTGCACCCGCGGGTGCAGGAGCACGACGGCACGGTGCTCACCGGCAACCTGACCCACGTGATTCCGTTCTCCATCGGCCAGTTCGTGGCCCAGGGCAACCACGCGGCGATCGAGGCGGCACTCCCGCCGGTGGTCGTCGCCGACCGTCGCGGTCCGACCCAGCCGGTCGCGATGAGCACCACCACGCAGGCCACCACGCAGCCGGTCGTCGGCGGCGTGCTGAACGTCAACTTCCCGGTGCCCTTCCGCCGGGACGTGTACAACGTGGTGCCCACGGCCAACCTCACCAACCCGCTCGTCCAGAGCACGTTCGTCGGCACCGGTTCGCAGGTCTGCAGCGACACGGTGACCGTCAACGGCCAGCAGCGTCGGGTCGTCGAGCTGTTCGGCTTCGGCTACCGCGGGACGCTCAACAGCCCGCTCGAGGCCAACTGCGGCTACACCGACCTGCGGTTCAACAGCTGACCAAGCGGCAGCACTGAGGTCCGGGTGGCCCGCCGAGGCCGCCCGGACCGCTCGGCGTCCCTCAACCGGAGGAAATGAGCGATGAGAAGGCAACGGCGTCGCAACTGGTTCGCGCTCGCGTTGGCGGCACTCCTGTCCAGCGGCGTGCTGGCGACCGGCGTCGTCCTCACGCTCGCCGCGCCGGCGCAGGCAGCGTCCCTCGGCGCGATCACGATCACCCCGACCAGCGGCAGCGTCACCGGCAGCCCCATGTTCGCCAGCGCGGCGTCCTCGGCGCCGTGCCCGAGCGGGTACGGCGAGAACGCGGGCCTGCGGGTGGGACCGGTGAACGGTGAGTACCAGAACCTGGCCCGCGCACTGGGCGGCGGCGGATACGACCAGGCGCCCGTGACGATCGAGCCGAACCGGTCGCTCCAGGCGGCGCTCGGCGCGGCGCCGGCGGCCACCAGCTACACGATCATCATCGAGTGCTTCAGCCTGACGGCGGGCCGCCACCCCGACCAGTTCGAGCTGCCGATCATCATCTGCGGTACGACGTGGACGACCGCGCCGAGCTGTGGCGCCGCGGCACAGACGAGCACGGCGCTCGCGGTCGCGCCGACCGGCAAGATCGAGGAAGGGACGCCGGTCACGCTGACCGCCACCGTGACCCCACCCGCCGCCGCGGGGTCCGTGCAGTTCATGCGCAAGATCGGCTCGCAGGCGGCGGAGCCGGTCGGAGAGCCGGTACCGGTCGGCGCGGACGGCAAAGCCACCCTCGCGGACGCGATCCTGCCCGGTGCCGTCGCGGGGCCCACCGAAGCCGACGTCAAGTACGACGTGACCGCCGTCTTCAGCCCGGCCGACGCGAACGCCCACTTCGGCTCGACGTCGAGCGCCTCGCAGGTCACCGTCTACCGTGGACGGTACCCGATCGAGGTCACGCTGGCGTCGGACAAGACGAGCCCGCAGCCGGGCGGTACGGCGATCGTGCTGACCGCGACCACGGACCGCCCCGACATCACCGGCGAGGTCCGGTTCACCAGCCAGAAGACGGACGGCGGCAGCGCGGACGAGCAGGACATCGGCGAGCCGCAGGACGTGACGACCGGCACCGCCTCGGTCACCGCCAGCGGCCTGACCGCCGGTGTGTACGTGCTGAAAGCCACGTTCACCCCGTCGGACACCGTCGGCTTCCGCGCCCAGAACCTGCCGACGCTGCCGTTCACCATCCAGGCCGGGTCCGGCTCCGCGGAGAACACGACGACGACGTTGGCGGCCAACCCCGACTCGCAGCAGGTGGAGGGGAGCGCGGTCACGCTGACCGCCGGCGTGGCGCCGAGCGCCGCGGCGGGGACCGTCAGGTTCATGGACGGCGCCACACAGATCGGCGACGCGGTCAGCGTGGCGAACGGCACCGCGACCGTCAGCACGAGCACGCTCGCCGCCGGTAGCCACACGCTCACCGCCGTCTTCACGCCCACCGACAGCGCCGCGTACAACGCCTCCACGTCTGCACCGAAGGCGTACCAGATCACGGCCAACGGCGATGGGGACGGGGATGGTGACGGGGATGGCGATGGAGACGGGGATGGTGACGGCGATGGGGATGGTGACGGGGACGGGGACGGTGACGGTGACGGGGATGGCAACGGCTCGTTGGCCAGCACCGGCACGCCGCTCATCGCCATCGGCGCCTCGGGCCTCGCGCTGATCGGCACCGGCACCGGGTTCATGCTCCTGACCCGCCGCCGCCGGCCCGAGCCCGGACCCGTCAGCTGGCCGGAAGACCCGGAATGACCATCACGATCGAGCCGCCGCCGGCCGCGAGCCCTCCTCGCGAGCCGTCCGCGCCGAGCCCGCCACCGTCCGCGCCGTCGCCGCAGCCGCAGCCGGCTCCGTCACCGCCGCCGCGACCGGGGCCGCCCGTGGTCAGCCTCGCGCTCCAGCTGCCCGGCATCGCGCTGAGCATCCTCGCCGCGGTGGCGCTGGGCTTCGTCGTGCACCTGACGCTGCTTTCGCAGGTGCAGTACGAGCGCAACCAGCAGACGGCCTTCGCCGACTTCCGGGCCGAGCTGGCGCGGGGCACGGCGCCGGTCGGTCAGACGCGGCTGGAGTTCGCGGACGGGGCCGAAGAGGGTACCGAGCACCTCGTCAGCCCCGGCTCGGCTGTCGCGGTACTGCGAATCCCCGCCATCGGCCTGCGGACCGTCGTGTTCGAAGGCACGACCGGCGAAGTGCTGCAGCTCGGTCCCGGGCACCGCCGTGACAGCGTCCTACCTGGACAGACCGGGACGGCGGTGGTGATGGGCCGGCGGGCGGCGTACGGCGGCCCGTTCCGCGACCTGGACCTGCTCCTGCCCGGCGACCGGATCACCGTGACGACCGGACAGGGCGAGCACGAGTACCGGGTGATCGGGCTGCGCCATCCCGGCGAGCCCGCACCGCCCCCGCTGGCCGCCGGCAAGGGCCGGATGACGCTGGTGACGGCGGGCGGCGACCCGTTCATCCCGCAGGACATCCTGCGCGTCGACGCCGATCTGGTCAGCCCCACCCAGCCGACGCCGGCCCGCAAGTTCGGCGCGACGTCGCTGCCGCCCGCGGAAGCCGCACTGGCCACCGATTCGGGCGCCTGGACGCCGCTCATGCTGTGGGGTCAGGCGCTGCTGCTCGCCACGCTGGGAGTCACCTATCTGCGCGCCCGTTGGGGTGGATGGCAGGCGTGGATCGTCGGTGCTCCCGTCCTGCTCGCCCTGGGGTTGGCCATCGCCGACCAGGCCGCGCGACTGCTGCCCAACCTCCTGTAGCGGTCTAGAAAGGACAGTGCCGTGACTCAGATCGACGACGCGACAATGGTCGACCTCGGTCCGCCGGTCGCCGCGACGGCGCCCGTGCCGCGGCGGGACGCCAGCGGCCTGGCGAGCCTGGACGCGCGGTCCATCTCCGCCTGGTTCGGCGACCACAAGGTGCTCGACCGTGTGTCGCTCACCATGCCGGCGGGCAAGGTGACCGCGCTGATCGGGCCGTCGGGCTGTGGCAAGTCGACGTTCCTGCGGATCCTCAACCGGATGCACGAGCTCGTGCCGAGCGCGTCGCTCGCCGGTGAGGTTCTGCTCGACGGCCGCGACCTCTACTCGGCGGAGCGCCGCATCACCGACGCCCGCCGGCAGGTGGGCATGGTGTTTCAAAAGCCCAACCCTTTCCCGGCGATGTCGATTTACGACAACGTCGTGGCGGGGCTGAAGCTCACGGGTACCAGGGTCTCCCGCGGCGAACGGGACGACCTCGTGGAGGAGACGCTGACCAAGGCGGGCCTGTGGAAGGAGGTTCGCGACCGGCTGCGCCAGCCCGGTGGCGCGCTCTCCGGCGGGCAGCAGCAGCGGCTCTGCATCGCGCGTTCACTGGCGGTACGCCCGCGCGTGCTGCTGATGGACGAGCCGTGCTCCGCGCTGGATCCGACGTCGACGCGGCGCATCGAGGAGACCATCGCGGAGCTTGTACACGAGGTGACGATCGTGATCGTCACGCACAACATGCAGCAGGCCGCACGGGTTTCGCACCTGTGCGCGTTCTTCCTGGCGTCACAGGGCACGCCGGGGGTGATCGTGGAGCACGGGCCGACGCCGGCGATGTTCGACCACCCTCAGGACCCCCGCACCTCCGACTACGTCCATGGTCGTTTCGGCTGAGAATCGCTCGTCCATCCAGGCCCGACCGTCCGAATGGTCTTTGCGCGACGCCCTTTTTCCTGATGAACGGGCACCGAGAATTCGCCTTCCGCACGTTCGGCGGAGACATTGGCCTGCCTACCGGGACACGGCTGCTGTGGAGCCTGATTGCCGGCCGGGTCACCAGGGTCCGGCTGGGCATCATCCTCAGCGAGAGGAAGTGATTCATGAGCAAGCGCATGTTCGCTCGTGCGGGCGCGCTGCTTGGTGTGGCCGTCATGTCGGCCGGCGTACTCGTGGCGGTGGCGTCGCCGGCACAGGCGGCTTCCCTCGGCGCGATCACGGTCGCGCCGACGAACGGCACGGTCGACGCCAACCCGATGTTCACGACGGCCACCTCCCAGAACGCGTGCCCGAGCGGGTTCGGGGAGAACGCCGGTCTGCGGGTGGGTCCGGCCGGTGGTCCCTACCAGAACCTGGCGCGCGCGCTGGGTGGCGGCGGGTACGACCAGGCGCCCGTGACGATCTCGCCGAACCGTTCGCTGGCCCAGGCGCTGGGTGTCACGACGGTCGCGCCGGGCTCGTACGTGATCATCATCGAGTGCTTCAGCCTGACCGCCGGCCGGCACCCTGACGAGTTCCAGCTTCCGATCGTCGTCGAGGGCACCAACTGGCGGGTCGACAGCGGGCCGGTGGCCGAGGACACCACCACCACGCTCGCCGTCTCCCCGGCGACCATCGAGTCGGGCGACGAGGTCACGCTGACCGCGACCGTGGCGCCGTCCAACGCCGCGGGCACCGTGCAGTTCCGGCGGGGCGCCAGCACCGTGATCGGCACCGCGCCGGTCGCGAGCGGCACCGCCAGCCTCACCACCACCTCGCTGCCGATCGGGACCCACTCGATCACGGCGGTCTTCACGCCGGCCAGCCCGGCCGCGTTCAACCCCTCCACCTCCTCGCCGCAGTCGGTGACGGTCGAGCTCGGCGACGGCCCGGCGGCAGCGCAGGAGATCGTCGCGGACATCACCCCGGGCGCGTTCAGCCTGGCGGTGGCCGGCAACACGGCCGCTCTCGCGGGCGGCACCGTGGGTGGCACCGCGACCGGCGACCTCAACAAGGCCACGGTGACCGACCTGCGCGGTAGCAACGCGGGTTGGGACCTGACCGGCCAGCTTGAGGACTTCAACACCGTTCCGGCGACGACCGCGATCGGTGCCGCGAACCTGACCTGGGCGCCGACCGCGACCAAGACCAGCGGCTCGGGTTCGGTCACGGCGGGTGCCGGTGCCGACCTCGGCGCCACCCGCACCCTCTGCTCGGCGGCGCAGGCGAGCAGCGCGGGCGTGTTCGACTGCGGCGCCGGCCTGACGCTGTCCGTGCCGGACACCGCCGCGCCCGGCGCGTACGCCGCCACCCTGACCCTGACGCTGGCCTGATCATCTCGATCGAGTCCAGCCACGGGCTGACATAGGCGGAGGTGTCGTGGGTCAACGCCCGCGGCACCTCCGCCGCATGCCTGTATCCGGAGCCCACGAGGAGCCCGAGCCATGACACCCGCCCGACCCGCCCGCTCCCGGCTCGCCACGCGCGCCGGGCTTCTGTTCGCTTCGCTGGCAGTGCTCCTCGCGACCCAGCCACTGGCGCCCGCGAGTGCCGCGCCGGCCAGGGCGCCCGGCGACGACTTCAAGTGGAGCGTCGTACCGTCCAGCTCCAAGGGCCCGACCGTGCGGAGCCGGTTCGAGTACGGGCTCAAGCCGGGCGAGGAGGTGTCCGACTGGGTCGCCGTCAGCAACCTCGGCACCAAGCCGCTGAAGGTGTCGGTGTACGCCACTGACGCGTTCAACGCACCGGACGGTGGCTTCGCCCTCTTGCCGGCGAGCGAGCAGCCCAAGGACGTCGGGTCGTGGATCACCCTCCCGCGCAGGGACTACACGGTGCCGGTGGGCAAGCGGGTGGACATCCCGTTCAGGGTGAAGGTCCCCGCGAACGCCGAGCCGGGCGACCACATCGGCGGCCTTATCGCCGGTGCCACCGAGAGCACCACCAACGAGCAGGGCCAGCAGGTCAACGTCGAGCGCCGCATCGCGTCCCGCGTGTACCTGAGGGTCGACGGGCCAGCCCAGCCGGCCGCGGAGATCACCCGCGTCGACGCGGTGTACGACAACCCGCTGATCCCGTTCGGCGGCGGGGACATGACCGTCACGTACCAGGTGGCGAACACGGGCAACGTGCGCTTCAGCGGCAAGGCGCGGATCGAGGTGCGGGGACCGCTCGGCGTGCGGGTCGCCAACAGCGAGGTGATCGACATCCCGGAGCTGCTGCCGGACTCCGAGATCCGGATCACCCGTAAGCTGGCGGGCGTCTTCCCGGCCGGCCGGCTCGACGCGCAGGTCACGGTGAACCCCCAGGTCGACAACACCGCGCTCTCGTTGACCGAGTCCCGTTCGATGTGGGCCGTGCCCTGGCTCCTCGTCGCCGTACCCCTGCTGCTCGTCGGGTTGCTGCTCTTCTGGCTCCTGCGGCGGCGGCGCTTCCGGCGGCTCGCGGTGGAGGCGGAGCTCGTCGGCCGCGGCGACGCGGTGCCGTCGGCGGCCGCGTCCCGCAGCCGGGCGGTGGTGCTCGCCGCGGTGGCGCTCGCTCTCGCCGGTGCGCCGGGTGCGATGTCGGCGCAGGTACCCGGCGCCCTCGAACCGACCGCGGGCGTGGAGATCGGCGTCTCGATCGCGCCGCCCACGGTGTCACCGACCGCCTCGCCCACCGCGACGGCGTCGCCCCGCCCGTCGCCGAGCCCGACGGACGGCACCGGCGGCGGTGGCGGTGACCTGCCTCGCACCGGCCTCGCGATCGGCGCGTTCGTGGCGGTCGGCGCCGCGCTCGTCGGCGGTGGCGCGGGCCTGCGCGTCGCCGCCCGCCGCCGAGCCGTGGCCTCGTCAGCGACCGGGGAGTGATGGGCGCCGGCCGGGTGCCGCTGGGGAGGCGCGGCGGCGGCCGGGACGGGTGAGGCAGGATGTAGGACATGGCTGGCCGCATCCGGGACGAGGACATCGCGCTGGTCCGTGACCGCACGGCGATCGCCGACGTCATCTCCGAGCACGTCACGCTGAAGTCGGCGGGCGGTGGCAACCTCAAGGGCCTGTGCCCGTTCCACGACGAAAAGACCGCCTCGTTCACCGTCGCCCCCGCCCGAAACGTGTATTTCTGCCATGGCTGCGGCCAGGGCGGCGACGCGATCAAGTTCCTGATGGACATCGACCACCTTTCGTTCATCGAGGCGGTCGAGCGGCTGGCCGGGCGTTCCGGCATCCAGCTGCGCTACATCGAGGCCGGGCCGGCGCCGGTGCGCCAGCAGCAGGGGCAGCGGCAGCGCCTGGTCGCCGCGCACGTCGCCGCCGCCGAGTTCTACGCCGACCAGCTCGGCACCGGGCCCGCGCAGAAGGCGCGCGAGTTTCTCGCCGAGCGTGGCTTCGACCGGGCCACCGCCCAGCTGTACGGCTGCGGCTTCGCCCCCGACGCCTGGGACCACCTCGCCAAGCACCTGCGGCAGAAGGGGTACACGCCGCAGGAGCTGATCACCGCGGGCCTGGTGCGGGAGGCGCGCTCCGGCTCGCTCATCGACCGTTTCCGCGGCCGCCTGCTGTGGCCGATCAAAGACCTCACCGGCGACGTGATCGGCTTCGGCGCGCGCCGCCTCTTCGACCAGGACGACGGCCCGAAGTACCTCAACACCCCCGAGACGCCCATCTACAAGAAGTCGCACGTGCTCTACGGCGTCGACCTGGCCAAGCGCGAGATCGCCAAGCAGGGGCGCGTGGTGATCGTCGAGGGGTACACCGACGTCATGGCCTGCCACCTCGCCGACGTGCCCACCGCCGTGGCGACCTGCGGCACCTCGTTCGGCAGCGACCACATCGGCGTGCTGCGGCGGCTGCTGATGGACAGCGACGGCTTCACCGGCGAAATCATCTTCACCTTCGACGGCGACGCGGCCGGGCAGAAGGCGGCGCTGCGGGCGTTCGAGGAAGACCAGAAGTTCGTCGGCCGCACGTTCATCGCCATCTCGCCCGACAGCATGGACCCGTGCGAGCTGCGCCTGGCAAAGGGCGACCTCGCCGTCCGCGACCTGATCGCCCGCCGCGAGCCGCTCGTCGACTTCGCGCTGCGCCAGGTGCTCTCCCGCCACGACCTGGACACCGTCGAGGGCAGGGTCGACGCGATGCGCCGCGCCGCGCCACTCGTGGCGAAGATCAAAGACCGCGAAAAGCGCCCGGAGTACGTGCGGAAGCTCGCCGGCGACCTCGGCATGGAGATCGAGCCGGTCCAGCGCGCCGTGGCCGCCGCCACCGGCCGCGCCGAGCCGCCACCCGGCCGCCCCGCGCCAGCGGAGTCCGCTGTGGACAGTCCACAGGCGATGGTGGAGCGCGAGTGCCTCAAGCTGGCGCTGCAGATGCCCGCGCTGGCCGGCCCGATGTTCGACGCGCTGGGCGCCGAGGTCTACCGCCACCCCGTACACATCGCGGTCCGTGAGGGCATCACCACCGCGGGCGGCGCGGCTTCCGCGGTGGCGGGCGCCGTCTGGATCGAGGGGGTACGCGACGCGTGCGGCGACCTCGCCGCGAAGGCCCTCGTCGGCGAGCTGGCGGTGGAGCCGCTGCGCCTGGACAACGAGCCCGACCCCCGCTACGTCTCGGTCGCGCTCGCCCGCCTCCAGCTGGCCTCGGTGGCCTCCCGCATCCGCGACCTGAAGTCGAAGGTGCAACGCGTCAACCCGGTGACCAACAAGGACGAGTATCTGGCACTGGCCGGGGAACTTTTCTCCCTGGAGCAGCACGCGCGCGCGCTCCGCGAGCAGGCGGTCGGGGGTCTGTAGGCGATGGCGTTGTTCAAGCGCAAACCGAAGCTGCCGGCTGACCAACGCCCGGCCCTGGACCCGGATGAGCGCATCCTCGCCTGGGCACCGACCGCCGGCGAGGGCGCGGTGGTCGCGAGCAACCGCGGCCTGTGGCTGCCGGGCCTGCACCGCCTGGGCTGGCACGAAATCCACAAGGCCGTGTGGTCGGGCCGCGAGCTGGTGGTCACCCCCGCATCGGTGGTCGACGAACGCGACGGCTACACGGTGGTCGCCGACCAGCCCATCCTCTCCACGCTGCTGCTGGACCCCGGCGAGGTGCCCGACCAGGTGCGCACCCGCGTGACCCGGTCGGTCGCCTACACCGAACACCACACTCTGCCCGAGGGCGGCGGCGTGCGGGTGGTGGCGCGGCGGGTGAGCGGTGTGGACGGCCTGAGCTGGACGGTGCGCTACGACCCGGGCACGCCCGAGGACGACGCGACGGTGGGCAAGCTCGTGGCGGCGGCTCGCGCCGCCTCAACCCCGACCTGACACCCTCGCGCAGCGCTCTTCGTCGACCTGCTTGCCGGCACGACGCTGCTCGCCTTTAGAACCAACCTGAACCGGATGCGAGCTGCCGCGACGACCGTCACCGCGGACGTCGCGGTTGCCCGAATCTAAGCGGGGCGGAGAGCTGGCGTGCCCTGGTCGTGGCAGATGTGGTCGCTGATCATGCGGGCGGCGCCCACCAAGCCGGCCTCGTCGCCCATCTCGGAGAGGGCGATGGGCATGTCGCCGGTCGCGAGGGGGAGTGACGAGCGGTAGACGACCGACCGGATCTCGGCCAGCAGGGCGTGGCCGATGCCGGCCACGCCGCCACCGATCACGATCAGGCCGGGGTTGAAGAAGCTGACCAGGCCGGCGAGCACCTGGCCGACGCGGCGGGCGCCGTCGCGGACCATGCTCATCGCGAACGGGTCGCCGTCGGCCGCGGCGGTCGAGACGTCGACCGGGGTTACCGCGCCGCTCTCGCGCAGGCGGTCGGCCAGGTGGGGGGAGCGGCCGGAGCGGGCGGCGGCGAGTGCGTCGCGGGTCAGGGCGGCGCCGCCGAAGAAGGCTTCCAGGCAGCCGGTGTTTCCGCAGACGCAGACCGGGCCGTGCGGGTCGACCGACGTGTGGCCGATGTCGCCGGCGCTGCCGGTGGCGCCGCGGTAGACCTCGCCGGCCGCGACGATGCCGCAGCCGATGCCGGCGCCGATCTTCACGAAGAGGAAGTCCTCGAACGAGCGGGCGATCCCGGAGTGCATCTCGCCGAGCGCCATGATGTTGACGTCGTTGTCGACGAGGACCGGGCAGCTCAGCTCGGCAGCCAGCGTCTCCCGCACCGGAAAGCGGTGCCAGCCGGGCATGAACGGTGGCGACACGGGCATGCCCTCGCGGAAGCTGACCGGGCCGGGGATGCCCACGCCGGCGCCGGTGAAGCGGGGCGTGCCCGTCTCGACGCGGAGCTTGTTGACCATCTCCAGGGCCTGGCTGATCACCGCGGTCGGGCCCTTGCGCAGGTCGGTGCGCTCGGTGACGCGGCCGAGGACGCGCATCTCGCCGTCGGTGACGGCGAGGTCGAGGGTGGTGGCGCCGATGTCGATGCCGAGAAACCGGGTGGCCGCGGCGATCCGGATCACCGACGAACGGCGGCCACCCCGGGAGGCGGCGGGGCCGGCGGTGTCGACGAGGCCGCGGTCGATCAGGCGGTCGATCTCGACGGCCAGCTTCGACCGGGACAGTCCCACCGCGTCGACAAGCTCGGCGCGGGAGCGGGGCCCGCCGTCGCGCAGGAGGCGGAGGACCGCCGCCTGGTGCCGATTGTCGGGCCACACTCCAACCATTCGGCCAAGATAGCGCAAAGTTTGGTCGATCCCGAGAGAACTTTCTCCAGGGACATCAAAAGTCCTCGAAAAGTGGTGGGAGACGTGTCGGAGGGGCGGGTTAGGGTGCCGGGCGTGACAACAGTCCAACCACTCATCCAAGCGCGGGGGCTGGTGAAGCGGTTCGGCGACTTCACGGCCGTCGATGGCATCGACGTCGACGTGCGGCCGGGCGAGGCGTTCGGGTTCCTGGGTCCAAACGGTGCTGGCAAGAGCTCGACCATGCGCATGATCGGCTGTGTCTCGCCGCCCACCGGTGGCACGCTGCGGATCCTCGGCAAGGACCCGACCCGCGACGGCCCGGCCATCCGCGCGCGCCTCGGCGTCTGCCCGCAGCTGGACAACCTCGACCCCGAGCTGACGGTCCAGGAAAACCTGACGACCTACGCGCGGTACTTCGGCATACCCCGCCGGGTCGCGCGGGCTAGGGCGGCCGAGCTGCTCGACTTCGTGCAGCTGGCCGAGCGGGCCGGTAGCAAGGTCGAGCCGCTGTCGGGCGGCATGAAGCGGCGGCTCACGATCGCCCGCGCGCTTGTCAACGAGCCCGACATCGTGCTGCTCGACGAGCCGACGACCGGGCTCGACCCGCAGGCCCGCCACCTGGTGTGGGAGCGGCTGTTCCGGCTCAAGCGGCAAGGCGTGACGCTGGTGCTGACCACGCACTACATGGACGAGGCCGAGCAGCTGTGCGACCGCCTCGTGGTGATGGATGGCGGCCGCATCGTGGCCGAGGGCTCGCCGCGCGAGCTGATCGAGCGCCACTCCACGCGCGAGGTGGTGGAGCTGCGGTTCGCGGCCGAGTCGCAGGAAGCCTTCGCCGGCAAGCTGGGCGGCCTCGGCGAGCGGGTCGAGGTGCTGCCGGACCGCATCCTGCTGTACGTGGACGACGGCGACACCGCCGTGGCCGACGTGCACGGCCGAGGGCTCACCCCGGCCAGCGTGCTGGTGCGCCGCAGCTCGCTCGAAGACGTCTTCCTCCACCTGACCGGCCGGACGCTGGTGGACTGATGACCTCGGTGTTCGAGTACCACCTGGTGGTCTACAGGCGGGTGTGGCGGGGCAGCGCGCTGTCCACGTTCGTGCTGCCGCTGCTGACCGTGCTCGGCTTCGGCCTGGGCGTCGGGGAGTACGTGGACGGTGGCGTCGACGGCGTGCCCTACCTCGACTGGATCGTGCCCGGCCTGATCGCCTCGACGGTGATGCAGGTGGCCATCTTCGAGTCGACCTGGCCGGTGCTGAGCAGCTTCAACTGGGCGCGCACGTACGAGGGGCAGGCCGCCGCGCCGCTGCGGATCGACGACATCCTCGGCGGCAACCTGTTGTACGTGCTCTTCCGGGCGGTGACCGGCTCGGTCGCGTTCCTGGTGGTGGCCGCCGCCTTCGGTGCGCTGCACTCGTGGTGGGCCCTCGCCGTGCTGCCGATCTCGCTGCTGCTCGCGCTGGCGTTCGCGGCGCCCACGTTCGCGTACAGCTCGTCGGTCACCAGTGACAGCTACCTCGCGCTGCTGTTCCGGTTTGCGGTCATCCCGATGTCGCTGTTCGCCGGCGTCTTCTTCCCGGTCGAGTCGCTGCCGGTGGGGCTGCGCTGGCTGGCGTACGCGTCGCCGCTGTGGCACGGCGTCGACCTGTCCCGCGCCGCCACCCTCGGCGTGCCGGCCGACTGGTCGGTCACGGGGCACCTGCTCTACCTCGCCCTCTGGGCGGCCGGCGGCTACGCGATCGCACGCGTCCGGTTCAAGAAGCGGTTGGTGGTCTAGCGATGGTCACGTTGGTGCTGCCTCGGTTGGTCAGCTTCGAGGGCGCCGGTCGCCGCTCCGCGTCGGTTGCCGAGCGCAACGTCGCGGCGCTCAAGTCGGCGTACTGGGTCGTGCTCATCTCCGGCTTCTTCGAGCCGCTGCTCTACCTGCTGTCGATCGGCGTCGGGGTGGGCGGCCTGGTCGGCGACCTCACCCTGCCGAGCGGTCAGGTGGTGGAGTACGCGGCGTTCGTCGCACCCGCGATGCTCGCCTCCGCCGCGATGTCCGGCGCGCTGTCGGAAACGACGTTCAACTTCTTCGGGAAGATGAAGTTCATGAAGCTGTACGACGGGGTGCTCGCCACCCCCGTGCGGCCCTTCGAAATCGCGCTCGGCGAGCTGGCGTGGGCGATGGTGCGCGGCTCGCTCTATTCGGCCGCGTTCCTCGTCGTGATGTACGCGTTGGACCTCACGACCGGGCTCCGGGCGCTGGCCGCGTTTCCGGCGGCGGTGCTTGTCGGCTTCGCGTTCGGCGCGCTGGGCATGGCGCTTTCCACGTTCATGCGCGGGTGGCAGGACTTCGACATTGTCGGTTCGGCGCAGTTCGCACTGTTTCTCTTCTCCGGCACTTTCGTCCCGGCCGAGTCCTATCCGTCCGTCCTGCGCTGGGTCATCGAGCTGACCCCGCTGTACCGCGCCGTCGACCTGCTGCGCGGCATCAGCACCGGCTCGCTCGGCGCCTCGGGCTGGCTCGACCTGGTGTACCTGCTGGCCGTGATCGCCATCGGTCTGGCGATCGCTTCGCGCAGGATGGCGAAGTTGTTGTGCAAGTGATGGCGTAGAGAGCGCTTTCACAATCGGCGGTTCAATCTTTCGTCCGGCCGATCAAAAGTTTGTTGCTTCGGGGACTATCTTTCGGCGACCCTGCGGGCTAGCGTCTGCTCTCAGGCGTAACACGTGAGACACAAACGGCTCTGAGTCCCCTATTTCCGCAGGTCCGGCGCGTCGGCGGCGCTGGGCTGGGTCGTCCGCACCCGTTCTCC
Source organism: Phytohabitans houttuyneae (assembly GCF_011764425.1). Lineage (NCBI taxonomy): Bacteria > Bacillati > Actinomycetota > Actinomycetes > Micromonosporales > Micromonosporaceae > Phytohabitans > Phytohabitans houttuyneae. Next base: position 891,818 of record NZ_BLPF01000004.1, read on the forward strand.
GTTCACACACGTCCTACACCTCTGCTCTCGTCGTCGACGGCGGTCCCGGCCGCCGAAGAAAGGTGGAGAAGGTACATGAGCGAGCCACAGTCCAAGAAAGCGTTGACCCGTCGCCGCCTGATTCAGGCTTCGGCCGGCGCGGCCGCCGCGCTCGGCGCAGCCGGCCTCCCGGTCCTGCAGACAAGTGCACCGGCGCTCGGTGACAAGAAGATCACCGTCGAGCCGCTGATCCCGAGCCAGAACCGCGGCATCATCCTCTACAGCGTGCGCGACCGGATCAGCGCGGCACCGGACGACAGCGGTGTCCCGTACGGCTTCGAGCGGGTGCTGGCCCGCCTGGCCGAGATCGGCTACAAGGAGATCGAGTTCGCTGGCTACAACCAGCACACCTCGATCCTTGGCCGCCAGATCACGCCGGAGGAGATCCGCAAGATCCTCGACGACAACGGGCTCGTCGCCAACGGCACGCACACCCAGATCCGTGCCGACACGTTCCAGCAGCAGCTGGACATCGCCGAGACGCTCGGCATGAAGAACATCGGCACGGGCTCGGACCCGACCAACAGCGCCTACCAGTCCGACTGGGACGCGGCCGCGGACCTCTGGAACGAGCTGGGCCGCCAGGCGAAGGAACGCGGCCTCCGGCTGTACACGCACAACCACGACGTGGCGTACAGCTTCCTGCTCGACTCGGGCCCGCTGGACGCCAACGGCCGGCCGACCGCGTCGTCCGGCGTGCGCCGCCTGGAGTACTTCTTCGCCAAGACCGACCCGAAGTACGTCTTCTTCGAGTTCGACATCTACTGGGGCTACGTGGCCCGGTTCAAGCACAAGACCTACACCAACTCCCGCGGCCAGGTGCGGACCGACCTCTTCGACCCGATCCTGAACGTGGCAAACCGGACCAAGCGCTTCCCGCTCTTCCATGCCAAGGACGGCGACCGCGCGCCCGAGCAGGCCAACGGGCACGTGATGACGCCGCTGGGCGAGGGTGACATCAACTTCCAGCAGTTCTTCGAGGTGATCGGGGAGCCGGAGTTCCACCACGCGAACTGGGAGCAGGACACCGCCCCGGGGGCACGGCCAACCCCGGTCAGTCCCTCTCGTTCGCTCAGCTCAGCTACACGAACATGTCCGACTTGACCATCTACAAGCGGTAGATGGCGTGGTGATCAGGGTGCCCCACACCGGGTGCCCTGATCACAACTTCTGCTGACTTAGAAAAAAGTTGTGTATCAGTACGAGTAAAGGTCTGGACATTGGGAGCGGAAGGCTCCTAGTGTGTCGGACACAACACGCCGACATTGCGTCGATGTGAACCGCTTCCGAGGGAGGGTTCCGTGCGTACGGCCGAACCACTGCACCTGCGGCTTCTCCGCTTGTTGCGCGACCACGGCACGATCTCCCGCGCCGAGCTCGCCGACCGGCTGGAGATCCCGCGCCCCCGTTTGCTGGGGGAGCTGGACCGGCTGGTCGCGCTCGGCTACGTGGCCGAGGCCGGCATGGCCGCCTCCCGCGGCGGCCGGCGGTCCACATTGGTCGAGCTGAACCCGGGCCTGCGCTTCGCCGCGGTCGACCTGGGCGCCAGCTCTGTCGACGTCGAGGTGACCAACGGCCGGCTGGAGCAGATCGCGGCGTACAACGAGAACGCCGACATCCGCTCCGGCCCCAAGGTGATCCTGCAGCGGGTCAACGAGCTGCTGGCAAAGGCCAAAGTGGACGGTGCGTACGAGAAGCTGGACGCCGTCGGCATCGGAGTGCCGGGGCCGGTGAGCTTCCGCGACGGCGTGCCGGTCTCGCCGCCGATCATGCCGGGCTGGGACCGCTTTCCGGTGCGCGAGCTGCTCACCCGCGAGCACGGCTGCCCCGCGGTGGTGGACAACGACGTCAACATCATGGCGATCGGTGAGCGGCACGGCGGCGTGGCCCACTCCGTCGACGACTTCCTCTTCGTAAAGATCGGCACCGGCATCGGCTGCGGCATCTACCTCAGCGGCGACGTCTACCGGGGCACCGACGGGTGTGCCGGCGACATCGGCCACATCCAGGTCGACTCGCACGGCCCGATGTGCACCTGCGGCAACGTCGGCTGTCTCGAGGCGCTCTTCAGCGGCGCGGCGCTCGCCAAGGACGCGACGCTGGCCGCGCGCAACGGCACCTCCCCGGCACTCGCCGACCGGCTCGCGGCCAACGGTGTGGTGACCGCCCGCGACGTCGCGGAGGCCGCCAGCGAGGGGGACGTCACCTGCATCCGCCTCATCCGCGACGGGGGTAGGCGGGTCGGTGGCGTGCTCGCCGGGCTCGTCAGCTTCGCCAACCCCTCGATGATCGTGATCGGCGGTGGCCTGGCGCACCTCGGCCACATCCTTCTCGCCGAGATCCGCAGCGTTGTGTACCGCCGCTCGCTCCCGCTGGCGACCGGCAACCTTCCCGTTGTCCTCTCCGAGCTGGGACCCCGGGCCGGTGTTACCGGTGCCGGCGTGCTCGCCAGCGACGTGGCATTCGAGCAGGCATCATGAGCGAAGAGCAGCAGACCGAGCAGGGCGAGGTCGTCCTCCGCCTCACCGACGTGGTCAAGACGTTCCCCGGCGTGCGCGCGCTCGACGGCGTGCAGCTGGAGGTGCGGGCCGGCGAAGTGCATTGCCTGCTCGGGCAGAACGGCGCCGGCAAGTCCACCCTCATCAAGGTGCTCGCCGGCGTGCACCGCCCGGACGAGGGGCAGATCGAGTGGCTCGGCCACGACTTCGCGCCGGCCAACCCGCAGGCCGCGATGAAGGCCGGCATCGCCACCATCTACCAGGAGCTCGACCTCGTCGAGGACCTGTCGGTCGGAGAAAACACGTTCCTCGGCCACGAGCCAAAGGTCTTCGGCTTCGTGCGGCGCGGTTACATGGCCCGCCACACCCGCGAGATCCTCGGCAAACTGGGGCACTCGGAGATCCCGTCGCGGCGCCTGGTCCGCTCGCTGCCCGCGGCCGGCAAGCAGGTGGTCAGCATGGCGCGGGCGCTGTCGCACGACGCCCGCCTGATCATCATGGACGAGCCGAGCGCGGTGCTCGCCCACGACGAGGTGGCCAACCTCTTCCGGATCATCCGTGGACTGACCGCACAGGGCATCGCGGTCATCTACATCTCGCACCGGCTCGAGGAGATCCGCGAGATCGGCGACCGGGTGACGGTGCTCAAGGACGGCCGCACCACGGCCGCCAACCTTCCGGCCCGCACCACGCCGACCCGCGACCTGGTCAGCCGCATGACCGGCCGCACGATCGAGTACGTGTTTCCGGAGCCGGCGCCCGAGGTCCAGGGCGCGCCCGAGCTGCTGCGGGTGGAAGGCCTGACCCGCGCCAACGAGTTCGCCGACATCTCACTGTCCGTCCACAGTGGTGAGATTGTTGGCATCGCCGGCCTGGTCGGCTCCGGCCGGTCCGAGCTGCTGGAGACCATCTTCGGCGCCCGCCGCTCCGAGGCCGGCACGGTCCGGATGAACGGCAAGGCGCTGCGGCCGGGGAGCGTGAGCGCGGCGGTCCGCGCCGGGCTGGGCATGGCCCCGAGGAGCGCAAGAGCCAGGCCCTGCTGCTGGGCGAGTCGATCTACCGCAACGTCACGCTCTCGACGTTCAGCGAGTACGCCCGGGTCGGCTTCACCAACGTCGGGCGCGAGGTCCAGGAGGCCAACCGCATCGCCGAGCGGCTCGACCTGCGCCCTCGCGACGTGCGCCGCGCCGTGCGGACCCTCTCCGGCGGCAACCAGCAGAAGGTCGTCGTGGGGCGCTGGCTGCTCGGTGACACCAAGCTGCTGCTGCTCGACGAGCCCACCCGGGGCGTCGACGTGGGCGCCCGGGCCGAGCTCTACAAGGTGATCCGCGACCTCGCCGCCCAGGGCGTGGGCGTCCTGCTGGTCTCCAGCGAGGTGCCGGAGGTGCTGGGCCTGGCCGACCGCGTGCTGGTCATGCGGGAGGGCCGGGTGGTCCGCGAGGCGCCGGCCGGCGAGCTTGACGAAGACACCGTGCTTGACCTCGTGATGGCGGGTTCATTGCAAGTTGAGGAGGTCACCCTATGACAGCGCAGACCGCGCCGGCGCCGGTGAAGGACCCGGAGCCGGAACGGCCGGCGGAAAAGCGGAGCTGGTGGCGCGATGACGCGACCGAGCCGATGCGCCGCAACCTCGGCCTCGTCGGCGTGCTCATCGCGCTGATCGTCGTCGGCATCATCACCAAGCCGGAGCTCTACAGCGACGGCACCTGGGTGCGCAACAACATCTTCAATATCCTCGAGCTGGCTTCCGTCATCGGCGTGGTCACGGTCGGCATGACCTTCGTGATCATCGGTGGTGGCATCGACCTCTCGGTCGGTGCGATCATCGCGCTCGCCGGGGTGTGGAGCACCACGCTCGCCACCCAGGACTACGGCGCCGGCGGCATGATCTTCTGCGCGATCGCGGTCGGCATCGGTGTGGGCGTCGTCAACGGCATCCTCATCTCGTACGGGCGGCTTGTCGCCTTCATCGCCACGCTGGCCATGCTCGTCGCGGCCCGCGGCCTGGCGGCGCAGCTGTCTGACAAGCAAACCCAGGTCTCCACCAGCGACTTCATCAACGGCATCGCGGCCAACGACTTCCTCGGCGTACCGGTGCTGGTCTACGTCCTCGCCGCGGTCGTGGCAGCCGGTTGGGTCCTGCTCAACCGCACCACCTTCGGGCGGCGCACGGTCGCTGTCGGCGGCAACGTCGAGGCGGCCCGGCTCGCCGGCATCAACGTCAAGCGGCACACCCTGCTGCTGTACGCCCTGTCCGGCCTCTGCTGCGGCATCGCGGCCATCATGCTCACCTCGCAGGCGACCTCGGCCCAGGCGGCCATGGCCAACCTGTACGAGCTCGACGCGATCGCCGCAGCGATCATCGGCGGCACGCTGCTCAGCGGCGGCCGCGGCACGATCATCGGCTCGCTCCTGGGCGTGCTGGTGTTCTCGACCATCACCAACCTGTTCGCCATCAACAACCTCTCCACCGAGGCCCAGAACATGGTCAAGGGCGGCATCATCGTCGCCGCGGTTCTGGTCCAGCAGGTTCAGTTCAAATCGCTCAGCCAGTTCCTCGCCAAAAACAACAAGATCACCACCAGCTGATCCATCAGAACCAACTGCTATCCCTGATAAACCCCTTGGTGACCGTCCGATACGAGGACGGCCGCCGGACCCCTTGCACCCATTACCGGAGGTCGTCATGAAACACGCGTCCGACCTGTCCCGTCGCCGGCTGCTGTTCGGTGGGGCCGCGCTCGGCGCGGGAGCATTGCTCACCGCGTGCACCAGCAACGAGCCGGACGAGCCGAGCGGCGGCGGCGCGCAGACGGTCGCCGCCGGCAGCAACGCCAACGCCGCGCCTGGCGAAAAGGTCACCATCGGCTTCTCCGCGCCGGCGGCCGACCACGGCTGGATCGCCGCGATCACCAAGAACGCCAAGGCCCAGGCCGACACGTACTCGGACGTCGAGTTCAAGACGGTCGAGGCCGGCGCCGACGCGGCCGCCCAGCGGTCCGCGCTCCAGACGCTCATCGCGCAGAAGCCGAGCATCATCGTGCTGCTGCCGCACGACGGCAAGGAGCTGAACGCGTTCGGTCTGGAGGCGATGAAGGCCGGCATCCCGGTCGTCAACCTGGACCGCGCATTCCCCGACCCGCTCGCCTACCGCCTGCAGATCAAGGGCGACAACTACGGCATGGGCGTGTCCGCGGCGCACTACATCATCGACCAGATGAAGGCGAAGAACGTCGCCAACCCGGTCATCGGCGAGATCGCCGGCATGGACGAGCTGGAGCTGACCCAGGAGCGGTCGAAGGGCTTCGCCGACACGCTGGCCCAGGCCGGCTTCAAGGTGCAGAACCGGCGGGCCGCGCGGTTCACCGCCGACACCGGCCGGGCGGAAGCAGCAGGCCTGCTTCAGGCGCTGCCCAAGATGGACGCGCTGTGGAACCACGACGACGACCAGGGCATCGGTGTCCTGGCCGCCATCACCCAGGCCAACCGCAGCGAGTTCATCATGGTCGGCGGTGCCGGCTCCAAAGCGGCGATCGACGCCATCCAGGCCGACAACAGCGTGCTCAAGGCAACCGTGACGTACAGCCCCTCGATGGCCTCGTCGGCGATCTCGCTCGCCCGGCTCATCGCCCAGAACAAGGGCATGTCCGACCTCGTCGAGCTGCAGGTCCCGAAGGAGATCATCCTCGCCTCCGAGACCATCACCAAGGAGAACGCGAGCAACTACGTCAAGCTCGGGTTCTGACGTAACGGGGGGAGACCCACCTTGTCCACCATGGAAAAAGAGCTGCGGGTCGGCATGGTCGGCTACGCGTTCATGGGCGCCGCGCACTCGCAGGCGTGGCGCACCGTGAACCGCGTGTACGACCTTCCGGCACGCGCCCGCATGTCCGTGATCTGCGGCCGTGACGAGTCGAAGGTGGCCGAGGCCGCCACGCGGCTCGGCTGGGAGGCGTACACGACCGACTGGCGTGAGCTGATCACCCGCGACGACGTCGACGTGATCGACGTGTGCACACCGGGCGACAGCCATGCCGAGATCGCGATCGCCGCGCTGGAGGCGGGCAAGCACGTCCTGTGCGAGAAGCCACTCGCCAACTCCGTCGAGGAAGCGCGGGCCATGGTCGCTGCGGCGGTCCAGGCCCAGGCGGCCGGCGTACGGTCCATGTGCGGGTTCAACTACCGCCGCGTGCCGGCCGTCGCGCTCATGCGCCACCTCGTCGAGAGTGGACGGCTGGGTGTGGTGCGGCACGTCCGCGCGGCGTACCTGCAGGACTGGATCGTGGATCCGCAGTTTCCGCTGGTCTGGCGGTTGCAGCGGGACAAGGCGGGCTCCGGTGCGCTCGGCGACATCGGCGCGCACATCATCGACCTGACCCAGTTCGTCACGGGTCAGCGGATCACCGGCGTCAGCGGGCTCACCGAGACCTTCATCAAGGAGCGCCCGCTGCCGTCGGAGGCCGCCGGGCTGGCCGCGTCGGCGGACGGCTCGGGGACTGGTCCGGTCACTGTGGACGACGCCGCCCTCTTCCTGGCGCGGCTCGACGGCGGCGCGGTGGGCACGTACGAGGCCACCCGCTTCGCCACCGGCCGCAAAAACGCCGTGCGCGTGGAGGTCAACGGCTCGCTCGGCTCGGTCGCGTTCGACTTCGAGCGGATGAACGAGCTGGAGTTCTACGACGCCACGGCGCCCGGCACGGAGCAGGGATTCACGAAGATCCTGGTGACCGAGTCCGACCACCCGTACCTGTCGGCCTGGTGGCCGCCGGGGCACATCATCGGGTACGAGCACACGTTCACGCACGAGATGCGCGACTTCCTGGAGGCCGTCGGCACCGGGGCGGACCCCACGCCCTCGTTCGTCGACGCGCTCCAGGTGCAGCTCGTGATGGACGCCGTGACCAGCTCGGCGGAGCAGGACTCGGCGTGGACCGAGGTGGCACCGGCTCTGGCCGAAGTCGCCGCCTGACCACACCCACCGTGGGCGCGGTGGCGCGCGCCCACCTTGACACCTCGGGCTACCCGCGAGGGTCCGGAAGCGGTTGCGCCCCGCGTCCGGATGGGTGGCTTCCGGGGCGGCCGTACGGCGCGGTTGAGCCCAGAATCAGCCGCGCCGTACGACCAGCACCACGGCGCGCTCGCAAGACCTTGGCGGGCATGGCACCGCGCCAGGGGTAGGGAACCCACACCCAGACCCCGGAGGGTTACATGGCTCCACTTGCAAGGCGGTGGCTGACAATGGCCGCCGTTTCCGCGCTGTCCATACCGCTGGTGGCCGCCGCACCAGCCAACGCCGCCCCCGAGCCGGGTACGGCCGAGAGCCTCACCGCCCAGGAGAACGGACCCGAGACGCTCCGCTCCGACGCCCGCGCACCCGAGTCGTACAAGGTGCTCGTCTTCACCAAGACCGACGGCGCCCGCCGCGCGTCCATCCAGGACGGTGTGCGGGTCATCCGCGCGCTCGGCGCGGAAAACGGCTTCACCGTCACGGTCACACAGGACGGCGGGGCGTTCACCGCGGAAAACCTTGCCGACTACCGCGCGGTGGTCTTCCTCAACACCACCGGCAACGTGCTCAACCCCACGCAGGAAGCCGCGTTCGAGGCGTACTTCCGGGCCGGTGGCGGCTACGTCGGCGTACACGCCGCGGCCGAGACCGAGCAGGACTGGACGTTCTACCGCAACGTGCTCGGCACCGGCGTCTCCGGTGTGTCCGGCGTGGACAGCGCGACGGTGAAGGTCGCCGACCGTGCGCACCCCTCCACGGAGACGGTGCCGCGCGAGCTGACGTTGAACGAGGAGTGGTACAACTACACCGCCAACGTCCGCGGCGTCTCGCACGTGCTGGCCACTGTGGACGAAAAGGGCTACACCGGTGGCTCGATGGGCTTCGACCACCCGGTGGCCTGGTGCAAGGACTACCAGGGTGGCCGCTCGTGGTACACCGGGCTGGGCCACTCGATCGAGACGTACCGCAACGGCAGCTTCAAGAAGCACCTGCTGGGCGGCATCCAGTGGTCGGCCGGCGTGGTCGAGGGTGACTGCGGCGCGACCGTGCTCGCCAACTACGAGAAGGTCACGCTCAACGACGAGCCGGGCGAGCCGATGTCGCTGTCGGTGCTCCCGGACGGCCGCGTGCTGCACAACACCCGCGGCGGCGAGATCCGGCTGTACGACCCGGCGACCGGCGCCAGCCCGGTCATCACCACCGTCCCGGTCTACACCCACGACGAGGACGGCCTGCAGACGCTGACGGTCGACCCCGACTTCGCCAACAACAAGTGGGTCTACGTCTACTACGCGCCGAAGCTGAACACTCCGGTCGACGACCCGGCCACGACCGGCGTCAACGAGGGCGACGCGCCGGCGACCAGCACCGACCCCACGGTGTGGGACAAGTTCAAGGGGTACAACCAGCTGTCCCGGTTCAAGTTCGTGGAAGAGCCGACCCCGCACCTCGACCTGTCCAGTGAGCAGCAGATCATCCGGGTGGACGTGGACCGCGGCATCTGCTGCCACGTCGCCGGCAAGGTGAAGTTCGACGGCAAGGGCAACCTGTTCCTGATCACCGGTGACGACACCAACGCCGGTGGCTCCGACGGGTACGTGCCGATCAACGAGTCGCCGACGCAGGGCCCCGGCTACGACGCGCAGCGCTCCTCGGCCAACACCAACGACCTGCGTGGCAAGGTGCTGCGGATCAAGGTCAAGGCGAACGGGACGTACTCGATCCCGAGCGGCAACCTCTTCCCCGAGACCCAGGACTACGACAACAAGACCCGTCCGGAGATCTTCCTGATGGGCCTGCGCAACCCCTTCCGGTTCGACGTCGACGCCAGCGGCATGGTGTACGTCGGCGACTACTCGCCGGACTCGCGGGTGCCGAGCGCCACGCGTGGCCCGGAGGGCACCGGTCGCTGGTTCGCCACCAAGACGGCGGGCAACTACGGCTGGCCGTACTGCTACTCGCCGAGCCTGCCGTACATCGACTTCGACTTCGTGACCCGCACCTCGGGCCAGCCGTTCAACTGCGGTGCGCCGGTGAACAACTCGCCGCGCAACACCGGCCGGACCGTGCTGCCGGCGGTGCAGCAGCCGCAGTTCTGGTACACGTACAACGCCCTCACCCCGTGCGCGGGCGCGTACCTGTCCACCCCGCCGACCGCGTGTGACTTCAAGTGGCCGGTGATCGGTACCGGCGGCGTCGGCCCGCACGGCGGCCCGATCTACAAGTACGACGCCGACCTGGACTCGGAGACGAAGCTGCCGGAGTACTACAACAACGCGGTCTTCTTCGGCGAGTTCACACGGGACAAGATGTTCGTGATGCAGACCGACGGCAAGGGCAACCTGACCGGCGTCGAGCAGTTCCTGCCCGGCTTCGTCTTCGACAACCTGATGGAGATGGAAATCGGTCCGGAAGGGAACATCTACTTCCTGGAGTACGGCGACGGCTTCTTCCGGGCCAACCCGGACGCGCAGCTCGCCATGATCCGGTACGTTAAGGGCACGCGGGCGCCGGTCGCCAAGCTTGCCGCCACGCCCACCTCCGGGCAGGCCCCGCTCACCGTGCAGTTCAGCAGCGCGGGCACCTTCGACCCCGACCCGGGCGAGTCCATCTCGTACGCCTGGGACTTCACCAGCGACGGCACGGTCGACTCCGCCGACCCGAACCCGTCGTTCACCTATACGAGCAACGGTGTCTACGTCGCCAAGCTGACCGTCACCGACTCCACCGGCAAGACGGCGGTGCTGACCCGCGAGATCGTCGTGGGTAACACGGCACCGACGGTGACGGTGACAACGCCGGTCTCCGGCACGTTCTTCAACTGGGGTGACACGATCCCGTACACGGTGACGGTCACCGATCCCGAGGACGGCACCATCGACTGCAGCCGGGTACGGGTCTCGTTCATCCTTGGCCACGACACGCACGGCCACGAGATGACGGCGACCACCGGTTGCTCGGGTACGCTGCCATCCCCGGCGGACGGAGCCGACCACGCGGGCGGCTACCTGTACGGCGGGATCAGCGCCTCGTACACGGACCTGGGCGGCAACGGCCAGCCGGCACTGACCACGGTCGGCCAGGCGGTCATCCAGGTGCGCCGGCAGCAGGCCGAGTTCGCCCAGGTGCAGCAGGGCGTGACGGTGGCCAACACCGGCGACACGGGCGGCGGCCAGCACGTGACCGGCATCGACGCGGGTGACCACATCGCGTTCGATCCGATCAACCTGGGCGGCGCCAGCACAGTCACCTTCCGCTACGCCAGCGGTGGCACCGCCACCGCCGGCACGCCGCGGGCAACGGTCGAGCTGCGGGTGGGTTCGCCCACCGGCGCGGTCGTCGCCACGGCAACGCTCAACGCGACCAGCGGTACCAACTCCTGGGCGAGCCAGAGCATCCCGGTCAGCTACGCGGCCGGCACGCAGCGGCTCTACCTGGTATTCGGTGCGGTGTCGGGCGGCCCGACCACCGGACTGGTCAACCTGAACTGGGTCGAGTTCGGCGCGCCAGCGCCGTAACCCAAAGACGTGGAGGGCGGGAACGGACGCCGACCGGTCCCGCTCGCCACAGCCCCGTCCGCCCTGCCCGCCGGGCCGCGACAGCGTCGTTGCCGCCGACTCCGGCGCCGTCACGGTGGTGCCATCCCGGCAGGCGGGTGGACGGGGCCCAAACCACCCAGCGAGGGCCAGATCGCTGGTATCTAATCAAGGTGGGAGGTCACTATGGCGACAGGTGTATGGCTCGCTGGTGGGCGCGGTTCAGTCGCCGTGACCAGCATCGTCGGTGCGTCCGCGATCAGGGCCGGCCTCGCCGATCCCACCGGTTGCGTCACCGAGCTGCCCCAGCTGCGCAGCCCCGCGCTGCCGACCATCGGCGACCTCGTCTTCGGCGGTCACGACCCGGCGTCCACCCGGCTGTGCAAGAAGGCGGAAGCGCTCGCGGCCGCGGGCGTGCTGCCCGCCCGGCTTGTCGAGGCGCTCCGCGAGGAGCTGGCCACCGTCGAGCCGGAGATCCGGCCGGTCCCGGTGGCGGCCACCCAGCTGGAGACGGCCACGCTCATCGCGGAAGACATCGCCGCGTTCCGCTTCCGGCACAGCCTGGATCGCGTGGTCGTGGTCAACGTCTCCTCGACCGAGCCGGCACCGGCCCCACACCCCGCGCACGCCGACGCGGACGTGCTGCGCCAGGCGCTGGCCGAGCCCGGAGTGGTGCTGCCGCCCAGTTCTCTGTACGCATATGCGGCTTTTCTTTCGGGCTGCTCATACATCGATTTCACCCCATCGACAGGTGCCCGCCTGCCCGCGCTCGACGCGCTCGCGCACCGCCACGCGGTCCCGTACGCCGGGCATGACGGCAAGACCGGCGAGACGCTGGTCAAGTCGGTGCTGGCGCCGATGTTCGCGATGCGAAACCTGCGGGTCCGCACCTGGTCCGGCACCAACCTGCTCGGCGGCGGCGACGGCGCCAACCTGGCCGACCCGGGCGCCAACGCGGCCAAGTCGACGAGCAAGCAGCGGGTGCTCGGCGAGACGCTCGGCTACGAGCCGCAGGGCAATACCCGCATCGAGTACGTCGACGACATCGGTGACTTCAAGACCGCCTGGGACCTCATCACGTTCAGCGGCTTCCTCGGCACGTCGATGCGGATGGAGTTCACCTGGCACGGCTGCGACTCCGCGCTCGCCGCACCGCTGGTGCTCGACCTGGCCCGGCTGACCGCCGCCGCACACAAGTGCGGGCGGAGTGGGCCACTGAGCGAGCTGGCCTTCTTCTTCAAAGATCCATTGGGTACCGTGCCGCACGCGCTGGCCGAGCAGTGGGCGCTGCTGGCCTCGTTCGTGCGAGGACTGGGCGATGCCTAGCCTGCGATCGCTCGTGGAGCTGGTCCGCGCGCCGGCCGCGCTGTCGGTACCCGGCGATGTGGTCGCGGGCGGGGCCGCCGGTGGCGCGCTCGGGCCGCGCACCGCGGGCCTCGCCGCCGCGTCGGTGTGCCTCTACTGGTCCGGCATGGCGGCCAACGACTGGGCCGACCGCGAGCTGGACGCGGTCGAGCGGCCCGAGCGACCCATCCCGTCCGGCCGCGTCACCCCGCCACAGGCGCTCGGCATCGCGGCCGGTCTCACCGCCGCCGGTGTCGCGCTCGCCGCCCTCGCCGGCGGCCGTCGCGCGCTGGCCGTCGCGCTTCCGCTGGCCGGTGCCGTGTGGGCGTACGACCTGCGGGCCAAGAACACGCCCGCAGGCCCGGCCGTCATGGCCGCGTGCCGGGGGCTCGACGTGCTGCTCGGCGCCTCACCGGGGCGGGTGGCGCGGGCGCTGCCGGCGGCGCTGACGGTCGCCGCGCACACGTACACGGTCACCGCCCTGTCCCGCCGCGAGGTCTCGGGCGCCGACCGCGCGCTGCCCGCCGCGACGCTGGCCGGCACCGCCGCCGTGGCGCTCGCCGCCGGCCTGCCCGCCGCCCGCAACGGCCGGGGCCCCGTCGCCGCGGTGCCCGGCGCCCTCGCCGCCTGGTACGCCGCCGGGTACGGCGCGGCGCAGGCCCGGGTCGCCGCCGACCCCTCCGCCGCCCGCGTGCGCGCCGCCGTCGGTGCCGGCATCACCGGCCTCCCGCCGCTGCAAGGAGCGCTCGCCGCCGCTGCCGGCGCGCCCGCCACGGGCGTCGTGGTCGCGGCCATCGCACCGCTCGCCCGCCGCCTCGCGCGGAGGGTCTCACCCACATGAGCATCCGATTCGGGTACGGGACGAACGGGTTCGCCAACCACCGGCTGACCGACGCGCTGGCGGTGATCGCCGACCTCGGGTACGACGGCGTGGCGCTCACGCTCGACCACGACCACCTCGACCCGTTCGCGCCGGACCTCGCCCGCCGCACCGACGAGCTGGCGGCCACATTGGACCGGCTCGGCCTGTCGGTGGTGGTCGAGACCGGCGCCCGCTACCTGCTCGACCCGTGGCACAAGCACGCGCCCACCCTGCTGCACGACGATCCGGCCAAGCGCCTGGAGTTTCTGCGCCGCGCGATCCGGATCGGTGCCGACCTGGACGCCGAGGCGGTCTCGTTCTGGTCCGGCATCACGCCGGCCGGTGTCACCGACCCGTGGGAGCGGCTTGTGCGCGGCTGCGCCGAGCTCGTGGGGTTTGCCGCGGACGCCGGTGTGACGCTCGGCTTCGAGCCCGAGCCCGGCATGCTCGTCGACGACATCGCCGCGTGGCGCCGGCTGCACGCCGACCTGGGCGCGCCGCCCGGCTTCGGCATCACCCTCGACATCGGACACTGCCGCTGCCTCGAGCCGCTGCCGGTGCCGGAGTGCGTGCTGGCGGTCGCCGACCACCTGGTCAACGTCCAGATCGACGACATGCGCCGGGGAGTGCACGAACACCTGGAGTTCGGCACCGGCGAGATCGACTTCCCGCCGGTGCTGCGCGCGCTGGCCGAGTCCGGCTACCGCGGCCTCGTGGCCGTCGAGCTGCCCCGTCACTCGCACGCCGCGCCCACGGTGGCGGCACACTCCATCGAGTTCCTCCGCAAGGCAGAGCGGGCTGGGGAGGCAACGTGACAACGCTGGACGAGCTGCGGGTGGCGGTACCCGCGCAGGGCTGGCTCGGCGAGGCGCTGGAGCGCGTCGCGGCCGAACCGGGCGCGATCGCGCGGCTCTTTCCGGCCGCCGGCCGGCGGGTCGGGCGGGACGCGCTCGTGGATGTGCCCGGCTGGAGCGCCGACGAGGCCGCGCGGGTGCAGCTGCTCGCCGCGCTCCCGGCCGACCGGGTCGCGGCCGAGGCGGAGGGGCTTTACCGGTACGGCGACGCCGCCGAAAAGCGGGCCGTGCTCAAGGCGCTGCCGATGCTGCCGATCGCCGACGAGGGCGTGCCGCTGCTGCGGGACGCGATCCGGACCAACGACACCCGCCTGGTGGCCGCCGCCGTCGGCCCGTACGCGCGTTACCTCGACGACGCGGCGTGGCGCCAGGCGGTACTCAAGTGCGTCTTCATGGGCATACCACTGTCCAACGTGGACGGCCTCGACGAGCGGGCCGACGCCGAGCTCGCCACGATGCTCGGCGGCCTGGTCGAGGAGCGCCGGGCGGCCGGCCGCGACATGGCCCCCGACGCGCTCGCCCTGCTCGACCGGTTGAAGGGACTCTGATGCGCATCTTCGACCCGCACATCCACATGACCTCGCGGACCACCGACGACTACGAGCGGATGGCCGCCGCGGGGATCACCGCCATCGTGGAACCGGCGTTCTGGCTGGGCCAGCCGCGCACCAGCGTGGGCTCGTTCACCGACTACTTCGACTCGCTCGTCGGCTGGGAGCCGTTTCGGGCCAGCCAGTTCGGGGTGCGCCACCACGCGACCATCGCGCTGAACCCCAAGGAGGCCAACGACCCGCGCTGCCGCGAGGTGCTCGAGCTGCTCCCTCGGTACCTGGAGAAGGACGGCGTGGTCGCGGTCGGTGAGGTCGGCTACGACTCGATGACGCCCGAGGAGGACGAGGTCTTCGCCGCCCAGCTCGCCCTCGCCGTCGAGCACGAGCTGCCCGCGCTGGTGCACACGCCGCACCGGGACAAGGCCCGCGGCACCGAGCGCACCCTCGCGGTCGTCGCCGAGTCCGGCATCGACCCGGGGCGCGTCGTCGTCGACCACCTCAACGAGGTCACCGTCGGGCTGGTCCGCGACTCAGGATGCTGGCTCGCCTTCTCCATCTACCCGGACACGAAGATGTCGCCGCCCCGAATGGTGAAGATCCTGCAGGAGTACGGGTTGGAGCGCATGCTCGTCAACTCGGCCGCCGACTGGGGCCGCTCGGACCCGCTGCTCACCCGGACCACCGCCGACGAGATGCTGGCGGCCGGGTTCAGCGCCGACGACGTGGACCGCGTGCTGTGGCGCAACCCGGTGGAGTTCTACGGCCAGTCCGGGCGCCTCGACCTGTCCGACGCGGGCGAGAAGGAGGCGACGTTCGCCGGCAACTCCATCCTGCGGGGAGGCAGCTGATGCACCTGAGCTACTGCACCAACGTTCACCCGGCGGAGGACTTCGACGGGATCGTGCGGCAGTTCGACACGTACGCCGTCGCCATCCGCCGGCACCTCGACGCCGACGTACTGGGACTCGGGCTGTGGCTGGCCGCCCCGCTCGCCGCCGAGCTGGCCGCCGACGAGGCCCTGCGCCTGCGGCTGCGCCGCGAGCTGGACGCCCGAGGGCTGGAGGTCGTGACGCTCAACGGCTTCCCGTACCAGGCGTTCCAGGCCCCGGTCGTCAAGCTCGGCGTCTACTACCCGGACTGGACCGACCGGCGGCGCCTGGACTACACATTGGACCTGGCGCGGGTGCTCGTCGACCTGCTGCCCGACGGTGCCGCCCGCGGCTCCATCTCCACGCTCCCACTGGCCTGGCGGGACCCGTGGGACAGCGGCCGCGCGGACGCCGCCGCCCGCATGCTGGACGAGCTGGCCACCGGCCTCGCCGGTGTCGCGGAGCGGTCCGGCCGTCCGGTGCGGGTCGGCTTCGAGCCCGAGCCGGGCTGTGTCGTGGAGACCACCGCGCAGGCCGCCGCCGCCCTGTCCGGTGTGGACACCGAGCGGCTCGGCATCTGCCTCGACCTGGCACACCTCGCCTGCGCCTGGGAGGAGCCGGCCGAGGCGCTGGCGCGGCTGCGGGCCGCCGGGCTGCCCATCGTCAAGGTGCAGGTCTCCGCCGCGCTGGAGGCCGCCGACCCGGTCGCGGCCGCCGCGGTGCTTCAGGGGTACGTGGAGCGGCGCTTCCTGCACCAGACCCGCTCCGCGCACGGTGACGCCGCCGACGACCTCGACGAGGCGCTGGAGCGGGAGCTGAAGGGGCCGTGGCGCGTGCACTACCACGTGCCGCTGCACGCCGAGCCGGCCGCGCCGCTCACCTCCACCGTGCCGGTGCTGCGCGCCGCCATGCGCGAACTGCTCGGCGGGCCGGCGGGTGAGCCGGCGTGTGATCACTTCGATGTGGAAACGTACACGTGGGGCGTACTCCCGGAAGAGCAGCGCCCACGCACGGACGCCGACGTGGCCGCGGGCATCGCGGCCGAGCTCGCCTTCGCCCGTGCCCTGATGAGTGAGGAGGGACGATGACCAAGCCACTGGTCGTCATCGACGTGGTGGGGCTGACGCCCCGGCTGCTGGCGCACATGCCGCGGCTCAGGGCCGTCGCCGACGCCGGCTTCCACGCCTCGCTGGGCACGGTGCTGCCGGCCGTCACCTGCACGGTGCAGTCCACGTTCCTGACCGGTGAGACGCCCGCCGGGCACGGCATCGTCGGCAACGGCTGGTACTTCCGGGACGTCGGCGAGGTGCTGCTGTGGCGCCAGCACAACGCGCTCGTCGGCGGCGAGAAGCTGTGGCACGCGGCCCGCAAGGCGCAGCCCGGCTACACGGTGGCCAACGTCTGCTGGTGGTACGCGATGGGCGCGGACGTCAACTGGACCGTCACGCCGCGCCCGATCTACTACGCGGACGGGCGCAAGGAGCCGGACTGCTACACCGACCCGCCGGAGCTGCACGACGACCTGGTCGGCGCGCTTGGCGGCTTTCCGCTGTTCACGTACTGGGGGCCGGGCGCGGGACTGCCCTCCTCGGCGTGGATCTGCAAGGCGGCCGAGAAGATCATGGCGGACCACAACCCGGACCTCACCCTCGTGTACGTGCCGCACCTCGACTACGACCTGCAGCGCTTCGGGCCCTCCTCGCCGCAGGCGGCGGCCGCCGCGACCGCGCTCGACGGGGTGCTAGGCCCGCTGCTTGACGCGGCGGCGGCGCGGGGGGCGACGGTGGTGGCGCTGTCCGAGTACGGCATCACGGACGCCCGCCGACCGGTCGACATCAACCGGATGCTGCGCAGCGAGGGCCTGCTGCGGGTGTACACACAGGACGGCATGGAGTACCTGGACCCGTGGACCTCGCGGGCGTTCGCGGTCGCCGACCACCAGGTCGCGCACGTGTACGTCAAGGATCCGGCCGACATCCCCGCCGTCGCCAAGCTCTGCTCCACCCTGGACGGTGTCGCCGAGGTGCTTGACGAGGCGGGCAAGGCCACACATGGCCTCAACCACGAGCGCTCCGGCGAGCTGGTGCTCGTGGCGGAGCCGGACGCCTGGTTCACGTACTACTACTGGCTCGACGACGCCAACGCGCCCGACTTCGCCCGGCTGGTCGAGATCCACCGCAAGCCCGGCTACGACCCGGCCGAGCTGTTCTTCGACCCGGCCGCACCGGCCGCGGCCAAGCGGCGGGCGGCCTCCGCGCTGGCCCGCAAGAAGCTCGGCATGCGGTACATGATGAGCGTCGTCGGCCTGGACGCCGGCGCGAAGGCGGTGCGCGGCACGCACGGCCGCCTGCCGGCACACCCGAACGACGCGCCCGTGCTGATCTGCTCGGACCGCTCGGCGGCCCGCCCGTACCTGGCCGCGACGGAGGTCAAGCGCTTCCTGCTCGGCCTGGCGGGGCTGAAGTGACGGCCGGGGTGGCGCCGTGAGCGAGCGATCCGTCAGGCGCCGCGCGCTTGGAGCCGCGCGGCCGCCCGCAGCGAAGCGAGGATGGCCGTGAGCGTAGAGGTCGCTCGGGAGTCGGACTTGGACGGGCTGCGGAAGCGCTTCGACGCCGAGCTAGCGGCGTTCATCGACCGGCAGGACCCGGACTGGCCGGACGGCGCGCCGCGGGGCGTACTGGCGACGCTGCGGCGGTTCGTGCTCGCGGGCGGCAAGCGACTGCGGCCGATGTTCTGTTACTGGGGCTGGCGCGGCGCGGGCGGCCCGGACCGCCAGGAGGTGGTGGTCGCGTCCGCCGCGCTTGAGCTGTTCCACGCGTTCGCCCTCATCCACGACGACATCATGGACGGCAGCGACCGCCGCCGCGGCGAGCCCTCGGTGCACAAGGTCTTCGCGGAGCTGCACACCAAGTCGATGTGGCGCGGCGACCCCGCCTCGTTCGGGCGAAACACCGCGCTGCTCTGCGGCGACCTGTGCGCGGCGTGGGCCGACCAGATGTTTCACGAGTGCGGGCTGCCGCCCGAGCAGATCCACCGCGGGTACGGGGTCTTCGCGCACATGCGCACCGAGGTGATCGCCGGCCAGTACCTCGACCTCGTCTCCGGCGTCGGCGACGGCTCGGTGGCCAGCGCGCTCACGGTGATCAGGATGAAGGCGGCCAGGTACACGGTGACCCGCCCGCTGCAGATCGGCGCCGGGCTGGCCGGGGGAGGGCGCGAGCTGCACGCCGCGTTCACCGCGTTCGGCGACCCGCTCGGCGACGCTTTCCAGCTGCGCGACGACGTGCTCGGCGTGTTCGGCGACCCCGCGCTCACCGGCAAGTCCATCCTCGACGACCTGCGCGAGGGCAAGCCGACGGTGATGATGGCGCTGGCCCGCAGCGGCGCCGACCGGGCACAGGCGGCCCGGCTGCGGGACCTGTTCGGCAACCCCAACCTGGACGGCGGCGGTGCGCAGGAGCTGCGCACGATCATCGTGGACACGGGCGCCCTGGACCGCATCGAGCAGATGATCCGGCAACGCGCCGACGCGGCCGTCGCCGCGCTCACCGACGCCCCGATCCCCGCCGACGCGCGCGACGCGCTCGTGACACTGGCCGGATCGACGATCAACCGGCAGCGTTGACGCCGCCGTATGGCAGACTCTGAGCCGTCCGCACCGGGACGGTTCGGGAGGTGGCCATGGCGCTACGGATGGTAGCGACTTGGTTTTCTCAGGGGGTCGTGTCATGAACCACCGTCCTGCCGTCGACACGGTGCGCCGGGCGGTGCGCAGCACCCGCGCCTGGGCGCGCGCGGTGGCGCCGGGCGCTCTCCCCGACTTCCTCGTCATCGGCGGGCAGCGGTGCGGCACCACGTCACTGCACCGGTACCTGGCCGAGCACCCGCAGGTGCGCGCCGCGACCGGCAAGGAGATCCAGTTCTTCAGCATCCACTATGGACGCGGGGAGCGGTGGTACCGCGGTCATTTTCCGGCGCCGATGGCGGGGCGGCTGAGCTTCGAAGCGAGCCCGTACTACCTGTTTCACCCGCGCGCCGCCGAGCGGGCGGCGGCCACGCTGCCGTACGGAAGGTTCATCGCGCTGCTGCGTGACCCGGTGGAGCGGGCCTACTCGCACTACCTGCAGACCCGGTCGTACGGAGCGGAGCCGCTGACCTTCGCCGAGGCGATCGCGGCCGAGCACGACCGGCTCGCGTGGGCGCTGCGCGCCGGCCCCGACAGCCGCGCCGCGCACACGGTGCTGCGGCGGTACTCGTACGCCGCCCGCGGGAGGTACGCCGAGCAGCTGGAGCGGTGGTTTCGGCACGTGCCGCGCGAGCGCATCATGGTCGTGCGGAGTGAGGACTTCTACGCCGACCCGGCCTCGACGTACGCGGAGCTGCTGGAGTTTCTCGATCTGGAGCCGTTTCTGCCGCCCCGGTTCGCCCAGCACACCCGGCGCGTGGAGCGCGGTGGGCCGCCGGCCGAGGTGGCGCGGGCACTGCGTGACTACTTCGTGCCGTACAACGCGCGGCTCGCGGAGCTGCTCGGGTGGGCCGACCCGTGGCCGGCGGGTCCTGGGTGAGTCCGCCGACACCCACCAGGACCCACCGGAAGTCGCCTAGCGAGTAAGCAGGTCGGTGCAGTCTTTCTCGTCCGGCAGCAGCGGGCGGAGAATGACTGTCCACTTGCGACCGTTGGAGGTCCACGGGGTCGCCGCGTTGGCCTTGTCGGCGGCGGCCAGCACCTTGGCGGTGTCCGCGCCGCTGACCGTCACGCAGCCGGTGTCGAGGCCCTTGCCGACCGAGGTGCCGGGCAGTGCGGGGCCGGGCCACGCGACGGCGGGCTGCTCCTTGCCGACGGTCGCCGCGTCGGGCGCGACGTAGGGCGAGGCGACGGCGGCCAGCGTGGTCGCCTGGTACTGCTGCTCCGATCCGGAAGTGATGCCGAGCGTGCCGTACAGATCGCTGACCGCGGTGAGAAGGTCGCGGAGCTTGTTGCGGGCCGCCACCTGGTCGGCGGTGAGACCGCCGCTGGTGTCGGCGGCCTCGTTGAGCGCGTAGACCTCGGTGCTCGCCGGGCCGCCCGCGGTCTCCACGACGAAGCGCGTGGACGGCGCGTCGGCCACCGGCGGCTGCCCCAGGTCTTTCGCGGTGCCGACGCCCGCGCTCGCCGCCCGGTCGACGAGCTTGTCAACGTCCGCGCTGGAGATCTTGATCACCTGGAGGTTGGGCAGCGACGGGCCCGGGTAGATCGCGGGCTGCGGGCCCTGGACGATCGCGCGCCCATCGCCGTAGATCGTCACGATCGGTAACCGCGCGACGCTGTCACCGGGTGTGGTGAAACCGCCCGTGTACTCAACTCGCAACGCGACCGCATCGGCGTCGCGTCCGGCCGGCGCCTCGGCCGGCAACGTGCTGGTGCCGACGTCCTGTGCGCACGCGACCAGCAAAAACAGGGATGCGGCGGCGGCCGCGCGGAAGACGGGTGCGATCGTCATCTCCTTTTGACGGCGCTTCCGCGTGTCCGGTTCCCGGCTGCGATAACGTGTATGGATGTCCGACGCCGCGCCCGCCCGCCGCGAGCGGGGTCGCCTGCGCGGACGTCTGGCAGTGGGCCTTGCCTTCCTGGCCGTGCTGGCCGTTCCGGGGTCCGCACACGCTGCGCCCCCGCCCGAGGTGTCGACGCCGGTGGGCGTCTGCGTCCAGGCGGGAGTGTCCACAGAGGTCGACGCGGTGGCCGTGGCCGAGGCCCCCGCCGCGCCGGTGCCCGTGGCGGCCGAGCCGCGGGGCGCCCAGGCGCCGGTGCCCGCTGAGCGGGCCACCGCCAAGAGCGCGGACCGGTCGGTGACGGGCCAGCGCGCCCCGCCCCAGCCCGTGCGCTGATCCCGGCACAACCTCCCTCCCGTACCCCTCCTTTTCTGTGGGTGAGGTGTATCCCGTGAAGATCGATTTCCATGGTTTCCTGCTGGACGTCCGCGGCGCCGCCCTGATCTGGCTGGTGCTGATCGCCGTGGGCGCGGCACCGTTCCTGGCGATGGCCGTGTCTGCCCGGCGCCACTGGCGCCGCAGCCGGCCGCGACCTGAGCGCCGGGTCAGGACGCGACGCGAGTCACCCGCCGTGCAGCAGGCCGAGCTGCGCCGGTACGCGGAGGAGGTGGCCGTCGCGGCTGGCCGCGCCGCGGTAACGGCGGAGCGGCGGCGCGCGGAGTGGGCCGCGGTGTCCCGCACCCAGCAGGCGGCGTGGCGCGCCTACGACGAGGCGGTCGAGGTGGCGCGGCGCGCAATCCAGGCGGAGGCTTTCGGCGTGCCGGATGCACCATCCACAATGGATGACGTATCGGCACGTCGCCGCTACCTGGAGCGCGCCGCAGCCTCAGCATATCGCCGCGGAGACCTTACGGCGGACCAGTTCGGCGATGTGCTCGCCGGGCGGGACGGGTGGGATCCGCGCCGCCACCCGTTCGAGCAGGAGACCCGGCTGCGCGTCGCCCGCCGAGACCGCCTGCGCCGCGCGTGCGAAACACTGTCCGAAGTGGAGCGCTCGGCGTGGCAGGCCGCGGAGGTGGCGGTGGCGGCCAAGCGGAGCCTCGACACCGAGGCGGTGGCGGCGGCACTGCGCGTGCGCCAGTCGGCCAGCCGGCGCCCCGCCCGCCGCCCGGCGCGCAGCGTCCGCCCGATGCCCGCGTGGAACGCCGACACCGCACCGATCCCGCGCGTCGTGCTCACCTGACCCGGCCCGTCCCGCGCGGTGCGGCACCGCTCAGCGGCGGGCGTTGCGCGGGTGGTTTTTCGCGGTGCGCTCGTTGCCGTGCCGGTACTGCCCGGTCCAGCGAGCCATGACCAGCTGCGGGTCGTCCCCCTCGACCTCGTCGAGAAACTCCGCCGCGCGGCCGCCGCGCAGGGTGGTGGCGGCCCGCCCGCGGTGCCAGATCAGGACAGAGCCGTCCGCGCGCACCGCGTACTCGAAACCGCCGGGGTCAGCCATGCCGGCATGGTCGCACCTTCGGGCGGCGACCCGCACCGGATTTTGTCGCCGTCGACCCTTTCCGCCCGGTGGGTGGGTCCCCCCGCGGGGAGTGGACGGACCCGGGGTGGCGCTGGATCGGATCAGTAGTCGGGCCAGAACTCGCCCCAGACCTCCACCGCCGGGATCGGGTCCCAGGGGTATGCGGAGGAGCGGCACTCGGCTGTGGAGAAGCGGAAGTAGTCCATCTCCTCGGCATACCCGCGGACGGTCCGCCCGTCGGAGCAGCGCGCCACCGCCACGTGCAGGCCGTGCATCCGCGTGCAGTAGGTCTGCGACGCGTAGGTGAAGCCTTGATGCGCGTAGGTGTAGAGGTAGCAGCCGTCGGGTGGGGTCGTGGTGAAGTAGGGGTCGGCCTGAGCGGGCTGCGCGACGGCCAGGGCGCCCATCGTCAGGGCGGCGGTCAGGATGGACAGGAGCTTGCGTCTCACCGGGTCTCCTTGCAGGTAGCAGAAGCTCTGGAAAGCGCTTTCCTGTCGATTGTGGCAGCTAATTCACGGAGGTCAATGGCCTCTATTTCGCGCCGACCGCCACATCCGGCGCCTTGGGTGGAGGGTTTGGTTGGGCTCAGGACCCCGGGTCAAGGTCCGCGGACGCTCGCCGGGCGGCCATTAGTTAGTCGGCAAGAACTCCGCGATGTCCGCCGTCTGGTCGAGTAGTGGATCACCGGCGCTCCCGCGACCTCCAGTTCCTGCGCGGCGACGTCCATGCCCCGTCGGCAAAACGCGGTTGCGGGCGTGGACCAGCGCGTCGACCCGCCGCGCGGGTGTTGAACTGGAGCGATCTCGGCTCGACCCACGTCGGGGCTCGCCGGCGTCACGTGCTGGTGAGCGCGGCGCACACCCGGTGGGCTTTCGGCGACCATGCGGATTCCGCACGTCGGCCATAAGTCCCCGAGGGTGAGGCCGCGGGAGCAACGGTCCGGACCACGACGGGCGTCGCGGTAGCTCGCGTCTGGTTGGGGTTGGATCTCGCGAAGGCCGCGCTGCGGCGGAGCCCTCGCGGTCAGAAGAGGGTGAGCTGGCCCGGCATCGGGCCGGGCCGGCGCGGACGCGGTGGGCGGACTGCCACGCGCACCCATGCCGGTGCTTCTGCGACCTCGTCCGGGGAGACGCCGCCGGTCAGTGCCCACAGCGACGGGCCGAGCAGGATGCCCCGCTCGGCGAGTGCGCGTCGCATCCTGGAGAGCTCGAGCGGGAGCCTGATGCCGTCGAGATCGGGCACCGGGAGGTCTGTGCGCATCCGCATCAGCCGGCGGTTGCGCACCACTACCTCGCGCGCGGCCGGTTCGGCCAATCGCTCGGTTGCTCGGGCGCCCACGGCCGCGCTCACCTCGGCCGTCCTCCCGCCGTCCAGTGCTGCCCACGCGGCGTCGACCGTTCCGAACGTGGCGAGCAGGTCGGCGGCGGTCGCCGGTCCGAAGCCGGGCACCCCGGGCAGGTTGTCGGACGGGTCGCCGCGCAGTGCGGCGAAGTCGTGGTACTGCCACGCCTCGACGCCGCACACGTCGGGCAGGGTGGCGGCCTTCACCAGCACTGCGGCGTCGCGGCCACCGTTGCGGATGCGCAATACCGAGGTGCTCGCGTCGAGCAGTGCGAAGGCGTCGCGGTCGCTGGTGACCAGGACGGTGCGCCAGCCGGTGTCCCGGGCCTTCGCCGCGCCGCTGGCGAGAACGTCGTCGGCCTCGTAGCCGGCCGGGACGAAGACCGGCAGCCCGGCCGCGCGGAGCAGGTCCGGCGCGGCGGCCAGCTGTTCTTCGAGGTCTGCTGGCTTGGCCGGGCGCTGCGCCTTGTACCCGGCGTAGTCGTCCGCCCTCGTCGACGACACTGGACAGTCGAAGCCGATCAGCACGGCGTCCGGGCGTAGCTGGGCCGCCGCGTGGGCGACGTGCGTGACCAGACCCTTGAGCGCCCAGACCGCGCGACCCTCACCGTCGCGCAGTTCCCCGGTGGCCGCGGCGTGGTACGCGCGGTGCAGCAGGCTGTTGCCGTCGATGACGAGCAGCAGCGGCTCCGGGGGGCTCACGGCCACCAGCGTAGAGCGGCGGGTCGGCGCGGGGTACCCGACCATCATGGGTCCGCAGCTCGGAGCAGTGGTGGGGCGGACGGGACTCGAACCCGTGACCGATCGATTATGAGTCGACTGCTCTAACCTGCTGAGCTACCGCCCCCTGGCTGGCGCGGGGATCGTATCCCGCAGCCGGTGTCAGCGGCCACTAACCCGCCGGGCGGGAAGGGGGCGGATCGACGGGGAGCATGAGGAGTGAGGAGCTCCCCCATTTGGACTCGAACCAAAAACCTGCCGGTTAACAGCCGGCTGCTCTGCCAATTGAGCTATGGGGGATCGAGCTGGTCCGGATCGCTCCGGCGCCGCGCGACTGCACAAGAGTACAGGACGTTGGGGGGCGTCGGGCTACAGGGTTACCTGGGACACGCCAGGCCCAATTCGGGACAATCTGCCGCTCGGGCCCCAAGGGTGCATGAGTGCGAGGCAGGATGGGTAGGTATCGGGGGACAGACCACTGGGAAGGAGCCGCTATGCGCGGAAAGCTGTGGTTCATCGGCGGGCTGGCTGCGGGCTTCGTCCTGGGCGCCCGCGCCGGCCGGGAGAAGTACGAAGAGCTGGTCCTCAACGCCCGCAAGGTGTGGGACCACCCGACGGTGCAGGAGGCGGCCGGCGTCGCACAGGCGCAGGCCAACCGCCTCTATTCGGAGGGCAAGGACCGCTTGGCCCACACCCGGGTCGGCGAAAAGCTCACCAGCGGCACGGACGACGCGGTGACCGCGTCTACCGGGCCCAGCAGCGCGCACCGCAACAACAGCAGCACCATTTAACGCAGTCACAGCAGCGGGGCCCGGCCGGTCGGCTGGGCCCCGTTCGCATGCGCCCACTGTCTGGAACAGCCGGCGAGCCGCGCGCGGCGTGGGGCCGGCCAACCGCGGAGGGTCCACGTTCCCCGGGAGCCCCGTGCAACGGGCCGGACCACGACGGACAGTGAAGCCCAAATCTGCTGGAAAGGCTCCGGACCCGCCGCGCTGCGACGGACCCGGAGCCTCCAGGTCGCTAGTCCTTGCTCGCGAACGCCGCGTCGAACGCGGCCTGGGGTGCGTCGAAGGCCAGCCGGCGCACGAACTGCAGGGCCTCGGGCGCGCCGACCAGGCGGTCCATGCCGGCGTCTTCCCACTCGATCGAGATCGGGCCGTCGTAGCCGATCGCGTTGAGGGCGCGGAAGCAGTCCTCCCACGGCACGTCGCCGTGGCCGGTGGAGACGAAGTCCCAGCCGCGGCGCATGTCGGCCCACGGGAGGTGGGAGGCGAGGCGGCCGCGACGGCCGTCACCGGTGCGCACCTTGGCGTCCTTGCAGTCGACGTGGTAGATGCGGTCGGCGAAGTCGAAGATGAAGTTGACCGGGTCGAGCTCCTGCCACACGAAGTGGGACGGGTCCCAGTTCAGGCCGAAGGCGGGGCGGTGGCCGATCGCCTCGAGGGTGCGCTTGGCGGTCCAGTAGTCGTACGCGATCTCGCTGGGGTGCACCTCGTGCGCGAAGCGGACGCCCTCCTCGTCGTAGACGTCGAGGATGGGGTTCCAGCGAGTGGCGAAGTCCTCGTAGCCCTTTTCGATCATCGAGGGTGGCACCGGCGGGAACATGGCCAGCGTGTGCCAGATCGACGATCCGGTGAATCCCACGACGGTGCGCACGCCCAGCTTCGCCGCGGCGCGGGCGGTGTCGGCCATCTCGGCGGCGGCCCGCTGCCGCACACCCTCGGGCGAGCCGTCGCCCCAGATGCGGGCGGGCAGGATGCCCTGGTGGCGTTCGTCGATGGGGTGGTCGCAGACCGCTTGCCCGACGAGGTGGTTGGAGATCGCGAAGACCTGAAGGTTGTACTTGGCGAGCGTCTCGCGCTTGCGCTCGACGTACCCGTCTTCGTTCAGCGCCTTGTCGACCTCGAAGTGGTCGCCCCAGCAGGCGATCTCGAGGCCGTCATAGCCCCACTCCGAGGCCAGCCGGCACATCTCCTCGAACGGCAAGTCGGCCCACTGGCCGGTGAACAGCGTGATCGGTCGGGCCATGTCCCTCTCCTGTAAGAGCGGTGGACGGCGCGAGGAGACCGGTCCGGTGCAATACAGCAGCGAGCTCGGGCGGAGGGTGGCAGCCGACTCCGAGCGGGTTGCGCCTCCCACCCGGACGCACACCCACGCCCGCTCAACGCCAGCACAACTCTAGGCCGCCACGCCCCCGCATGAAAGCAGATGTCCCACTCCGCTCGGCCATCACGTCGCCGGGGGCACGAGGTGCGCGTCCTGAGCCGGCCTCGCCCGCGCACGGTCGCGGATGCCCGCCAGCTCGGGACAACCCTGGCCACCGCGCGCTGCCGCTCCCCCTGCCGCTTCCGGGCCGTCTGGGTCGGGCTTTGCGAGCCGGGGTACCGGCAGCGGAGCGGGCCGATGTTCAGGGAGTTACGCCGTTCGGGGCGTGGGGTCGCCTGCGAGGCTGGTTAACCGTTTGCTGACGGCGGCGGGCCTTGGCGATGCTGGCCGGCATGAGCTCATCGATTCGCTGGATTTCTTACGACTGCGCGGACCCGTACCCGCTGTCGCGTTTCTACGCCGCCGTCACCGGGTGGCCCACCGACGACGAAGACCAGCCCGACCACGACGAGTGTGCGGTGCTGCCGCCTTCGCCGGGGCATCCGGGCCTGCTCTTCACGCGGGTGCCGGAGGGAAAGACCGTCAAGAACCGACTGCATCTGGATCTCCAGCCGACCGACCGTACGCGGGACGAGGAGGTCGAGCGCGTGGTCGCCCTCGGGGCGACGGTGCTCGACGACCGCCGCCGCGGCGACGGAAAGGGCTGGGTCGTGCTCACCGATCCGGAGGGCAACGAGTTCTGCATGAACACGAGCCCCGCCGAGCGTGGCGAGGTGGCCTAGAGCTCCCGTCCACAGCGCGGCGCGTGCGGCAGCTTCCCAGCTCACGGTGTCCGCGCCGCAGTGGCCGGCTTCACGGGTAAGGCGAGTCCGCCGACAGTTCGGCGCCGCCGTCACGGTCTGTGACTGTCGATCAACTGCAGGCGGTGTGAGTGTCGAGATCTTGGTGAGTTTGCGCGTTATTTCGACGCCAACTGGCCAAGATCTGCCGGAGCGGGCTCCTGGGTTGAGCTGGGCGACCGCGGAGGGTGAGCGGCAACCGCGGGGCATAGCCGCAGCTCACATCTAACTCGGGCGCACCGCGGAGGGTGCGGCTGCGGGAACGCACCCAAGAAGACGCTCCGCTGCGCTCCACGTCTCCCCGGGGGCCCCGCGCAACGGTCCGGACCACCGCGGACATCGCGGTAGCTCGCGTCTAGGTCGGGTTGGATCTTTGGAGGCCGCGGACCCAGCGCCTGACCGTGCTGCCTGGGCTTAGAGGTGGGCGAACCAGGGGTGGCCCGGGCGGGCGGTGACCACGGATTCGCGCAGCCATCTGCGGGCGTCGGGGGTGAGGGCGGGGAGCAGGGCGTGGAAGTCCTGCTCGTCGTGCGGGCGGAGGTCGTTGACCGCCTTGAAGAAGAGGATCACCTCGGGGGTGGCCGCCGGCAGGTTTGCGGGGGACTGGCGGATGGCGCGTTCGCGGGGGAGGGCGACGCGGGGATCGCGGTGCAGGAGCCAGTCGGGAGCGGCGCCCCCGGCGAGCAGAAACTCGAACTCGAATGCCGTGTGCGTGGCGGTCGGCACGGTGGACAGCGAGCTGCCCAGCTCGGGCACGTGGATGTGGGCGGGTGGGTCGAGGCGCCGGCCGTTCCACGGCTCTTTGGTGTCGTCGGGAACGTTGGGGTCGTGCGCGACCAGGGCCCACCCGCGGAGGTGGTCGAAGATGGCGCGCTGGTCGTCGTGGAACACGCCGATGTCGAGCGCAATTCATTTACGGGGTACGCGAAAGCGGCGCCGGGGGTGAGCCCGGCGCCGCTCGCGGTGGGATCGGTCAGTGTTGGGTGTACCGGTCGAGGTCGGCCTGGTTGGTCGCGTCCGGGCGGTCGAACGTCGCGGTGACCTTGCCGTCCAGCGTGACGAGGCGGAGCTTGTCGGCGGTCTGGACGACGAGGCCGCCGTCCCAGCGGAAGAAGATCTCGGTGATCCCCTTGACGGAGGCGGGGATGGCGACCCGCTGGCCGTTCGTGCTGTCCAGGACGATGGTGGCGCCGGTGACCCGGGTGGGGTCGGTGTTGCCGATCGCGGTCGCCACGTACCGGCCGTCGTTGGAGATGGACTGCACCGCGAACGGGCACTCGGCGCTGCCGCACTCCGGCTGGCCGGCCACGTCAAACCGCCGGACCACGGTGCCGCTGGCCCGCGCGACCACGATCGTGCTGCCC
This sequence comes from Phytohabitans houttuyneae, assembly GCF_011764425.1. NCBI lineage: Bacteria > Bacillati > Actinomycetota > Actinomycetes > Micromonosporales > Micromonosporaceae > Phytohabitans > Phytohabitans houttuyneae. Next base: position 920,737 of record NZ_BLPF01000004.1, read on the forward strand.
TCGGCGTGCGCGCGGAAGCCGCCGTCGGCGGACCAGGTCAGGTAGCGCGGGAACCGGTCCAGGTTGACCTCGGTGAACCTGCCGCTGATCGTGTCCACCTCGCCGAACTTCGTGGCGCCGGCCGTGTCACCCCGCATCTCGGTGACGCTGACCAGCATGTGCCGCCCGTCCGGCAGCCAGACCGGCTCGTTGCCGCCGCCCCAGGTGACGTTTCGGGCGATCACCTTGCGGGCGCCGCCGGGACGGATGATGACCAGGTCGGCGGGGTACTCGCTGATGTCCTTGGTCGGGTGGAGCACCGCGACCATGGTCCCGTCGGGTGAGATGGTCGCCGCCCGGTCGCCCAGTACGCGGGCGCCGAAGCTGGTGGTCTTGGTGGTGCCGTCGGTGACCGTGACGACCTCGATCTCGGCGCCGACCCGCACGTACGAAAGGCGGCCCGGGACGTGCTCGGGTACGGTCGCGACCGGCGGCGTGCCCTGCGTGGCCGGCGGCGACGACGGCGGAGGGGTGGTCGGGGTCGAGGGCGACGGCGTGGGCGGGACGACCACAGTGGACGACTCGCCCGGCAGCGGAGTGCTGTTCGACTGGGGCAGCAGCTGGATCCCGCCGACCGCGGCCACGCCGGCCAGGGCCAGCGCCGCGACGGAGGTGACGGCGGTACGGCGGTACCCCAGGTGGCGGGCGCGCGTGTCCACCCGCTGGCGCAGCGCGGTGTAGTCGGTGTCGGTCATTTCGTCCGCCAGGGTGGCGAGCCGCTGGTTCAGGTCGTTCATCGGGTCACCCCTTCGGACAGGTCGATCTCGGGCATCAGTTCGCGGAGCTTGGCGAGGGCGCGTGCGGTGTGGCTCTTCACCGTGCCCACGCGGCAGTTGAGGATGTCGGCGGTCTCCGACTCGCTGTGGTCCTCGAAGTACCGCAGCACGACCACGGCGCGCTGGCGGGCCGGCAGGGCCTGCAGCGCCCGCCGCAGGGCGAGCCGCTCGACCGCGTTGTGCGCGTGGTCGGAGTGGTCGCGGTGCTCGGGCAGCTCACCCGGCATGGTCTCGACCACGCGGCGCCGGCGCCACATGCTGACCTGCAGGTGGTACATCACGCGGCGGGCGTACGCCTCGGGGTTGCCGCCGTCGGACAGCCGCCGCCAGGCCCGGAAGGTACGGGCCAGCGCGTCCTGGACGAGGTCTTCGGCAAGGTGCTTGTCGCCGGTCAGCAGGTACGCGGTGCGGAGCAGTGCGGGGGCGCGCCCCCGGAAGAAGGCGTCGAAGTCGCTGGTCATCTGCTCCACCACAGGCGATCGGGCGGTGGCGCCCGCGGGGGCGGCCCCGGTCATGGCTTGGGTCATGGAACAACTCCGGTCGGAAGGAACTTACGGGCGAGAGCCTGCGCGCGGCGATTGACACACGTATAAACGTCGCCGCGTTCCGCGCCGGGTTACCGGGTTCGGCACCGACTTCCGGTCGCGAACCTGACCCGGACGCATGACAACCTCGGGGACCCCGCTCGCGTTCACGCAGCGCATAGGGTGGGGGCGTGCTGATCTACAAGATCCTGCTGCCCGCGGAGTGGGCCGCGTTCGAGGATGCTGGCCGGTTCGACGGGTCGCCCTTCGACCACGAGTCAGGGTTCATCCACTGCTCCTCGCGCGCGCAGGTCGGCCCCACCGCGCTGCGGGTGTTCGCGGACGAGCCGGCGCTGGTGGTCGCGGCCATCGACGCGGAGGTGCTTGGCGACAGCGTCCGCTGGGAGGAGTCCACCGACGGCGGCCTGTTTCCGCACGTGTACGCGCCGGTGCCGCGGAACGCCGTCACCGCTGTCCACCATGTCGCGGGAGCGGCCGAGGTCGACAGGGCGCTGCCTGATGCGTGAGCGACTGGAGCAGCTCGACGGGTTGCACTGCGCCATTGCCGTCCATCGTGGACAGACGATGCTGGAGCACTACGGCTCGGGCGAGGACTTCACCTGGAACACGCCGCTGGGCACCGTCGACTTCGAGGCGCACACGCTGCACGACGTGCGTTCGGTGACAAAGAGCGTGGTCGCCCTGCTCTACGGGATCGCGCTCGGCGACGGCCTGGTGCCGGAGCCGGCCGCGCCGCTGCTTGCCAGCTTCCCGGAGTACCCCGACCTGGCCGCGGACCCCGACCGGGCGCGCCTCACCGTCGAGCACGCGCTGACCATGTCGCTCGGGCTGGAGTGGAAGGAGGAGATCCCCTACAACGGCCCGGCCAACGCCGAGATCGCGATGGAGATGGCGCCGGACCGGTACCGGTTCGTGCTGGAGCGGCCGGTCGCCGAGGCGCCGGGCGTGCGTTACGCGTACTGCGGCGGTGCGAGTGCACTGCTCGGCGGGCTTATCGCGCGGGGCACCGGCCGGGGACTGGCGGACTTCGCGCGCGACACGCTGTTCGCCGCGCTGGGGATCGACCGATTTGAGTGGATTGCCGGGCCGGACGGTGTGGTCTCGGCCGCCTCCGGGCTGCGACTGGCGACCCCGGACCTGGCCCGCATCGGGCAGCTCGTGCTGGCCGGCGGCGAGTGGGACGGCAGGCAGGTCGTCCCCGCCAACTGGCTCACCGCGATGCTCGCGCCGCGCCTGCCGATCGAGTGGGGCGGCATGTACTGCTACCAGTGGTACAGCGGAGAGATGGCCGGCCACCGCTGGGTCGGCGCCATGGGCAACGGCGGGCAGCGCCTGACGATCCTGCCCGAGCTGGACCTTGTCGTGGCGATCGCGGCCGGCAACTACGACGACCCCGAGCAGTGGCGCACCCCGACGGCGGTGCTGGAGCAGGTCGTACTCCCGAGCGTCACCTGATGCGGCTCCGCGCCTGCCTCGCGGCGGCCGCAGCGCTGGTCCTCGCCGCCTGCTCAGCCGAGCCGGCGACCGCGCCACGCCCGTCGCCCTCGGTGTCGCTGCCCTCGCCGCCCTCGGCTGCCGCGCCGGGCGACGTGCGGGACATGAGCACGCCGCGGGCGTTCGCCACGAACCTGCGGGCGTACGCGGTCGGCGACGCGCTCGGCGCCGATGACCGCGCCGTGCTGGTCGGCTGGCTGCGCGGCAACACGACCGGCGACACGCTCATCCGGGCCGCCGTGCCGGCTGGCTGGCAGGTCGGCGACAAGACCGGAGCCGGTGGGTACGGCACGCGCAACGACATCGCGGTCCTCTGGCCACCCGGCGGCCCGCCGATCGTGCTGACCATCATGTCCACGCGCGGCGAGCGGGACGCGCGGGCCGACGACGCGCTTGTCGCCCAGGCCGCCGTGCTCGCGATCGAGGCTCTTGAGCGCTAGGACTTCGGCCGCGGACCGCGGATGTCAGCGCGGCAGGCGACCGGCGGCGAGCTTGGCCGAGACCGGCAGGGACAGGCCCGAGCCGCGGGCGTAGCGGGCCACCCGCGCGTCGAAGGCGGCCCGGATCCGCTCGCGTACCTCCGGCGGCTGGCCCAGCACCTGCGCCGACATGCGCACCGTGCCCTCCATCAGGCTCTGCCACAGCTCGTCCGCGCTGTCGACGCGGTGCTCGAACGCGACCGTGGTCACCTCCACGCCGCCGAAGCCGGCCGACTCGAAGAGTGCGACGAGGCTCTCCCGCTCCGCGTACCGGAAGAACGGTGGACCCTCGGGAAGGCCGGCGGGCGCGACCGCGCCGGCCTCCGCGAGCGCGTCAACGAGGACTCCGACGAAGCGTGCGTGTTGCGGCAGGTCCCATGCGGTGAGCGCGAGCCGTCCGCGGGGCGCGGTGACCCGGGCCAGCTCGGCCACCACGGCGTCCGGGTCAGCCAGGTGTGGCAGCAGGAAGTTGCCCACCACCGCGGCGAACGTGCCACCGTCGAACGGCAGCTCCTCCGCGGCCGCCTCGCGAAAGTCCAGCCGCGGGTGGTGCGCCCGGGCCAGCGCCAGCATCGCGGCGGACTGGTCGACGCCGGTGGCGCTCGCGCCCCGCTCGGCGGCGCGGGCGGTCGCGTACCCGTGGCCGCACGCCACGTCGAGCAGCCTCGTCCCGGCGGTGACCTCGGCCGCGTCCAGCAGGTGGTCGGCGACGCGGTCGGTGATGCGGGCGAGTAGCCGCTGGTACCCGCCCGCCTTCTCCTGCCACCCGGCCCGCTCGAAGCGGCCGAACGCGTCCATCCGGCAAGTGTCGCAGATCACATCCACGGCGAGCTGGCAGTCGATGCGAGCGCTGAGCCACATGCTCTGTACCCTTCGGGCCGTGACCGCACGCGTGCGCCGGCTGGTGCTGGTCCGGCACGCGATGCCGGAGGTGGAGCGCGACGTGCCCGCTGAGCGTCGAAACCCGGGCGCCGACGACCGGGCCGCAGCCCAGTCGATGGGTCCGCTGCTGTGCCGCACGGGCGCCGCGGCATGACGGCGGTCGGGCCGCCGCTGGTGAGCCGGCTGGTCGCGAAGCAGTTCCCGCAGTGGGCAGGCCTGCCCGTGCGTGAGGTCAGCACCGTCGGCACCGACAACATGATCTACCGGCTCGGCGACGAGCTCGTCGTCCGCCTGCCCGCCCTGCCCCGCGCCGCGCCGACGGTGGGCCGCGAGTGGGAGTGGCTGCCCCGGCTCGCGCCCCGGCTGCCGCTGGACGTGCCGGTGCCGCTCGGGTCGGGCGTGCCGGACGGCGAGTTCCCGTACCCGTGGTCGGTGTACCGCTGGCTCGAGGGGCAGACCCTGGCCACCCGGCCGGACCTGGACATGCGCGACGTGGCGGTGCGGCTTGGGCGGTTCGTGGCCGCGCTGCAGCGGATCGACACGGCCGGCGCGCCGCGCTCGCCGCGCGCGGTGCCGGTGCGGGCCGGCGACACCGAGGTGCACGAGTCGATCGAGCGGCTGGCCGCCGTCGGGCTTGTCGACGCCGAGCTGGCCACCGCCGTGTGGGAGGACGCGCTCGCCGCGCAGCCCTGGGCGAAGCCGCCGGTCTGGCTGCACGGCGACCTGCTGCCGGCCAACCTCGTCGCGCGGCACGGCCGGCTCGCCGCGGTCATCGACTTCGGCCAGGTGGGCACCGGCGATCCGGCCACCGACCTGCTGCCGGCCTGGGCACTGCTGACCACCCGCACCCGGGACGTCTTCCGCGCGGTCGTGGGCGTCGACGACGCGACCTGGCGGCGGGGGCGCGGCTGGGCGCTGAAGGCGGGGCTCGGCGCGATGCGCATCTACCGGTACACCAACCCGGCCCTCGCCGCCGCCGGCCGGCACTCCCTCGCCGAGGTGCTCGCGGACTTCCGCGTCACACCCTGACGCCGATCAGCAGCCCGGACGCCCACGCCAGCGTCGTGGTGCGCAGGCCCGGCACCAGCGGCAGCGCGGCGACGAACGCGTCCACCCGCTCCTGGTGCTCGCCCGGCCAGCTCGGCTGGGGCAGCAGGTCGTCGCCGATGTAGAGACCGCCGGGCCTGAGCAGGCCGACCACCTCGTCCATCCGGTGAAACTTGCCGGGCATGCAGTCGACGAACGCGAGGTCGAAGGGCTCACCGTCGTACGTGGACAGCCACTGCTCCACGTCCGCGTTGACGAACGTGACCCGCGGGTCGAGGCCCAGATGCCTGGCCGCCACCGCCTGCACGCCGGCGTCGACCTCCACAGTGGTCAGTCGCGCCGCCGCGTCCGCGCCGTCGAGCAGCCACGCCGCGCCCGCGCCGGTGCCCGTGCCGAGCTCCAGCAGCCGCCCTCCAGGCTTGCTCGCGGCGAGCGTGGCCAGCAGTGATCCGGTGCGCTCCTCGCAGGACATCACGAAGCCGCGCGCCGCGGCGTCCGCGAGGATGCCGGCCAGCGCGGGCGGGCGGCGGGTGGGGAAGTCATCCACGCCGGTCACCGTACCCGCAGCGCCTCGCGCGCCGCCTCGAGCACGACCAGGTCCGCGCACCCGGCCGCGTAGCCGGCGATGCGGCGGCGGATGTCGCGGCCGAGGAGCCAGACCCCGATCCGTTCGAGCACCGGTCGCAGGAAGCGGGGGCGGCACCGGAAGTTGTACCGCCACGTGGCGACCGTGTGGCCCGGCGTCCCGGCGGGCGCGAAGCGCCAACCGCCGGCGAACATCTCGAAGAACCACGGGCCGCGCACCATCTTCATACCCACGTTGGTCGGCGGTGCGAACGACACGTACTCGCTGACCATCGTGAGGCCGTGCTTGGACCGGGTGAAGGTGCGCACACCCTTGCCCGGCCGGGTGGCGCCGTCGACGAAGTGCTGCCGGCGCAAGAACGGGTCCCACCGGTACCGCACCGGCGCGGTGGTCTGCGACACGGCGAACGCGAGGTCGGGCGGCACGGGCACGGTGATCATGGCTTCGACGACTGGCATCGCCCCATTGTCGCCATCGGCGCACGGGTTCGCTGGGTCAGTACGACGCAGCCCAGTACCACCACCGCCGCGCCGATCGACGCGGGAGTGACCTCCTCGCCGAGCAGCAGCGCGGACCAGAGCAGGGTGAGCACCGGCTGGGCGAGCTGGATCTGCCCGACCCGGGCGATGCCGCCCCGGGCGAGGCCGGCGTACCAGGCGAAGAAGCCCAGAAACATCGAGACCGCGGTGAGATAGGCGAACGCCGACCACGCCCCGGCGCCGGCGCGCGGCGGGTGCAGCCAGGCGGCGCCGAGCGTCACCGTCAGCGTGACCGGGAGCGACAGCACCAGCGCCCAGCAGATCGTGCGGGCACCGCCGAGCTCGCGGGCGAGCGCGCCGCCCTCGGCGTACCCGAGTCCACAAAGGATGACCGCGACGAGCAGGAACAGGTCGGCGGCGCTCAGCGCACCGCGGACCGTGCCGCTGGTGACGAGGAACGCGAGCACGGCGAGCATGCCGGCGGCGATGGCCACCCAGAAGAGCGGCGGCGGCCGCTCGCCGGCCCGCAGCACCGCGAACACGGCGGTCATCGCGGGCAGCACGGTGATGACCACGGCACCGTGCGCCGACGTCTGCGTGGTCAGGGCCAGCGACGTGAAGAGCGGGAAGCCGACGACCACCCCGAGCGCGACGACCGAGAGCCGCCGCCACTGCCGCGGGGTGGGTGGGGGCGCGCCGGTGAGCCGCAGGTACGCCCACGCCAGCAACGCCGCGCCGACGGCCCGCCCGAAGGCGACGAACCACGGGTCGAGCTGCTGCACGGCGACGCGGGTGAACGGCAACGACAGGCTGAACGCGAGCACGCCGAGCGCACCGAGCCCGAGGCCCACCAGGCGGTCGGCCGTTATCGCCGGCGCGAGAGTAGCGTTACTCTGATCCCTCATGGAGTACGGTAACGCAGTGGATCGCGTTATCCAAGATCTGCGCCGCCTGGCGGCCGCGGCCGAGCCCGGCGCCCGGCTGCCCTCGGTGCGCGAGCTGACCGCACGCCACCAAGCGTCACCGGTGACCGTCGCCGAGGCGATCCGCCAGCTCGTGGCCGAGGGACTCGTCGAGGCGCGGCCGGGCAGGGGCACCTTCGTGGCGGCCCGGCCGGACGAGCGGCGCGCACCCGACCTGTCCTGGCAGACGGTCGCGCTCGGCGCCGGCCGGCCCGGCGAGGACGAGATGCAGGCGTTACTGGCGTTACCGCGACCGGGCGCGATCCCGCTCACCGGCGGGTACCTCGACGCGGACCTGCAGCCCACCGCCGCTCTCGGCGCCGCGCTCGCCCGCGCCGCCCGCCAGCCCGCCGCCTGGCAGCGCGGGCCCACCGAGGGGCGGGAGGACCTGCGCGCGTGGTTTGCCCGGGAGGCCGGTGGCGGGCTGCGCGCCGACGACATGGTGATCTGCCCCGGCGGGCAGGCGGCGCTGTCGTCCGCGCTGCGCGCGCTCGCCGTGCCGGGCGACACCCTGCTCGTCGAGTCGCCCACCTACCTGGGCGCACTGGCCACCGCCCGGGCCGCGGGGCTTCGGGTGGTGCCCGTGCCGGCCGACGCCGACGGGGTGCTGCCCGACCAACTCACGGCGGCGTTCGCGCGCACCGGCGCGCGGCTGTTCTACTGCCAGCCGCTGCATGCCAACCCGAGCGGGGCGACGCTGTCCGCCCGCCGCCGGTCCGAGGTCGCCGAGGCGGTGCGGGGCGCGGGCGCGTTCCTGATCGAGGACGACTACGCCCGCGACCTCACCATCGACGGCGACGCGCCGGCGCCGCTGGCCGCCGACGACCCCGACGGTCACGTGGTCTACCTGCGCTCGCTGACCAAGTCGTGCGCGCCCGGCCTGCGCGTCGCCGCGATCGGTGCGCGCGGCCCGGCCGGCGCCCGCGTGCGCGCCGCCCGCCTGCTCGACGACCTCTTCGTCTCCGGCCCGCTGCAGCAGGCCACGGTCGAGTTTGTCACCGCGCCGGCCTGGACGCGGCACCGCCGGGCCCTGCGCGCCGCCCTGCGGTCTCGCCGCGAGGCGCTGCTGAAGGCGCTGCACCGGCACCTCCCGCACCTGACCCCACCGGCGGTACCCCGCGGCGGCCTGCACCTGTGGGCGAGGCTGCCCGACGGCACCGACGACGTGGCGGTGGCCGCCGCGGCCGCGACCGAAGGCGTCGTCGTCTTTCCCGGCCGCCCCTGGTTTGCCGCGGAGCCGCCCGCGCCGCACCTGCGCCTGACGTACGCGGCGGCCCCGCCCGAGCTCATGGACGAGGCCGCGCGCCGCCTGGCCCGCGCCGTGCCGGGCCTCAGCCCTTGACGCAGACCACCTGCTTGAGGTGCGCCACGACCTCGACAAGGTCTTCCTGCTGCTCCATGACCTGGCCGATGTCCTTGTACGCCCCCGGGATCTCGTCGACGACGCCCGCGTCCTTGCGGCACTCGACGCCGGCGGTCTGCGCCTCCAGGTCCTCGGTGCTGAACATCTTCTTCGCCTTGGACCGCGACATCCGCCGCCCCGCGCCGTGCGACGCCGAGCAGTACGCGTCGGCGTTGCCCCGCCCGCGCACGATGTACGACCCGGTGCCCATCGAGCCCGGGATGATGCCCAGGTCGCCGGCGCCGGCCCGGATCGCGCCCTTGCGGGTGACCAGCACGTCGACCCCGCCGTAGCTCTCCTCCGCCACGTAGTTGTGGTGGCAGCTGATCGGCTCGTCGTAGCTGACCTGCGGCAGGATCCGGCGCACGACATCGCAGAGCAGGGCCATCATGACGGCCCGGTTGCGGCGCGCGTACTCCTGCGCCCACCACAGGTCGCGGCGGTACGCCTCCATCTCCGGCGTGCCGGTCAGGAAGACCGCCAGGTCGCGGTCGGGCAGGTCGGTGTTGTGCGGCAGGCGGCGGGCGATGGCGATGTGCCGCTCGGCGAGCTCCTTGCCGATGTTGCGCGAGCCCGAGTGCAGCATGAGCCAGACCCGGCCGGCGTCGGAGCTCTGCTGGCCGGAGCCGCCCTGCTCGACGCAGACCTCGACGAAGTGGTTGCCGCCACCGAGCGTGCCCATCTGGAGGTGCGCCCGACTCTCCAGCTTGGACACACCATCGTGGAGGGTGCCGAACCGGCGCCAGAACGCGTCCCAGCCGCCCTGCTCGAGACCGCGGACCCGCCGCGGGTCGACCTCGCGGTCGCGCTGCGCGAAGCCGACCGGGATCGCGTCTTCGATCGCGCCGCGCAGTGCGGCAAGGCTGTCGGGGAGGTCGCCGGCGGTCAGCGAGGTGCGCACCGCCGACATGCCGCAACCGATGTCGACACCGACCGCGGCCGGCGATACGGCCTGCCGCATGGCGATGACGGAACCGACGGTCGCGCCCTTTCCAAAGTGGACGTCGGGCATGACGGCGACGCCCTCGACCCACGGCAGCTGACCGATGTTGCGAAGCTGCTGTGCGGCCTCGGGCTCGATGCCGTACGGGTCGGTCCAGACCCGCACGGGCGCCTTGGTGCCCGCCAGCAGTGTGTACCCCATGATGTTTCGCCTCCCTCCAGCCGCTCAAAGGTAAGAAAATCAAGGGCTGCGCGGCAACGGTGTTTTGACGCGGGCGGGCTCGTCGCGCTCGATGCGCAGCTCGCGTTCCAGCTCGGCCACCAGCTCCCGCAGGTCGTCCAGCCGCTGGCTGATGGCGATGCGGTCGATCTCGTCTGGCACACCGTCGCCGTCTTCGTCGGCCGCCATCCGCTCGGTCATCTCCAGCCGGCGGGCCTCCTCCATCGAGTTGACGATAACCGCGATGAGGATGTTCAGCAGGAGGTTGGCGGTGATGAGCACGTAGCTCACGTAGTACACGAGGGTCCACGGCGACAGCGCCAGGCCCTGTTCGATGAGCTCGGGCAGGTTTTCCAGCGACAGCAGCACGAAGAGGGTGAGGACGGCCTGCCCGATCGTGCCGTACTCGTCGGGCGCGTGGTCCTTGAAGATGAGCCAGCCCGCCATGCCGTACACGTAGAGAGTCACCATGGCGAGTGCCAGGAAGCCGCCGACGCCGGGCAGGCTGCGCAGCAGCGCCGCCACGATCGTGCGCAGGCCGGGGGAGAAGCGCACCAGCCGCACGACGCGCGCGATGCGGATGACGCGCAGGGCGGTGTCGCTGTTCAGGCCCGGCAGGAACGCGGCGGCGATGACGACGAAGTCGAAGACGTTCCAGCCGTGCCGGAAGAAGTCCTGCGGCCGGCGGCCGTGTGCGAGGATCCGGATGACGATCTCGGTGACGAAGACCGCCCGGAAGAACCACTCCAGCAGGTGCAGCGGCGGGCCGGCGACGCCGAGGTGCGGGTACGTCTCCAGGCCCAGCACGACCGCGTTGGCGCCGATGAAGACCACGATGGCCACCTCGAAGGCGCGGGACTCGACGATGCGGTTACAACGTTCGGTCAGGCGCGTCGGCGGCACGGCGAAACCTCCCCAGACTGTCGCGTGCTGTGTGTTCTTGCAAGCTTGTGGCAACAAGGTATGGTTGCCGGCATGGAACCTGGCGGTGACGAGCCGCCGGGCTCCGCTGCGATGATCCCGGGCGTCCGGGCGCACGTCGAGACCGTGCTGTTGAGTGCGCGGGGCGGACGGCTCTGCTTCCGCACCGCCTCCCGGCAGCTCGGGGTTGGCGAGCACCCGGACGCCTGCGCGCGGAGCCTGGCCGGCCACGGCGTGGGGCTGCTGCACTCGACCTCGTGGCGGCACACCGCCGAGGGCATCCTGCTGACGTATGTGGCGCTGCCCGACCCGGACCCGTCCGCACCGGCCGAGCCGGTGCTCGACCTGCCGGTCACGCGCGGCCCCGACCCGCTGACCCCGAGCCCGGCGGTGGTGCGGCCGGTCGACGTGGCCGCGCACGCGTGCCGGCACCTGGCCTTTCTGCGCCACACCGACCCGCAGGTGGCGGGCGCCGTCACCGGTGCCGGCGAGCTGTGGGACCTGATCGACGTCTTCACGCCCGCGGTGGCCGGGCTGCTCCCGACGGGCGTGCGGTAGCCCTTCAGGCCACCAGGTCGGCGGCCAGCCGCGGGATGCGGGCCACGATGCTGAGGTGGCCGTCGACCGGGCGCAGGTCGAGCTTGGCGCCGGGGATCAGGTCGACGGTGTGTCGCGAGTGGGCGACCGGGATGACCGTGTCGGCCTCGCCGTGCAGCGCGACCACCGGCGCCCGGATCGCGCCCGGGTCAAAGCCCCACGGCCGCGCCTGCACCGTGATGTCGTGCGCGTACCCCACGACGCCTTGGCTGAAGCTCTCCGCGAGCGTCTCGGTCATGGACGCCGCCATCTCGGGCCGGCTTGTCAGCGCGAGGTCGGCGTCGGCCCACTCGCCGCCGCCCTCGGAGTAGCGGGCGCCGTCCGGACCGAACTGCTCCTCGCACCACGCCACCGCCGCGGCGTCGTCGCCCACCCGCATCAGCTCGGCCTCGCGCTTTTCCACCCCGTCCCACGCGGGCGCCCAGCCCATGTCGGTCACGCCGGCGACCACACCGGCCGCGGCCACCCGGCCGGGAAGCAGGGCGGCACTGACCACCGCGTACGGCCCGCCGGAGGAGTAGCCGACGACCGCGAAGCGCTCCAGCCCGAGGTGGTCGGCGAGCGCGGCGACGTCGGCCGGCCAGTCGTCCAAGAGGCGGCCGGGGCGGGGCGACGACCGGCCGTAGCCCGGGCGGTCGGGAGAGAACACCCGCAAGCCCATCCGGGCCAGCTCGTTGTCCCACGGCACCAAGTCGAGCCGGCTGGTCGGTGCGCCGTGGAAATACAGCACCGGAGCGCCGTCGGGTGCACCGAGGTCGGTGTAGGCCAGGGTGCGCCCGTCCGGAAGGGTCATCGCGTCGTCCCGCATTCGGGTCAGTATGCCGCCACCGGCAAAACCGCGTGCGCCTGTTGGGTGAACCTCCGGGCCGGGGGCCCTACTGTCCGCGAAAGACCGCGACAGATATTTGCCCCGGTCCGCCCGGGTGCGGACCGTATGCTCCCGCGGGCAACGCGGAGGCCGGCGGCGAGCTGGCGCTCGCCGAAATCCCCGACCTCCGCTGCCGGGTCCGCGCGCCACGGTCCGGAGCACCGCGCCAGCGCGAAGCTCAGGCCGCGCGCGGCTCCACCACGGTGATCACCACGTCCCGGCGTAGCCGGAAGCCGATCGACTCGTAGAGCCGCAGTGCCGCGGTGTTGTCCGCGGAGGCGTGCATGAACGGCGTCTCGCCGCGCGCCCTGACGCCGGCCGCAACGGCGCGCACGATACGGGTGGCCAGGCCCTGCCCGCGGTAGGCCGGGTCCGTGCAGACAGCGCTGATCTCGGTCCAGCCGGGCGGCTGCATGCGCTCGCCACCCATCGCGACAAGCCGACCCTCCCGCCGGATGCCGAGGTACGTGCCGAGCTCGACGGTGCGCCGGCGGAACGGTCCGGGCTCGGTGCGGGCGATGAGGTCGAGCATCTCGTCGACGTCCGCCGGCCCCAGCCGCACCGCCTCCGGGTCCGCTGCCGCGCGCAGGGAGACGTCGACGAGCTGCACGCCCGCGAACACCTCCAGCACCTCCCACCCCGCCGGCGGCGTCACGGCGGCGCCGACCGTGGCGACAGCCTCGCCCGGTTCGGTGATCGCGGCGAGGTCGGCCCAGGCGCGCCCGTCCGATCCGGGGCGCAGCGCGGCGAACGGCGCCACGTCCGACGGGTAGCGGGCGGCCTCGCCCTTGAGATGCCCCAGGCGGGCGTGCGCGCCGTTCAGGGCGGCCCACACCGGATGGTCCAGCACGTGTGTCACGTACCCGATCATCGCGCGCCGCCCTCGGGTGGGCGCTATGGGGCAATTGCTATGCGGTGTGGACCACACGGGGCAACTAGATTGCTATCTATCGATGCCCCCCGCTCCCATGAGGAGTCCACAATGTTCAGACGCGCCTTCCTGGGTCTGCTCGCGCTCTCCCTCTCGCTCGTCGGCGTCCAGGTGATCGCCGAGGCGCCCGCAGCCGCGGCGCCGCGGATCATCTACTACGACGCCAGCCGGGCCGGCGAGTTCGCCACCAACTTCGCGCAGGCGGCCCAGATCTGGAACAGCAGCGTGGCCAACGTGCGGCTGCAGGCTGGATCGCCGGCGACCGTCGTCATCTACGTCGACAGCGGCTGGCCCCGGGCGTACGTGACCGGGCTCGGCTCGGGCCGCATCTACATGGGCCGGCAGGCGGTCAACCAGGGCTACAACCGCACCCGCATCGCCACCCACGAGTGGGGCCACATCCTCGGCCTGCCGGACAACCGCACCGGCCTCTGCTCGGACCTCATGTCCGGCAGCAGCGCGCCGGTCTCCTGCGCCAACGCCCAGCCCAGCGCGGCCGAGCGGGCGAGGGTCGACCGCAACTTCGCCAGCAGCGCCGCACCGGCCCCGGCGAAGGTCTACGTCTGGAGCTGACTTCGGACCGGGAGCGCGCCTCCCCGCGCCGGGCGGCGGACCACGTCGGCCGCTGAGAGCCACCTGACCAGCTCCGCGCCGGGCATCGGGTGCGCGGCGATCCAACCCTGGATCAGCGTGCACCCGGCCTCGGCGAGGAGCTGGCGGGTGTACTCGTTTTCCACGCCTTCGGCCACCGTGCGGATGCCGAGCGTCCGAGCCATCTCCACAATGGACCGCACGATCGCGGCGTCGTCGCGGTTGTCGGCCATCCCGGCGACGAACGAGCGGTCGATCTTGATTTCGCTGATCGGCAGGCGGCGCAGGTGCTGCAGCGACGAGTAGCCGGTACCGAAGTCGTCCAGCGAGATCGCGACGCCCAGCGCGGCGATCCGGTTCACCGTCGCCTGCACCCGGCTCGGGTCGGCCAGCAGCGCGCTCTCGGTGATCTCCACCTGGACCCGCTCCGGCGGCACGCCCCGCTCGCGCAGCCGTGCGGCCAGGTGCGTGGCGAGGTCGTCGCTGTAGAGGTCGCGGACGCTCACGTTGAGCGAGGCGCGCAGCGTCAGCCCGGTGCCGCGCCAGGCCGCGGCCTGCGCGGTGACGTCGTCGATGACCCGCATGGTGAGCTGCTGCATGACCGAGCTGTGCTCGGCGACGCTGAGCAGGTCGCGGGTCGGCACGAGGCCGTGCACCGGGTGGTGCCAGCGCAGCAGCGCCTCCACGCCCTCCACCTCGCCGGTGGCCAGCGACACCTGTGGCTGGTAGTGCATGGCGATCTGCTGCGGCTCCGGGACGGTCAGCGCGTCGCGGAAGTCGGTGAGCAGCTTGAGCCGCTCCGGGCTGTTCTGGTCGGCCCGTGCGGCGTACGTCGCGACCGCGTCGCCGCGCTGCTTCGCCTCGTACATCGCCACGTCCGCGTGGCGCAGCAGCGTGGGAAAGTCCTCACCGTCCGAATAGGACGCGATGCCCAGCGAGGCCGTCACGTCGATCTGCAGCCGGTCCAGCGCCACCGGACGGGCGAGTGCGTGTACGACCGTGCACGCCACCCGCTCCGCCTCCTGGGGCGTGTGCGTGGCCAGCAGGATCGCGAACTCGTCGCCGCCCAGCCGCGCCACCGTCGACTCGGCCGGCTGTACCGCGGCGATCCGCTCCGCCACCGCGACAAGCAGCCGGTCGCCGACGTCGTGGCCGAGCGTGTCGTTGACGTGCTTGAACCGGTCGAGGTCGAGCATCAGCAGCGAGAGCACCGCCGGCGCCGGCACACCGTCCGGCGAGACCCGGCCGCGGGCGGCCAGCAGGTCGTTGAAGCCGGCGCGCAGGCCGGCGCGGTTGGCGAGGCCGGTCAACGGGTCCATCCGCGCGGCCCGGTCCCGCTCGGCGGACAGGCGCGCCATCCGCTGCACGGCGAACAGCGGTGCGAAGACCAGCGGCACGAAACCGACGTTGATGTGTGCGGCCACCGCGAGCACCGGGCTCAGCAGCAGCAACGATGCCTTGAACAGCAACTGGTTGCCGACCGCGCTGGTCAGCGACCGCGACCGGGCCGGGGCCCCGCGCAGGACGGAGTGGACGAACTCCAGCGCGGCGTAGACGACGATCCACGCCACCACCGCGAGCACCACGGCGATCGCATCCGTCGCGATGTTCGTGGGCCCGTTCCGCTCGAACGGGTCCGGCTGGCCGAGCCACAGGACCGCACCCGAGGCGGCGAACGCCAGCGTGTACTGCCCCCACGCCTTGACCGCCTCGACCATCGGGGCGTGCAGCTTCCACCGCACCAGCAGCACCGCGACGGCCTGCGCCGCGATCGCCGGCCCGAAGCCCCAGCAGAGCTGGATCGCGAACGTGAAGCAGATCGTCGGGCACACGATCAGTGGCGGCCTGCCGGGTGTCGGCCGCTCGATGAAGGCGAGCATGCCGGCCACCACGGCGAGGACGGTCATCAGCCACATGGGCGGGTGCGCCACGGCCTCCGCGACGACATCACGCGCGGAGAGCGCCAACAGAAACCCTCCGGTGACGCCCATCACCAATGCGTACAGCCGTAGGAGGCGTTGCTTGGTCCACCGGCGTCCAGCCATGGTCAGACCCGCCACGTGCCACCCCCTCAGCCGCCCGTCATCCCCCGTGACCGGCCCAAAGAGTAACTCGAACGATCTTCACGGCAAAACGCATATGAGAGGTTTAACCCCCGATAGGTGGATTTCTCCAAGTACTTGCGTCGATTTGCTCCCTAGTCCGTCACGACCCAGGCGGCGGTGTCCGGCGGCAGCAGGTCGCCGTCGAGCGGCCCGCTGGTCAGGACGACGTGGCCGGGCACGGGGAGGGCGACCGGCTCGCCGGAGAGGTTGACCACACAGGTGAACGTGGCATCGCGGCCGCGGCTGAAGACGAGCACCCGGTCAGGGCCGGGCAGCCACGCGAACGGGCCGTCGCCGAGCTCGGGCCGCGCGTTGCGCTGCCGCAGCGATCGCCGGTACAGCTCGAGCATCGAGTCGGGGTCGCCGGACTCGGCCTCCACCGTGCGGTCGTGCCAGGTCGTCGGCTGGGGCAGCCACGGCTCGGCGGTGGCACCGGGCGGGCTGAAGCCGAACGGCGGCACCGCGCCGGACCACGGGATCGGCACGCGGCAGCCGTCGCGGCCGAGGTTTTCACCGGCGGTGCGGTAGAACATCGGGTCCTGCCGCAGCGCGTCCGGGATGTCCTCGATCTCCTCCAGACCGAGCTCCTCGCCCTGGTACATGTAGACCGAGCCGGGCAGCGCGAGGTTGAGCAGCAGCGCGGCGCGGGCCCGGCGCAGGCCGAGCGCGCGGTCGGTGGGCGCCCCGAGCTGGCGGTAGTCCAATGTGAACGAGGTGTCGGCGCGCCCGTACCGGGTCACGTGCCGGGGAACGTCGTGATTGGACAGTACCCATGTCGCGGCCGCGCCGACCGGTGCGTGTACGGCGAGCGTCTCGTCGATGGTGGCGCGCAGCGCGGCAGCGTCCCAGGGGCAGCCGAGGAACGCGAAGTTGAACGCGGTGTGGATCTCGTCCTCGCGCAGGTACGCGGCGAACCGCTGCGCGTCGGGCAGCCACACCTCGCCGATCAGTGCCCGCGGCTCCGGGTAGCTGTCGGTGATCGCCCGCCACGCCCGGTACACCTCGTGCACCTCGTCGCGGTCCTGGAACGGGTGCGGGAGCGGCGGGTTCGCGGGGTCGAAGTCGGCGAGCGCGCCGTCCTTCATCAGCAGCGCGGCCGAGTCGATACGGATGCCGTCCGCACCCCGGTCCAGCCAGAACCGGAGCACGTCCTCGAACTCCTCGCGGACTTTCGGGTTCTCCCAGTTGAGGTCCGGCTGCTCGGGCGCGAACAGGTGCAGGTACCACTCGCCGGGCGTGCCGTCCGGGTTGGCGGTGCGGGTCCAGGCCGGCCCGCCGAAGATGGACTGCCAGTCGTTGGGCGGCAGCTCGCCGGACTCGCCGCGGCCGGGGCGAAACCAGAACAGGTCGCGCGCGGTCGAGCCGGGCCCGTTCTGAAGCGCTTCGACGAACCACGCGTGTTTGTCCGAGCAGTGGTTCGGCACCACGTCGACGATGATCCGGATGCCCAGCGCGTGCGCCTCCCGGATCAGCTCCTCGGCCTCGGCGAGCGTGCCGAAGACAGGGTCGATCGCCCGGTAGTCCGAGACGTCGTAGCCGGCGTCCGCCTGCGGGGACGCGTACCACGGGCTGAACCACACGGCATCGACGCCGAGACCGGCGAGGTGGTCGAGGTGGGCGCGGACGCCGCCCAGATCGCCGACGCCGTCGCCGTTGCTGTCGGCGAAACTGCGCGGATAGATCTGGTAAATGACGGCCGAGCGCCACCATTCCACCGTCGCCGAGCGCACCTTCTCCGGCTCGACGGTCCCGATTTCGCCCACGGCAAACCTGCTTCCTTGTACGTGATGTGTTTCGTGCGACGTGCACCCGATGCTGTGTTGGTTGGCGCTATCCCTTCAAGCTGCCCGCGGTGAGACCGGACATGATGCTCTTTTGGAAAATCAGGAAGAAAATGATGGTCGGGATAGCGGCGATGACCGCGGCGGCGACGACCACGTTCATCGGGGTGCCGCCGGAAAAGGCGTAGATGCCGACGCTGACCGTCCTGGTCTCCGGCGACGGCATGACCAGCTTCGGCCAGAGGAAGTCCTTCCACACCGCGGTGACCGCGAAGATGGAGACCACACCGAGGATCGGCCGGGACATCGGCAGGATGATCGACCACAGGGTGCGCAACGGGGTCGCGCCGTCCATGACCGCCGCCGACATGATCTCCTCGGGGATCGAGTCGAAGAAGCGCTTGAGCAGGAAGATGTTGAACGCGTTCGCCACCGCGGGGAGCCACAGCGCCAGCGGCGAGTCGAGCAGGTTGACGTGCAGGATCGGCAGGTCGATGACCGTCACGTACTGCGGGATGATGAGCACCATCGCCGGGATCATCAGCGTGACGAGCATCAGGCCGAGGATCGCGTTGCCGAAGGCGGGGCGCAGCTTCGACAGCGCGTACGCCGCCGTGGTGTCCAGCACGAGCTGGAAGATGAGCGCGCCGGCCGCGTAGTAGAACGTGTTGAACAGCAGCTTGGCGAGGTCGAGCTGGTTCCACGCGTCGGTGTAGTTGGTCAGCCGCGGGTCCTTGGGCCACAGCGTCGGCGGGGTCTGCGCGATCTCCTGGCCGGACTTCAGCGCGCCGGTGACCATCCAGTACAGCGGGCCGATGAAGACCAGCGTGAAGATGAGGACCACGGCGACGAGCAGGGTCCAGTAGATGTACTTGCCTCGCCCGCGCCGCATCTGAGCGGAGGAGATCAGGGTCCGGGTGCCGGAGTCCGCTGCCATGAGTGGTGTTCCCCTAGTCCTGTTGCGAGGTGAGGCGCACGTACACGAAGGAGAAGCCGGCCAGCACGATGAGCATGATCACGCCGAGCGCGGCGGCCCCGTTGAGGTCGTTCTGGAAGAAGCCGTGCTGGTAGATGAGGTACGCGACCGAGGTGGCCGAGTCCTGAGTGCCGGCTCCGTTGGCGAGGATCAGCGGCTCGATGAACAGCTGCATCGTGGCCACGATCTGCAGCATCGCCATCAGCGACAGGATCAGCTTCGTCTGCGGGATCGTCACGTTCCAGATCCGCCGCCAGATCCCGGCGCCGTCGATCTCGGCGGCCTCGTACAGCTCGCCCGGGATGTTCTGCAAGGCGGCCAGGTAGATGAGCACGGCGGCGCCCATGTTCATCCACGTCGACGCGATGACCATCGCGGGCATCGTCATCGTCGTGGACTGCATCCACTCCGACGTCGGCAGGTGGAAGAACTTGAGGATCGCGTTGAAGAGGCCGGCGTCGCTCGGGTCGTACGCGTAGTACTTGAACAGGAACAGCGCGGACGCCGGCGGCAGCATCACCGGCAGGTACACCAGGATGCGCAGGTAGCCCTTCGCGTGGCGGAACTCGTTGAGCAGGATCGCCACGAAGAACGGCACCGCGTACCCGAGGATCAGGGCCAGCGCGGTGAAGTAGAAGGTGTTCTTCCACGCGGTCCAGAAGCTCGGGTCGTTGATGATGCGTTCGTAGTTGTCCCAGCCGACCCAGGTGGTCTCACCGCGTCGCGTCCGCTGAAAGCTCATGACGACGCCGCGGACCATCGGGTACCAGGAGAAGATGGCGAAACACGCCACGGCGCCGATCAGAAACGCGTACCCGGTCAGGTTGTTCTGCAGCTGGCGCTTGCGCCGGCTCTGCCGCCGGGCCGGCGGCCGCGGCCGGGATCCGGACACCTCGGCGGGCTTGCCGTGCGCCGTGATTGTCGCCATGAAGACTCCAGTGTTGGTCCATATGTCTTCGGTCTGGACGGAGGGTGCGGGGCCGCTGCCGCGACCCCCGCACGCCGACGTCAGCTACCCGTGCCACCTGTGGCGAGGACCTGGTTCACCTTTTCCTCGGCCGTCTTCAACAGCTGGTCGATGTTGGCCTTCGAGTCCGTCAGGACCGCGGACATCGCCGCGTCCAGTACCGCGTAGACGGCCTGCGCGTTCGGCGGCTCCACCTTCACCGGCACCGGGTTGTTCTCGAATGCCGCGAAGTCCTCGACCGTCACGTTCGCGTTCGCCTTGCGCTGCTCGAGCTCCTGGTTGTACGCGGCGCTGCCGACCGTGAACAGCTGCGGCTGCGGCAGGCCCACCGGGTTGTTCTGCGGCTTGGCCCGCACGTAGTCGAACTGGCCCTTGCCCGGGGTGAGCTTCTGGTACGCCAGCCACTTCAGGCCGGCCTCGACCTGCTCCTTGCTCAGGCCCTTCTTGAAGAAGTAGCCCTCGCCGCCGCCGAGCGTCGCCTTCGCCGGGCCGTCCTGGCCGGGCATCGGGCCCATCGCCCAGTCCTGGTACTTGCCCTGGAACTGGGTCACGATCGCGGTGGTGGCGTCCGGCGCGCCGATGAACATGCCGACCTTGCCGGCGCCCGCGTTGGTGAGCAGGTCCGGCCACTGCAGCAGCTGCTTTTCGCCCACGCTGTTGTCGGTGAACCGCATGTCCTTGAGGGTCTGCAGCACCTGCTTGCCCTGCGCGTTGTTGAAGTCCGCCTTCTTGCCGTCCTCGGTCACCATCTGGCCGCCGAGCGAGTAGATCTCCGCGGTGAAGTGCCAACCGCCGGTGTTGCCCGCGCTGTACTCCGAGTACCCGGCGATCCCGTTGCCGAGTGCGGAGATCTTCTTCGCGGCCTCACGAACCTCGGCCCACGTCTTGGGCGGGTTCTTCACGTCGAGCCCGGCCTGCTGGAACAGGTTCTTGTTGTAGACGAGGCCCATCGAGTAGTTCTTCGTCGGGATGCCGTAGATCTTCCCGCCGTCGGTGAAGGCCGCCTTGGCGCCGGCGTCGACGCTGTCCCAGGTCGGCACCGTCGAGGTGTTGACGTACTCGGTGATGTCCATGACCTGGCCGGAGTCGAGGACCTGCTGCAGGTCCGTCATGTACCCGTAGAAGACGTCCGTGGTCGTGCCGCCCTGCAGGCGCGCGGTGAAGTCCGGCGGGTTGTTGCACTGCGTGCCGACCGAGACGCTCTTGATCTCGATGTTCGGGTTTTCCTTCTCGAACGCGTCGACGTCCGCGTTCCAGTTGGCCAGAAGCTCCTTCTGCGACGCGACCGGCTGGCAGTCGACCGTGATGGAGACCTTTCCGCCGGACGAGGACGACCCGTCGTCGTCGCTCTTGGTGGAGCAGGCCGCGAGGCTGAGCCCCGCGAGACCGGCCGCGGCCGCTACGGCGACGACCTTTCGATACAGCGGTGCGGACATAGTCCTTCCCTTCGGGAACTCCGGTTGCGTCATCGGTGCCCTGCGGTGACGCGTCACCGCAATGCGTCTGTGCTCGGCGGTGTGAATTGACTCGCTGGTGTCGATGGCTGGCCTGGCACCGGATTCGTGCTCAAGCGCAAGTGGAGTCACCGTAGCTAACACGACATATTTCTGCAAGGTTTCGATTGAACTCTGCAAAGTTGAGACTCAACCGTGTTTGATCGTTGACGGACACGCGTATTCCGCGACGAATGAGGCTTGCATGACGAAATGGGCGGTTGCCGCCGCTTCCACGGCTGCAACCGCCCGGAAATCCGGCTGTTATCAGGGCAGTACGCGTGTCCAGATGTTGGTGGCGAGCGGCCCGTGGGTCAGGCTTGTCCGCTCCAGCCGCACGTTGTCGCCGCCCGGCCGCTCGAAGAGCCGGGTGCCGTCACCGAGCAGCACCGGCGCGACGCAGACCAGGACCTCGTCCGGCAGGCCGGCGTCGAGGCAGGCCCGCGCGGTGTTGGCGCCGAGGATGTTGACGTACTTGTCTCCGGCCGCCTCCTTGGCCGCCGCGACCGCGCGCTCCAGGTCGTCCATGAAGACCACGCTGGGCACCGGCTCGGCCGGGACCTGGTGGGTGAGCACGAACGTCGGGCCGTCCCACGCGCCGCCGAAGGCGCCTTCGTTTTCGGTGCCCTTGTTGGGGTCGTCGCCCTCGAACGTGCGCCGGCCGACCAGCAGCGCGCCGATGCGGTGGACAAGGTCGTCCATGTCCGGGTTGGGCCCGAAGTACGGCTTCAGCCAGGACATGTCGCCGCCGTGCCCGGCGATGAAACCGTCCAGCGACATTGTCGCCGCGTAGAGCATCTTGGCCATGAGCTGCCTCTTTCCCTCAAGTGACTCCTACACCCGTTGAGACGCCGGCCGCCGGAAAACTCATCGGCGGGCTTCTCAGAGGGGAATCGGTGGGCCTCTCACAGGGAGTCGGGCAGTCCGAACGCGGCGAACAGGCCGGTGTCGTGGAAAGCGCTGATCTCGGCGATCCGGCCGTCCGCCACCCGGAGCACCCCGATCGCAAACGCCTTGTACGTGTCGTCGCCGGGCGCGCACACGTACGAGGCCACGGCCGGCATGCCGTTGGCGGCGACCGGCACCACGCGGAACCGGCCGATGTAGTAAGGAAGCGCCGGGTCCCAGCTCGCCCGGAGTGTGGCGAGCACCGTGTCCCGGCCGGCGAACCACATCGGCCACGGCGGCATGACCGCGCGGATGTCCTCGGCCATCAGGTCGGCCAGCGCGTCGAGGTCGGCCCGCTCGACCGCCTCCACGTAGCGGCGGACGACGGCCAGCTCCTCCTCGGTCGGGCCGAGCGGGTGCGTCCACTCCAGCCGGTGCTCGGGCAGGTGCTCGCGGAGCGTCGCGCGGGCCCGCTGCAGGGCGCTGTTGGTCGAGGCGACGCTGGCGTCGAGCGCGGACGCGGCCTCCTTCGCCGACCAGCCGAGCACGTCGCGCAGGATCAGCGTGGCCCGCTGGCGGGGTGGCAGGTGCTGGATGGCGACAAGGAACGCGAGCTCCATCGTCTCGCGGGTGACGGCCACGGAGTCCGGCTCCGCCTCGACCGGCGCGGCCCGGTCCGGAAACGGCTGCAGCCACGGGATGTCGGCGCGCGGTGGCAGGTCGGCGTCCGGGCCGGAGGGCGGCCCGAGGTCCTGCGGCAGCACGCGGCGGCCGCGGCCGCGCAGCGTGTCGAGGCAGGCGTTGGTGGCGATCCGGTACAGCCAGGCCCGCAGCGAGGAGCGACCGGCGAAGCCGTCCCGCCCTTTCCAGGCCCGCAGGAACGTCTCCTGCACGAGGTCTTCGGCCTCGTCGTACGAGCCGAGCATCCGGTAGCAGTGCACGCGCAACTCCCGGCGGTGCCGCTCCACCAACTCCGCGAACGCGGACTCCTCGCCCATACCGGGAACGCTACGTGGTTGTATCGGGGGCGTGGCTGGTACTGACGTCAAGCGGGTGGTGGAGGCGGTCTGGCGGATCGAGGCGCCGCGGCTGATCGCGGGCCTCGCGCGGATGACGCACGACGTCGGCCTCGCCGAGGAGCTGGCGCAGGACGCGCTCGTCGCCGCGCTGGAGCAGTGGCCGGTCTCGGGCGTACCGGATAATCCGGGCGCGTGGCTGATGGCCGTCTCCAAGCGGCGCGCGATCGACCACTTCCGCCGGCGCGAGCGCTTCGACCGCAAGGTCGAGGAGCTGGGGCGGGACCTTCCGGCCGCGCACACGCCCGACTTCGACGCGGCCGTCGAGGACATCGGCGACGACATGCTGCGCCTTGTCTTCACGGCGTGCCACCCGGTGCTCTCGACGGAGGCGCGGGTCGCGCTGACGCTGAAGGTGCTGGGCGGCCTGACCACCGAGGAGATCGCGCGGGCATACCTCGTCTCCGAGTCGACGGTCGCGCAGCGCATCGTGCGGGCGAAGCGGACGCTGGCCGAGAAGAAGGTGCCGTTCGAGGTGCCGAGCGGCGCGGAGCTGCCGGCCCGCCTGGCTTCCGTGCTCGAAGTGATCTATCTCATTTTCAACGAGGGCTACACCGCGACCGCAGGTGAGGACTGGATGCGGCCTGCGCTGTGCGAAGACGCGCTGCGACTCGGCCGGATCGTCGCCGAGCTGATGCCGCGCGAGTCCGAGGTGCACGGTCTGGTGGCACTGATGGAGATCCAGCAGTCGCGGTCGGCGGCGCGGGTCGGCCCGTCCGGCGAGCCGGTGTTGCTGATGGAGCAAAACCGGACTCGCTGGAACCGGCTGCTCATCCACCGTGGACTGGCCGCACTGGAGCGGGCCGAAAAGCTCGGCGGCGCACAAGGTCCTTACGCGTTGCAGGCCGCGATAGCCGCGGTACACGCGCGGGCGGGCACCGCCGAAGAGACCGACTTTGTCCGGATGGCCGCGCTTTACGAGCAGCTCGCAGTGGTCACGCCTTCACCGATCGTCGAGCTCAACCGCGCGGTCGCGGTGGCGATGGCGTACGGGCCGGAGGAGGGACTCAAGCTCGTCGACGAGCTGATGACCGAGCCGGCGCTCAAGGACTACCACCTGTTGCCGAGCGTGCGCGGTGACCTGCTGGCAAGGCTGGGGCGCAAGGAGGAGGCGGGCGCGGAGCTTACCCGTGCGGCCGGTCTCACCCGAAACGCACGCGAGCGTGAGCTGCTGCTGGATCGCGCACGGGCTTTGTAAACTCTGTGTCCCGAGGGCGACATCTGATTGTGTGAATCAGTACCATCGGGCGCATGTCACGGGGTCCCCTGTTTGCCGAGCCAGACTCCACGCAGTTGCTGGAGATTCCGGAAGAAACGCCGCCATCGAAGCATAAGACGCGTAAGGGGCGGCGTGGCCGGAAGATTCTCCTCATCGTGCTTCTCGTGCTCGCGCTCATCAGTGGCGGTGGCCTCATCGCCGGCGGGCTCTACTACCGCTCCGTCGAGGGCAGCATCGAGCGGGTGGACGCGTTCCAGGACGTGCCCGAGGCGTCGCGGCCGGAAAAGGTTGCGACAGATGCCAAAAACATGCTCATTCTGGGCAGTGACACCCGCGATCCGGAAAACACCGGCGGTTCCCGCAGCGACACGATCATCCTGGCGCACATGCCGAAGGGTCGGGGGAGCGCGCAGCTGATCTCGATCCCGCGTGACACCTGGGTCTTCGTGCCGAAGTCGAAGGACGGGCGGCACGGCGGGCGCGAGGCGAAGATAAACGCGGCTTTCGCGTGGGGTGGCATCCCGCTGACCGTGCAGACCGTGGAGAAGTACACGGGCGTGCGCATCGATAATGTGGCAATTGTCGATTTCGCCGGATTCCAGGAAATCGTGGACGCGCTCGGTGGCGTGGACATCACTGTGGAGAAGGCGTTCACCTCGACCCACTCGCTGCTCCCGGGCGGGCGTCGCGAGTTTCCGGCGGGCAAGCAGACGATGGACGGGGCGATGGCCCTGGACTACGCGCGTGAGCGCTACGCCTTCGCCGACGGCGACTTCGCCCGGATCCGGCACCAGCAGCAGGTCATCAAGGCGATCCTGGACAAGGCGGCGTCGGGCGGCACGCTGGCCAACCCGGCCCGGCTCAACTCGTTCCTGCGCGCCACCGCCGACGCGGTCTCGGTCGACGAGACGTTCAGCATCTTCGACACCGCCACCGAGATGCGCCACCTGCGCAGCGGCAACCTGACGTTCATCACCAACCCCACCACGGGCACCGGACGCAAGGGCTCGGAGAGTGTCGTGCTCGACGATCCGGAAAAGGTCAAGGCGCTGTACGAGGCCGTGCGGCGGGACGCGGTCCCGGAGATCCTCGCGGCGGCGAAGTAGGAGGCCAGGTCGTAACTGCTGTGTATTTCGGGGGATACCATGACCAGCACCAGCCTTTCGGCAGTGGGCCATCAGCCCTCGCCGGTGCAAGAGCCTACGGTCGAGTTACCGATCGTCGCGGCGCCCAAGCGGGACACCGCCGGAGACGAGGGCGATGACTCCTCGTTGATTCCCAAGCCGCGCCATGTGGATGGGGAGCCGGATGTCGCGGCAGCAATGCCGGTCCGGCCCGTTTCGACGACCGTGCTTCCGTACGTGGCGTCGGACACCTCCAAACGCACCCGCGCGCTGCGCGCCTGGATGATCACGGCGCCCGTCGACCTCTTCGCGATGCTCGCGCCGCTGGTGGTCTCCACGCAGTACTGGCGCGGCACGATCTTCCTCGCCGGGCTCACCGTCGTCATCTTCGCCGCCGGCGGTCTCTACCACGCGCGGCGGCACGTGAGCATCCTCGACGAGCTGCCCAGCCTGTGCGGTCGGCTCCTGGCGTCCGCGGCGATCGTGGCCATCATCGCCGCGCTGCGCCACGAGTCGGTCGACTACGTCGCCGGCTTCATGCGCATGGTGGCGCTCGCCGCCGGCCTTGTCATCGTCGGCCGCGTGATGACCCGGTCGCTCACCGTCTTCGCGCGCAAGCGCCGCTGGGTCGAGCACAACGCGATCATCATCGGCGCCGGGCCGGTCGGCGTCGAGCTGGCCCGGCTGCTGCGGCGGTACCCGCGCTACGGGCTGCGCTTCACCGGCCTTGTCGACACGGAGATGCCCACCGAGGCGGGCGCGCCGCCGCTGCTGAGCACGCTCGACGACCTGGACAAGATGGTCGACATGGTCGAGGTCGACGTGCTGATCCTGGCCGACGCGGTGGTGCCCGAAGCCACGCTCATGGAGGTGCTGCGGCGGCCGTCGTGTGCGGGGTGCGACCTGTGGGTGGTGCCGCGGCTGTGGGGCTCGCACGCGCAAGGGCGGCTGCCCGACCACATCGGCGCGATCCCCGTCGTGCAGGCCCGGCACACGATGCTCAGCGGTCCGCGGTGGGCGGCCAAGCGCGCCTCCGACATCGTTTTCGCCGTGCTGGCGCTCGCCCTGCTCAGCCCGGTCCTCGTGCTCTGCGCGATGGCCACGTTCCTCGACGGCGGGCGGGGTGTCTTCTTCCGGCAGGAGCGGATCGGGCGCTACGGCAAGCCGTTCCAGGTCATCAAGTTCCGCACGATGCGCCCGGCCGACGAGCACGAGTCGCAGACCAACTGGTCGATCGCGGGCGACCGGCGGATCGGCCCGATCGGGCGCTTCATGCGCCGCACCTCGCTGGACGAGCTGCCCCAGCTGTGGAACATCCTGCGCGGTGACATGACAGTTGTCGGGCCGCGCCCCGAGCGGCCGTACTTCGTGGAGAAGTTCTCCGCCGAGCACCCCGACTACGCGATGCGCCACCGGGTGCCGGTCGGCCTGACCGGCCTGGCACAGGTGAGCGGCCTGCGCGGCGACACCCCGATCTCCGACCGGGCCCGGTTCGACAACTACTACATCGAAAACTGGTCGCTCTGGCTCGACGTAAAGGTGTTGCTGCGCACCATCGCCGAGGTGTTTCGGGGCGGCGGGCGCTGAGCACCCGTCCCGCTGGCAGCGGGTCTATCCTCTCCACAGCGCGCTGGCGGCCATGACGAGCCCGAAAGAGACACGTGACGACCACACCCATTCTGGTACTGGGAACCGCTGAGTGGAGTTCCCCGATCGCCACCAACCAGCACTACGTCGTGCGGGAGCTGGCGCGCGACCACGGCGTGCATTTCGTGGAGTCCCTCGGCCTGCGCCGGGTGCGGCTCGACGCCAAAGACCTGCGGCGCATCGGCCGCCGGTTGCGCAACTCGGTGGGTGGCCGGGACACGACGGCGTACCGGCCGGTGCCGGACGGGGCGAAGGTGATCTCGCCGCTCGTGGTGCCGCTGCACCGCGCGCCGACCCGCGTGCCCAACCGGCTGCTGCTGGAGCGGGCGGTCGCTGACTGGCGGCACAGTCCCGGGCCGCGGTTGCTGTGGACGTTCACCCCGGTGACGTACGGGTTGGAGCGGCATGCCGACGCCACCGTGTACCACTGCGTCGACATCCTCGGCGCGTTTCCGGGCATCGACGCCAAGGCGGTGGCCGCGGGAGAGCGAAACCTCGCCACCAGGGCCAGCCTCGCGATCGCGACAAGCTCGGCGGTCGCCGCACACCTGGATCAGATGGGTTTCCCGGACGTGCTGACCCTGCCCAACGTGGCCGACGTCGACGTCTTCTCCGCCGCTGTGCGGCCGGCCGCACAGCGGCGACCCGCCGCGATCTTCGCCGGCAACCTCTCGCCGCACAAGCTCGACTTTCCGCTGCTGCGCGCGCTCGCGGAGGCGTTGCGGGGCCAGGGTGAGCTGCTGCTGGCAGGGCCGGTGGCCGCCGGCGGTGGCGGCTTCGACCGCGAGCTGGCGGAGCTGACCGCGCTCGGCGCCCGGCATCTCGGCGTGCTCACGCTCGACAAGCTCGCCACCGTGCTCGGCGAGTGCACCGTTGGCCTGATCCCGTACGCGGCGAACGCGTACACGGCCGGGGTCAGCCCGCTCAAGTGCTACGAGTACCTGTCCGCCGGCCTGCGCGTGGTGAGCACGCCGATACCGGAGGTCGTGCGCGCCGCCACCGGTACAGGTTCGATCGACGTCGCCGACACGGTCGACGACTTCGTCGCGACGGTGCTCAAGGCACTGCCGCCCGGCACCGACGCCGACATCCAGGGGCGGCTCGACGGGGCCCGCCCGTTCGGCTGGGCACATCGCGGCGAGCGGCTGCGCGAGATCGCCGCCACCGCGCTGACGGCGGTGGACGGGACGCGCCGTGGCTGAGCCGCTTCGCAAGGCCGCCGGTGCGCTGGCCGGCCGGTCGCCGGCGCTCGCCGCGGGCGCCCTCTTCGTGCTCGCCGTGCCGCAGATCTACCTGCTGCCCGAAGGCCGCATCGACATCGCGCTCACCACGGTCGTCACCGGGCTGCTGGCGCCGGGGCTGCTGCTCGTGGTGTGGCGCGGCGCCGGCCGTTCGCTGCTGCGCCTCTGGCTCGTGCGGGTGCTGCTCGGGCTGATCGCCATCCGGGTGCTCGCGCTGGCCTGGTCACCGGAGCCGCGTTCCGGCCTGCAGCCGATCGTGGTGCTCGGCCAGTTCGCGGTCACGGTCGCCCTGATGGCGCAGCTGCTGCGGCGTGAGCCCGGCCAGGTGCGGCTGCTGCACTGGCTGTACTGGCCATGGGTGGCGGCGGAGGCGGCGCTCGTCGTGCTCTTCCGCGTCGCACCCGATGTCGAGGACGGTTTCCTGCGCACGGCCGGCGGCTGGTTCGCCGGGCAGAACACGGTCGGCGCCCTCTTCGGCGAGGGGCGCAACAACGTGCTGGACGTGGCCAAGTCCGGCGGCGTGTTCGTCAACGCCAACGTGGCCGCGATGTTTCTCGGGGTCAACGGGCTGGCCGCCCTCGCGCTCGCCGTGGTCACCCGGCAGCGGTGGCTGCGCGTGCTCGGCGTCGCGCTGCTGCTCACGGTGCCGTTCACCGGTTCAAAGTCCGCGACGGTCCTGACCGTGGCGCTGCCCGCGGCCGCGTTCGGCATCCAGCAGCTGACCCGGGCCGCCGCGCCCGCCGTCCGGCGCCGGCTGCTGGCCGGCTCCTTGATCGGCGGTACCGCTGTGATCGCGCTGCTGCTGACCGTGAGCGCCGGCCTGCGCGACGCGATGGTGGAGGCGTTCGTGGGCCGCACGATCATCTGGCGGTTCGGTGCCGAGGAGTTTCGCGAGCATCCCGTCCTCGGGCTGGGCTTCGGCGGCTGGGACGACGGCTTCGGGCCGTACGCGGCGGCGGAAGGGCTGGACCGCAGCTTCCCGCCGCACAACGTCCTGCTCGCCGCCTGGGCCAACACGGGCATCGCCGGCCTGCTGCTGTCCGCCGCTTTCTTCGCGCTCGCCGCGTGGCTGTGCGCGCGCCACATGTCGCGGCCCGGCGGCGACCGGCGGATGGTGCCTTTCGTGGCGGCCGCGGTCGCGTGGGTCTTCGTGCAGGGCATGGGAGAAAACACCGACCTCTTCGGTGTGATCCACCTGATCCCGATCCTCTCGCTTCTGATCGCATACCTCATCCGGCCCGCTGGCGAGGAGTCGAAGGACAGTGCCACAAACCACCGTGGGGATTCTGCGACACCAACAGTTCCTGCCGTCGGAGACCTTCATCGCGAGCCAGGCGGAGGCGCTGCGGAGCTTCCGGCCGCTGTACGTGGCGCGGGACCCGGTGCCGACCACGAGGAGAGTCGAGTCGCTTAGCGTCGCCGAGTTCGGGCGGCCGGCGCTGCTCGCGTACACGCTGACAGGTCGCGCGCAGCCGCTCGCGGCCGCCCTCAGCGAGCGCGGGGTCGCCTTGCTGCACGCCCACTTCGGGCCCGAGGGTGCGTACGGCGCGGGTGTGGCAAAGGCGATGGGCGTGCCGCTGGTCACGACGCTGCACGGCTTCGACGTGACGGTGACGAAGGCGCGGCTGCTCGCCTCGCGCAAGCCATCCTGGGTGCGGTACGTGTCCGGGCGGGGCGCGCTGTTTCGCTACGGTGCACGGTTCATCTGCGTCTCCGAGCACATCCGGCGGCGGGCTGTGGAGTGGGGCTACCCGGAGGAGAAGGTGACCGTGCTCCCAATCGGCGTCGACGTCGACCTGATCGCGCCGGCCGCGACGCCCGAGGTGCCGCGCGTGCTGCACGTGGCCCGGCTTGTCGAGAAGAAGGGCACGGCCGACCTGCTGAAGGCGTTCGCCGTGGCGGCGCGGGCGGTGCCCGGCGCGGAGCTGGTCGTCATCGGGGAGGGGCCGCTGCGCGAGTCGCTCACCGCGCTCGCGGCCGAGCTCGGCACCGGCGACTCGGTGCGCTTCCTCGGCGCCCAGCCGTACCCGGAGACGCTGCGCTGGGTGCGCGAGTCGCGGCTGCTCTGCCTGCCGAGCGTGACCGCGCCCAACGGCGACCAGGAAGGACTGGGGATGGTGCTGCTGGAGGCGGCCGCCACCGGACGGCCGGTGGTCGGCACCGACCACGGCGGCATACCTGAGGCGGTGGTCGACGGCACCACCGGCTACCTCGTGCCTGAGCACGACGTGACCGCGCTGGCGGACCGCATCGTGACGCTCCTGCGCGACCCGGAGCTGGGCGAGCGCCTCGGCAAGGCGGGCCGCGACATGGTGGTCGAGCGCTTCAACCTGAGCCGGCAGACCGGAAAGCTCGAAGACCTTTACCGGAGTTTGCTGTGAGGGAGCGAGTTGGCGCGGCGGCGTCTGGACGGAGCCACCCCGCCGGCGGAGTCGGGGTTTCGGGGTGGCGGAGGAAGACGTCGCCTTCAGCGCCGCACGAGCGAGCGAACCAGGGGGCACAGTGAGCCGGGCGATCCTCGTCTTCTCCCGGGCCACCCCGCACCACCACTCCGGCGGCATGGAGGAGGTCTCGTGGGGCCTGGCCGCCGAGTGGGCCCGCCTCGGCCGGGAGGTGCGGCTCGTCACCACAGCCCTGCCCGGCGCCGAGGGTCCGTTCAGCGACGCGGGGGTCGAGGTCGTGCCGCTTTCCGGTACCGCGCCCGGGCGCTACTCCCGCGCCTGGTGGGAGGCGTCCCGGCGGTACTGGACACAGCTTGCCGCCGCGCCGTCCGTGGTGCTGTCGGTCAGCTCGGCCGCGTACGCGGCGGTGCGTGAGCGCGCCCGCCACCCGCACACGCCCTTCGTGATGCAGGCACACGGCACGTCCGCGATGGAGATCCTGTCCAAGCTCCGCGCGGCCAGCGTGAAGTACGCGGCCACCGCGCCGAAAAACGCGCTCTGGCTCCTGCGCGACCTGGCCCGCTACCGCGACTTCGACCAGATCGTCGCGGTCGGTGACCGGGTGTACGACTCGCTGGTCGCCAAGCCGCAGCGCTGGTCGGTCGGTGCCGAGCGGGTCCGCCTCATCCGCAACGGGGTGGCGGCCGAGGGGCACGCGTTCGCCCCGGCGGCGCGCGAGCGGGTGCGCGCCGAGCACGGCATCGGACCAGACACCGTCGCTGTCGCCTGTGTCGGGCGGTTGCACCTGCAGAAGCGGGTCGACCGCGCGCTGCGCACCGCCGCGGCGCTGCGCGCGTCCGGTGACGGCGACAGGTACCGCTTCCTGCTGGTCGGCGACGGTCCGGACGAGCAGCGGCTACGGGGCCTCGCGGCCGAGCTGGGGGTCGCTGGCATGGTCGTCTTCACCGGCCGGGCCGACCGCGAGCGGGTCCGCGACTACAACTCGGCGGCCGACGTGGCACTGGTGACCACGGCCCGCATGGAGGTCGGGCTGCCGCTGGTCGTCCTGGAGGCACTCGCCAACGGACTGCCGTGCGTCGTGCCGTCGAGCTTCGTCGCCGGTACCTCATGGAAAGGCTTGCATCCGGTGGACGCGGGCGACCCACCGGCCGTGGCCACCGCGCTGGCCGCCGCCACCCGCGGGCCGCGCGGTGCCGCGAGCCTGCTGCCCGCGGACCTCACCCTCGAGCGGTGCGCCCGCACCTACCTCGACCTGTTCGACGAGCTCGCGCCCGTGGGCCGGGCCTGAGGGCACGATGGTCAAGATTTTCTTCCGGCTCGTGCTCGGCGGCCTCACCGGGAAGGTCCTCGGGCTGGTCCGGGAGGTGCTGCTCGCCGCGCTCTTCGGCGCCGGGCGCGTGGTCGCGGCCAACCGGGTGGCGCTCACCGCCACGATGGTCCCGATCAACTTCTTCACCGCGGACGCGCTCTCGGCCGGCTTCCTGCCGCTCTACGTGCAGTACCGCAAGGAGGGCTCGGCGCTCGCGCTGGCGCTCTACCGCACGGTGCGCACGGTGCTCGCGATCTTCTCGTTCGCGCTGCTGGTGGCGTTGCTGATCAGCCGGCACACGTGGGTGGACCTGCTCGCGCCGGGACTCGACGACGGCACCGCCGGCATCGCCGCCTCGATGCTCGCCATCGCCGCGCTGGGCGTGCCCGCCTGCGTGCTCTACAACCTCTACACGCTCGTGGCGCTGGCCCACGACGACGTGCGCCTGATCAACCTGCGCGCCTCGGCGCTGAGCATCGGACTGATCGGCGCGACCGTGGCCGCGTACCACACCGGGCACGTCACGCTGCTCGCGTGGGGCTTCACCGCCCCGTTCCTCGCCCTGTACGCGTGGGGCTTCTACTGGGTGCGGCGCAAGGGCTACCTGCGCGCCGGCGATGGGCCGGCCGACCTGCCCGATCGCGCGGGGTACCGGCTCGCGCTCGGCATGTTCTGGCGGCGGCTGCGACCGCTGCTGCTGATCCCGGTGATCCTGCAGGGCTCGATCGCGGTCGAGCGGATCGTCGGCTCGCTGCTCGGGGTCGAGGTGGTCGCCGCCACCGAGTACGCCCGCTTCGTCGTCGACTCGTGCATGGCCCTGCTGGCGGCGCCGCTGGGGCTGGCCGGGCTCGCCGGTTTCGCGAAGATGAGCGCGGGCGAGGTGTTGGGTGGGCTGCGGCGGCTCGTGCCACCGGTGCTGCTCGTGACGATCCCGCTCGCGGTGATGCTCTCGGTCAACAGCACCGGCATCGTGACGTTCCTCTACGCCCGCGGCCAGTTTGACGACTCCGCGGTGGAGACCTCGTCGGTGCTGCTGCTCGGCTTCGCGCTGGGCATCTGGGCGCAGGTCGTCGGGTACACGCTGGTCAAGGTCCTCAACGCCCGCGGCGCCAACCTGCGCGTCGCGATCGTCATGGCCGTCTCCTTCGGCGCCTCGGTCGCCGTCAACCTGCTGCTGTACCGCTACTGGGGCCCGTTCACGATCGGTGCCGCGGCGTCGGTGTGCGGGGTGCTGACGTTCGCCATCGCGGCGTGGTGCCTGGGGATCCTGCGCTACAGCCTCGTCCTGATCGCGCTGCTCCTGCCCGGCGCGGCGGCGGCGACCGGGGTCGGTGTGCTGCTCAGCGGCCCCGGCGTCATCCGGCTGGCCGCCTCCTGCACCGCGATCCTGGCGGTCTTCGGCCTCTACGTTTTCGTGGTGCCACACCTGCGGCGGACCTTCGTGTCCGGCCTGCTCGCGCGGCTTCGCAAGACCCCACCGCCCACCGAGGGGACGCTGCGGCCGTGCCGGCACAGGGCGGCGAATCGGTGGCCGTCACGGTATCGTCCCCGCCGGCAGGCAGCGAATCCGGCATGAGGAGCGGTGGGTGAGAGGTCACGGGGAGCACCTGGCGAGCCGCCACGGCGTGCCCGCGCAGCGGGCGAGCGCCGAGACCGCTCCCGGGCCGCTGGCCGGGCGGTCGGTGGCGTTGGTGCACGAGTGGTTCGGCGCGACCGGCGGATCCGAGGAAGTGTTCCGCCACATTGGACGGATCGTCCCGCACGGCGAGCGCTTCGTGCTCTGGAAGGACCACGACGCGGTGGAGCCCGGCCTGCGCGAGTCGTGGCTGGCCCGCACGCCGTTGCGCCGGGCGAAGGCGGCCGCGCTGCCCTTCATGCCGCTGGCCTGGCGCACGCTGAGCCGCGAGCGGTTCGACGTGGTCATCTCCTCGAGCCACGCGTTCGCGCACACCGTGCGGCTCGGCTCGCCGGCGCGCACCCGCTACCTGAGCTACGTGCACTCGCCCGCGCGCTACGTGTGGAGCCCCGACTTCGACGGCCGCGGGTCGAGCCCGTTGCTCACCGTGCCGAGGCGGCTGCTCCAGGTGGCCGACGTGCAGCTGAGCCGGCACGTCCACGCGTACGCGGCGAACTCGCGCGAGGTGCGCGCGCGAATCCAGCGGTACTGGCGGCGGGACGCGGTCGTCATCAACCCGCCGGTCGACACCGACTACTTCATGGCCGCGCCCGACGAAGACCGCAACCAGCCGCGCGACTACCTGCTCGGCGTGGGCCGGTGGATCCCGTACAAGAACTTCGACCTCATCATCGAGATCGCGCACGCCACCGGCCTGCCGCTGGTCATCGCCGGCTCCGGCCCCGAGGAGGAAGCGCTGCGCCGCCTGGCCGACCGCGCGTCGGTCCAGGTCACGTTCATCCTGCAGCCCAACCGCGACCGCCTCCGCCGGCTGTACTGGGGCGCGCGGGCGCTGCTGTTTCCGGTGCACGAGGACTTCGGCATGATCCCGGTCGAGGCACAGGCCTGCGGCACACCGGTGCTCGGCCTACGCCGCGGTGGCCTGCTGGAGACCGTCGCGCACGGCGAGACAGGCTTCCTGGTCGACTCCCGCGACCCTGGTGCGTACGTCCCGCTGGTCCGCCGGCTGGGCGAGCTGGCACCGGATCGCATGGCGGCGCAGGCCAGCCGCTTTTCGACCAGACAGTTCGCGGCCCGCATGAGCGCCTGGATCGCCGAGGCGGCGCGCGCGTAATGCCGCTCGCCGTCTGGCCCGGCGAGGTTTATCGGAGAATAGGACCGAGGCCCGTTTGTTATGCGAGCTGCCGCGACGTCCGCGGTGGTCCGGACCGTTGCTCCCGCGGCCTCACCGTCCGCGGCCGGGCGGCTCACCCCAACGGCCTGCTCCCGCAGATCGGGCCGTCACGCCTGATCGACCGGTTGACGCGCACGGGAACGCGGCCGCCAAAGACCGGTCCCGGAACGCGCCGATTTCCTGGTCCAGGTCTGTGCAGATCCGCGAGACCTCGGAATTGGCGTGCCGCTATCGGCGCCGACGGCTTTGACCACTCCGTCACCACCGCGAACAGCGCCTGGTCCACCCGCCGCAGGCGTTCTTCCCCAGCGGCCTGGGGAAGAACTTACCGGCGCGTAGTTTCGGGATGCGTAGTCCCAGGTCGCCGGCGGTGGTGGTCAGCGCCCGCCGCCCGGCGTCCGTGCGCTGCCGTCCGGGCGTCGGTGCGCTGGTGTGGCGCGGCGGCGGACGCCGCGTCGAAGGCGTCACCGCGCGGTCGCTCGACGTCGGGCTGCGGGAGCGGTCGTTTGGGGTGAGGTGCCTATCGCGGAGGGTGAGGCTGCGGGAGCAACGGTCCGGCGGGCCTATAGAGACCCGGCGGCCACGCCCAAGCCCTCGTGATCGGCGTCTGCAACGGCACCATCCACGCTCGGTATAGACGGATTCGGCCCATAGTCGGCTGCCCGTGGGGCGGTCTGGGTAATCGTAAGGGCGGTGGACGACGGTTTAGACCACACAAAGGTCCTCGCAGAGCAGATCGTGGTCGTTTGCTGCCCCTGTAGGGGCAGTAGACGTCCACGATCTCAACGGGATCCGGGGTTGAGCTTGCCCACCGCGGAGGGTGAGGCCGCGGGAGCAACGGTCTGGACCACGACGGGCGTCGCGGTAGCTCGATGTCGTTCTTAGAAGACCAGCACGTCTCGCAGGTAGGTGGCGATGCGGCGCAACTCCTGTGCCTCGCGGACCGGTGAGGTCATCCGCAGCACCAGCTGCTTGTTGACCACGCCGTCGCTGCCGCCGCGCCAGTAGGCGACCACGATGAGCGCGTGGCGCTGCTCGCCGTCGAGGAGCTGCTCGCCGATCGTCGTGTACTGGCCGGTGCGGGTCCACGGCACGCCCCACGCCTCTTCGGCCATGCGCATCGTGGTCTGCTGCTGGTCGTTGCAGGGCTGCGGGCAGTCGCGCACGATCAGCTCGCCGCCGATCTCGTTCGGCTGGCCTTGGCGGGCGCCGCAGCTGTACCGCACGAAGCCTTGCGCCTTGCCGGCCAGCGCGCAGTCCCAGTCCTGCGGCACCTTGAGCGCGAAGCCCAGACCGTCCAAGCTGGACAGTGTCTTGACGTTGTCGCGCTCGGTGACGTGCGGCCAGTTTTCCGGCCACTTGCCGGGCTTCGGCGGCTCGATGCCGGGCGACACCGGCGGGCCGGTGGGCGCCTCGGGCGGCAGCGCGCTGGCGGATGCGCTGTTTGCCGGCGGGTTCGGGTCGCCGCCGGAGGCGCTCCACGCGTAGACACCGCCGCCGCCCGCGATGAGCACCAGCACCGCCACCGCGATGCCGATCCACATCCCGGTGCGGGAGCGGCGCGGTGGCGGCGGGGCGACGGGCGCGTAAGGGTCGTACGGCGCGGGGCCGTGCGGCGGGTGCGGCCCGTATGCCGGGGCCGGTGCGGCGTAGGCGGGGGAGAGCGGCTGCCCGTACGCCGGGGACATGGGCGTGCCGGAGACCGGCCGCGGACCGCCCGAGATCGGGTGTGGTGGGACCGACGTGGGGTGCGGCGGCACCGAGGTGGGCGCGCCGGAAACCGGATGTGGTGCGCCGGAGACCGGGTGCGGTGCTCCCGAGGTCGGCTGGCCGTAGGTGGCGGGCGGCGTCGACACCGGCGAGGGCTGCTGCGAAACCGGCGGTGCCGACTGCGGCGCGGCCGAACCCGCCCACGGGGTGACCGGCGGTGCCGCCTGCGCCGTGGGCGGCAGGTGCATCCGCTGGGTCGGCTGCGTGCTCTCGAAGTCGTCGACCGGGCTCTCGGCGGCCGGCGCGGCCGGAGCGGGCGGCGCCGACTGCGGTGCGGCAGGTGCCGGCGGCTGCGCGGGAGGCTGCTGGGCGGCGACCGGCTGCGCCTGCTCGGCGGCCGGCGGGCCGGGCTGCACCGGCGGGAAGACGGTGGTCGGCGGCGCCTCGGCCGGTGTCGCGGTGTCGATGATGCCCGGCGGCAGCGGCTGCTGGGCCGGCGCTGTCGGCTGCTCCGGCGGGGCTGGTGGCGGGGTGACCTGCGTCGCCGGCTCGTACGGCGCGTGGTCGAGCGGCCCGGTCCCGTCCGGCGGCACCTGCTGGAAGTCCATGCCCAGCGCCAGAAACACCCGCTCCGCGCCGATGCCGTTCTCCGCCGAATACGCCACCCAGGGGGCGCCGGAGGCGAAGTCCGCGTACAGCCAGCCGGGCTCGCCGGCCTGCACGAGCGCGTTTGCCGCCTCCTGGAACGCCTCACGCCACCGCTGGTCGATGGCCACGTTGGGGTCGAGCAGCGCCACCATCAGGGACCGGCCCTGTGGGTCGATGGCCGACCAGACACTGCCCACCTGACACGAGCCGATCGCCTCGATCAGGTGGTACGGACTGCCTGGCTGCATGCCGCATCCTCCCCGCCTCTTACCGTATGCGGATCCTAGCGAGCCAGGGCACGTGCCCTGGTAAGGGGTGCTGCCGCCGCGTGCTGCCCAGGGCGTGAACGGACACGCTACGCTACGGCGGCTCACCCCTCCGCACCCTCAATAACTCGCACAGGACCGGAGCGCCGATGGAACGCGTTCTCGACGAACTCGACGGACCGCCGAGTCGGACGGAACAGCCGGCGGCGATCCAGGAACATTCCGGTACACAACGGGAAAAGCCGCGGCGCGCGTTCGCCCTACCCCGCGGAAAGAGCGTGCTGGTGGCGATGCGGCCGCTCATTTTCGCGGCCGCTGTCGGCCTCGCCGTCATCGGAATTCACGCGCTCGGAATAGCGGCGGAGTTCAACCCCTATTCCGGACGGGTGCAGTACGGGCTGCGCAGCGCACCGCTCATTCTCGCCGCGCTGGCCGCCGGTGCCATGTGGTGGGCCCGCAAGCGCGGATGGTCCTGGGACGCGGATCTGATCCCCGCCCTTTTCGGCGGCCTCGGCGCGCTGACGATCCTTACCGCCCTGCACGGTACGCCGTTCGACATGTACGGCCTGATCGGCGACCAACTGTTCCGCACCGAGTACGTCACGCGCTTCGCGGACTCGTGGTGGGGCGGCGACTACACCTATCGCGACCTTCCGGCCTATTACGCGCCGGCGTTCTTCTGGGTGCTGGGACGGGCCGCCGACCTCAGTGGCACGGCGCCGTGGCACATGCTCAAGTTCGGCACGATCACCGTCGCGTTTCTCGCCCCGATCGTCTCGTACCTGCTGTGGCGCCGGATCGTCGCCCCGCGCGTGGCCGCGCTCATCTCCTCGGCGGCGCTCATCCTGCCCAGCCTCAGCGAGTCGTACGCCTGGATCGTGCTTGTCGCCTTCATCCCCTGGTGGCTGATGGCCGGTCACGGCCTGCAAAGGGCGGGCGTGCGGCGCTGGCATCCGGTGCTGCTCGGCCTCATCGGCGCCGTGCTGTTCACCGTCTATTACTACTACTTCTTCGTCCTGCCGATCGTCCTGTGCCTTTACTTCGTCGACGCGCGGCTGCGCGGGCAGTTCAGCTGGCGAGAGGCGAGCCGCACCTTCATCGCGCTCGGCGTCGCCGCGCTCGGTTCTTCGGTGTACTGGGCGCCGCTGGCCTGGAACTTCCTGACATCGGGTCACTTCGAGTCGCTCAACAACCGCTGGATCACGCCGAACTCCGGAAAGCTCGCCCTCCCGATGCTCGAGCCGTCGGTCATCGGCGCGCTCTGCCTGATCGGCCTCGTGTTCCTGCTCGCCACCGTCAAAGAAGCGCTCTCGCGGGCGATGCTCATCGTGCTCGTCTCGCTGTACGTGTGGCACGCCGTCGGTTTCGTTTTCCTCGCGATCGACAAGCCGCTGATGTCGTTCCGGATGCGCGAGCTTGTGCCGATCCTGCTGCTCGCCGCGGCCGCGATGGCGGTCGCGCGGGTGGCCCGCTTCGCCGCGGACAACTTCTCCGCCGACGTCGTGTGGCGTTTCGCCGTGGTGGGCACCGCGCTGCTGGCGGTCTTCGCCGGCAACCGGTTTGTCGAGCTGGTGCTCGCCGACGCCAAGAACGCGCACAACCAGGCACTGCCCAACGGCAAGCTGCCGCCGTTTCACGAGGCCGGCGCCGAGCCGTGGAAGGGCGCGCCGCCCGAGCGGCTGAACGAGGTCATCGAGGCCGGCTACAAGGGACCCGGCCGGCCGGTCGTGCTCACCAGCCATCCGGACCTGCTGGCCATGTACCCCTACTACGGCTTCGTGCAGTGGAGCGCCAACTACAGCCACCCGACCAGCCAGTTTCGCGCTCGGCTGGACTTCCTCGAAGAGCTCGCCCGGTCCAGCGGGCCGGCCGAGTTCGCGGCGCGCGCGGGCGACAACCCGTACGACGACATCGACGTGATCGCGCTGCACTCCAACAAGGACACGCTGACCCTCAAGATCCGTGACGACGCGTTCCCGTTCGGTACGACCGTGCGGCAGATCGAGTTTCCGAGGCGGCTCGTGCAGCCCGAGTACTTCGACATCACGATGGTGGACTCGACCGTTGTGGCGGTGCTGCGGCAGGGCTGAGGGGCAGGCCAGGGGGTGTGACCCCGGCCGGTGGCGTTTGCCGTGGTGTCGGCGGTCGCCTATCTTCGCATCATGACCGGGGACGTCGCGCTGCTGCTGCGCCGCGCCGGCTTCGGTCCCACCGCCGCCGAGCTGGCCGCGGCGCAGCAGTCCGGATACGAGCGCACAGTGTCCGCATTGGTCGCCCCGGTCGGGCCGGACGTCGGCGCGACAGACGCACCGATCCCGGTGCTGGGGCTCGACCCTTTCGCCCGGCTGCTGACCCCGACCCCGGCACAGACCGAAAGGGCGCACGCCCAGCGGAGGGTGCAGCTGGAGTCGATCTCCCGTTGGTGGCTGGACCGCATGGTCGTGGCCAGCCATCAGGCCGTGGAGCGGCTCCAGTTCTTCTGGCAGGGCCACTGGGCCACAAAGCTCGGCAGCGCACAGCTGATGCTCGGGCAGCACCGGGCGTTGCGTGGCTCGCGCGACTTCGTCGACATGGCACACCGGATGGTCAACGACCGGGCGTTGGTGTACTGGTTGGACGGACAGCACAACAAGAAGAACGCGCCGAACGAAAACCTCGCCCGCGAGCTGTTCGAGCTTTTCGTCCTCGGCATCGGGCAGTACACCGAGAAGGACATCAAAGAGGCGGCGCGGACGTTGACCGGCTATCGGGTCGTGCTCGACAAGGACGCGTTGGTCTTCGACCCTCAGCACCACGACAACGGGCGGAAGACAATCCTCGGCACGACCGCCGACTTCGACCCGCACTCCCTCGTCGACCTGCTGGTCAAGCAGCGCGCCTGCCCTCGGTTCATCGCGACCCGGATGTGGTACAGGTACGCGTCGTCCAGCGAGCCGATTCCCGAGCGGGTGCGGGAAAGCATGGCAGCCGCGTTTCCAAAACCGATGGCGATGCTGCGGGTGCTGTTCGAAGACGACGCCTTCCAAGCGACCCGCGGGACGATGGTGAAACAGCCGGTGGAATGGTTTGTCGGAGCGCTGCGCCAGCTGGGACTGCGACCCGTGCGGCTCAAGCCGGAGGTCTTCACCCGGCTGTACTGGGCGCTGGAAAGCCTTGGCCAGCGGCCCTTCGCGCCGCCCAGCGTCGGCGGCTGGCCGGCGGGCACCGCGTGGCTCACCTCGGCCGCGGCCAACGTCAAGCTGGCCATGGCCAAGCAGCTCGCCGACCTTGTGGCACCGAGCCGCATGACACCCGAGGACGTGGCCTACATCCTGTGCGTGGACAAGTGGACAGACCGGACCTACGCGGTGCTGCGGGGCGAGCGCGACGCCCGCCTGCTGCTCACCCTCGGCCTGGTGAGCCCCGAGTACCAGGTGACCTGACGTGGATGCCCTGACTCGACGGCGATTTCTCCTCGCCTCCGGCGTCGCCGGAGCCGGTGCGCTGGCCACCGGCTCGCTGGCGCTGGGCTTCTACGAGCTGCTGCACAAGTCGACCGGTGCGCCGCCGGAGCAGGCCGAGCCGACGCTTGTCGTCGTCACGCTGTATGGCGGCAACGACGGCCTGAACACCGTCGTCCCGTACGCGGACCCCGCCTACCACTCGGCCCGCCCCGAGCTGGCGTACGCCCCCGAGCAGGTGCTCCACCTCAACGACGCGCTGGGGCTCAACCCCGCGATGCCGGGGATGAAGCGGCTGTGGGACGAAAAGCGCCTCGCCGTCGTGCTGGGCGTCGGCTACCCCAAGCCCGACCGCAGCCACTTCCGGTCCATGGACATCTGGCAGTCGGCCTCTCCCGCGGGCCCCGTCTCCACGGGCTGGATCGGGCGGTGGCTGGACGGCACGAAGGCACCGGTCGAGGCGGCGGTGAGCTTCGAGCCGGTGCTGCCGCCGCTGCTTGTCGGCCGGACGCGGGTTGGCGCCTGCGTCAGCTACCGCGGGCTGAGCGTGCCGTCGTGGATCAGCCCGGACGTGGTCACGGCGCTGGGACAGGGCCAGGCCGGCGAGCCGCCGATGCAGGCCAGGGCCGCCGCGGCGTACGCCGACCTGGTCAGCATGGAAAAGGTCGTCCGCGAGGCCGGAACCGTCACGCACACACCGGGCGAGGGTGAGACGCCGGACCTGCCGGCGACCGGCACCGGGGGCGACAGCGCGCTCGCGGCGCAGCTCGCCCTGGTCACGCGGTGTGTCGAGGCGGGGGTACCGACCCGGGTGTACTCGGTGAGCCTCGGCGGATTCGACACCCACGCGGCCGAGCGGGTGGGGCAGGAGTACCTGCTCAA
This sequence comes from Phytohabitans houttuyneae, assembly GCF_011764425.1. NCBI lineage: Bacteria > Bacillati > Actinomycetota > Actinomycetes > Micromonosporales > Micromonosporaceae > Phytohabitans > Phytohabitans houttuyneae. Next base: position 962,482 of record NZ_BLPF01000004.1, read on the forward strand.
GCAGCTCGACGGTGCGCTGACCGACTTCGTGACCCGGATGGCGCGCACCGAGGCCGGAAAGCGCGTGGTCGTGGTCGTGTACAGCGAGTTCGGCCGGCGGGTGCGGGCCAACGCCTCCGACGGCACCGACCACGGCACGGCCGGTCCCGTCTTCGTGCTCGGCGCGGGCGTCGCGGGCGGCCTCTACGGCGAGCAGCCCAGCCTGACCGACCTTGACGACGGCGACCTCAAGGCGACGCTCGACTTCCGCGAGGTCTTCGGCACGGTCCTCGACTCGGTGCTTCAGGCCGACCCCGCGAAGTACATCGACGGGTACCAGGGCATCTCGCTGCCGTTCATCCCGCCCGCTTAACGCTTTCCAGGTGCTCCGCCAGGCTGGTGGCCGGGTGCCCGGTGAGGGTCGGCACCGCAGTGGTGACACCGTCGAGCTCGCCCGCGGCGATCGCCGTGTACGTGCTCACCCACGCGTCCACCTGCCAGGCCGGCGCACCGTACTTCGCCCGTGACGCGTACGCCTCGTTGAGCGACTCGTCCTGGTAGCTGACCTTGTCTCCGGTGACCTCGGCGATCGTCGCCGCGACCTCGCGCAGCGTCAGGGCGGCCGGGCCGGTCAGGTCGTACCTCGCGTTGACGTGCTTGTCCGGCTCGCGCAGCACCGCCACCGCCACGTCGGCGATGTCGTCCTGCGTGACCGCCGCGACGCGCCCCTCGCCGGCCGGACCGCGCAGCACGCCGTCGTCGCCGACCATGAGCGGAAAGAAGTCGATGTAGAGGTTGTCGCGCAGGATCGTGGCATTCAGGCCGCTCGCGGCGATGTGCTCCTCGGTGGCCCAGTGGTCGCGGGCGAGCGTGAACGTGGCGTCCGGCGCGGCGCCGAAGAACGACGTGTACACAAGGTGCGTGACGCCCGCCGCGGCCGCCGCGTCGATGAACGTGCGGTGTGCCTCGACCCGCCCCGGCTCCTCGGCGCCGGAGACCATGAAGAGCGTCGTGACGCCCTCGAGAGCGGCCCGTGCGGCGGCGCCGTCCGAGTAGTCGGCGCGGACCGCCTCGGCGCCCGGCAGGCTCGGCGCGCGGTCGGGATCGCGGACGACGAGGCGCTGGGCCAGGCCGGCGGCGGAGAGCCGATCGGCGACCCGGCGGCCCAGGCGGCCGGTCGAGCCGGTTACGGCGAGTGCAGGTGAGGATGCGGAACGCGTCACCCTGACATCGTCCTTCCCACGATCAGCAACACGCCCGCGAAACCAACACGGGCGGCGTTAAACCTGGCACGCTGTACCCTGCCGCGAAACCCCCGTCCCAGAAACCCGCCGTTGCGTATCCCACCCGTCCCATCTCCGCCGGAGCGCCCAGATTTGACCAGGCCGACTTCCGCCGTATCGCCCGAGGGCGGTGCTGAGCTGCGCCGAGTGGTCGCGGCGTCCCTGGTGGGGACCGCCCTGGAATGGTACGACTTCTTCATTTACGGCCTCGCCGCGGCTCTTGTCCTCGGTGACCTGTTCTTCCCCAACGCATCCGAGCCGGTGCAGATCCTGGCCTCGTTCGCGACCTTCGGGGTTGCCTTCATCTTCCGGCCACTGGGCGGGTTCTTCTTCGGCCGCCTCGGCGACCGGATCGGCCGCCGCTCGACCCTGGTGATGACGACGCTTCTGATGGGCTTCGCCACCGGGATCGTCGGGCTCCTGCCGACGTACGAGACGGCCGGCGTGCTCGCCCCGATCCTGCTGGTCACCGCCCGAATCTGCCAGGGCCTGGGCGCGGGCGCGGAGTTCGGCGGGGCGTCAACGCTGCTGGCCGAGCACGCGCCCCGCGGCCGCCGCGCCTACTACGCCTCCTTCGTGCAGACCGGCGTGCAGCTGGGGCTGCTCACCGGCACGGTGGCGTTCTTGCTGGTGCAGCTGCTCGGCACCGACGCCGTGCGGGAGTGGGGCTGGCGGCTGCCGTTCCTGGCCAGCTTCGTGCTCATCTTCGTCTCGCTGTACGTGCGGCTGCGGGTCGCCGAGTCGCCGGTCTTCCTGGCGATGGAGCGCGACCGCACGATCGTCCCCTCGCCGGTGCTGACCACGTTGCGGCGCTACCCGCGCAGCTTCCTGGTCGGGGTGGGAGCGCACGTCTGCGACACCGCCGTCGTGTACGTCTACGGCACATTCATGATCACGTACCTGGTCAACGAGGAGAAGCAGAGCCGGGCGGTCGCGCTCACCGGAGTGATCCTGTTCAGCCTTGTCGTGATCGCCCTCCAGCCGGTGTACGGCGCACTCGCCGACCGCATCGGCCGCCGCCCGCTCAACCTTTTCAGCGTGGTGTTCACGGCAGTCTTCGCGGTGCCGCTCTTCCTGCTGGTGGACACCGGCGAGCCGGTGGTGATCTGGCTGGCGATGGTGACCGCGATGGCGCTCGGCTTCGCACCGATGATCGCGGTGCAGCCGATCTTCTACGCCGAGCTGTTCGGCGCCGGCGTCCGGTACACCGGCTTCGCCGCCTCCCGCGAGGTCGGCGCCGTCGTCTCCGGCTTCTCCCCACTGGTGGCCGCCGCACTGCTGCGCGCCGGCGGCGGGTCGCCGTGGCTTGTCGCCGGCTGGATCATCCTGACCGCGCTGGTCTCGCTGGTCGCCTTCCTCTTCTCCCGGGAGACCCGCGACATCGACATCGCCGCCCCGACGGTCGGCTCACCCCGCCCGCAGCTCCCCGCGCGCCCCGGTCCGCCGGCGCCGGCGGGCGTGCCGCATCGGGCCGGCGCTCACTGACGACCCCAGGGTGATCTTCGTCTCGGCGCGTGCCCGGGTCGCCGCGCGGTGGATATGGTCGTGAGCGCGAAGGGGAGTAGCTCCCAATGTCGTGGTCGACATACTGGTGCGCGTTTCGTGTGCCCGGCCACGCGGCCCCACAAAGGGCGGGCGAGACCTTCGACTTGGCTGTCAAGCCGGGTCGAGGTCGCTCATGCCCGGTCCCGGCTCTGTTCCGGGAAGGGCGTTGTGGAAGGTTTCCTGGCCGCTCTGGCGGTGAGTTTCGGGGTCATTTTCGTCGCCGAGCTGGGCGACAAATCGCAGCTGATGGCATTGACCTTCGCCACCCGCTTCCGGCCGTGGCCGGTGCTGCTCGGCATCACCATCGCCACGACCGTCGTGCACGCGGTATCGGTGGGCGTCGGCTACGGGCTGGGCGCCGCCTTGCCGACCGGGTGGATCGCGCTCGCGGCGGGCGTGGCGTTTCTCGCGTTCGGGGCGTGGACGCTGCGCGGTGACAGCCTCACCGACGACGAGAAGGCCAAGGCGGAACGGACCAAGCGGTCGGCGATCGTCGCGGTGTCGGTGGCGTTCTTCCTGGCGGAGCTGGGCGACAAGACGATGCTGGCGACGATCACGCTGGCCACCCAGCACGGCTGGCTCGGCACGTGGATCGGCTCGACGATCGGCATGGTCGCCGCCGACGCCCTGGCCATCCTCGCCGGCCGCATGCTTGGCCGCCGCCTGCCCGAGAAGGCCATCAGGTACGGCGCGTCCGCGCTCTTCGCCATCTTCGGCATCTGGCTCGTCGTGGACGCCATCGCCCAACTCACCTGACCCGCGTCACAACCTTCGGAGTCCGCGCCGTCTCAAACAGATCGGGCCGCCGGCGCCAGCCCGCATGGCCCGCCGCAAAACAGATCGTGGTACCGATTCGCCTCCAGAGGGCCGACCCATACCACGATCGTCCCGCACGAAAGCCGCGCGCCCAGCGCAAGCTCTGCGCCCGAAGCCCGTCTGCCTGGCACCTTCCCCATCAGCTGGCGGAAGAGCAGTCCCCCTCGAGGAAGAGCTTTGGGGTCGAGGTGGGCCGAATCCGTCTACACCGAGCGGGGCGGTCTGGGCGATCGCGAGGACGGTGGACAACGGTTTAGACCACACTGGCTCCTTGATCGGCGTCGACAAAGGTCTTCGCATAGCAGATCGTGGTCGTTTGCTGCCCCTGTAGGGGCTGTTGAGTCCCTGTAGGGGCAGTAGACGTCCACGATCTCAACGGGACCCGGGGTTGAGCTTGCCCAGCGCGGAGGGTGAGGCCGCGGGAGCAACGGTCTGGACCACCGCGGACATCGCGGTAGCCCAAGTCCTTTTGAATCCGGTGATCAGGCGGGGGCGCCGGTAGCGACGGCCGCGAGTGGGCGCTACGAGAGTGAGGCGCGGAGGGCGACCGGGGTGGACAGGTAGTCGAGGATGCCCTCGGGCGGGCAGGGGCGCGCGAAGTGGTACCCCTGGGCGAGCGGGCACCCGAGCTCGCGCAGCAGCGCCGCCTGGCGTGCGGTCTCGACGCCCTCGGCCACCGTGGGGACGCCGAGGCTTGAGCCGAGGCCGAGGATGGCGCCGACGAAGCGCTCGCCGCGTTCGCCGGGGGAGTCGAGCGTCGCGGTGAAGGTGTGGTCGATCTTCAGGATGTCGATGGGCAGGCGCTGCAGGTAGGCCAGGGACGAGTAGCCCGTGCCGAAGTCGTCGACCGCGATGCGCACGCCCTGCTCGCGCAGCGCGGTCAGCGCGTGCTGGGCCAGCTCGCCGGCGGCACCGGCGGCCTCGACCAGGACGGTCTCGGTGATCTCGATGATGAGGGCGGCGGGCGGCAGCGAGCGGTCGGCGAGGATCGTGAGGACGTCGGTGGCGAAGCTGGGGGAGGAGAGCTGCCGGGCGGATACGTTCACGCTAACGGCGACGTCGTGGCGCGCGTGCCACGTGCTCGCCTGCGCGGTCGCGTCGCGCAGCACCTTGCAGCCGACGTCGACCACCAGCCCGATCTCCTCGGCCACCGCGATGAACTGGCTCGGCGGCACGTTTCGCCCGTCGGCCGTGCGCCACCGCAGCAGGGCCTCCAGCGCGACGGGCTGGCCCGAGCGGATGTCGACGATCGGCTGGTACAGCACGGTGAGCGCGTCGGCGGCGAGCGCGGCGCGCAGGCTCGCGGCCAGCTCGGCGTGGCGCAGGCGGGCCTCGCGCATGCGCGGGCTGAACTCCACGACCTGGTTTTTGCCGGCCTCCTTGGCCGCGTAGAGCGCGAGGTCGGCGTCGCGCAGCGCCTCGGCGGGCTCGGTGCGCTCGGGGTTGAGGATCAGCAGGCCGCCGCTGGCGGCCAGCATGACCTGGCGCTCGGCGAGGGGGTACAGCTCGCGGACGGTCTCGATGACCCGCGCGGCGACCTGCCTGCAACGGTCGGCGGGGCTGTCGGTGAGCAGCACCGCGAACTCGTCGCCGCCCAGCCGCGCCACCGTGTCGGCACCGTCGGCGGCCACCCGCAGCCGCTCCGCGACCCGGACCAGCAGCTCGTCGCCGGTGGGGTGGCCGAGCGTGTCGTTGACGTCCTTGAAGCCGTCGAGGTCGATGAGGAGCAGGCCGCCGGGGGCGCGGCCGGATTCGTGCAGGTGCCGCTCCAGCCGCTCCGCGAGCACCGCGCGGTTGGCGAGGCCGGTGAGGGGGTCGTGCAGGGCGCGGTGGGCCAGCTCCTGCTGCAGCGACTGCTGCTCGTCCAGCGCTTGCTGGAGCGCGGTGGCCTGCATCATGAGGGCGGCCGACTGCACGTTCATCGCGCGGGCGCGGCGCATGGCGAGGCGGGCGAAGTTGCCCAGTCGCACGACGAGCAGCACCAGCAGCGCACAGGTGAGCGCGGCGGCGCCGATCAGGGCGGGCACGGTCTGGTCCGGGATGAGGTTGGAGGTGATCAGGCCGACCACCGGCACGACGGGAGCCAGTAGGGCAACCACGACGAACGTGACGAACCGGACGCGAGGCAGCACGTCCTCGGTGCCGCCGTCGGGCCGGCGGTAGCCCCGCCCGTACGACGGGTGGAGCGCGGCGGCCGCGATCAGCACGCCGCAGAGCTGCCAGGCGGTGAAGACAAGCCCGCCCGGCTGGAAGCCGTCCAGCGCGTGGGCGCCCACCCGGACGATCGAGGCGAGGTCGGCGGCGAGCACCACGCTGGCGCCGACGGCGAGCAGCAGCATGCTCGGCGTACGCGAGGACGGGCTGGAGACGATCCGGACGGAAAGGGTGAGCAGCAGCAGGTCGAGCGCGCCGAAGCAGATGACGACACCGGCGAACTCCGCATTCGGCGGGGTGTCGCTGAGCCACGGCTCGATCATGAACGCCCACGCCACGATCGCCAGGCCGGCCGCGACGATCCCGGCGTCCAGGAAGTTTTGGTCGGTGGGCTGGGCGCGGCGGGCGCCGAGCAGCAGGATCAGGCCGAGCACGAAGAGCGCGGAGCGGGCGGCCAGCGCGATCGGCCAGGCCGCGTCGGAGAGGTCGTCGCCGGGCACGAGGTGCAGTGCGGCGCTGGCGAGGCCGAGGCCGCAGCTGGCCAGCAGCACCCACCAGCCGGAACGGTGCAGCGCCTCCCGGCTCGTCAGCGCGAAGGTCGCCACGCCGACGGTGACAAGCTGCGTCACGATCCAGATCGGGGCGGCGACGGCATCCGGGAGGGGCCAAGCCACGAGGGCCAGCGTCAGTCCGCCGGCCAGAACGATCAGCCACGCGCGGCGCGGCGCACCGATCACGATCTTCGTCCCATTTCCCCTGGTCGAGTGGAAACCCCCTGGGTGCGGCCAAAACGGCTAGGCAGCGCCGTGAGTCTACTGCTCACCCGAGCGACGTACCTACGGACTAATCGGTATTTTCCGCCTCCGCCCGCCGATGTGGCGGCGCTGGTCGGTGGCAATTTACGATCCTGGAAAAGTCCCCTCGGACGAGGTTTCCCAGAATGTCGAGAGCCCCCAGGACGCCCGCGATCGGGATGGCGCAGGAGCAGATCCACCGGCACAACGTCGGTACGCTGCTGCGCCACGTCCACCTGGGCGGCTCGATGTCGCGCGCCGAACTGGCCGAGCGCATGGGGCTCAACCGCAGCACGATCATGGCGCTCACCGCCGAGCTGAGCGCCGCCGGCCTGGTGCGCGAGGAGCCGCCGACCGGCAGCTTCGGAAGCGCCGGCCGTCCCTCACTCGTCGTGCGGGTCCGGCCCAACTGGGCGTACGTGCTGGCCTTCGACGTCGCCGTCGACCGGCTCGTGGCCGCGCGGGTCGGGCTGGGCGGCGCGGTGCTGGACCGCCGCGAGGCGGTGCGGGCACGTGCCGGCGCCGACCTCGACCACGTCGTGGAGGTGCTCGCCCGCTTCGGCCGCCAGCTGCACGAGGCGGCGCCGGCGGACTCGGTTTGCGTGGGGATCGGCGCGTCCTACTGCGGGATGATCCGGCCGGGCGACGGCATGGTGCGCTTCGGGCCGGACATGGGCTGGGTCGACCAGGCGTTCGGCGCCGAGCTGAGCCGCCGGCTGGGCCTCGGCATCCCTGTGCCGGTCGGCAACGAGGCGCACCTCGGCGCACTCGCCGAGCAGCACCGGGGTGCGGGCGTCGGCCTGCAGAACCTGCTCTACCTGCACGGCGACGTCGGCGTGGGCGGCGGCATCATCGTCGGCGGCAAGCTGCTCGACGGCGACGGTGGGTACGGCTGCGAGCTCGGGCACATGGTCGTCAACCCGTACAACGGCCGGCCCTGCGGCTGCGGCTCGCACGGCTGCCTGGAAGCGGAGGTGGGGGAGCGGGCGCTGCTGGACGCCGCCGGACGCCCCGCCGAGACGTGGGGCCGCGACGCGCTGCGGGCCGTGGTCGACGACGCCGACCGCGGGGACGAGACGGCCCGCGAGGCGCTGCGCCGCATCGGCGACTGGCTCGGCATCGGTGTCGCCAACCTCATCAACCTCTTCAACCCCGGCATGGTGATCTTCGGCGGCATGCTCCGCGACGTGTACCCGGGCGCCGCGCCCCAGGTGCGCCACCGCATCGCCACCAACGTGCTGCCGGTCGCCCGCGAGCGGGTGCGGCTGCGCACCTCCGCCCTCGGCGACGACTCCACTCTGGTCGGTGCGGCCGAGCTGGGCTTCGCCGACCTGATGGCCGACCCGCTCGCCACCCTGGCCGGCACGAAGGCGAGCGCCTGAGGGCTCCCGATGCCAAGGACCCCCGCAGGCCCTCAGCTCGGCTCCTCCGCGCTCGTGCCAGGCAGTTCGCGCTTGGCTTCGCGGCCTTCGCGGCGCTTTTCCCGGACCAGCACGGCCAGGCCCGACGCGCCGAGCACGACCGCGATCGCCACCTTGAAGCCAGTCTTGCCCAGCGCCAGGTAACCGCCGATGTGGCTGAGCACCCCAGCCACCAGCGAGGATCTCCATACCGCGGCCCGTCGCTCGCCAGCACCCACCCGCGCAGCCAGAATCCGAGGACGATCAGCGCCAGCGCCACAACACCCGCGATCACCGCCGCCGTCGCCAGGACGCCGGTGCCCCGCCCGCTTCGTTCGACCATGCGATGACGGTACGAACGGCCGAGGCGCCAATCGTCATGCCGGACAAGGAAATCGTCCTGTATCGCTGGGTAGAGTGCGGGTACGCCTGTGGCCGGGGTCACTGCCCGGCGGGCGGTGGTGAGCGGGAGGAAACCATGGTTGTGCACACCGAGCGCGTGGCGTGGGACGGCGCTTCCGCCATCGTCGCGGCGCTTGACTCAGCGGCGCTCTACCCGTGGCTGCACGGCGAGGTGTCGGGCCTGCTCGGCGTGGCCGCGGGAGACGCCCTGCGCGACTCGTTCCGGATGCTGCACGGCCCGCAGGCCGACCGGCCGTTCGTGGAGACGGCCAAGTGGCGGGCCCGGCTGGACGAGGTCGTGCGCGCCGAGCCCCAGGTGGCCGGCCGGATCAGCGTGCTCGTCACCCAGGTCAACGCGCGCATCGCCCCGATCGGGCTGCGCTAAGGGCCCGCGCCAGGCGGGGCCGCGCGCCGCGGCCGCACCAGGCCGATGTCGTAGGCGAGGATCGTGGCCTGCACGCGGTCGCGCACGTCCAGCTTGGTGAGCAGCGCGTTGACGTGGGTCTTGACCGTGCCGGTCGCGACGCCGAGGCGCTCGCCTATCTCCGCATTGGACAGTCCACTCGCGACAAGCGCGAGCACCTCCCGCTCGCGCGGGGTGAGCCCGGGCGGCGGTGACACCTCGGACGGCGGGGCGAGCGCCCCACCGGCGAACGCCGCGATCAGGCGCCGCGTGACCGCCGGCGCGAGCATGCCCTCGCCGGCCGCGACCACCCGGATCGCGGCCAGCAGGTCGTCGGGGTTGGCGTCCTTGAGCAGGAAGCCGGACGCGCCGGCGCGCAGCGCCTCGAACACGTACGCGTCGAGGTCGAACGTGGTCAGCACCAGCACCCGCGGCGGGTCCGGCGCGCCGGTGAGCAGCCGCGTGGCGGTCAGCCCGTCCATGCCCGGCATGCGGATGTCCATCACGACCACGTCCGGGCGCAGGCTGCCGGCGAGCTCGACCGCGGCCGCGCCGTCGGCGGCCATGCCGACCACGGACAGGTCAGGCTCGGCGTCGAGGATGGCGGCGAACCCGGCGCGCACGACCGGCTGGTCGTCGACGACCAGGATGCGGGTCACGTCCCGGAGGGCAGCCATACGTCCATCGTCCCTGTCTGGTCCACCGTCATGCGGCCGCCGATCGCCGCGACCCGCGCCCGCAGCCCGGCCGCGACCGGGCCGGCTGTCGCCGAGGGCACGCCGGTCACCGTGATCCGCAGGTCGGCCGGACCGTAGCCGAGGGTCACCCGCGCCGGGCCGTCGTCGCCCGCGCCGAGGGCGGTCTCCACCACGCGGTACGCCGACACGTCCACCGCCGGCGGCAGCATCGGCACCGGCGCCGGGGAGTCGAGCTCGACCCGCCGCCCGGCCGCGCGCAGCTCGCGGCAGAGCGCGTCGATCGCGGCCGCGGTGGGCTGTGGCGTCCGCTCCGGGTCCACCCGCAGGTCGCCGAGCAGGTCACGCATCGCCGCCAGCGCCGCGCGGGCGGACTCCAGTACCGCGTCCAACCGGCCGCCCTCGGCTGCCTCGGTGACCTGCGCGGCGTGCCGCAGCACCGCGGCGCGCAGCCCGGCGGCGATGCGCAGCCGCTCGGCGTACGCGAGCTCGACCGCGCTCGCCGTGGAAGCGGCCACCGCCCGCCGCTCCCGGGACACGACACCCTCGCGGCGCAGCCGGGCCACGAAGCCGGCGACGCACACCGGGGCGGCGAGCAGCAGGTAGGGCGCGGAGGTGGGCACGAGCAGGACGCCCATCGGCGCCGGCGCGATCGGCTGCCCCATCAGCCACCCGTCGAGCGCGAACGTCAGCAGCGTTACCGCGCCGTGCACCCCCGCGGCGAGCGGTATCGAGAGCCAGGTGAGGTGGCGGGGCCGGCCGTACGCGGCGACCGCGTAGACGGCGACGAGGTCCGCGCCGATGCCCGCGAAGAGCGCCGCGAGCGAGGAGTCCGGCAGCAGTCGAAGCCCGGCGACGACCGGCCACAGCGCGGTGGTGGAAAGCACCGCACCGAGCACCAGCCACGGCGCGCGGCGGCGCCACAGCAGCGGCAGGGCGTGTGCCGCGGTGAGCAGGGCCGCGAGCGCCGCGGCGGCGCCGTCCACCCGCGGCATCGTGGGGTCGGGCACGAGCATCAGCGCGACCGGGAGCGCCGCGGCGGCCAGCGCGATCGCGATGTCGGCCAGCCTCGGCCCGCGCACCCGCCGCAACGAACGCTCCATTGTGGACGCTGCCGACTCTGGCAGCAGCGCGCGCACCCGCCACCCGCCGTCGGGGTCCGGTCCGGCGTCGAGCGTGCCACCCGTGGACGCCGCCCGCTCCCGCATGCCGGCCATGCCCCGCCCGGAGCCCAGCCCGCCGGCGGCGGCCGGTGCGGTGGCGGCGCCGTTTGCGACGAGTACCTCGACCGCGCCGCCGCGCTGGCACAGCGCGACCTCCACGGCGCCTCCGGGGGCGTGGCGCAGCGCGTTGGTGAGCGCCTCGCGCACGATCCCGTACGCCGCGTCGGCGACCGGGCCGGCCAACGAGTCCACGCTCAGCCGGGTGGTGACCGGCTGGCCGAGCGCGGCGAAGCCGGCCGCCAGCTCCTCGATCCGGTGGCCCAGCCCGGATCCGCCCTCCAGCTCGACACCGCGCATGACGGCGACGAGGCGGTGCAGCGCCGACTCGGTCTCCCGGCCGGTGCGGGCCGCGAACTCCAGCGCCTCGCCGGCGAGCTCCGGCTGCCGGGCGGCGAGGCGCTGAGCGGCGGTCACGGTGACCACAATGGACGTCAGGTGGTGCGCGCTCACGTCGTGCAGCTCGCGGGCCAGCCGCTGGCGCTCCTGCACCGAGGCCTGCTGCCGGTCGGCCTCGGCCCGCGCCAGGCGGTCGGCGGCCTCGCGACGGGCCGCCCGCCATCGCCGCCGGCTGCGCCCCAGGCCGGCCGCGAGCAGGTACACGACGACGCCGATCACGATGTTGCCGAGGTAGTCGCGCGGGTCGCGGTACAGGAAAAGGCCGATGGCCGCCTGCCACGCGATGAGCACGACCGTGACCGCGAACGTGACGCGGACCGGCCGGCGGGCGCCCACCGAGTACAGCGCAATGACGTCGGCGAAGATGAGCACCACGAGGGAGTCGCGGGGTGTGGCGACGAGGCCCAGCGTCAGTGCCGGGATGATCACGGCCAGCGCGCCGACCGGTGCCCGCAGCCGCCAGCCGAGCGCGGTGCAGGCCAGCGCGGTCGCGGCGAGTGCGGCCGCCACCTCCACCCGGTCGACCGAAGTGCCGAGCAGCAAGGGAAGACCCGGCCACAGCGCCGCCTGACCGGCGGCCAGCAGTGCGGGCAGCACCCAGCTTCGCAGGACCCCCATGACGGATATGACGATAGGGCGCCACGCCGGCCGCGGGCATCCGACCGAGGGTGTAGGGCACCTATACCTCGGGAGGTAGTTGGCATCCGTTAACGCTGCGCATTGTGGACAGCTTCCGCGTGTATCGGCTCGACCGAGTGACTCTGCGTGCTTAGGTTCGCACCGGATGTATTTCCTTGGTGCCGGTCGCGTCGCCAGCCCGCGACCGGCCGGCACCCACCCATCAGGAGGCATGACTCGTGTGGGGGAGTCGGTCATGATCGATGAAGTCGAGGTGCGGCGCGAGCTCAACTGCGCCGCACACGCGTTGGACCAGGCGGCGGCGTTCCTGGCCGGGTACGACGCCGCGCACGCGGCTCAGCTGGGCATGGCAGCCGGCTGGGAGTCGCCGCTCGCGCTGACCCTCCGCGACGGCCGCCAGGCGGTCGACCGGGTGGCCGCCTATGTGCGGGCCCTGGCGGGAGAGCAGGCGGCTGGCGAGTCGCTCAACGGTGTACCGGTACGGCGGATGGCACTGCTACGTCACGGCGACCCGGGAGAGTAGCCCCCGGCCCTGCCCGGGGCGCGTCGTGGCGGCGGTAGGCCCGGGCGGGGCGTGGTGGCGTCCGGGCCATCCGTCGTGCGCGTCAAGGCACCGGGTGCTCGTGCAGCGTCTCAGCCGGCGCGCGGCCGTACTCGCTGCGGTAGGCGGCGGCGAATCGCCCCAGGTGTGCGAAGCCCCACCGGTTTGCGACGCTCGCCACCGTCTCCTTTCCGGGCTCGGCGGCGTACAGGTCGGCGTGCGCGCGCGACAGCCGCAGCCGCCGCAGGTACGCCATCGGTGGCATGCCCACGTGCTGGCGGAAGCCCTCCTGCAGTGTCCGCACGCTCGCGCCGGCGACCGCGGCGAGCGAGGTGGCGGTGAACGCGCGTTCGGGCTCGGCCTCCATCGCGTCGATGGCCCGCTTGACCGCGCGGGGGCGGCTCGCCGGCTCCGGTTGCGCGGTCTCCTCGCGGAGCCGGTCGGCGGTGGCCGCCAGCAGCCCGCTCAGCACCGCGTGCCAGAGCTGCCCGGCGAGTATCGGCTGGTAGATGAGACCCTCGGGATCTTCCATCTCGGCGCGCATCAGCGCGGCGAGCCGGGCCAGGCTGCGGCCGGCCCCGGTGCTGAGGTCGGCCTCGGTGGGGATCGCCTCCACGGCCGGGAGGTCCGGGCGGGAGACGTCGTGCTGCCGCGGCACCGGGACCACCGGGCCGAACTCGATGACCGGTAGGCGGGGGGCGGGTGCTCCGGCCGGCACGCACGGCTCGACGGCCAGTGCGCAGTAAGTGATCTCCCGCATACCGGGAGTATTTTCCTACCGCTTCAAGCGGTCAACAGCTACTTGCAACTTTCATCAATGGCAGTACCTAATCGTGGCGGTTGCACACGCCCGGACTGTGATCAGTGCGATGCTGTTCCGTCCGTCAAGCCGTACTCCGGCCCCAAACGGCGACGATCACCCCAATTCACCCGGGTGGGCAGGCGATTCCAGTGGCGCCTCCCGGTACCCTGGTGGGTAGTTTGCGTGCGTGGGCCGTGGGTACTTATGGTGCTGACTGTCCGGGTTGGCCGCTTTTGTCACGGGAAACCGGAAACATTGCGCCGCCGGGGGCTGGCGGCTGGCGGGGCGGAGGAATACGCTCGGTCGCGGCCCGCGTACTGACGAGGCGCCTGGGTTCCGGGCGGGTGGAGGTGTTGCGTGAGCCTGTCGATCGTGACGTCGGTTTCCCCGGCGGTGTTGTGGAGATTGCTCCGCGCGGAGAGATCGATGTCGACACGGCGCACGAGGTGCGTGAGGCGGTGGCGGCGGTGCTCACAAAGAGCCGACCGAGCCGCATCGAGCTCAACATGAGACTGGTCACCTTCATTGACTCGGTGGGCATCAGCGCGATGGTCGCCGGGTTCCAGACGGCCGAGGTGAGCGGTGTCAAGCTGCTGGTGACCGAGCCGAGCCGGTTCGTCCATCGCCAGCTGTGGGTCACCGGGCTGCTCGGCCTCTTCGGTGCACCCGAGCCTTATTTCGCGGGCACGGCCCCGGCACCCGAGGTTCCGTCCACCGGCGTCTGACCACGATTTCTCGGCACCCTGTGGTGATTGGGCAATCGCGTAGCGTGCGAGACGTTCATCGATGTCGTGTGACACGCAACTGGGCCTTGTAAATCATCCAGCGTGTACGGAATAGTCCGGTGGCGTGACGCTGCTGCGGATGGGCACCGCCATCGTCGGGCGGTACATCGTCTTGCGGCCGATCGGGCGCGGGGGCGTGTCGGTCGTATACGAGGCAGTGGACGCGGTCTCCCCGCGCCCACTAGCCGTCAAGGTGCTGTCTCCGGAGCTGGCCGATGACGTCCGCGCGCAGGACAACGTCAGGCGTGAGGCGCTGATTACGCAGCGGCTGCGGCATCCGAGCGTGCCCCGGATCTACGAGTTCGGCGACATGCCGCTGCCTGACGGCGGATCCGCGCCGTACATGGTGATGGAGCTGCTCTCCGGCGTCTCGCTTGCCGACCGGCTCGCCGACGGCCCGCTGCCGTGGGAGGAGGCCCTGCACGTCGCGGCCACCGTCGCCGACGTGCTGGCGGTCGCCCACCGCCGCGGCTTCGTGCACCGCGACCTGACGATCGAAAACATCATGCTGACCCGCGACGGCGTAAAGATCATCGACTTCGGCCTCGCGACCACTGTGGACCGTCCACGCAACGACCGCCCCCGGGTGACCAGGACCACCGTGCCGCGCCGCCCCGTGGTGCCCGCACACCCGGTCACCAGCGCCGCCCAGCCGGCCGACGACGTCTACGCGCTGGGCGTGCTGCTCTACCAGATGCTGACCGGCCGCTCGCCGTACCCCGGCACGCTGGAGCTGCCGCACGTCCGCCACCTCGCGCCGACCCCGGTGCTCGCGGTCCCCGGGCTGCCCCGGCAGATCTCCGACATGTGCCGGTCGTGCATGAACAAGCGCCCCGCCGACCGCCCGACAAGCCGCGACGTGGCGTTCGCGCTCTGGGGCATGCTGCCCGCACCCTCGCCAAACTGAGGCGCTCCCAGCCAGATCTAGGGGAGTTCGAAGTCCACCTCGGTGACGGCCCGCACGGCGGTGACCGTGGCGTAGCCGTCGGCCAGCAGCGCCAGGTCGGTGCCCTCCTCCAGACGGGCGGTGGACTGCTCCAGCGCCGTGCGCACGTAGTCGCGTCCCCGCTCCGCGACCGCCATCGACACCTGGCCGAAGCGGGCCAGCCGCGCCTGCCGCACCCCTTTGACGGCGTCGCGCGGCAGGTCCGGGACGTTGAGGTTCAGCACGGTGCCCTCGGGAAGGTCCTTGACCGTGGGCAGCAGGGCGGCCGCGATGGCCGCGGCGGTCTCCCAGTGCCGCCGCTCGTCGTCGCCGGCCGGTCGCACGGCGGCGGCGCCGCCGCTGGCCGCGGAGGCCGCGCCGGCGGACAGCACGTCGAGGGAGACGGCCATGGCACGGGAACCGTTTTCTGCGGCGGTGAACGCGGCGCCGACCGTGCCCGAGTGGAGCACCGCGATGCCGGCGTTGGCGCCCCGGTTGATGCCCGAGAAGACCAGGTCCGGTGGCGGCCCGAAGGCGCCCCGCGTGGCGATCAGCGCGATGAAGGCGGGCGAGCCGGCCACACCGTACGCCTCGACGCCGTCCAGCCCGTCGAGCTCGTGCGCCGCCACCACGATGCGCCCGTCCTCCTCCACGGCCGTCATGGCCGCGCCCATGCCGCTCGCCTCGTTGCTGGGCGCGGCGACGACCACGTCCTCGCCCGCGTCGGCCAGCGCCAGCGCCAGGAAGCGGATGCCGGGCGCTTCGACACCGTCGTCGTTGGTGACAAGTACCCTCATCGTTCCAGTCTCCGTAGGCTCACCCTGTCGACCAGGCTGCGCACCGCGTCGGCCCGGCCGCTGCCGAGCCCGTGGCGGGTCACGTTGAGCGCGCCGGCGGCGGCGCCGGTCCGGACCGCGGTCTGCAGGTCGCCGCCCTGCGCCAGCACGGCGCACACGCCGGCGGTCATCGAGTCGCCGGCACCGCGCGAGTCGGCCACCTCGAAGCTCGGCGTCTCGACCGCGTACGCCACGCCGTCGAGCAGCGCGAAGGCACCCTTGTCCGCCCGGCTGACCAGGACCGCGGTGGCCCCGTCGCCGTTCAGCCCGTGCAGCGCGCGCACCAGCTCGGCCTCGCTGTCGTCCTTGGCCCGCCCGTCGGCGATCAGCTCCTCGTGGCTGACCTTCACGAAGTACGGGCGGCCGGTCAGCACCTCGGCCAGGTAGTCGCCGGACAGGTCCGCCACCACCCGGACGCCGTTGCTGCCGAGGTCGGAGGCGAGGCGCCGGTACATGTCGGCGGGCAGCGTGGACGGGTCCGCCGGGCCGCTCAGCACCGCCACCTGCGCCTGCAGGCCCTCGGCGAGCGCCATGCTGTAGAGCTCGTCCAGGTCGTGCCGCCCGAGCGGCTCGCCGGGCACGTCCGCGATCTCCGTGCGGCTGCCGTCGCGCCGGTCGTGCACGTACCCGCCGCTGGTGGCCTCGCGGGTGACCACCCGCAGCTCGATGCCTTCGCTCGCGATCAGCGCTTGCAACACGTGGCCGATCTCGCCGCCGACTGTCGCGCACATCACCGTTCGGGTGCCCAGCTCGGTGATCATGCGGGCCTGCCAGACGCCCTGGCCGCCGGGGTGTACGTGGATCTCCACCTCCTCGGCCGGCTGCTCGATCGTGACGGTGAGCAGGGGCGCGGGCGCGAAAACCAGGACGTGGTCGCTCATACCCCCTAGTTCCCAGCCCGGGTCGCCGCTACGCCCCGGTGCGGGCGCCAGCTAGGCATTGATGGCTATGATTAGCGAACATCATCAATGGAGGGTTGTCTTCATGAGAGTGCGTGCACGGGCCGCCATCGCCGGAGCGGCAGCGCTGCTGGTCAGCGCTGCGGTCGCGGTGAGCCCGACCCTGGTGCCGGCGGCGGGCGCGGCCGCTGGGTGCCTCGTCGACTACCGGGTCAACGCGTGGACCGGCGGTTTCACCGCGGCGATACGGGTGACCGCGGGCGACGCCGCCGTCAGCGGGTGGACGGTCACTTGGACGTACGGCGGCGACCAGCGCGTCACGAACGGCTGGAACGCCACCGTCACCCAGTCCGGCGCCGCGGTCACCGCGCGCAACGCCGCGTGGAACGGGTCGCTGCCCGCCGGCGGGTCGACGGAGTTCGGCGTACAGGGCACGTACGCGGCGAGCAACGCCGCACCGACCGGCTTCACGCTCAACGGCGAGCCGTGCAACGGTGCCGCACCCACCACGCCGCCCACCTCCGCGCCGCCCACCTCCGCGCCGCCGACGTCAGCCCCGCCGACCTCGGCCCCGCCGACGTCCGCGCCGCCCACGTCCGTGCCGCCCACCTCGGCCCCGCCCACCACGTCGCCCCCACCGACCGGTTGTGGGAGTGCCGCCTTCTGCGACGGCTTCGAGAGCCAGGCGGGCGGTGCCCCGTCGGGCGCGTGGAGCGTGTCCTATCCGGACTGCCAGGGCACGGGCACGGCCACTGTGGACACCTCGGTGGCGCACAGCGGCACCAAGTCGGTCCGCGTGAACGGCGCCACCGGCTACTGCAACCACGTCTTCGTGGGTACGACGAGCGGCGTGAGCGGCCTGGGCGCCGTGCGTTTCGCCCGCTTCTGGGTACGGCACACGACCGCCTTGCCGACGCAGCATGTCACGTTCCTGGCCATGCGCGACGCGGCCGACGGCAACCGCGACCTTCGCATGGGCGGCCAGAACGGCGCCCTGCAGTGGAACCGCGCCTCCGACGACGCGACGCTGCCCGAGCAGAGCCCGGCCGGGGTGGCGCTGAGCCTGCCGCTGGCCACCAACCGGTGGACCTGTGTCGAGTTCACAGTGGACGGCGCACAGGGCCGCCTGCGCACGTGGGTGGACGGCGCGGAGGTGGCCGGCCTGGTCGCCGACGGTACGCCCACGCAGGACATCGACCGCCAGTGGTTGTCGCGCGCCAACTGGCGCCCGAACCTGACCGACCTGCGGCTGGGCTGGGAGAGCTACGGCGAGGGCGCCGACACTCTCTGGTTTGACGACGTGGCGCTGAGCACCACCCGCGTCGGCTGCTGACTCAGCCGGCCTGGGGAGCGCAGGAGCTTCGCGGAAGGCCGGTCACCGGGACGGGTGACCGGCCCTTCGCGGGCGCCTTGCCGGCGAGGACCGCGGCCAGGCCGGCCATCGAGGGCTGGCTGGACGAGTACGTGGCGAGCAGCACCGGCGAGTCCGACTTGGCCAGCAGGTACGGCGTGTCCATCGCCACCGTCACCGCCGCGCCCTTGCGCAGGTCGCCCGCCTCGTCGCCGTACCCGACCAGGTGGACCACGGTGCCACCGCTCTCGACGACCTGTACCCCGGCGGCGCGGAGCGCGTCCACCAGCCACCCGCGGGCGGTGTCGCGGCCTCCCGCGGCGGTGACCTGGACCGGCCCGCGCAGTGCGGTACCGCAGGCGCCGCGCAACTGGGTGACCGCGGCGGCGGCGAGCCGGGCGGCGGCGTCGCGGTGTGCGGCACTGCCCACGGTGGACATGTCCGGCGCGGCCTGGCCAGCCAGCTCGAACTTCAGGGTCAGCACGCGGGTGACCGCCTCGACCAGGCGCGAGCGGGACAGGTCGCCGACGCGGAGGCCGGACAGCAGGCCGTTGTACGCCTCCGGCAGCTTGTCCGGCATCAGCAGGATGTCGTTGCCGGCGTTGAGCGCGCGCACCGCGGCCACGCCGGCGGGCCAGCGCTTGGCCGGCGCCATGTTCATGCCGTCGGTGATGACCACGCCCTTGAAGCCGAGCTGGCCGCGCAGCAGGTCGGTGAGCACCTTGCGGGAGAACGTGGCGGGCGTGCCCGGGTCGATCGCGCGCACGTCGAGGTGGCCGGACATCACGAGCTTGGCGCCGGCGCCCATGCCCGCCACGAACGGGGGCAGGTCGCCGCGGTCCAGCCCGGCGCGGCTCTGTACCAGGCCCGGCAGGGCGTTGTGCGAGTCGCCGGAGGTGTGGCCGTGGCCCGGAAAGTGCTTGAGCGTGGCCGCCACGCCGCCGCCCTGCAGGCCGCGCACGGCGCCCGCCACCTGGGCGGAGACCTGGGTGGGGTCGGAGCCGTACGAGCGGGAGCCGATGACGGTACTGCCGGCGTTGCCGAGCACGTCGGCCACCGGGGCGAAGTCGACGTTGACGCCGAGCGCGGCGAGCTCGGTGCCGGCCGCCCGCCAGGCCGCCTCGGTGAGCGCGGGGTCGCCGGCCGCGCCCGCGCCCATCGCGCTCGGCAGCGCGGTCACGCCGGTCTTTATCCGGGTGACCACGCCGAACTCCTGGTCGGTGCCGATCAGCAGCGGCGCCGAGCCGGCGGCGAGCTTGGCGTGCGCCGCCTGCAGGCCGGTGGTGAGCCCGCGCACCTGCGGCGCGTTGTCCACATTGGTCGTGCCCTGGTTCTGCGAGGTCGGGTCGTCGGCGGAGAAGCCGACCAGGATGAGGCCGCCGAGGCGGTACCTGGCGACCATCTCGGCCGGGGTGTCGACGCCGGCCAGCTGGCGGTTGCCGGCCTTGTTGCCGGGCGTGACGTCGGTGGCCGACGAGCCGTACGCGTACGGCATCAGCACCTGGCCCACGAGGTCTTCGTCGGGGAGCTTGGCGGCGAGGGCTGCCGCGCGGGCCGCCGGTGTGTCCGCCGGCGAGGCGATCGGTCCCGTGGAGGGCGGCGAGGCGGACGGAGCCGGCGCGGGCGCAGAGGACTGGCAGCCGGCGGCGAGGAGGAGCACGAGCAGGGACGTGCGGGTACGCAGACGCACGCCCGCTATCAGAACAGCCGGGGCGAGCCGGGGCAAATGGACGATCTTCAGCCCACCCGGGTCAGCAGCGTGACGGGTGCGCCGTCGCCGGCGTAGCGGTACGGCTCGAGCTCGGCGTCCCAGGCCGTGCCGAGCGCCCGGTCGAGGGCGTGCGCGAGGGCCTCGGGGGCGCGGGCTGACTCCATGATGCTGCGCAGCCGGTCTTCGCCGAGCTGGATGTCGCCGGCCGCGCCGACGGTCGCGCGGAACAGGCCGCGGCCGGGCACGAACATGAAGCGCTCACCGTCGAGGCCGGGACTGGGCTCCTCGGTGACCTCGAAACGGATCATGGGCCACTGCCTCAGGGCAGCAGCCAGCTCCGCGCCGGTCCCCGGGCGTCCGGTCCAACTGCACTCGGCCCGGCGTGCGCCGGATTCAACCGGCTGGCTGGTCCAGTGCAGATTGACCGGCGCGGTGAGGACGCGCGCGATCGCCCACTCGACGTGCGCACACACGGCGAGCGGGGTCGAGTGGACGTATACGACGCCACGCGTTGGCACTGTGACCTCCCGGAGAGCGAGGTGCGTCTTCCCCTACGACCTCGATCTACGGTTGGTTGACCAACATGATGACTGGTGTGACGGATGGTGCGCCAGAGAATCGGAAAACTCGGCTGAGAATTCCTTGCGGCCGTGACGCATTTCTGCTTGCGCTGTGACGGAGAGCGCTGGTTACCGCACGGGCACGAACGCCGGGGCATCGGGTAAAGTTCTCTGGTCTGTCTTCTTCTGTCCTGCCTGCAAGGAGTGCCTCCGTGGCGAGCAACACCTCCAAGACCGCGCGCGCGTCCGTCCGCGCCGGCCAGGGCGCGGGTGGCGCCCTGAGCGTGCTCGGCGAGTACAAGTACCTGATCCCGCTCAACAAGGGCAAGCACGCCTACGTGCGCAACCTGACCAACGGCAAGACCGTCCACCTGCGCACCGACTCCGACGCGTTCGTCGAGGAGATCCGGGCGCTGGCGGGTGCGGGCCACGGCGCCAAGATCCGCGCTGAGCTCGCCGCCCTTGCCGCCGCCGCCCCCGGCGACGGCTGGGACGCGACCGAGAAGCGTCTTGTCGACGCGGGCGTTTTCGAAGCCTGAGCCGAGCATCTGACAGAAGCCCCGCCCACTTGGGCGGGGCTTCTTGCTTGCGCTTTCTGGGTATATCCGAGGCATGATTGTTACCCGTGGGTACTTCGGAGGCGCCCAATGAACCAAACGGTCGAGCAGGCTGAGATCCGGCTTTCGGGCGGCCTCCGACTGCACGTACGCACCGCCGGTCCACCCGACGCCGCGGTCACCGTCGTGCTCCTGCATGGCTGGGTGCTCGACGGCCGCACGTGGCATCGCCAGGTGCGGCCGCTCGCCAAGGTGGCCCGGGTGGTCACGTACGACGCGCGCGGCCATGGCCGCTCCGGTGGCATCGACCGCCGCGCGGCCACGCTCGACCATCTGGGTGACGACCTCGCCGAGGTGCTGGACGCGGTGGCGCCGGACCAGCCGGTCGTGCTCGCCGGCCACTCGCTCGGCGGCATGACGATCATGGAGTACGCCCACCGGCACCCCGCGCACTTCGCCGACCGGATCGCCGGCCTCCTTCTCCTCAGCACCACGGCCGAGGGACACACCCACACGGTGTACGGGCTGCCCCCGCGGCTGGCCCACCTCGTCCGGCTCGCCGAGATGACCAGCGCGCACATGCTCGCCCGAATGGGTGACTGGCGGCCGCACCGCGCGCTCGCGCTGGCGCTGCGCCCGAGCCTGCGCTGGCTGCTGTTCGGGCAGCCGTGCGACCCGGCGGACGTACAGCTCACGACGAAGGCGGTCGTCCGCGCCTCGCTCGGCTCGATCGGCGGCTTCCGCCCCTCCGTGGGCGCACAGGCCCGGCTGGAGACGCTCGCCGCGCTGCCCACCGTGCCGACCGCCGTCCTGGTGGGGGAGCGCGACCGGCTCACCCCGCCGGCCTGCTCGCTGTCGATCGCCAAGGCGCTGCCCGGTGCGGCGCTCACGATCTGCCCGGACGCCGGGCACATGCTGATGCTGGAGCGTCCGGACGTGGTCACCGCGGCGCTGCTCGACCTGGTCGAGGCAGCTCATGATCGGCGTAGGAGGGCATGACGGGCGGTGGGCGCGTACCCTTGTCTGGCCTTGTGACACACCAGGCGCCGCACCTTCTCCTGGGAGCCCCGAAAACTTGACCGACGCCGCTACCACCCTCCAGCAGGAGATCGCCGCCGAGCAGCGCCACGTCGACCGGGTGTACGCCCGGCTGGCAGTGCTGCGCCAGGCCGCGGCCCGGGCCGAGAAGGAGGGCTACCGCCTCGCCCGCGTGGGCAACTTCGGCGCGCTGGTCGAGCGGGACGCGATGGTCTTCCACGCCGCGCGCCGCCGGCACGCCCTTGACGCCGAGCACGAGGGCCTCGTCTTCGGCCGCCTCGACCTGCGCGAGGGACCAGTGCTGCACGTGGGGCGGCTGGGAGTGCGGGGTGAAGACGCCGAGCCGCTGGTCATCGACTGGCGGGCGCCCGCCGCCGCCGCGTTCTACCAGGCCACGGCCGCCGACCCGCGGGGCGTGGTGCGCCGCCGCATGATCCAGTCAAGCGGCGAAAAGGTCACGAACATCGAGGACGACCTGCTCGACCCGGCCGCCGCGCCCGACGGCATGCGGGTGGTCGGCGACGGCGCGCTGCTGGCCACGCTCGCCCGCGCCACCGGCCGGGGGATGCGCGACATCGTCGCCACCATCCAGCGCGAGCAGGACCAGGCGATCCGCTCGCCCGCCGCGGGCGTCACGATCGTCTCCGGCGGTCCCGGCACCGGCAAGACGGCCGTGGCGCTGCACCGCGCGGCGTACCTGCTCTACTCCGACCGCTCCCGGTTTGCCGGCGGCGGCATCCTGGTGGTCGGCCCGTCGTCGGTGTTCGTGGAGTACATCGCCTCGGTGCTGCCCTCACTCGGCGAGGACGCCGCCACCCTGCACTCGCTCGGCTCGATCGTCGAGGGCGTGACCGCCACGCGCACCGACACCACCTCGGTCGCCGCGATCAAGGGTTCGCTGCGCATGCGCCGGGTGCTGGAGCGGGCGGTGCGCGACGCGGTGCCGGGCGGCCCCACCGAGCTGCGCCTGCTGTACCGCGGCGACCTGCTCCGCCTCGGCCGCCCCGAGCTCGACGCGATCCGGGCCCGCGCGCTGCCCCGCGGCGCCCGCCGCAACGAGGTGCGCCGGGCCGGCATCGACGGCCTCTTCGACGCGCTCTGGGCGCAGGCGCAGCGGCACAAGATCGGCGGCCTGCCGGAGCAGGTCGACTTCGAGGACGAGCTGGCCGAGCGCTCCGACTTCCGCGAGTTCATCAAGGCGTGGTGGCCGCGGCTGCTGCCCAGGCACGTGCTCGCCTGGCTGTCCAACCCCTCGCGGCTGCGCGGGTACGCGGGCGGCATCCTCAGCGGCCCGGAGATCGAGCTGCTGCGCGGCGCCTTCGTGCCCGGTGACCCGACCGTCGCGGACGTCGCGCTCCTCGACGAGCTGGACGAGATGCTCGGCCGCCCGCCGCAGCCCGCCAAGCGCCAGCGCGACCCGTTCCACGTGGTCGACGGCGTCCGCGAGGTGAGCACGTACGCGGACCGGCAGCGCGCCGCACGCGCCGCCGCCGTCCGCCGGCCCGACGACTACCGCGAGTACGCCCACCTGGTGGTGGACGAGTCGCAGGACGTCTCGCCGATGCAGTGGCGGATGCTGGGCAGGCGCGGGCGGCTCGCCTCGTGGACCGTGGTCGGCGACCCGGCACAGAGCGCCTGGACCGGCGACCCGGCAGAGCTGGCCCGGGCCCGCGACAAGGCGCTGGGCGGGCGGCGCCGGCACGAGTTCACGCTCACCACCAACTACCGCAACTCGGCGGAGATCTTCGCGGTGGCGGCCAAGGTGATCCGGGAGGTGTCGCCGGACATCACGCTGCCGCGGGCGGTGCGCTCGACGGGGGTACCTCCGGAGGAGCTGACCGTGCCCGCCGCGGACCTGCCGAAGGCGACCCGCGAGGCGGCGGAGCGGCTGCTCGCCGACGTGGAGGGGACGGTCGGCGTGATCACGCCGGTGCCGCGCCGCGACGAGGTCGCCTCCTGGGTGGCCGGCCTGCCCACCGACCGCCTCCAGGTGGTCACCAGCCTGCAGGCAAAGGGCATGGAGTACGACGGCGTGGTCCTCATCTCGCCGGAGGAGACGAGGACCGACGCCGGCGCACGGACGCTCTACGTGGCCCTCTCCCGGGCCACCCAGCGCCTGACGACGCTCAGCGTTTCACCGAGTTGACGCTGTACGTGGTGTCCGGGGTGACGGTCGTGCCGAAGCGGGCGTTCGGCAGGTAGAGCCGGTCGCCGTACGCGGCCACCGTGGTGGGCACGTCGAAGTTGGGGTTGGTACGGGTGCCGGTGAGGCGCCCGCTGAGGCCACGCCAGTCGAGCGTGAAGACGGCGACCTGGTTCGAGCGGTTCTGCACCACGTAGAGCGTGCGGCCGACGGTCAGCAGGCCGTCGCCGTTGGTCAGCGGGTACCCGCCGAGGTCGACCGCCCTCGTCACGCCGGTGTCGGGGTCGACCCGGTAGAGGGTGGCGGTGTTGGATTGCACGACGAGCAGGTTGCGGCCGTCCGGCGTACGGGTGATGCCGTTGACGTTGAACCCGGTCTGGTACACGAGGTCGCCGGTGAGCGGGACCTTGACCGGCTCACCGCGAAGGCTCAGCGGCGCCTTGTAGAGAAACGGCTGGTTGGAGTCGGTGAAGAAGGCACCCTTCGGGGTGAGGACCACGTCGTTGACGAACGTGGGCGCGGTCGCGAACGTCCACGACGCCAGGATGCGGCCGCTGCGCGTGTCGACCACGCGGCCGCTGCCCGCGCCGCCGCCGGACACGAAGAGGCGGCCGTAGCCGTCGATCTTCAGGCCCACCGAGGAGGTGCCGGGGCCGGTGGAGATGATCTCGCCGCGCCCGGTGAAGAGGTTGGCGCGGTAGATGTCGCCGTTGGCGAGCGAGCCGAAGTACGCGAACGGCTCCGCGCCGATCGCGATGCCCTCGGGCTGAAACGCGTTCGGCAGGGGGAACGAGTCTTGCAAGCGCCGGTGACGCGAGCCGTGGGCGGTGGCGGCGCCAGGGACGGTGAGTGTGGCCGCGGTGAGGGCCGCGGCGGCGGATGAGGTGATCAGGGCTCGTCTTGTCAGCACGATGGGTACTCCCTGTGATCGGTCCACATCAGAATTCACGTACGTCTTTTCCAACTGGTTCGAAGTTCAACCGGTTCGACACTGATTCCCAATCTCAGGTTTGCATACATAGCAATGTCAGCATGTATTCTGTGCCGATGGGTGCCGGACACGACCACGGGACGGCCGCCGCGCGGGCTGGTGAGCGCCACCGCGGGCGGCTGTGGGGTGCGTTCGCCCTGCTGGCGGCGTTCATGGTGGTCGAGGCGGTGGCCGCGCTGCTCACCGGCTCGCTGGCGCTGCTGTCCGACGCCGGCCACATGTTCACCGATGTGCTCGGCATCGGCATGGCCCTGGCCGCCATCCACGCCGCCTCGCGGGCCGCCCAGGACCCGCAGCGCACCTTCGGGCTGTACCGGCTGGAGGTCCTCGCCGCCCTCGGCAACGCGCTGCTGCTCTTCGGCGTCGCGATCTACGTGCTCGTCGAGGCCGCGCGCCGCCTGGGCGACCCGCCCGACGTCCCGGCCGGCCCGATGCTCGCCGTCGCGGTCGCCGGCCTGCTCGCCAACCTCGTCGCGTTCTGGCTGCTGCGGTCGGGCGCGCGGGAGAGCCTCAACGTGCGCGGCGCGTACCTGGAGGTGCTCGGCGACCTGCTCGGCTCGGTCGGCGTGATCGTCGCCGCCGTCGTGATCGGCCTGACCGGCTGGTCCTACGCCGACCCGATCATCGCGGTCGCGGTCGGCCTGTTCATCCTGCCGCGCACGTGGCGGCTGGCGCGGGCCGCCGTGCGCATCCTCGTGCAGGCCGCGCCGGAGCACCTCGACGTGACCGCGGTCCAGCGGCGGCTGGCCGCCGTGCCCGGCGTCTGCGACGTGCACGACCTGCACGTGTGGACGCTGACCTCGGGCATGGACGTCGCCTCCGCACACCTCACGCTGGAGGAGTCCGCGCAGGTCGGGCCGGTGCTGGTGGCCGCCCGCGAGGCGCTGCACGACGACTTCGACATCGGGCACGCGACCCTCCAGGTCGAGCCCCGGTCGGGCGACTGCCACCCCGCCGGCTGGTAGAAACCGGCCCTGAGCAGGGCGTACTTGATTCGTCACGATCGGTGCAACAGTGTGCACATCGATGGAAAGCCGCTATTCTCGGCTCCGGCCAATACCCGGCGGCGCCCCCGGCGCAGGTGTTGGCCGCCGCCGAGTCGCCTTCGGGCGAGCCGGGGAACCACCGATCCACTGGGGTGAATCCGCGACAGCGGTAGGGAGACTTCCGTCCCGAACCCGTCAGCTAACTCGGTAGGCGGCTGACTGGAAGGATGGTTGATGGCTCATGCCCGCAGCCGGGTCAGCCTCGTCGCGGTGCTTCTCGCCGCGGCGTTCGCGCTGATCGGCATACCAGCGGAGCCGGCGGCCGCCGCACCCACCGACGACGAGGGCGGCACCGCCACCCTGCGCGAGCAGCTCGAAGCGGCCACCAAGGGTTTCCTCGCGGCGCAGAACACCCTGAACAAGTCCAAGAAGCGGCAGCAGGAGCTGACCACTCAACTGGCCCAGCTCGAGCGCGACCTGGTCGTCAAGAGCGAGGTGATCGGCGAGGTGGCCAACGTGGCGTACCGCCGCGGCCGGCTCGGCCCGATCTCCGCGATGCTCAACAGCTCCTCGCCCGAGGGCTTCATCGACCGCGCCGCGGCACTTGACGCGGTGGCCGCGACCGAGGACAAGAAGCTGCGCGACCTGCTCGACACCAAGGACCAGGCGGCCCGCGCCAAGCTCGCGCTCGACGGCGAGATCCGCGAGCAGCAGAAACAGGTCCAGGTCATGGCCGCCCGCAAGAAACAGGCGGAGACCGCCCTGAAGAACGCCGGCGGCGGCGAGGACGCCAGCGGGCCACCGAGCGGCAGCGGCAGTTCGGCCACCGCCGCGGGGTTCTCCGGCGGTTCGGGCTGCTCCATCCGCCCGGATCCGACCTCGAAGAAGGGCTGCATCACGCCGCGCACGCTGCACGCGGTGCGGCAGGCACAGGGGGCGGGGTTCAAGATTTTCGTCTCCTGCTACCGCGACGGTTCGTCGGGTGAGCACCCGCTCGGTCGCGGCTGCGACTTCGCGGTCAGCTCAAGCGACATCTTCGGCGGTACGGCCTCGGGTTCGGCCAAGACGTACGGCAACAACCTGTCCAACTTCTTCATCAAGAACTCAAGCCGGCTCGGCGTGCTGTACGTCATCTGGTTCCGCCAGATCTGGCTGCCCAGCAGCGGCTGGAAGTCGTACAGCGGCTGTTGCGGGCCGAGCGAGCTGCACACGAACCACGTGCACCTGTCGATGATCGCGTAAAAGTGCGTTGACGGGCTCGATCATGGGGTGGCACGGTTGCCCCATGGTCGAGCCCACACGCCACCCCGCTTGACGCCTCGCCAGCACCACCAGCATCACCTGGCGCCTCTGCGCCCTGCGCGCCTGCACCGAGGGCGTGCTCCTCTACCCGGTCTACGCGCTGCTGTTCGCCGACGCCGGGCTGAGCACCGGGCAGATCTCGTCGCTGTTCGTCATCTGGTCGGTCGTCAGCTTCACGCTTGAGATCCCGTCCGGGGCGCTCGCGGACGCGTACTCGCGCCGCCGCCTCGTCGCCATCGCCGCCGTGCTCCGGGCCGCCGGTTTCGCGCTCTGGACCTTCTTCCCCTCGTACCCGGCCTTCGCCGCCGGGTTCGTGCTGTGGGGCGCGTCGAGCGCGATGACCTCCGGCAGCGTCGAGGCGCTCGTATACGACGAGCTCGCCGCCGCGGATGCCACCGACCGGTACGTGCGCACCGTGGGGCTGGCACAGACCACCGCGCTTGTCGCCGAGCTGGCCGCGATGGCCCTTGCCACCCCCGCGTTCCTGCTCGGCGGGTACACGCTGGTCGGCGTCGCCAGCGTCGCCGTGTCCCTCGCCGCCGTGCCGATCGCGCTGTCGTTTCCGGAGGCGCCGCGGGCCGAGGAGACCGGCGGCGGCAGCTACCTCAAGACACTGCGGGCCGGGCTCGCCGAGGTGCGCGCCAACCGGACCGTGAGCCGGGCGGTCGTGCTCTACGCGGCGGTCACCGGCCTGGGCGCGATCGACGAGTACGTGCCGATCCTCGCCCGCGACATGGGCGCGCCGACCTCGCTCGTGCCGCTGCTGTTCGTGCTGCCGGTCGCGGCGATGGCCGTCGCCAGCGCGCTGGCCGAGCGGTGGGCGCACCTCTCCGCGGCCCGGCTCGCCGCGGCGGTGGCGGTCGGCGGGGTGCTGCTGGCCGCCGGTGCCAACGCCGGCAGCCCGGCCGGCATGGTCGCGGTCGCGCTCTGCTTCGCGGTACTGGAGCTCTTCGACATCCTCACCGAGGCGCGGATCCAGGACGCGATCACCGGACCTGCGCGGGCCACGGTGCTGTCGGTCGCCGGGTTCGGGCAGGAGGTGGCGGCGCTCGCCGTCTACGCCGGCTTCGGGCTCGGCTCGGCCGTCCTTCCGGTACCGGTGATGCTCGCGCTCGTGGGCGTGCCGCTCGTGCTCTCGGGCCTCGTGACGCGTCGGTGGCTGCCGCCGGCGCGCAGTTCGTCCTGATAGCGTGCGGGCGTGGCAGCACCCGAGCCGGCACTCTCCGTGGTCGTGCCGATCTACAACGAGGAGTCGGTGCTGCCGCTGCTCGTGGCCCGGCTGCGCGGTGTGCTCGACGCGCTCGGCGAGCCGTACGAGGTGGTCGCCGTCGACGACGGCAGCACCGACCACACCGCCGTCGCGCTGCTCGCCGCGCGCCGCCAGTGGCCACAGCTGCGCGTGCTGCGGCTGCGCCGCAACAGCGGACATCAGCCGGCACTGCTCGCGGGCCTCATGCGGGCCCGCGGCGCCCACGTGGTCAGCATCGACGCCGACCTGCAGGACCCGCCGGAGACCATCGCCGAGATGTTGCGGCTCGCGCGGGAGGAAGATCTCGACATTGTGTACGGGGTACGCGCCGACCGCCGCGCGGACACCGCTTTCAAGCGGTGGACCGCAAGCGTGTACTACCGGTTGATGCGCCGCATCGTCGGCAACGACGTGCCCGCACACGCGGGCGACTTCCGGCTGCTGAGCCGGGCGGCGGTGGAGGCGCTGCGCGAGCTGCCCGAGCGCGCGCCGGTGCTGCGGCTCGTGGTGCCGTGGCTGGGCTTTCCGAGCGGGGAGGTGACGTTCGAGCGGGGCGAGCGCGCGGCCGGGCGCACCAAGTACCCGCTGTCCCGCATGATCGCGCTCGCCGCCGACAGCGTCACCAGCTTCTCCGCCGCGCCGCTGCGGGTGGCCACCTGGCTGGGACTGGCCGGCGTCGCGGTGTGCGGCGTGCTTGTCGTGGTCGCCGTTGTCGCGTTCTTCCTCGGCGCCACCGTCTCCGGCTGGCCGTCGCTCTACGTCGCGATCCTCTTCCTCGGCGCGGTGCAGCTGCTCTGTCTCGGGCTGCTCGGCGAGTACGTGGCGCGCATCTACACGGCCGTGCAGGCGCGCCCGCCGTACTACGTGGCCGAGGACTCCGACGCAACCGCGTCCATTGTGGACAGCTACCGGTGACCGCGACCGCGAGTCGCTCGGCGGGCACCGCCGGCGCGGCGGGACGGCCGTCGCCGGTAGCAGAAAATGTGCGGCGCTGGACCCCTGCGGCGGTGGCCTTCGCGGTGGTGGCCGCGGCCCTGCTTTCGACCGGGACGCCGCTGCTGGATGTGTTGCGGTACACGGCGTACGCGGCGCTGGCGGTGGTGCTGCCCGGCACGCTTGTCTACCGGGCGCTGCGCCGCACGCCGCACACGCTCGTCGAAGACCTGGCGATGGGCGCGGCGGTCGGGCTGGTGCTGGAGCTGGCGGCGTGGTTCGCGTTCGTGTCGGCCGGCGCCGAGCGGTGGCTGTGGGTGTGGCCCGCGGCCGTGATCGCGGCGTTCCTCGCGGTGCCGGCGCTGCGGCGGCACTGGGTCGTGCGCGGCTACACGCCGGTGCCGGCGGGGTGGGCGTGGGCGGTGACCGCCGTGCTCGCGGGCTTCACCGCCTACCTGTGGGACTCGTTCCTGCGGCGCAACCCGATCCTGCCCACGACCGAGGGGCAGGCGCAGTACATCGACCTGTCGTTCCAGATGTCGATCGCCGGCGCGGCCAAGCACCAGGCGCCGCTCGACGTGCCGCAGGTGGCGGGGAGCCGCTGCACTACCACTGGTTCGGCTTCGCGCACATGGGCGCCGCGTCACTGGTCAGCGGCGTCGACCTGCCGACCGTCTTCCTGCGCCTCGCGGTGCCGGCGCTGTGCGCGCTGGCCGTCGTGCTCGTCGCGGTGGTGGGGTGGCGGGTCAGCCGCCGGCCGTACGTGGGTGTGGGCGCCGCGGTGCTGATGTTCACGATCGGCGAGTTCGGCTACGAAAACGGGATCCGGCAGCTGTTCGGCACGCAGGCGACGTTCATCGTGTGGGGCAGCCCGTCGATGACGTACAGCTGGGTGCTGCTCCTGCCGCTGATCGCCGTGCTCGTGTCGATCGTGCGCGGTTCACCCTCGCACGGGACGTGGGTGCTCGCCGGGCTCTTCCTCGCCGGCTCGACAGGTGCGAAGGCGAGCTCGATCCCGGTGGCCGCGGGCGCGCTGGGCGTCACCGCGCTCGTGCTCTTCCTGACCCGGCGGCGGCTGCCGTGGGCGGTGCTCGCCGCGCTCGGCCTGGCGGTGGTGGCGCAGCTGTTCGCGACCGCGATCCTGTTCGCGTTCGAGAGCCACGGCGTGACCGTGCGGCCGTTCTCCGGCCTCGAGCCGTACACCGCGGGCGCCGCCTCCTGGGTCCTCGCGTTCGTCGCCTTCCTGCTCAACATGCAGCTGCGCCTGGCCGGCATGGTCGCGCTGGTGTGGAAACAGCGGCTGCGGCTCGCGCCCGAGCAGGTGTTCCTGCTCGGCGGTGCGGTCGTCGGGCCGGTCCTCTACCTGGCGACCGCGCATCCGGGCAGCAGCAACCAGTACTTCGTGCGGGCCGCCTTCGCCTTCGGCGTGATCCTGTCGGCGTGGGGCTGGGCGCTCGTCGGTGCGCGGGTGGCTTTCGGCGTCGGGCTCGCGGTGCTGCTGTGCGCCGTGCAGCTCATCGCCGGACCCGCCAAGGTGGTCTGGGACCCGCCCTACGATCCGCTGCGGCCGCTGCTCTACTGGGCGTTCGCGCTGGCGCTGGTGTTCGCGATCCTGGCGCTGGTGTGGCGCGGGCGGTTCGGTGCCGTGCTGCTGACCGGCGTCCTCGTGGCGGGCGCGCCGGGCCTGGTGATGGACGCCGCGGCCGCGCACCGGTACCCCAACGGCGGCGCGTACGCGGTGACCGCCCTGCCCGCCTCCCGCGTCGAGGCGGCCCGCTGGGTGCACGACCACAGCGGGCCGGACGACGTGGTGGCCACCAACGCGCACTGCCAGGGCGTGCCGGAGGACGGGTTGTGTGACGCGCGGTCGTTCTGGCTCAGCGCGTACACCGAGCGGTCGGTGCTGGTGGAGGGCTGGGCGTTCACGCCGCGGATGGTGGGGCTGCCGCGCGGGCCGTACGAGCCGTTCTGGGACCCGGCCCTGCTGGCGGCCAACGACGCCGCGTTCTACACGCCGACACCGGGCGGGCTCGACGCGCTGCGGGCGCGCGGGGTGCGGTGGCTGGTGGTCGACCGTGACGTCCAGCCGGAGTCGCCGGACCTGGCCGGACTGGCCACACTCCGTTTCGAGAACACGCGGATGGCGGTGTACGCGCTGCCTGCTCGCTGATCTTGCTTCGGTCGTGGTGTTGTCGGCCTCTGTGTTTGCGTTGATCATGGGGTCGTCGGCCTTGAGTTCGTGTTGATCATGGTGTCTGCGGCGGCTTTTGTCGGTCGGAGTGGATACCGTCTAGGCGTCATGGGCCGGAGCCGGGAGATCATCGGGCGGGAGCACCCCGCGGGGCAGCTGCGCGCCGAGGTCGCCCGCGCGACCGACAGCCACGGTGGCCTCGTGCTGGTCACCGGCGAGGCCGGCATCGGCAAGACGACGCTGGTCACCGGTGCCGCCGACGAGGCGCGGGCGCGCGGTGCCCTGGTGCTCGGCGGTGCCTGCTGGGATTCGGACAGCGCACCCGGCTACTGGCCGTGGGTGCAGGTCCTGCGCGCCCTGCGCCGCGGCGTGACCGCCGAGGAGTGGGCGGCGGCCGAGGAGGTCGGCGGCGCGGGCCTGTCGGTGCTGCTCGGCGACCGGGCCGGCGGTGACCCGATCGCGAGCTTCGAGATGTACGACGCGGTCACGACCGCGCTCGTCACGATCTCGCACCACCGGCCGGTCGTCGTGGTCCTCGACGACCTGCACTGGGCCGACACCGCCTCGCTGCGGCTGCTCGAGTTCGTGGCCCAGCACACCTGGTTCGAGCGCCTGCTGGTCGTCGGGACGTACCGCGACGTCGAGGTCGACACCGCCGACCACCCGCTGCGCCCGCTGATGGCGCCCCTTGTCGCCAAGGCCACGACGATCACGCTGACCGGGTTGGAGCGTGACGAGGTGGGCGCGCTCATCGCCCGCACCGCCGGGCACGACCCGGATCCCGAGCTTGTCACCGAGGTGCACCTGCGCACCGGCGGCAACCCGTTCTTCGTCGAGCAGACCGCGCGGCTGTGGCGCAGCGGCGGCGCGGTAAGCGCGATCGCGCCGGGCGTGCGCGATGCCGTGCGCCGCCGCCTGTCCCTGCTGCCCGGCGCGGTCAGCCAGCTGCTCACCGCGGCCGCCGTGCTGGGGCGCGAGTTTCACCGGCAGGTGCTGGCCGCCACGTACACCGCGCCGGTGCCCGAGGTCGACCGGCTGCTCGACCAGGCGATGGTGGCGCGGCTCGTGGTGGCGCTGGGCGAGGGGCGGTTCGCGTTCGCGCACGACCTGGTCCGTGAGACGCTGTACGACGCGCTCGACCCGGCGCGGCGGCGGCGGTTGCACGCCTCCGTCGTGCGGCTGCTCGGCCGCGACCTGCTCGCCCCCGGCGACCTCGCCCGCCACGCCTGGCTGGCCGGTGACGACGTCGAGCCCGACCAGGCCGTCGACCTGCTCCTGCGGGCCGCCCGCGACGCCGGGAGCCGGCTCGCGATGGAGGAGTGCGTGGGGCACCACCGCCGGGCGTACGAGCGGTCCGCGCCACTGCGCCACCGCCGGGTCACGGTCGGCCTCGAGCTGGTCCGCGAGCTGCGCCACGGCGGCGAGCACGACGAGGCGGCACGGGTCTTCGCGGAGGCGATCGGGATCGCCCGCGAGCTGGGCGATCCCGAGCTGCTGGCACGGGCCGCGCTCACCGACTTCTGGTACCAGCGTCCCGCCGAGCGCCCGGGGTTGCTCCGGGAGGCGTATGCGCTGGTGGCCGGCCACGAGTGGGAGGGCGGCGACGAGCGGGACGGCGGCGACGAAGGGCTCACCCGCGACCTGGCCAGCCGCACGGTCGCGCTGGCGCGCGAGCGGGGGCAGGACGAGCTGCTGCGGTTTGCGCTCTGGGCCCGCCACGACGCGATCTGGGGGCCGGGCAGCGCCGACGAGCGGATTGAGATCACCGGGGAGCTGGTGCGGCTGGCCCGGCGTGGCGACGACAAGGGCGAGGCGTACTTCGCGGCTTCGTTCCGCTGGGTGGCGCTGCTGGAGCGGGGCGACCCGGCCTACCTCGACCAGTACGCGGAGTTCGTGGCGCTGGCCAGCAGCGAGGGCAAGCCGCGCTCCGTGTTCTCGTCGGCGGTCGACCAGACGATCATCGCCACGATCGGCGGTCGCTTCGCCGAGGCGGAGACGCTGCTGGAACGCGCGATCACCGGGTTCAGCGAGCACCACCAGCAGCACGACCACTTCGCGTACATGATGGGGCATCTGCGCTGGTCGCTGTACCAGCTCCAGGGCCGGCACGAAGAGCTGGCCGCGCTGCACAGCACGCTCGACGCGCAGCACCCGCACGGCACGCTGCTCGCCGCGGTCACCGCCGCGGCGGCCGGCGACGCACAGGCCGCGCGGCGGCTGCTGCCGGAGAGATCCCCGCGCATGTACGAGGCGCTGTGGCTGCGCGCCCAGGCTCAGATCGCGGCCATCGCGGGCGACCTGGAGCTGCTCGCGCGTGCGCGGGCGTCGCTGTTGCCGTTCGCGGGGCAGTGGCTGGTCTCGCTCTACGGCTGCGACGTCAGCGGCCCGGTCGACCTGTGGCTCGGCGCGCTCGACGCCGCGGAGGGCCGCTGGGACGACGCGGTGCGCCGGCTCACCGCCGCCGCCGAGTCGGCCGACCGCCTTGGCGCCCGCGCGTGGGCGATCGAGGCCCGCGCCCGGCTCGCGTCGGCCATTCACGCCCGCGGCGACGTCCCGGAGGCCACCGCCCTGCGGCGGGAGGTCGAGGCGGCGGCCGCGGAGATCGGCATGCGGATGGCCGGTGCCGTCACGCCGGCGCCGCGCGCGGACAGCGAGTTTCGCCTCGACGGCGCGGTGTGGGTGCTCGGGTTCGGCGGCCAGCAGGTGCACATGCCCGACGCGAAAGGCCTGCGCGACCTGCACCTCCTGCTCGGCGTGCCGGGCCGCGACGTCCCGGCCGTCGAGCTGCTCAGCCCCGAGGGCGGCGCCGTGGTGGTGGCCGCCCACCGGATGGGCGGCGACCCGGTGCTCGACGAGGAGGCCAAGTCGCGGTACAAGCAGCGCCTCGTGTGGCTCGACGACGAGATCGACCGCGCCGCCGCCGGTGGCTCCCCGTCGCGGGTGGACGCGCTCGACCGCGAGCGCAAGGCGCTGATCGACGAGCTGCGCGCCGCCGCCGGGCTGGGCGGGCGCACCCGCCGCCTCGGTGACGAGGCCGAGCGCGCCCGCAAGACGGTCACCGCCCGCATCCGCGACACGCTGCGCCGCCTGGACGAGAGCCACCCGGAGCTCGCCGCCCACCTGCGCGCCACGGTCTCGACGGGCGCGACCTGCCGCTACGACCCATCGCCGGGTGTCACCTGGCGCTTGTGACCCCCGCCCGACCCCTCCGGCGGCCGTCGCCTGGCGCTGTCCTGCCTGCGCTCGCTCTGGCGAGCAGGCTCTCACAGAGCTCGGCGAGCCGCTCGGGTCTCGATCTGGGCGCAGCGAGGCGCCGGACCCCTAAGGTGTACGGCGTGGAGGCCACCGAGATCCGCAAGCTGGCCGCGCTCGAGGACACCCACTGGTGGTACCGGGAGCGCCGCGCCCTCCTGGACCGGGCCCTGCGCAAGCTGCCCCACCCGCCTGGCCGCGCGCTCGACATCGGCGCCGCGGGTGGCGGCAACACGCGGGTGCTCAAGCGGCGCGGGTGGTCGCCGGTCGCGCTGGAGTACAGCGCCGAGGGCGCCGAGGTGGCCGCCGGGCGCGGGCTCCACGTGATGCGGGCCGACGCGCGGGCGCTGCCGCTGCCCAACGCGAGCCTCGACCTTGTCGTCGCCTTCGACGTGCTGGAGCACATCGACGAGGACCACGCCGCGGCCGGCGAGATCCACCGCACGCTGCGGCCGGGCGGCAGCGCGCTGATCGCCGTCCCCTGCGACATGCGGCTGTGGTCGGCGCACGACGTGGCGGTGGGGCACGTGCGGCGGTACACGCGGGCGTCGCTGGTCGAGGTCGTGGAGAAGGCCGGCCTGGTCATCGACGAGCTGTGGAGCTGGAACGTCCTGCTCCGCCCGATCGCCGCCTGGCGCCGCCGCAAGTCGACGGGCAGCGACCTCGACGACCTGCCCGCGGTGGTCAATGCGGGGTTGACCGCGATCATCGCCGCCGAGCGGTACCTGCCGGTCAAGTCGCTGCCCGGCGTCTCGCTGATGCTGAGGGCACACCGCCCGTAGCCCTGGTCCGCGAGGCGCGGATCTGATCGAGGAGTACGCCGAAGACCGCTGCCTCCTCGGTGGTGCCGCGCAGTTCGGCGTCGATTACCCGCAAGCTCCCGTCGGCCGACTCACCTGCCTCCATCGCACGCCGCACCGCGACCAGCGCGCATTGGAGGCGGAGGCGGGCCGTGTGCAATTCGGCCACCGCGGACTGAAGATGGCTGTCCACCGTCACCGCCCGCCTTCCGGGTCGCCGACCGGGTGGAACCGGCGGGACACCTGAAACCCGGCTTCGCCGAGCAGCGTCAGGAGCACCACCGTGCCGATCGTGATGAGCAGCAGCGGGTCGCGCGACGGTGAGGCGTCGACCAAGAGGCAACCCGCCATCACGACGGTGCTGCCGCAGGCCCGTGCGATGCGGTCGCCGTGTGAGGGACGCTGTGCCAGCTCGCTCGCAGCGATCGCACCGAGGACGCACGCGATGTACGTCACCGCCCTGACGACCACGTGATACTGAAGCCCCATCTCGGACAACAGCCAATTGGCCACATTTCCAAGGCCGACGAGAAAGGGGATGGTGTACAGACCCGGACGGTTCAGCGGGAATGTGATCCGCCCTCCGGCCGAATCTCGGAAGGGAGTGGGTAGGTGCCACGGCTCGGGCGTACGGTGGCGGAAGAACATGTCGGGCTCCTCGCTAGTGGACCGATGTGTTGCGGTCGAGTCCGGTGACGCGGACTCGACCGCGTCATTTCTAGCCCGTGAGGCTCAAGATCGTGACAGCTCGTGATTGGCACATGCGCAACTGCCGGATGCGCGGTTGAGCGTTCAGTTGATCGATTAGCCACGTAGGGTGCAGCGCCTCGTCATTTCGGACGAGTCAAAGCCGGCATTCCTGGCCATATGCGCCCACCAACTGTGACGCAGATCATAGTTGGCTTTCAAAGTTGTTCTTGGTGGCGCACGCAGCCGTAGGTTGCTGACTGTAATTGCGCTATCCCCGCGGAAGCTTGAGGCTCCAGAAAGAGTCAAGTTCAAGCTAGGCACTTCTCGTAGCCACCTGACTACCCATAGGTTATGCCAATGACGTTCTCCGTGGCGCCAGACGAATGGGAATGCCAGGTTTTCATCGCCGTCGCGGAGACTGGCGGCACCGCGGCGGCGGCCAACCGATTGAAGGCCATCCGTGGCGAGACCTACGGTCGGCAGACCGTCGTAAAGACGCTGGCGAAAATCGAGCGTTGGGCCGGCCAGACGCTGCTCGAGCGCGATGGCAACCGGCGGCTCTACACGACCGAGCGCGGGCAGGAGTTTCTCGTGGCGGCGCGGAAGATCGTCGCCCAGTATCGGGTCATGCGTGGCGAAGCGGCCAACTCCGATCTGCCCCGACTCGCCTGCCTTCCGCTGCACACCATCTTTGTCGCGAAGGCGGAGGATCGTCTTTACCACGAGCCGCCGGCCGAGACCGAGAAGATCCTCGTCGAGTACCTTCCGCAGGACCAACGTGGCGAAGGTCAATTTCACAAGGCAGTCGAGATGCTCGGCAACGACGTGTACCAGCTGATCATTGGCCCGCCGGTGAAGGAGGTCAAGAAGTTCCAGTCGACCATCCTTTACCAGGCGCAGCTGGAGGCGATGGTGAGTGTGGACCATCCGGAGTCCGAAATGTCGCTCATCGATCTTGTGAAGAAGCACCGGATGCTCGTTCCCCCAGCGGACATGCGGTCGCGGCGCCTTTTGGAGGACGCCATCCAGAAATGGGCGGCGGACGTCGACCCTGGCCTCGACCAGAGGGTCGCCGCGGAGAGCTACGAGACGGCGACCAGCGTCATGCGCCTGCGCCACGAAAACAGCCGCGGTCGCGTCGACAAGCGCGTGGTGGTGGTGCCCTCGGACGTGGCGTTCCCTTTCAAAGACGGCATGGAGTTCGGCGGGCGCAACGCCGACCGGTTCAAGTGGGTGCCGATCTACTACCGCGACTCTGCCAACGCCAGGCATCTGCTCCAGATGGACGTGTGCGTCACCGTGCGGCTCGGCAACCGGGCCAAGTTGGCCAAGATCGTGGGCGCTTTGCAGGACGCGGTGGCGCAACTCGACCAGATACCCGGCCACGACGGGCTCGGCGGCGCACCGCTCCGGCGTCCCGTCCCGCGGCAGGACGGCGCGGGCGGCAAAGCTCGCCGCTAGATCGGATCTAGCGGGCGCGAGACGCGGACCTCGCGCCTTCTGGGTGTGGAGCCGCTGCGGATCGCTGTGATCGTCGGGAGCACCCGGGAAGGCCGGGTCGGCGACCGGATCGCGCGGTGGTTCGTGTCGCGGGCGGCTGGGCGGGACGGCATCGAGCTGCGCGTGCTCGACCTGCTCGACTACGAGCTGCCGGCCCGGTACCCCAAGACGCCGACGCCGCAGGTCACCGCGTTCGCCGCGGAGGTCGGGCTCGCGGAGGCGTTCGTCGTGGTGACGCCCGAGTACAACCGGAGCTTTCCGGCCTCGCTCAAGCAGGCGATCGACTACGCCTACGACGAGTGGCGGGCGAAGCCGGTCGGCTTCGTGTCGTACGGGCACCGGTCCGACGGTCTCTGCGCCGTGGAACAGCTCCGCCCGGTCTTCTGCGAGCTGCACGCCGTCACCATGCGCGACGCCGTGCGGCTCGACCTGATGCACGACCAGCTCGACGAGGACGACCATGCGGTCGCCGCCATGCTCGACCAGCTCGCCTGGTGGGGCCTCGCGCTGCGGGAGGCGCGCGCCGCACGCCCATATGTGGCATGAAACGGAGGACATCGTGAGTGCGTTGGCGATCGAGACCAGGGGACTGGTCAAGGTGTTCGGCAAGACCCGTGCGGTGGACGGCATCGACCTTGCCGTGCCCGCCGGCAGCGTGTACGGCGTGCTCGGCCCGAACGGTGCCGGCAAGACCACCGCCGTGCGCATGCTCGCCACCCTGCTGCGGCCGGACGGGGGTGATGCGCGCGTGTTCGGCCACGACGTGCTGCGTGAACCCGACCAGGTACGCCGGAGGGTCAGCCTGACCGGCCAGTACGCCTCGGTCGACGAGGACCTGACCGGCACGGAGAACCTGATCCTGCTGGGCCGCCTCCTCGGCTACGACAAGCGGGCCGCGCGGCGGCGGTCCGGCCAGCTGCTGGAGGCGTTCGGGCTGACCGAGGCGGCCGGGCGGCAGGTCAAGAACTACTCCGGCGGCATGCGGCGGCGGCTCGACATCGCGGCCAGCATCCTCAACACCCCGAAGCTGCTCTTCCTCGACGAACCGACCACCGGCCTCGACCCGCGCAGCCGCAACCAGGTGTGGGACATCGTGCGCGCCGTCGTCTCGCACGGCACGACGGTGCTGCTGACCACGCAGTACTTGGACGAGGCCGACCGCCTCGCCAGCCGCATCGCGGTCATCGACCGGGGCAAGGTGATCGCCGAGGGCACTCCGGGCGAGCTGAAGTCGTCGGTGGGCGCGGGCGCGGTGCACGTGCGGCTGCGCGATCCAGGCCAGCGCACCGAGGCGGAGTGGGTACTGTCCCGCTGCCTCGGCGGCCACGTGGTGCTCGAGGCGGACCCCGTCGCGCTCACCGCGCGGGTGTCCGGCAACGGCAACGGCGACAGCGACCGGCGCACCGCCGAGCAGGCGGCCGCCGCGCTCACCGCGCTCGCCGAGGCGGGCATCACGGTGGACGACTTCTCTCTCGGCCAGCCCAGCCTCGACGAGGTGTTCCTGGCCCTGACCGACCGACCCGCCACTGTGGACAACGAGGAGACGAACGCATGAGCACCGCGACGGTCGAGACCCAGGAGGCCACGTACACGTTCTCGCCGGAGACGCTGCAGGCCGTGCTCGCGCCGGACGAGGCGCCGAAGCGGCCGACGTGGCTGTCCGCGTCGATCACGTTCGGGTGGCGGGCGATGCTGAAGATCAAGCACGTGCCCGAGCAGCTCTTCGACGTGACCGCCTTCCCGATCATGATGACGCTGATGTTCACGTACCTGTTCGGCGGTGCGCTGGCCGGCTCGACAACCGAGTACCTGCAGTTCCTGCTGCCCGGCATCATGGTGATGAGCGTCGTCATGATCACGATGTACACCGGCGTCGCGGTCAACACAGACATCACCAAGGGCGTCTTCGACCGCTTCCGCACGCTGCCGATCTGGCGACCGTCCACTATGGTCGGCTACCTGCTCGGCGACGCCTTCCGGTACACCGTGGCCTCGCTGGTGATCCTCGGCGTCGGCCTGATCCTCGGCTTCCGCCCGGACGGCGGCGTGCTCGGCGTGGCGGCCGGGATCGGCGTGCTGGTGGCGTTCTCGTTCGCGTTCTCCTGGATCTGGACGATGTTCGGCCTGCTGCTGCGCACGGAGAAGTCGGTGATGGGCGTCAGCATGATGGTCCTGTTTCCGCTGACCTTCCTCAGCAACGTCTTCGTCGACCCGAGCACGATGCCCGGTTGGCTGCAGGCGTTCGTCGACGTCAACCCGATCTCACACCTGGTCGGCGCGGTGCGCACGCTGATGGACGGCGGCTGGGACACCACCGACATGACCTGGGTGCTGGTCTCGGGCGCCCTCTTCACAGTCGTGTTCGGCACGCTGACCATGCGCCTCTACAACCGCCGCTGACCCGTCTTCCAGGGCCCGCGCCTTCGGACGCAGGCCCTGGAACCGGCTTGGCAGCAGGGGTTGATCAGGGACTTCGTGGGTGGACACGCCGGCAGACACGCCCACCAAGTCCCTGATCAACGGGGGAGGGCCGACCTCGTTCTCGGGCCGGGACGGCCGGTCGGCGCTGGGGCCGACCGTGACCAGGCGCGGAGGGTGAGGCCGCGGGAGCAACGGTCTGGACCACGACGAACGTCGCGGTAGCTCACCGTTTCTTGGTTTTGGGCCGCTGCGGTGGCCCGGTCTAGAGCGGGATGTTGCCGTGGGCGCCGCGGGCCGCTGGTGCGGCGGCGAGCGCCTCCGCGATGCGGCGGCGGGTCTCGGCCGGCTTGATCACGTCGTCGACGACGCCGATCTCCAGGGCGCGTCCCACCCCACCGGCGACACGGGTCTGTTCCTCGACGAGCTCGGTGCGCAGCGCCTCGCGTTCGTCAAGCGGCGCGGCGGCGAGCTTCTTGCGGTGCAGGATGTTGACCGCGGCGGAGGCGCCCATGACCGCGAGCTCCGCGTTCGGCCAGGCGAAGACCGCGCTCGCGCCCAGGGAGCGGGAGTTCATCGCGATGTACGCGCCGCCGTACGCCTTGCGGGTCACCAGCGTCACCCGCGGCACCACCGCCTCGGCGAACGCGTGCAGCAGCTTGGCCCCGCGCCGCACCACGCCGTCCCACTCCTGGCCGAGGCCGGGCAGGTAGCCGGGCACGTCGACCAGCACGATCAGGGGGACGCCGAGCGCGTCGCACATGCGCACGAAGCGGGCCGCCTTTTCCGCAGCCGCCGAGTCGAGGCAGCCACCCAGGCGGAGCGGGTTGTTGGCGATGACCCCGACGGTACGGCCGGCGAAGCGGCCCAGCGTCGTCACGATGTTCGGCGCCCAGCGGGCGTGCAGCTCCACCGCCGGGCCGTCGAGCAGGGCCTTGACGACCGGCTTCACGTCGTACGCGCGGTTTGCCTCGGCCGGCATCGCGGCCGCCATGTCGTGGCCCTCGACGTCGCCGACCGGCACGTCGGCGGGGCTGAGGCGGCCCTGGTGGCCCAGCAGGTGGGCAAGCTTGCGCGCCTCGGCGAGTGCCGACTCGTCGTCCTTTGTGGTCACGTGCACCACGCCGGAACGC
Source organism: Phytohabitans houttuyneae (assembly GCF_011764425.1). Taxonomy (NCBI): domain Bacteria; kingdom Bacillati; phylum Actinomycetota; class Actinomycetes; order Micromonosporales; family Micromonosporaceae; genus Phytohabitans; species Phytohabitans houttuyneae. The sequence continues at coordinate 1,003,804 of NZ_BLPF01000004.1, forward strand.
CGCCCGTGCGGCTCGGGGCCGCCCAGGCGCTCCATGTCGACCTGCTCGCCGGTCACCGACCGCACGACCTCCGGGCCGGTCACGAAGATGCGGCCGGCACCGGCCATCACCACGATGTCGGTCAGCGCCGGCCCGTAGGCCGCGCCACCGGCCGCCGGGCCGAGCACGACCGAGATCTGCGGTACCCGGCCGGAGGCCCGCACCATCGCGGCGAAGACCTGGCCGACCGCGTCGAGCGCGACCACGCCCTCGGCGAGGCGGGCACCGCCCGAGTGCCACAGCCCGAGCACCGGCACCCGCTCGCGGACCGCCGCGTCGATCGCGTCGACGATGTGACGGCAGCCCTCGCTGCCCATCGCGCCGCCCATCCGTGTGCCGTCGCTGGCGTACGCGACCGCGGGCGTGCCCTCGATCTCGCCCCGCGCCCACAGCACACCGGAGTCGTCGCGCGGCGCCATCAGCCGCAGTGAACCGGTGTCGAAGAGCGCGCGGAGGCGTACCTCGGGGTCACGGTGATCCACAGTGGACGAATCGGCGGCGACGGACGTGGCGGTCACGACGGTCCTCCCTCAGGGACGGGTGAAGAGCAGCGCGACGTTGTGACCGCCGAAGCCGAACGAGTTGTTCAGCGCGACGGGCACGTCGACGTGGCGGGCCTTGTGCGCCGGCACGTCGAGGAGGCCGTCTTCGGGGTCGTCGAGGTTGATCGTCGGCGGGATTACCCCGTCGCGGATGGCGAGGATCGTGGCGATGGTCTCCACCGCGCCGGCCGCGCCCAGCAGGTGGCCGGTCATCGACTTCGTGGAGGTCAGCACCACGTGATCGCCGATCGCGGCCCGCAGGCCGGCGACCTCGACCATGTCACCGGTGGGCGTGGAGGTGGCGTGCGCGTTGACGTGCACCACGTCCCTGCCCGTCAGGTCGGCGTCGGCGAGCGCCTTGCGGACGGCACGCACGAAGCCCGCGCCCTCCGGGTCGGGCTGCACGATGTCGAACCCGTCCGAGGTGATGCCGGCGCCGGCGAGGCGCGCGTACACCCTGGCGCCGCGGGCCTCGGCGTGCTCGGCCCGTTCCAGGACCACGACGCCGGCGCCCTCGCCGAGGACGAAGCCGTCGCGCCCCTTGTCCCAGGGGCGGGAGGCCCGCTCGGGGTCGTCGTTGCGCACCGACATGGCGCGCATGGAGGCAAACCCGGCGATCGGCAGCGAATGTACGACCGCCTCGGTGCCACCGGCCACCACCACGTCGGCGCGGCCGGAGCGGATGATGTCGAGGCCCAGTGAGATCGCTTCCGCGCCGGTGGCACAGGCGCTGGCGACCGAGTGCACGCCGGCCTTGGCGCCCAGCTCCAAGCCGACCCAGGCGGCCGGGCCGTTGGGCATGAGCATCGGCACGGTGTGCGGCGACACCTTGCGCGGGCCGGAGGCCTCCAGGATGTCGTCCTGTGCGAGCAGCGTCATCGCACCGCCGATACCGGTGCCGACGCTGACCGCGAGCCGCTCCTTGTCCAGCCCGGAGTCGGCGAGGCCGGAGTCGGCCCACGCCTCGTGCGCGGCGATCAGCGCGACCGCCTCGGACCGGTCGAGCCGGCGCATCTTGACCCGCTCGATCTTTTCGGTCGGCTCGACGGCGAGCTGCGCCGCGATCCGTACGGGAAGGGTTTGCGCCCACTCCTGGGTGAGCGGACCCACCCCGGAGCGGCCGGCAAGCATTGCGTCCCAGGTGGACGCGACGTCCCCGCCCAACGGGGTGGTCGCGCCGAGCCCGGTGACGACGACGTCTGTTTTTGGCATGGTCAGGCGTTGCTCTCGATGTAGGAGACCGCGTCGCCGACGGTCTTCAGGTTCTGTACCTCGTTGTCAGGGATCTTGACGCCGAACTTCTCCTCGGCAGCGACCACGACCTCGACCATCGAGAGCGAGTCCACGTCGAGCTCGTCGGTGAACGACTTCTCTTCGGCCACGTCGTCCGGGTTGACCCCGGCCACCTCTTCGAGGATCTCGGCGAGGCCGGCGATGATCTCGTCACGGGTCATGGGGATTGGTTTCCTCTCGTGCAATTGGGATCTTTGATGGAGCTGGCTCTCGCCGTTGACGCCACCGGCTGGGGGCGCGCTCACGGACAGCGGATGACCTGTCCGGCGTAGGTGAGGCCGCCACCGAAGCCGAAGAGCAGGACCGGGGCGCCGGAAGGCACCTCGCGCCGCTCGATCAGCTTCGACAGGGCCAGCGGCACACTCGCCGCCGAGGTGTTGCCAGACTCGACGATGTCCTTTGCGATCACCGCGTTGGGGATGCCGAGGCGCTTGACGATACCGTCGATGATCCTGGTGTTTGCCTGGTGTGGCACGAAGGCCGCGATGTCCTCCGGCGCCACCCCGGCCCGCTCGCAGGCCTGCAGCGCGAGCGGCGCGAGCATCGTGGTGGCCCAGCGGAAGACGGTCTGGCCCTCCTGCTGGATGTAGGGCTGCCAGCCCTCGATCTTGAGTACGTCGCCCTTTTCCGGCGCCGAGCCCCACACCACCGGCCCGATGCCCGGCTCCTCGCCGTCCGGCGCCGCGGTGACCACCGCCGCGCCGGCCGCGTCGCCGAAGAGCACGCAGGTCGAACGGTCGCTCCAGTCGGTGATGTCGGAGAGCTTCTCGGAACCGATCACGATCGCGTTGCGCGCGGCGCCGGCGCGGATCGCGTGGTCGGCGGTGCCCAGCGCGTACGAGAAGCCGGAGCACGCGGTGTTGACGTCCATGGCGGCCGGTGCGGAGATGCCGAGCTTGTTGGCCACCCGGCTGGCCACGTTGGGGCAGCGGTCGATCGAGGAACAGGTGGCCACCACGACCATGTCGATGTCGGATGCGGTGAGCCCGGACGCGGCCAGCGCCTTGCCCGCGGCGGCGGCGGCCATGTCGGCGACCGTCTCACCCTCGGCGATCCGGCGGGTGGCGATGCCGACCCGGTCACGGATCCACTCGTCGTTGGTGTCCACGATGGCGGCGAGATCGTCGTTGGTGACGAGGCGGGAGGGCTGGTAGTGGCCCATCGAAAGGATGCGAGAACCGGCCATTAGAGATGTCCTCCGATGCGGGCGAGGGGCTGGCCCGGGGCGACCGGGTCATCGTGGTGCGCGAGCCACTCCGTCAGCACACCGCCCTCGTGGGCGGCCACCTCGACGGCACCCTGGCGGGTCGCGACGTGGCCGATCACCTGGCCGGCTGTGATGTCGTCGCCCTCGGCGAGGCCGGCGGCGGGCTCGAAGGTGCCGGCGCTGGCGGAGACCACGACCCGAAACTGGGGGGTTGGCTCGTGGTCGGGCGCGACACCGTGGCGGGCGATCACGTCGCGCGCCTTGGGCAGGTCGTCGGGGGTGTTGAGGGTGACGATCTCCGGAACGCCGGTGGCGGCCAGCTCCCGCTTGATCAACCCGGCGAGGGTACCGGCCGGTGCGAGCTCGATCACCGCGGTGACACCGAGATCGGCGAGCGTGCGCATGCACAGGTCCCAGCGCACCGGCGCGGTGACCTGCCGCACCAGCCGCTGCAGCAGCTCGCGGCCGTGGTTGACGGCGGCGCCGTCCAGGTTGGAAAGCACGATCTTGCTCGGGTCGGACGGCGTGATGCCGGCGGCCACCGCGGCGAGCGCCCTCTCGGCCGGCGCCATGAACGGCGTGTGGAACGCCCCGGCCACCTGCAGCGCGCGGACCCGACCGCCGCCCGGCCGGTCGGCGGCCAGCTTCTCCAGCTTGTCGATCGCGCCGGCAGCGACGATCTGGCCGGCGCCGTTGCGGTTGGCCGGGTACAGGCCCTGCGCCTCGATCGCCGCGACGACCTCCTCGGCGTCCCCGCCGAGCACGGCCGCCATGCCCGTCGGCTCGAGCGCACACGCGGCGGCCATCTCGCGGCCACGCACACCGGCGAACGTGATCGCCGCCTCCGGCGAAAGCACCCCGCCGAGCGCGGCCGCGCCCACCTCGCCGACGCTGTGGCCGGCCACGACGGAGACGTCGTACAGCGGGAGGTGCTCGGCCGCGAGCAGGGCGGCTGCGACCAGCAGCGGCTGGGTGCGCGCGGTGTCCCTGATCTCGTCGGCGTCGGCCGCGGTGCCCAGGTGCACAAGATCGACGCCCGCGAGGGCTGACCACCACCGCAGGCGCGCCTCAGCACCTGGCAGGTCGAGCCAGGGGGTCAGGAAGCCGGGCTTCTGGGAGCCCTGTCCGGGCGACAGTACGGCGAGCACGACTAAGACTTTCCTTGATACTCGCGGGTCAGGTGTGTGCTGGCATGCACCAAACCGCACTACGGACTTTGTGGAGACTCTACAAAGATCGCTGGTGGCGCCCTAATAATCGTTCAGCTTGTGCCTTGTGTCACAGGCGTCTGGGGGTCCAGCCGTCCGATCGTCAGCGCCACTCGCAGCGCAAAGGCGTCCCGCGGGGTCAACGGCGACAGTCCGGTGACGTCGGCGACCCGGCGGAGCCGGTAACGCACGGTGTTCGGGTGGACAAATAGTGCCCGAGCGGCGCCTTCCAAAACCCCTCCCGAGGCGAAGAACGCGTCGAGCGTCTCCAGCAGTTCGCCGCTGGCGCGGGCCAGGCCACCGTACACGTCCTGGCGCAGCCGCCGCCGTGCCTCGATGTCGCCGGCGAGCGCGCGCTCGGGCAGCAGGTCACTGGCGGCCACGGGGCGGGGTGCGTCCGGCCAGCCGGGCGCCGCGCGGAAGCCCGCCAGCGCGGCCCGCGCCGACTCGGTCGCCTCGTCCAGGGTGGCGACGGCGGGGCCGACGACGACCGGGCCGGCGCCGAAGCCGACGAGCAGCTTTTCGGTGGCGGCGAGGGGGTCGCTGGCGCCACCGAGCACGAGTACCAGCCGGTCGCCGTGCACGCCACCGATGATCTCCACGCCGATCCGGCGGGCCGCCCGGTACACGGTGTGCAGCACCGCGGTCGCGTCGCCGCCCGGCGAGCGCCCCACCGCTACCGCCACCGGCGGCGCGTCGGCCCAGCCCAGCGCGGCCGCCCTGCTGGCCAGCACGTCCGAGGAGTCGCCCCGCAGCAGCGCGTCGACCAGCAGCGCCTGCAGTCGCGCGTCCCAGGTGCCGCGCGACTCCGCCGCGCGTGCGTAAACCCGCGCGGCTGAGAACGCCACCTCGCGGGAGAAGCGCAGCACGGCTTCGTGGAGGGCGGTCTCCTCACCGGGTACCGCCAGGTGCGGCACCTGCTCCTCGGCCACGTCGATGGTCACCTTGACCAGCGCCACCGTCTGCTGCAGCGAGATCGAACGCGCCAGCGCGGTCGGCGCCGCATCGAAGATCTCGTCGGCCAGGTCCTGGGTGGGCCGCCGCCCGTCCCGGCGCAGCCACTCGACGAGCGACCGCACGCCCGCCTGGGCGACAAGCATGACCCAGGCCCGCTGGTCGGCCGGCAACTCGCGAAACCAGGGGAGCGTCTCGTCCATCCGGGCCACGCTCGCGGTCGCGAGGGAGCCGGCCGATCGCTCGATCCGCCGGACGGTCTCGCTCAGCGCGGCGCCGTCGTCGCTCCCAGATGGCACGTCACCAGACTGTCATGCTGGGGTCCGTGCCACTATGGCCGGGATGATCGCCCGCCCTCCGCTGGCCGTGCCGCTCGCGGCGCTGGTCGCGTTTTTAGCGCTCATGGCCCTCGTGGTCGGCGGCTGGGGCCCGCTCGACCGCCTCGACGTCGCCGTGAGTGACCGCCTGCGGGAGTACGGCACGAGCCGGCCCGGGCTTATCGACGTCATCCGCGTCGCCACCGACATCGCCGCGACGATCCCCTTCGTGGCCGCTGGCGTGGTCGCGACCGTGGGCCTGCTGCTGCGCCGCCACCGCCGGGAGGCGTACCTGTGCGCGTGGGTCACCGCGCTGATCCCGGTGCTGTGGGGCCTGATGCACTGGGGCCTGCACCGCCCCCGCCCGCCGGAAGGCTTCGTCTTCGTCGACAGCAACGGCTTTCCCAGCGGCCACACCTCACACGCGGCGTCGGCGGCGCTGGTCGCGGTGCTGCTGCTCTGGCCACACCTGGCCCGCCGAGGCCGCGCGCTGGTGGTGACCGCCGCGGCGGCGCTCGCGGTCTTCGTCGGTGCGACGCGGGTGATCCTGCTGGCCCACTGGCCGGCGGACGTGCTGGGCGGGTGGCTGCTGGCATTGGCGGTTGTGCCGCTGGCGGCGCGCGCGGTCGAGGGCCGCCGCGCGAATTACGGCCGCGAATAGTCGGTCGGGTCGCAAACCTGCTCGTACACCTTACGGTCCAACCAATGACACCAGAGCGACTTGCTGTCGATAGCGAGTCGTCGGCTGTATCGTCGTTGACCGCTCCAAGCGGCAACCTCCACACGCTTATCCGTGAGGATCGCGACTTTCTCGAGCACGGGTTTAAGGTCGGTGTCGGTCGACACAAGCACGCCGACGTCGTATTGGTCTTCCAATGCTAGCCAGCCGAAATCTACCGCCAACGCGACGTCGACGCCCTTTTCCTGCGGCTTCTCTCCCGGCTGACAACGGTCTGGCCAGCCTCGCGGGTACCGGAGCGCCCTGGTGACCACCGTTACCAGCGGGTCGCTCGACCAAGCCTCGATCTGCCGCATGCACGCGGCATTTCCGCGGCTGTCACGGGTCGCCTCTGGCATGCCCCGGTAGACCCGGACGCCCACCAGATCGCGATCAAACGGGCTCGTCGTGACGATGTGCCTGCCCAGAGCGAGCGGGCTGACCTGCCCGGCGACGTGGTGGGCGAACGGCTCGGGATGGAAGCAGTCACGAGCGCTGTGGTAGACGTTTTGGTAGTCGACGAAGAGCATCACGCGATCTGTCACGGGATCGCTCCGTCGGTGAAGAATAATCCCCGCCAATCCGGGCAGAAGCCAAGATGGCGGGGAACATTGCGTCCTTTATAGCGCAGGTCAGCCTGGTCGTCAAGTCGTGTATCCCCAAGAACTGTCGTCATGCCGGGCAGGTTTTCAGTCAACGCGATTGGGGGACACTGGCCGATCATCCAGCAAATCCCTTGATCGACGGTCGGCGGCGCGATAACCGCTGCCTTTCCGAGCGCGGCCGCCTCCGGCGCGGAGTCATAACCACCAGAGTGGCGTGGAATACGCGGCAGCGCCTATCCGCATTCGAGTATCCGGGTCAGCGGGGAGCTCTCGATCGACTGAGCACCAGGTCAAGGCTTGGGGGCCTTTGGGTCTGGCCGCGCGGGTCGCTCCTGTCAACCGGGGTGAGGGTGACGGCCCCGGGACAACGACGCTAGTCCGCGGCGGTCGGCCAGCGCACCTGCCGCGGCTGATCTCGGCACTCCCTCGCGGACCGGTCGACGATCAAACCCAGGTCGCTGCCAGCGGATCGTGGTACGAATCGGACCCCCGAGGCGCGGATCGGTACCACGATCTGACCCAACCGAGCCATACCCCGGCAGGACAACCAGCCCGACGCGAGACCGCGAGGAGCGACAACCCCGAGCACAGCCGGTCCGCGAGCGGTGCCGGCCCCGGAGCGGTGCCGACCCCCGGAGCAGTGCCGCCCGCAAGCAGCGACCGGCCGAGCGCGAAATGACCCGGCACCCCGTCTAAATGGACAGGTTGAGATCCTGCGCGAGGATCGCGGCCTGGACCCGGCTGCGCAGTCCCAGCTTCATCAGAATCCGGCTCACGTGGGTCTTCGTGGTGGACTCGGCCATGTCCAGCCGCTCGGCGATCTCCAGGTTGGACAGGCCCTGTCCCAGGCAGGCCAGCACGTCACGTTCCCGCGGTGTGAGGCCCTCCACCGCCGTCCGGAGGGCGGCTGACGCGCTGGGTGCGGTCGCGGCGAACGCGGCGATCAGCCGGCGGGTCACCGCCGGCGCGATGATGCCGTCGCCGCGGGCTACGGTGCGCACCGCGTCCACCAGGCCGTCCGCGTCGGTGTCCTTGAGCAGGAAGCCCGCCGCGCCGGCGCGGAGTGCGCCGAAGACGTACTCGTCCACGTCGAACGTGGTCAGCACCAGCACGTCGGCCAGGCCCTCGGCGACGATCTCGCGGGTGGCGGAGATGCCGTCCATGCGGGGCATGCGCACGTCGAGCACCGCCACGTCCGGGCGCAGGTCGCGGCAGAGAGTGAGTGCGTCCGCGCCGTCGGAGGCCTGGCCGACCACCTCGACGTCCGGCGCGCCGTTGAGGATCATGGCGAGGCCGGTGCGCACCGCGTCCTGGTCGTCGGCGATCACGACTCGGATGCTCATGCGACCTCTTCCGCGGCGGTGGGCAGCTCGGCGTGTACCCGCCATCGTGCGCCGTCGCCCCCGGCGTCGAAGCGGCCGTGCAGCAGTGCCGCGCGCTCGCGCATGCCGATGAGGCCGGCGCCGGCGCCGGGTACCGCCGATGCGCCGTTGATCGGGTTTTCGACGGTGAGTGAGACGACGCCGGCGCCGTACGCGACCGCCACGTCCGCCCTCCCGGTGCCGTGCTTGAGCGCGTTGGTGAGCGACTCCTGCACGATCCGGTACGCCGCCAGGTCCACTCCCACCGGCAGCGCGCGCGGCTCGCCCGTGGTCTCGACCCGCACGGTGAGGCCGGCGCCGCGTGCCTGCGCGATGAGGTGGTCAAGCTCGGCGAGGCGTACCCGGGTCGGCTCGTCCTCGCCCGCCCCCTCGCGCAGCAGCTCGATCATCTGGCGCATCTCGGCCAGCCCCTGCACGCTGTTTTCCCGGATCACCTTGAGCGCCTGCTCGACCGCGGCCGGATCGCGACCGTGCACGGACAGCGCCGCCGTCGAGTGGATGGCCGCCGCGCTGAGGTGGTTGGCGATCACGTCGTGCAGCTCGCGGGCCATCCGGGTGCGCTCGGCGGTCACGGCTTGGCGGCGGTCGAGCTCGACGAGGCGGGCGGTCTGGTCGGCGCGGGCGCGCTCGGCGGCGGCCTGGTCGCGGTACTGCCGCACGCTGATCGCGGTCACCACCGGGAGCACGAGGATCAGCACCGCCGGGATGGCCAGCTGCAGGCCGCGCCACGAGCCGGCCAGGATGGGGCCCGCGACCACGCAGGCGGTGCTTACGGCGATGCCGACGCGCAGGAGGATGCGCCACATGCGCGCCGAGCCGTACAGGCACGTGTCGTAGAGGACCTGCGAGTAGACCAGCAGCGTGCCGAGCGAGCTGCCCAGCGCGATGTCGGTCACGACCGCGACGGTGCCGAGGGCCAGGCCGGTGCGGGTGGCGACGCGGCGGAGTGCGAGCGCCAGGCAGGCGAGCACGAGCGGCGGTACGAACAGCACGCTCGGCGGTCGAACCGGCCAGGGCTGGATCGTGTGCGCGACGCCGAGCGCGAGCATGGCGAGGCCGCCGGCGAGCGAGAGGCCCGCCAGGGTCAGGTCGCGCCGCATCGCCCTGGACACGTTTCGATCACATCACACGTTCCGCCCAGCGACCTCCGACCGGACGACGAGCCGGTAGGGGCGCGGGGTCCGTCGAAGGATGTACGTGGATTCCCTCACCGCTGCCGACGTTCCGGGGCGCGCGTGCCGTGAGGCTTGAGGCATGGTTCTCGCGGTGATCGCCGCGTGCGAGATCGGGTTCTGGGTGATCCTGGGCGCCGGCCTCGTCGCGCGGTACCTGTTGCGGTGGCGGCGCGTCGGCGGCGTACTCCTGCTGTGCGTGCCCCTCGTCGACGTCGTGCTGCTCGTCGCGTCGGTGATCGACCTGCGGCGGGGCGCGGAGGCCAACTTCACGCACGGCCTGGCCGCGGCCTACATCGGCTTCTCCATCGCCTTCGGACACTCGATGGTGCGGTGGGCGGACCAGCGGTTCGCTCACCGCTTCGCTGGCGGTCCGCCGCCCTGGAAGCCGCCGAAGGGCGGGTGGGAGCGCGCCCGGTACGAGTGGCGGGAGTGGTTCAAGGGCCTGGCCGGCTGGGCAGTCGCGTGTGGCCTGCTGGTTGGCGGCATCCTCCTGGTCGACGACCGCGGCCGGACCGAACAGTTGGATGGATGGATCTGGCGGCTCACCGTGGCGCTCGTCGTCTGGTTGATCGCTTTCCCATTGTGGGCCACGTTATTTCCCGCACGGCCCAAGGAGTGATGTAGTAGCACCGGGGGAGCCTGGTACAGGCGGTTGTCCGCCGGTGAGGAGATCGAAGTATGGCGCACGGGAGGCCGAGCACGGCAGCGCCGAGAGCGAGCAGCATTACTTGCTTGGCGAGCACGGAGTGCCCGGCAGGCACTTGAGGTGGGTGTGCGGGGCCGGTCCGCAGCCCGTGGATGAGGCGGCTGCTGCCGGTGTGACAGGCGTTGCGCCTAGTGCCCCGGCGGAGGCATCTGACGCTCCGGCGGCCGAGCCGCCGCTGGACGAGGGGCGGAAGCTCGTGCCCGAGCGGCGCGGCCCGGCGGTGTGCCGGTCCAGCCAGTCGGGCTGGGCGGGCGCCCACCGCCACGGCGCCGTCCGCCCGCGGGCCCGCGCGACGCGTCGGGAGCGTCCACCGGACAGGTGGTGCTGAGCCCTCTCTACGCTGTACACGTGCGCGCAAAACAGCAGATTCTGGACGAAGCGTTAGCCCTGGCCGACGAACACGGCCTGGCGGCGATCTCCATGCGTGCCGTCGCCCGCCGGATGGGGCTGACGTCGATGGCGCTGTACCCCTACGTCGGCACCAAGGACGACCTGCTCGACGGCCTCGTCGACCGCCTGCTGGCCGGCCTGCTCCCGGACCCGGCCGCCGCCACCGCCGGCTGGCGCGAGCGGCTGCGCGCCATCGCCCGAGCCGCCCGCGCGCTGGCCAGCGCCCACCCCGGCGCGTACCCGCTGCTCATGACCCGCCCCTCGGCCACACCGGACGCCATGCGCGCGGTCGACCTGATCTACGACGCCCTGCTCGACGCCGGCGTGCCCGAGCCCGAGGTGCCCCGCCTGGAGCGGATGCTGTCCACCTTCGTCCTCGGCTACGCCACCTCCGAGGTAAACGGCCGCTTCGCCGCCGGCCGGCGCGGCGCCGGGTCGATCCCCGCCGGGCCGGCACTGCCCGCGCACACCCGCCTGTCCCGCTGGCTGGCGGAGGAGGTCGACTGGGACGCCGAGTTCGAGGCCGACCTGCGCGACCTGATCCACCTCGTCGAGGCCGCCGCCGGCTCCACGGTGGACAAAGCGCCTTAATCCGAGCTACCGCGATGTCCGCCGTGGTCCGGACCGTTGCTCCCGCGGCCTCACCCGCCGCGGGGGTTGGGCTTGCCCGCGGACCTTGCAGCGGAGGTCGGGGAAGTCGGCGAGCCCCTGGCGAGCCGCCGACCTCCGCGTAGCCCGCGGGAAAGCACCCAAAGAAGACGCTCCGCTGCGCTCCACGTCTCCCCCGGGGCCCGCGCATGCGGTCCGCAGCTGGCGCGGACGCGGGCAAGTCTGCTTGAAGAAGTGGCTAGCGGGTGCGGCGGCGGACCAGCAGCGAGATGCCGGCCAGTCCCAGGGTGATGACGAGCACGACAGCGCCGTTGAGCAGCAGGACCTCGCGCAGGTCGGCGAGGAGCTTGTCGAGGTCGCGGCCCGGGTTGAGCGTGTCTTCGTCGAAGACGCGCTCGCCGCCGCCGATCCCGCCGTGCAGGGTCTCCGGCTTTTCCGGCAGCGGCACGCCGGCTGCCCGCAGCGTCTCGGACATGTTGAGCCGCCCGTAGAACCACGCGTTTGACGTCTTGCTCTTGTCGGGCTGCTTGGCCGGGCGGAAGGCGCGTGGGCCGCCGGCGGCCAGCGGGTAGAGGTCGTAGGTCTTCTTGGACTGGTCGCCGACGCGCACCACCACCGTGTACTTGCGGCCGAGCTTGTCCTTCTTCGGCGCGGTGGCCTGACCCTTGGCGGTGGCCAGCCAGTTGACCTGACTCAGCAGCGCCTCGAAGAGCTCCGGGTGGGTCTTGGCGTGGACCGTGATGGCCTCTTCGAGCTCCTCGCCGTCGATCGTGATGGTGTCGGGCTTGGGCGGCGCGGCGAGGGCGGGCGACGGGGCGAGCAGCGGGGCGGCGACGGCGACCAGCACCGCACCGCTCATGAACCATCGGCGGCTCACCCTTGCGACCATGACCGACCTCCCCGCCCCGATGGATGGTCCTGCCCCGTGGTGCGACCGACGATCCGCTTTAAACCAAAGACTCCGCCATGCCTCGCGCGGTTGCATGCGCAGCCCAGGTTTTTGGAACTATCTGCGATCGTCGCCGGCGTGACATCAGGCCCACTCATCCGGCCGCCGAATCGTAACCGGCTGACGTCGATCGTGGGGACCTGGGCGGCACGTTGTGATTGTGGCTGAACAGATTTGTCGGGTCGTACACCTCTTTGACCGCGGCCAGCCTCCGATAGGTGGCGTCCGGGTACATGGTGGCGACGTCGTCCGCGGTCGCGGTGGTGAGGAAGTTGCCGTAGGCGCCGCGCGTCATCGGCCCCACCGCGCGCCACAGCCCCGCGAACGCCTCCGCCCCTGCCTCGCCGCTGTCGAGCTGGACGGTGAGCAGCATCGCCTCGCTGTCCCGGTGGGCGAACGCCGTCGCCTCCTCCGCCACGCGCCCGAAGGCACCGCCGAGGCCACGCAACTCCACGTACACGGTGCCGATCTCGCCCGCCCGGGCCAGCGCGGTGTCGATGAGCTCGTCCGTGACCGACGGCACGAGGCCGTTGCGCACCGCCGGCCGGAAGCCAGGTGGCAGGTCCGCGACCTCCTCCAGGACCTGCGGGTACGGCCGTCGCGTCACGTTTTCGGCGACCACAGTGCCGAGCTTGCGCAGCAGTTCGAGGGCGGACCGTGCGGCCTCCTCGTCACCGGCCGGCACGCAGAATGCCACCTCCACCGGCGGCACCGGCCCACCGAACGACGGCGCGACGCGGGCGATGGTGGTGACCTCGTCGCCGCCGGCGCGCAGGAAGTCCCGCCAGCCGCGCAGCACGGCGGCCGCCTCCTCGGCCGGGTACGAGAACGAGCCGAAGAGCACGTCGCCCACCGGGTAGGCGAGCACCTCGAACGTCGTCACCACACCGAAGTTTCCGCCGCCGCCGCGCAGGGCCCAGAGGAGGTCGGGGTGCTCGTGCGCGCTGGCGCGTACCACGTCGCCGTCCGCCGTCACGACCTCGGCGGCGACGAGGCTGTCGAGGGCGAGGCCGTGCTTGCGTACCAGCCAGCCGATCCCACCACCCAGCATCAGCCCACCGACACCGACACTCGCGGTGTCGCCGGACGAGAGCGCGAGCCCGTGCGTGGCGAGCGCGGCGGCCACTTCCCGCCACCGGGCGCCGCTGCCGATCCGCACGAGGCCACGCGCGGCGTCCACGACCTCGACCGCGTCGATCGGCCCGAGGTCGATGACGACGCCGCCGGTGTTGGTGCCGAACCCGACGCCGTTGTGGCCGCCGCTGCGCACGGAGAGCACGAGGTCATGCTCGCGCGCGTACCGGATCGCCCGCCGCACGTCCGCGCCGTCGTGGCAGCGCACGATCACGGCCGGCTCGCCTTCGTGGACAAAGGTGCGCCGTAGCCGGTCGTAGGCCTCGTCACCGGGCCGGATGATGTCGCCGGTCAGCGCCGCATGGGTGTCGGTGCTCATTGCTCCTCCTCGGGTTGCTCTTCACCCGTTGGTCGGAGCCAGGAGCCACAGCTCTACACGGTTGTGGTCGCTTCTTTCGTCCCACGCTCGCCGCGTGCGGGGCGGCCACCACCGGAGCGTGGGAGAGCCGGTGATTGGTGGGTCCTCACCAGCGGCAGCTCCGATTACCGTGAGCTATGCCCCCGATTCCCACACGCGTGGGCGTGTATATAGACGGTTACAACCTCTACTACGGCGCCCGCGCGACGTGCGGCCGCGGGACGGCCGGGTGGCGGTGGCTGGACCTGCGGGTGCTGGCCACGTCGCTGGTCACCGCACAGCGGGCCTGGGCCGGCGCGGCGATCGACCGGATCGTGTACTGCACCGCGCGGATCGACGGCGCGACCAACCCGAGCGGCAACGCAGACCAGGAGGTCTATCTCAGGGCGCTTGTCGAGAGCAGGAGCGTCGACCTCGTCGAGTACGGCAACTATGTGGCGCGGGTAAAGCACGCCCCGCTCGCGACGAGAGGACCAGGCGGTGCACCGGTGGTGACAAGGCCGGAGTGGCCGATAAAGGTGCAATACCCGACGCCGATTGCCAACGGCGATGTCGCCTTCATGGTTTCTCACCTGCACCAGGAAGAGAAAGGTACGGACGTCAACATCGCCTCGCACATGTTGATGGATGTCCTCGAGGGGCGGGTGGACGGTGTCGTGGTTATATCCAATGACAGCGACCTGCGACTGCCCGTCCAGATCAGCCGGCAGCGGGTCCCGGTCGGGCATGTGAACCCGCGAAACACGCTCTTCGCCGGTGACCTGGCCGGCCTTCCGTCAGAGGGCGTCGGCAACCATTGGTGGCGCAAGCTGCGCCGGGACGACTTTTTCAGGCATCAGCTTCCCGACCTGGCGGGTACGTTCAGCAAACCGGTGGGGTGGTAACGGGGTCCCGTCGCGGCCGACTGTGGGCTAAGCTATTCGCATAACTCACCCGGCTCCTCTGGGGCCGGGTCTTTCTTTGCCCAAGTGGCGAAACGTGATGATGCAGGTGGGCGGCGGCCGAGTCAGATGAGGCGGGCCCGGGCGGCTTCGATCCGTGCGAGGGTCCGCTCCTTGCCCAGCACCACCAGTGACTCGAACAGGGGCAGTCCCACGCCGCGGCCGGTCACCGCCACCCGCACCGGGGCCTGGGCCTTGCCGAGCTTCAGGCCGCGGGCGGCGCCTACCTCCTCCAAGGCGGCCTTCAGCGACTCCGCGTCCCATGTGGGGAGCGCGTTGAAGGCGGCCGCCGCGGCGTCCAGGAGGTCGGCGGCGCCGTCCTTCATCGCCTTGGACCAGGCGGCCTCGTCGATCTCGGGTGAGGGTACGAAGAGGAAGTCCACGTTCGGGACGATCTCGCTGAGCACGGCGATGCGGGTCTGTGCCAGCGGCGCCACCGCGTCGAAGGCGGCCGGGTCGAAGTCTTCCGGGCGCCACGGGGGCGGGGGGATCGTCTCGGTGCCGGTGAGCCACGGCCGGCAGGCGGCGGCGAAGGCGGCCGGCTCGAGTGCGCGGATGTACTCGCCGTTGAAGGCGCGCAGCTTCTTCTCGTCGAAGAAGGCCGGCGACGGGTTTACCTCCTCGAGGCGAAACTCCTCCTCGATCACCGACCACGGCACGATCTCCCGGTTGCCGCTCGGGGCCCAGCCCAGCAGCATCAGGTAGTTGCGCATGGTGTCGGCGAGATAGCCCTCGTCGCGGTACGCCTCGAGCGCCACCTTGTCGCGGCGCTTGGAGAGCTTCTGGCGCTTTTCGTTGACGACGACGGGCACGTGTGCCCAGATCGGTGGCTTCACGCCAAGCGCGTCCCAGAGCAGCTGCTGCTTCGGGGTGTTGGACAGGTGCTCCTCGGCGCGGATGACGTGCGTGATGCCCATCGTCATGTCGTCGACCACGTTGGCCAGCAGGAACACGGGCGAACCGTCGGTGCGCGCGATGACAAAGTCTTCGAGCAGCTTGTTTTCCCAGGTGGGTTCGCCGCGGATGAGGTCGACCACGACGGTGTTGCCCTCGTCCGGGGTGCGGAAGCGCAGCGCACCCGCGGTCAGGCCGCGGTCGCGGCAGAAGCCGTCGTACCCCTGGTACTGCGAGCCGGTGCGGGCCTGCACGTCCTCGCGGGTGCAGTCGCAGAAGTACGCCCGGCCGGCCGCGTAGAGCTTGTCGGCGGCGGCCCGGTGCTCGCCGGCGTTGGCGGACTGGAAGTAGGGCCCCTCGTACGAGCCGCGCTCGATGCCGATCCAGTCGAGCGCGTTGAGGATGCCCTCGGTCCACTCGGGCCGGTTGCGCGCCGCGTCGGTGTCCTCGATCCGGAGGACGAACGCGCCGCCGTGCTGCCTCGCGTAGATCCAGTTCTGCAGCGCCGAACGGGCACCGCCGACGTGGAACATACCGGTGGGAGACGGGGCGAAGCGCACGCGTACGGTCACGGCACCGAGCGTATCCGCACCACGAAGACGCTGCCGAGGAGGGTGACGGCGGCGGTGAGCGCGTAGAGCGTGGGGTACCCGCCGAGGTGCACCACGATCGGCGCCGACATCGCCGGCCCGAGCACCTGGGGCGCGGAGTTGGCGATGTTGATGACGCCCAGGTCCTTGCCCCGGTCGGTGGCGCGGGGGAGCACCTGCGTGATCAGAGCCGCGTCGACGGCCAGGTAGACGCCGTAGCCGGCGCCGAGCAGCACCGCGGCCACGATGGCCGTGCTCCACAGCGGCCACACGGCGAGCAGCGTCGCGGCCACCGCCATGATCACGCCGGACCAGATGACGAAGATCTTGCGCCGGCCGGAGCGGTCGGAGAGGCGGCCGGACACGACCGCGGTCGCCATCATGCCCGCTGTGTAGATCAGGATCAGGATGAGCAGGCCGCCCTCCGGATCGTGGTACTTCACCCCGTCCTGCAGGAAGTACAGCAGGTAGAGGGTGCCGAGCGCGTTGCCGACCTGCACGAGGAAGCGGGTGCCCCAGGCCCAGGCGAAGTCGGGGTACCGGCGCGGGCTGATCCACATGCCGGACAGCAGCGGAACGCGCGGGCGGGCCGCGCGGGGCAGCGGGTCGTCCGGGGTGAACAGCGCGAACGGCAGGGCGAGGATCAGCACGGCCACGGCCACCGCGTAGTACCCCGCCTTGTTGTCGGTGAAGATCGCGGTGACCAGCACCGCGCCCACGACGAGGCCGAGCGACTGCGGTATCCCCACCCACCCCGACACGCCGCCGCGCTGGGCGACCGGCACCCGGTCGGGGATCGCGGCGGTGAGGGTCGCGAGGGCGGCGTTGAAGCACACCTGCGCGGCCACCCAGCACACGGCGACGCCGACGATCGTGCGCTGCTGGCCGAGCGTGACCAGCGACGCGGCGCCGAGCAGCGCGCTGGAGAAGGTCCACACGTGGCGCCGCCCGAGGTCGCGCCCGCCGAGCCGCAGCGAGGTGCGGTCGGAAAGCGCACCGGCCAGCGGGTTGGCGATGACGGCCGCGAGCGCGCCGAGCGCGGTCACCCAGCCGAACATCGCCTCCTTGTTGGCCGGGTCGATCAGCTCGACCTGGTTGGGCAGCAGCACCTGGATCGGCGTGAAGAACGCCATCCACACGCCGAGGTTGGCGCTGAAGATCAGTGCGATCCAACTCCGCCGCACCGGCACGGTGGGCTCGGCGAGCGCGGCGGGTACCTCGATCCCGGCCTTCATCTGGAGGCTCTGATGAGGTCCCGGTACCAGGCGTACGAGGTCTTGGGAGTGCGCACCTGCGTCTCGTAGTCGACGTGCACGAGGCCGAAGCGCTTGGTGTACCCCTCGGCCCACTCGAAGTTGTCGAGCAGGGACCAGACGAAGTAGCCGCGAACGTCCACACCGGACGCCATGGCCGCGCGCACCGCCGCGATGTGACCGTCCAGGTAGGCCACCCGCTCGGGGTCGTCGATCCCGTCGTACGCGCAGCCGCTCTCGGTCACGTGGATCGGCGGGAGCGCCTCGCCGTACTCCTCCTTGAGCGACACCAGCAGCTCCCGCAGCCCGTCGGGGACCACCGGCCAGCCGAACGCCGTCGTCGGATAGCCCTCAAGGGGTGCGAACTCGAACGGCAGCGGACTGTCCGCAGTGGACGGCGCGCGTATCCCCGTGGGGTTGTAGTAGTTGACACCCAGCGCGTCGAGCGGTGCCGCGATCGTGTCGAGGTCGCCGTCGCGCACCACCGAGGGGTCCATGCCCAGCTCCGGATAGCCCCGCCCGAAGAGCGGATCGGTGAAGAGACGGTTGTGCAGCGCGTGGTACGCCGCGGCCGCGGCGGCGTCCGCGTCACTCACCGGCCAGTCGGGTGGGTACCAAACGGGGGAGTAGTTGTTGGTGATGGCCACCGCGCCGGCGCCCCGTGCCCGCAGGGCCGCCACCGCGAGACCGTGACCGAGCAGCTGATGGTGGGCCACCGGCAGCGCACCGAAGAGGAGGGTCTGGCCGGGCGCGTGCTCCCGGTGGCGTAGCCGAGGGTCATGTGGATGAACGGCTCGTTGAGCGTGATCCAGAGCCGCACGCGGTCGCCGAGCGCGTCGGCCACCAGCCCGGCGTAGTCGGCGAACCGGAACGCCGTGTCGCGGCTCAGCCAGCCGCCCTTTTCTTCCAGCGCCTGGGGCAGGTCCCAGTGGAAGAGCGTGACGACCGGGTCGATCTCCTTGGCCAGCAGGGCGTCCACGAGGCGGTCGTAGAAGTCGACGCCGGCCGCGTTTGCCGGGCCGGTGCCGTCGGGCTGGATGCGCGGCCAGGCCACCGAGAAGCGGTACGCGTCGACGCCGAGCCCGGCCATCAGGTCGACGTCCTCCGGGTACCGGTGGAAGTGGTCGCACGCCACGTCGCCGGTGCCGCCGTCGGAGACCCGCCCCGGCTCGTGCGAGAACACGTCCCAGATGGACCGCCCGCGTCCACCCTCCGTGGCAGCGCCTTCGATCTGATAGGCCGCCGTCGATACACCCCAGGTAAAGGCCACCCGCGACCTCCTAGAACGCGAAAGATCCTCGCACTCTAGTCCGCGACGCTGACCTCCGGGAACCCCTTCGTCAGGGCCGAACGGACCGACCTACCCAACGGTACGAACGGGGTCACGGTCGCGTCGTCCCACACGCCGTCGATCCGGCCGTCGACCACCAGAGTCGGCGAAATCCACCCTTGCGGGCGGGAAACCTTGGCCTTGTTGGGCCCGCTCACCACCCGATCGATCTGGCGCAGGCTGCCCACCGTGTACGGGTCGAACGCGGGCAGCAGGTGCACGGACATCGGCCGCTTCCGCGCCACCTCGCCGGCCAGCTCGGCCGGCAGCGCGCCGCTCTCGACCTCGACGAGCTGGTCGGCCAGCCGGGCGAACGACTTCTTCGCCAGCGCCGGCTTCAGGTCGAACCACCGGGCGAACTCGTCCGCTGTCGACGGCCCGTACGTGCCGAGGTAGCCAAGGGTGAGCGCGTCGATCGCCGCCTCGGTCTCGACCTCTTCCCACCCGCCCAGCCAGGCGCGCGGCGCGACGAACGTGACGTTGCGCCCGCGTGGCGGCCCGAGCAGAGCAGCCCGCGGAACGCCAGCGGCTTGAGCACCGCCCGAAGCCCTGGATCAAGGGCTCGCGCAGGTCGTCGTGCCGGGTGGCCTTGACGATCGCGGTGGCCAGCTCCTCGCGGGTGAGCGGCTCACCGCCGAGCACGTCCGGCACGGCCGCGATGATGTCGGCCATCTGCTCGGCGGTCACCCCGTGGTAGCGCAGCCAGGAGCCGGTCGTCTCGCGGGTGCGGGTGGACATCGCGGCGACCCAGGTGGGCAGGTCGGCGGCGGGCAGCAGGTGCAGCGTGCCGCGCGCGGCCCAGGTCTTCACCAGCCGCCGCTTGTCCCACAGCTCCTTGTCGACGCTCGCCGCGGTGGCGCCGCCCTTCACCCGCAGGTCGAGCGCGGTCACCGCCGAGGCGGCGAGCTGGGCGTGCACGCCGCTGAGCCGCCGCGCCACCGCGACCGCATCCGTGCCGCGGGTGGCGCCCAGAAACTGCCGCTCGATGCGCCACCGGAGTATCTGTTCCCACGTCAACGGCATGTAACCACAATAAGGGGTTACCAATACGCGCGGAACACGGAGCGGTCCACGGCGGCCCGCCAGCCGGGGTCGCCGGCGTCGGTGCGCAGCGCGGTGAGCGCCGCGATCGCGCCTTCGACGAGGTCGGGCCAGTCGGGCGGGGCACCAGCCGCGCCTTTCTGCATCAGGAACGCGAGACCGGCCGAGTTGCTGACCGCCCAGCCGGCCCGGCGGGGCGCGCGGTGGCCAGCGTCGCCGCCCTGGTCGCTGACCAGGCGGACGTTGAACGGGTAGCCGACCTCGCCGCCGGGCTTGGTCACGGCGATGTGCGCGCTGGCCGGCTCGGCGCCGAAGATGTCGCGAAGGAACGAGGGCGCGGGCGCCTCGAGGACGACCTCGACCCCGTCGCCGTACTCCCCGGGGTCGCCGGTGGCGGCGACCCCGCGGATGAGCTCGACCACGACCGACGGCTCCCGCCGGTCGAAGATCACCCATTCCATGCGGCTCACGCGATCAAGCATGGCCGCATGGAACAAGGCTGTGGGGTCAGCTGTCGCCGCCGGTCTCGCCGACCGGGGCGGCGTTGACGTCGTCGATCGCGTACTTCTTGGCCGCCTCGGCCGGCACCGCGGCCGGGATCTCCCCGCGGACGGCGAGCTGGCGCAGCGTGGCAACCGCGATCGACTCGGCGTCGACGTGGAAGTGCCGGCGCAGCGCGTGCCGCGTGTCGGAGAGGCCGAACCCGTCCGTGCCGAGCGAGGTGTAGTCGCCGGGCACCCACCGGGCGATCAGGTCCGGCACCGCCCGCATCCAGTCGCTGACCGCGACGACCGGTCCGGCCGCCTCCGCCAGCTTGGACTTGATGTACGGCGTACGCGCCGGGCTGCCCGGGTGCAGCAGGTTGTACTCCTCGGCCTTGACCGCGTCGCGGCGCAGCTCGGTCCAGGAGGTCACCGACCACACGTCGGCCGCCACGCCCCAGTCCTGCGCGAGCAGCTGCTGGGCCTTGAGCGCCCACTGCATGCCCGTGCCGGAGGCGAGGATCTGCGCCTTCGGGCCGTCGACGCTGGGCGCCGGCGAGTACCGGTAGATGCCCCGCTTGACGCCCTCGACGTCGAGGTTTTCCGGCTCGACCGGCTGCAGGATCGGCTCGTTGTAGATGGTCAGGTAGTAGAAGACCGCCTCGGACTGCTCGCCGTACATCCGGTGGAGGCCGTCCTCGACGATGTGCGCGATCTCGAAGGCGAACGCCGGGTCGTACGCCACGACGGCCGGGTTGGTCGCCGCGATCAGGTGCGAGTGGCCGTCTTCGTGCTGCAGGCCCTCACCGTTGAGCGTGGTGCGCCCGGCCGTGGCGCCGAGCACGAAGCCCCTCGCCATCTGGTCGGCCGCCGCCCAGAACCCGTCGCCGGTGCGCTGGAAGCCGAACATCGAGTAGAAGATGTACAGCGGGATCATCGGCTCGCCGTGCGTGGCGTACGCCGTACCGGCGGCGGTGAACGACGCCACCGAACCGGCCTCGTTGATGCCCTCGTGCAGGATCTGCCCGGCCGTCGCCTCCTTGTACGACAGGAAGAGCTCGCGGTCGACGGACGTGTACTTCTGCCCGTGCGGCGAGTAGATCTTCTGCGTCGGGAAGAGCGAGTCCATGCCGAACGTGCGCGCCTCGTCCGGGATGATCGGCACCCACCGCCGGCCGAAGTCCTTGTCCTTCATCAGGTCCTTGAGTAGGCGGACGAAGGCCATTGTGGTGGCCACCTTCTGCTTGCCCGAACCGCGCTTGACGTCGGCGAACCGCTCCGCCCCCGGGATCTGCAGCGGGATCGTGGTGGTGCGCCGGGACGGCAGGTACCCGCCGAGCTGCTCGCGCCGCTCCCGCAGGTACTGCACCTCGTCGGACTTCTCACCCGGGTGGAAGTAGGGGGGCAGGTAGGGGTTGGACTCCAGGGCGGAGTCGGGGATGTCGAGGTAGAGGCGGTCGCGGAACGACTTCAGGTCGTCGAGCGTCAGCTTCTTCATCTGGTGGGTCGCGTTGCGCCCCTCGAAGTGCGAGCCGAGCGTCCAGCCCTTGATCGTCTTGGCGAGGATCACGGTCGGCTGGCCGGTGTGCTCGATCGCCGCCTTGTACGCCCCGAAGAGCTTGCGGTAGTCGTGGCCGCCGCGCTTGAGGTTCCAGATCTCCTCGTCGCTCATGTGCTCGACCATCTTGCGGGTGCGGGGGTCGCGCCCGAAGAAGTGCTCGCGGACGAAGGCGCCGGACTCGGCCTTGTACGTCTGGTAGTCGCCGTCGGGCGTGGTGTTCATGAGGTTGACCAGCGCGCCGTCGGTGTCGGCGGCGAGCAGCGGGTCCCACTCGCGACCCCAGATGACCTTGATGACGTTCCACCCGGCGCCGCGGAAGAACGCCTCGAGCTCCTGAATGATCTTGCCGTTGCCCCGCACCGGGCCGTCGAGGCGCTGCAGGTTGCAGTTGATCACAAAGGTGAGGTTGTCGAGCTCTTCGCGCGCGGCCAGCCCGATCGCGCCGAGCGACTCCACCTCGTCCATCTCACCGTCGCCGAGGAACGCCCATACGTGCTGGTCGGACGTGTCCTTGATGCCCCGGTGGTGCAGGTACCGGTTGAACCGGGCCTGGTAGATCGCGTTCAGCGGGCCGAGACCCATGGAGACGGTCGGAAACTCCCAGAAGTCCGGCATCAGCCGGGGGTGCGGGTAGCTGGGCAGGCCGCCGCCCGGCCCGGCGTGGGAGAGCTCCTGGCGGAACCCGTCGAGCCGGTCCTCGCCCAGGCGCCCCTCGAGGAACGCGCGCGCGTACATGCCGGGGGAGGCGTGGCCCTGGAAGAAGATGTGGTCTCCGCCACCCGGGTGGCTCTTGCCGCGGAAGAAGTGGTTCATGCCGACCTCGTAGAGCGAGGCGGCACTCGCGTACGTCGAGATGTGCCCGCCGACGCCGATCTCCGGGCGCTGGGCGCGGTGCACGAGCATCGCGGCGTTCCACCGGATGTACGCCCGGATGCGCCGCTCGACGAACTCGTCGCCGGGGAACCAGGGCTCCTGCTCCGGCGGGATCGTGTTGATGTAGTCGGTCGTGGTCAGGGGTGGGACCCCGACCTGGCGCTCCCGGGCGCGTTCGAGCAGGCTCAGCATGACGTAGCGGGCGCGTTTGGCACCTCGCTCGTCAATGACCGCGTCGAGCGACTCGATCCACTCGCGGGTCTCCTCGGGATCGATATCGAGAAGCTGGCTCGGCAGGCCATCGCTGATCACCGGGCGCTTGCGTTCGGTAGCCACCAGCGCTCCCTCTGCTTTGTGTGATGGGTCTCTGTAGCCTTCCATCCTGCCTTGTGCACCGGCCTCCGTCACGCCTGGTGGACCCCTACGCGACGCTCGACACATGTACCAGGGGGTAACAAAGCGTCAACCTGGGAGGAAGGAAAACCGCACCTGGCGGCTGGGGTTGTCGCCGTTGGTGTCGACCAGGCAGATCGACTGCCAGGTGCCCAGCGCGATACGCCCGTCGATCACCGGCAGGGAGGCGTAGGGGGCGACGAAGGCCGGCAGCACGTGGTCCCGGCCGTGACCCCTGGCGCCGTGCCGGTGCCGCCAGCGGTCGTCGGCGGGGAGCACCGCGTCGAGGGCGGTCAGCAGGTCGTCGTCCGAGCCGGCGCCGGTCTCGATGATCGCCACGCCGGCGGTGGCGTGCGGCACGAAGACGTGCAGGAGCCCGTCGCCCTCCCCGCTCACGAAGTCGGCCGCCTGGCCCGTGATGTCCCGTACGGTGGCGCGCCCGCCCGTCTTCACCGTGATCACCTCTGTGCGCATGCCGCCAGTATGGTTTGACGCGTGAACCCAGTGGTGCTTGACGCCCCGATCGTGGCGGTGACGGTGTACCCGGACCGGGCCCGAGTGACCCGCCGCGGCAAGCTGCGGCTGCCCGCCGGCCCCGGCACGGTCCACATCGGACCACTACCGCTCGGGCTGCACCGCGACTCGGTCCGGGTCGGCGGGCACGGCCCGGCCACCGTGCTCGGCGTCGACGTGGTCGTCCACCACCAGGCCCGCGCGACCGACGCGACAGTCGCCGAGGTCGAGGAGGCCCGCCGGGCGGTCACCGCCGAGCTGGCCGAGCTCGCCGACGCCGACGCGGTCGAGGCGCAGCGGGCCGACTTCCTGTCGACGCTCGCCCAGCGGGCCGGCTCGACGTACGCGCGGGCGGTCGCCGCAGGCGAGTCCGACCCGGCTGCTGTCGCCGGGTTCGCCGACTCGATCGCCGAGCAGCTCACCGCGGGCAAGGCCCGCCAGCGCGACCTCGCCCGCCGCGCGGAGGAGGCCCGCGACCGCAAGGCCGCGCTCGACCGGCGGTACAAGGAGCTGGTCGGCCGCCGCGGGCCGGACCAGCTGGTCGCCGCCGTGGGCCTGCAGGTCTCGGCCGGCGGCGCGGCCGCGGAGGACGTCGAGCTTGAGCTGTCGTACGTGGTGGACGGTGCCGGCTGGGAGTCCACATACGACGTGCGCCTCGCCGACGACCGGCTGGCCGTCACCTGGTTCGGGCTGGTCACCCAGCACACCGGTGAAGACTGGCCGGAGTGCGAGCTGGTGCTCTCGACGGCGCGGCCGGCGACGACCACGACCGTGCCGGACCTCGACCCGTGGTACCTCGACCGCATCCGCCCGCTCCCGGTCGCGCGGGCGGTGGCGGCCACCCGGAGCCGGGAGATGATGCGCGCCGGCGGCCCGCCGATCCCGCCGCCCGCACCGGCTGCCGCCGCGGCCGGGTACGCGGCGGACAGCGTCGCGCCCGACGAGATGCTCCTGCTGGAGGAGAGCACCGGCGTGGTGGAGCAGGGGGTCGCCGCCGCGACGTACCGCCCGGAGCACGCGGTCGCGGTCCCCGCCGACGGCACCGCGCACCGGGCCACCGTGGCCGTGCTCGACCTCGGCGCCGAGCTTGACTACGTGACCGCGCCGGCCAGCTCGCCCGACGCGCACCTGCGCGCCACCGCGGTCAACAGCTCCGCGCACACGCTGCTGCCCGGCCCCGCCTCGGTCTTCCACGGCGCCGACTTCGTGGGCACCACCCGGCTGGAGACCTGGGCGCCGGGCGAGGAGGTCGAGCTTGCCCTCGGCCTCGACGACCGGATCCGGGTGGAACGCAAGCTGACCCGGCGCACCGCCACCAAGGCCGCGCTCGGCTCGACCCGGCGTCGCGAGGTGGAGTACCGGACCACGGTCGCCAACCACACGCCGCGCCCGGCCAAGGTCACGGTGCTGGACCAGATCCCGGTCTCCCGCGACGAGGGGATCACGGTGCGCGCCTTCAAGGTCGACCCCAACCCCGTCGACCGCACCGACCTGGGCGTGCTCAGCTGGAAGCTGGAGCTGGCCCCGGGCGAGACCAAGGAGGTCCACATGGGCCTGCGCGTGGAGCTCGCCCGTGGCGTGGAGATGTCCGGCTGGCGAGAGTAGCCACCCCCACCTCCGAGGGACGTGTATTCGGGCCCCGCGAAGGTGGGTAGTAGTCGTTCATGCGCCGGTGGATGTGGTTCAACGCCCTCTCCCTGGTGATGTTCGGGGCGTTTCTCGTGTTCATCGTGTTACAGAGCGTCTTCGGGTGGCACGTGCGGAACGAGGAGCTGACCCAGTACGGCCACGCCGCCGACAGCTACTGGGCGTACCTGCAGAGCGGGCACTTCGTCGAGGCCGTGTTCGAAAACTGGGAGTCCGAGTTCCTCCAGATGGGCTCGTACGTGCTGCTCACCGCGTACCTCGTCCAGCGCGGCTCGCCCGAGTCCAAGCAGCTTGACGAGGATGACCGGGCCGAGGACTACCCCGAGAAGGCGGGTCCACACTCGCCGTGGCCGGCGCGGCAGCACGGTGTGGCGAACGTGCTCTACCGCAACAGCCTGTCCATCGCGCTGCTCGGGCTATTCGTCGTCTCCTTCGTCATCCACCTGCTCGGCGGCACTGCCGAATACAACGAGCAGCAGGCGCTGGAGAGCGGCGCGGCGCCGATCAGCGCGGCCACGTTCCTCACCACGAGCGACTTCTGGTTTCAGTCGATGCAGAACTGGCAGAGCGAGTTTCTGGCCGTCGGCTGCCTGATCGTGCTCAGCATCTTCCTGCGGCAGCACGGGTCGCCGCAGTCCAAGCCGGTGGTCAAGTCACACGCGCACACCGGCGAGTAGCCGCTGCAGCTCGCGCGGGGTGTGTCCCAGGTGGGCCCGCACGGTCCGGGTGAGGTGCGCCTGGTCGGCAAAACCAAGATCAAAAGCCAGCGCGGCAAGGCTCGTCTCACCCTGCTCGAGCCGGTCCAGCGCCGCGCCGACACGGACCCGGTTGCGGTACCGGGTGAGCGGCGCGCCCACCACCGCATGGAACGCACGGCTGAGCCGGTACGGCGACACGCCCACCAGCCGGGCCAGCGGCACAAGCCCGCGCGCCTCCGGATGGCCGGCACGGATCGCCTCGCGGGCCCGCTCGACCGCCGTCCGGTCACCGCCGTCCGCTGCCCGATCCGGCGCGCTGTCGAGCAGCTGGACCAGCCGCTCGGCGACCGCGAAGTCGGGGTCGTCGCCGTGAGCGGCCCGCCACAGCAGGCGGTGCGCGAGGTCGAGCCGCGCGTCCACGTAGATCGGGCCGGCCGTGCCCTGCCACAGGTCGGCGCCGAGGCGGATGGAGGTGCACTCGTCCCCGCCGTACGGGTGGGCGAAGTGTTCCTCGTCCCCGGTGACGTGGCGTAGCCCATCGTGCGGTCGGCGAGCACCTCGCCACCCCGGCCGCGGCGGCGGAAGCCACCCGAGCGCACGAGCACCACCCCGAACTCCGGCACCGGCTCCGGCGGCGACCACCGCGCGTGGTCGTCGCGGCAGGCCACCGCGCGGACGGTGAAGTCCGGGCGGTCCACCAGCAGCCGGGTGGCGCGCATGGGCCCAGCCTATGCCGGTGCCGGCCGGCAAGAATGTTCAAGACCGGCCCCGCCCGCGCCGCGCACAGTTGCCGCCGTGACCACCGTGACCGCCCGGCCGCGCGCCGGGACGATGCTCGCCGTCCTGCTCACCGGCCAGGCCATGGCGTCGATGGACAACTCCATCGTGGCGGTCGCCGCTCCCGCCATCCGGGCCGACCTCGGGGGGAGCGGGGCGGTGCAGCAGCTCGTGCTGGCCGGGTACACGCTGGCGTTCGCCGTGCTGGTGGTCACCGGCGCCCGGATCGGCTCGCGGTACGGGTACCAGCGAGTGTTTCTGCTTGGTCTGGCGGGTTTCACCGTGACCTCGCTGGCGTGCGGCCTCGCCCCCGGTGCCGCGTTTCTCGTCGCCGCCCGGATCGCGCAGGGCGCCGCCGCGGCCATCATGACGCCGCAGGTGCTGTCGCTGATCCAGGTCCGCTTCGAGGGCGCGGCGCGGGCGCGGGCCATCGGCCTGTACTCGATGATTCTCGCGCTCGGCGTCGCGGCCGGCCAGATCGTCGGCGGCCTTGTGGTGAGCCTCGACATGGGTGGGCTGTCGTGGCGGCCGGCGTTCCTCGTCAACGTGCCGATCGGCCTCGTCCTGCTGGTGGTCGGCCCGCGCCTGCTGCCCGCCGGCACGCCGGTGCCCGCCCGCCTCGACCTGACCGGCGTGTGGCTGCTCTCCGCCGCGATGGTCGGCGTGGTACTGCCGCTGGTGCTCGGCCGCGAGCAGGGCTGGCCCGCGTGGGCGTGGGCCCTGCCGCTCGGCGGGGGAGTCGCGCTGCTCGCGGCCTTCGTTCGGCACGAGCGGCGGGTGGGCGCGCCGCTTGTCGACCTCACGGTGCTGGCCACCCGCCCGGTGCGGCTCGGACTGCTCGCCTGCTGCGCGGTGATGGGGTGCTATGCGGCGTTCCTGTTCGCGCTGACGCTGCACCTGCAGGACACGCTGGGCTTCAGCGCGCTGGCCGCCGGGCTTGCCTTCGTGCCGTACGCGACCGGCTTCGCGACGAGCAGCCTGCTGGCCCGGCGGCTGCCCGCGCGGGTGGTGTCGGTGACCGGCCCGCTGGCCTTCGCGGCGGCGGTGCTGGCGGTGGCGGGCATCGGGCAGAGCGGCTGGCCGTGGGGCCTGGGCAGCGCGCTGCTGCTGGTGGGCGGCGCCGGCCACGCGGCCGGCTTCACACCGCTTGTCACCCGCATCTCGCCGCTGATCCGCCCCGACCAGGCCGCCTCGTTTTCCGCGATGGTCTCCACCGGCGCCCTGCTGGCGAGCGTGCTCGGCGTGGCCGCACTCGGCGCCGTCTACCTGGGGACGGGCTCGTTTGCGCTGGTCGCGGTCCTGATCGCCGTCCTGCTGTGCGGCGGGGCGGCGAGCGCCTCCCGCGTGTAGCGCCGCATTATGCGGCACCCCCGGCTGGCGGCGGCCACTTCGAGGGTTCCGAGCCGACACGCGGTGTCCGCCCTCACCCTCATGCTCATGTACGCATCCACGCATCCGTGGCGGTCCGCCGCCGTGAGCCTTTTCGGGGCGGCCGGCCTCGCACTGGCGATCGGCCTGGGCACGGCCATGGACACGGGCGCGCCAGCGCTCAACCTCGCGTCAGACGCCGCAGCGATGCCGTCAGCGAAGCCGCTGACCGCGGAGCCGGCATCCACCGAGCTGGATGTGCCCGCCGCCGACGGCGTCCGCGTCCCGGCTTCGTCACCTTCTGATCCGTCACCTGTTGATCCTTCACCTTCTGATCTGGCGCTTTCCGATCCGGCGCTTTTCGGTCCAACCGCGCCCGCGTCGTCGCCGTCCTCACCTTCGCCGTCGCCGTCGCTGTCCGAGCCGTCGCTGTCCGAGCCGTCGCTGTCCGAGCCGTCGCTGTCCGAGCCATCGACGGCCGAGCCGTCCACGGACGAGCCGTCCACGGCCGAGCCGGTCTCACCGGCGGGGGCGGCGCCTGAGGAGGCGGAGCCGGCCTCACCGGCGGGGGCGGCGCCCGAGGCGGCGCAGGAGCCGGCCGCGGTGGAGTCCGTGGCCGCGCCGACGCCCACGGCGAGCAACAACCAGCCGATGGTCGGCCCACCGATGCCCACCAACGGCGACACGGACTGCGCGGACTACACGCGGCAGTCCTTCCCGATCGACCCCGCCAACGACCCGAACAACCTCGACGCGGACGGTGACGGCATCGCCTGCGAACCGCCGCCCGGCAGCCGCGAGTCCGAGGACCTGGACTGCGCCGACGTGGCGGAGCGTTCCTTCCGCATCGACCCGGCAAACGATCCGAACAACTTCGACGCCGACGGTGACGGCATCGCCTGCGAACCGCCGCCCGGCGAATGACCGCGAAAAGCCTGAGGCCCCGGTTCCCGCACCGGGGCCTCAGCCTGTGGCGGGGTCGTGGCTGCGCACCGCGGAGGGTGAGGCCGCGGGAGCAACGGTCCGGACCACCGCGGACATCGCGGTAGCTCAAATCGGCATGAATCTCTTTCGCGTCTCGTGGGGTGACGGACGGTCCGGGTGGCCGGGGTTGGCCCGCGTCGGTAATGCTGTGCACCGTGACCACCCCTCAAGATCTGGACGAACGTTTCCGGGAGGCGGTAGGCGGGCTGGCCGAGTCCGTGGGCCAGCAGGAGCCCGGCGCGCCTGTGCGCGAGGGCACCGACCTGACCGGGACCGCCGCGCTCGACCTGTTCGACGCCCAGCTCACCAGCCGTCACCTCGACCTGGCCGGGCGTTGGCTGCGCAGCTTCGGCGAGGGGTTCTACACGATCGGCTCCTCGGGCCACGAGGGCAACGCCGCCGTCGCCGCGGCCGTGCGGGTCGACGACCCGGCGCTGCTGCACTACCGCTCGGGCGCGTTCTACTGTGCGCGGGTCGCGCGGGCGCGGTCCGGCCCGGCCAATGGCAACGGCGACGACGCGGTCAGCGCCGCCGCGCGTGACGTGCTCCGGGGCATGGTGGCCTCCAGCCAGGAGCCCATCGCCGGCGGGCGGCACAAGGTTTTCGGCAACGCCGACCTGCACGTGATCCCGACGACCTCCACCGTGGCCTCGCACCTGCCGCGGGCGGTCGGTGTGGCGTTCGCGATCGAGAGGCTGCGGCGGCTGGGCCCGGCGGCGCGTGCGCTGCGGTCGGCGCGGCCCCAGCTCGACGCGCAGTCGCCGTGGCCGGCGGACGCGATCGCGGTGTGCTCGTTCGGCGACGCCTCGATCAACCACGCGAGCGCGGTGGCCGCCTTCAACACCGCCGGCTGGTGTGACCACGCCGGCCTGCGCCTGCCCGTGCTCTTCGTGTGCGAGGACAACGGCCTGGGCATCAGCGTCCGCTCGCCGTCGGGGTGGGTGGCGGCCGCGCTGCGCGCGCGGCCGGGGATCAGGTACTTCGCCGCCGACGGGTGCGACGCCGCCGCGACCTTCGACGCCGCGACGGAGGCAGCGGCCTGGGTACGCCGCCACCGCCGCCCCGCCGTCCTCCACCTGACCACCGTGCGGCTGATGGGGCACGCGGGCGCGGACGCCGAGAGTGCGTACCGGACGCCCGGCGACATCGCCGCCGACGTGGCGCGCGACCCGCTGGTGGCCACCGCGCGGCTGCTCGTGGCCGCCGGGCTGGCGCGGCCGGACGAGATCGTGTCGCGGTACGACGAGGTGGGCTGGCAGGTCCGCAAGGTCGCCGAGGAGGTGCTCGCCGAGCCCAAGCTGGAGGGTCCCGCCGACATCGCGGCCCCGCTGGCGCCCCGCCGGCCGGTGCGCGTGGCGAAGGCGATCGCCGAGGCCGCCTCGCGGGCGGAAGGGCCGTCCGGTGCGGCACGGGACGCTGGGTTTTCCGCCCGGCTGCCGGAGGAGCAGGGCCCGCTCACGCTGGCCCAGACGATCAACGCGGCGCTCGCCGACGGCATGGTGGCCAATCCGGGCATGGCGGTGTTCGGCGAGGACGTGGCCGTCAAGGGCGGCGTGTACGGGGTCACCAAGGGCCTGCGCGACCGCTTCGGCGCCTCGCGCGTCTTCGACACGCTGCTGGACGAGACGTCCATCCTCGGGCTCGGGCTCGGCGCGGGCCTGAGCGGCATGCTGCCGGTGCCGGAGATCCAGTACCTCGCCTACCTGCACAACGCCGAGGACCAGCTGCGGGGCGAGGCCGCCACCATGCAGTTCTTCTCCCGCGGCGCCTACCGCAACCCGATGGTCGTGCGGGTGGCCGGGCTCGCCTACCAGGAGGGGTTCGGCGGGCACTTCCACAACGACAACTCGGTGGCGGTGCTTCGGGACATTCCGGGCATAGTGGTCGCGGTGCCGGCCCGGCCGGACGACGCCGCGCCGATGCTGCGCACGTGCCTGGCCAGCGCGGCGGTGGACGGCAGCGTGTGCGTGTTCCTGGAGCCGATCGCGCTGTACCACACCCGCGACCTGTATGCGGAGGGTGACGGTGAGTGGCTCGCCTCGTACCTCCCGCCGGACGCCTGGTCCGCCGCTCACGTGCCGATCGGACGGGCCCGCGTGTACGGCGTGGGCTCGGCCGAGGACCTCACGATCATCACGTTCGGTAACGGGGTGCGCATGGCGCTGCGCGCCGCCGCCCGTTTGGCCGGCGAGGGCGTCGGCTCCCGGGTCGTGGACCTGCGCTGGCTGGCCCCGCTGCCGGTGGCGGACATCATCCGCGAGTCCTCCGCGACCGGGCGGGTGCTCATCGTGGACGAGACGCGCCGATCGGGCGGGGTCGGCGAGGGCGTACTGGCAACGTTGGTCGATGGCGGCTTCGTCGGCGCGGCGCGGCGAATCGCGTCGGTTGACTCCTTCATCCCATTAGGTCCGGCTGCCCGTCACGTCCTCGTGACCGAAGATGCCATCACACAGGGTGCCCGAGGGCTCTTGGCACGGTAAATTGCCTTCCACTCGGTGCGCCACTTGCGCGCGGCGACGCACTTGTGTGGACTACGCGCTATCGGCGGTTGACGCCGGCAGTGTTGAGATGAGGAGGCACGCGACAGTGAGCGCGACCGCTGGTCAGGCCGCCGACGGCGTACGCAGCCTGGCGGACCGGTTCGGCATCGAGCCGGGGATGGTGGTCATGGAGATGGGGTACGACGACGACGTCGACGAGGATCTCCGCGACGCCCTTATTGACCGCTGCGGGGAGCTGGTCGACGAAGATACGGACGAGGTCGTGGACGCGGTGCTGGTGTGGTACCGCGACGGCGACGGTGACTTGTTCGACCTGCTCGTCCAGACCCTCACCCCGCTGGCTGACAGCGGCGTGGTGTGGCTACTGACGCCCAAGGCCGGCCGGTCCGGGCACGTCGAGCCGAGCGAGATCAGCGAGGTGGCACCGACCGCCGGGCTGCAGCAGACCTCGACAGTCAATGCGGGTAAGGACTGGAGTGCCGCACGGCTCGTGACACCGCGCGCCGCTCGCAAGAAATAGCCCACCCGCGCGCGACCGGCGGGGCGACCAGCCACCGCCGGGCCGTCGCCATGCGCTGACGAGAAGGGTTCCCCCGATGCCGATCGACGTGGGTGTGCAGGCGCCCGACTTCCTCCTGCGCGACCAGAACAACCAGGAGGTGCGGCTCTCCGACTTCCGTGGCAGCAAGAGCGTGCTGCTGGTGTTCTACCCGCTCGCGTTCACCGGCACGTGCCGTGGCGAGCTGTGCGAAGTGTCGGAAAACCTCGACGTGTACGCCAGCAGCGAGGTCCAGATCCTCACCGTCAGCGTCGACTCCGTCTACAGCCACAAGGTGTGGGCCGAGCGTGAGGGGTACGACTTTCCGCTCCTGGCCGACTTCTGGCCGCACGGCGCCGTCGCACAGGCGTACGGCGTCTTCAACCAGGAGCGCGGGTACGCCAACCGCGGCACCTTCGTGATCGACAAGGCTGGCATCGTCCGCTTCGCCGAGATGAACATGCCCGGCGAGGCCCGCGACCAGGCAGGCTGGCGCAAGGCCCTCGCCGAGGTGCAGGCCTGACCGATCGACTTGCGCCGAGCAGGGGGCGCCCGGCAAGGTAAGCTTGCCGCCGCCTGGATTCATCCGGCGTGGGGGCGCGTAGCTCAGCGGAAGAGCACTCGGCTTACAACCGAGGGGTCGCAGGTTCGAACCCTGCCGCGCCCACAATCGTCGCCCCGGCGATCTCTAGGGCCTGTTTGAACAGAATTGTCCGGCGCAGCCCGGCAAGGATTTCCAAAAGGGTCTAATGCGGGCCGCTGTGTCCGGTGAAGTCGGGGCGTAGCGCACGCCCCGCCGCGCTGTGCGGGTCGGGTTCGCCGTCGGTGTCGGCGATCTCCCGCTGCACCTCCTCGTCGGCCTGCACGATGCCCGCGTCGTTGCCGGACTCGTCGTCGACCTGGCCGTCGCCCGGCGACATCGCCATCGCGCGGGTCAGCTCGGACAGCGGCAGCTTCTCCTCGTCCCGCCAGACGCCATCGGTGTCGTCGCTCATACCGCAAGGGCTACCCGACCGCGCTCCCCGCAAACGGCCCCCGTCCGTTTAGCGGTTCGCTTTTCAGCGCAACGCGACGATCAGGTCGCGGCAGACGCGTTCGCAGGAGCGGCATGCCTCGGCGCACACCTGGCAGTGCTGCTGGCGGGCGGCGTGCTTGGCGCACTCGTCCGCGCAGGCGCGGCAGGCGGTCGCGCACGCCTCCAGCATGGAGCGGCTGATCGCGCCGTCCTCCCCGGCGTGGCGGGAGAGCATGCGGGCGGTGGCGAGGCAGATGTCGGCGCAGTTGAGGTTGAGCGCGATGCACCGGGTCAGCTCGGCGACCGCGTCATCGCTCAGGCAGGCGTCGGCGCAGGCGGTACAGGTTTCGGCGCACGCGTTCAGCGTGTCGATCGTGGCGGCGAGCCGGGTGCGGTCGACATCCGCCCGTCGGGGGTGGGACTCCAGCATGGAGAGCGTGGTGGTCATGAGTGCGCGATTCCCCGTTAAAGCCGTCTCATGCGGCCGTGTCACGTCTGCGCCACAAGATCTGCCCAAAGCCGGCACTCACAGAACGTCCGATGTGGACGGTCCGGCCCGCCGTCAGTCGGCGAGGCGGGCGGCCCGCGCGTTGAGGTACCGCTGCTGCGGCGGGCTCGTCGTGCGCCCGGCGGCCAGCTCGTACGAAGCGCGCGCCGCCGCCCGCTCCCCGGCCATCTCCAGCAGGTGCGCACGCACCGCGTGCAGGCGGTGGTCGCGGGCGATCCGGTCGTCGGCCTCAAGCTCGCCGAGCAGGTCGAGGCCGGCCCGCGCACCGCGCGCCATCGCCACCGCCACGGCGTGGTTGAGCGCCACCACCGGGTTGTCCGACATTTCCATCAGCACCTCGTACAGGGCGAGGATCTGCGGCCAGTCGGTGGCCTCCGCGTGTGGCGCCTCGTCGTGCACCGCGGCGATGGCCGCCTGCACCTGGTACGGACCCGGTGTCCCCTTCGGCAGGGTCGCGCTGATCAGTGCGACGCCCTCCGCGATGTACGCCGCGTTCCACCGGCTCCGGTCCTGCTCGGCCATCGGCACAAGCTCGCCGCCGGGCCCGGTGCGCGCGGGGCGGCGCGCGTCGGTGAGCAGCATCAGCGCCAGCAGACCGGCCACCTCGGTGTCGTCCGGCAGCAGCCGGTGCACCAGGCGGGCGAGCCGGATCGCCTCGGTGGTCAGCTCGGCGCGCTGCAGGGCCGGGCCGGATGTGCTCGCGTACCCCTCATTGAAGATCAGATAGAGGACGTGGAGGACGGCGGCGAGCCGGGGCGCGCGCTCCTCGGGCCCGGGCATCCCGAAAGGGATGCCGCTGTGCTGGATGCTCTGCTTGGCCCGGGTGATCCGCCGGGTCATCGTCCCCTCCGGCACCAGAAACGCGCGGGCGATCTCCGCGGTGGTCAGGCCACCCACGGCGCGCAGTGTCAGCGCGATCTGGCCGGCCGGCGTGAGCGCCGGGTGGCAGCACATGAAAAGCAGGATCAGCGTGTCGTCGGAGTCGGACGCGGGCCGGTCGGCGGCCGGCGCCAGCCACTGCTCGGGCAACACCCACTGGGCGACGGTGTCCTCGCGCCGCTGCCGGGCCTGCTCGCTGCGGAGCAGGTCGGTCAGGCGCCGCGCGGCAACGGTGATCAGCCAGGCGCGCGGGCTGTCCGGCACGCCCTCCTTGGGCCACTGCAGCGCGGCCGCGAGCAGCGCCTCCTGCACGGCGTCCTCGGCGGTGTCGAAATGCCCGTACCGCCGCACGACCGCGCCGAGGACCTGCGGCGCGAGGGTGCGCAGCAGATCCTCGACCTCGGCGTCCGCCACGGTGCCGCTCAGAGCTCCAGGTCCTCGAAGCCGTCGACGATCGGGCGGATGTCCACGTACCAGTCGCGGCCGAGCTGTGCGTGCTCCGGGTGCGGCGTGTGCGCCAGCTTCGCGGCGATCTCGGTGGCGCGGTCGAAGCTCTCGCACTCGACGATCGTGTAGCCGGCCAGCACTTCCTGCGTCTCCGCGTACGGCCCGTCGGTCACCACCGGCACGCCGTCCCGCACGCTCACCCGGCGGGCGTGCACGGGCGCGGTGAGACCCCGGCCGTCGACGAACTCGCCGGACTCCACGAGCTCACCGTTCCACTTGGTCATGAACTCGTGCATGGCGCCGATCTCCTCCGGCGTCCACGCCGGCGCGTCACCCACCGCCTTGCCCGAGATCATGTCGTAGTCCCGCTGCGACCCCATCAGCATGATCAGGTACTTCATGGCAACGCCCCTCTCCATCCGGCGCCCCGGTGGCGCCGTCACGGGAGACGTCGGAGCCGCCGCCCGCCACCGGACATCGCTACCCCGCAGGCTACGAGACCTGTGGCGCGCACGCGGCCGGTCCCGCGTGGGAACCGGCCGCATGGTGTGCCAGCTACGCGGACATCGCGTAGGGATGCAGATGGGCACTTACCGCTTGAATTGCAAAATGCAATTGCGCGGGATCGGCAACCAGTGTCGCGCCGATCAGGGCAATCGATACAGCCACGAAAGCCAACGGTAAGAGACCGATGGTCGCGAGGGCTAAGAGCATGTCTGAGGGACTCGGTTGCCTCCGGTACCGAATGGTCGTGCTCCTCTGGTCAGGGGGCGTCATTGCCCCGCGCGGGACCAACCTATTGGGCGTTCACCATGACCGTCCATGGTGGACGCTAGTGCCAGTTGGTCCTTCCGCGCAACGCCTTTGGTGACACGACGTCCTGTGCAGCGCGTGACTACGCACTGTGTTGAGGCTTGCTGGAGCGAGCTATCGGGGACATTCGTTGAGCAGCTCGGAAATCGCGTTCGCAACGTGTTTCACGCCAATTCGGCGGTAGATTTTCTGTGCCTGCCGGAGCAGGTCGGTACCGTTCTCCGAATTGTCGAGGTGTTTATGGCATCGGCCCGCTCCGTGCAGGGCATTCGCCTCGGCGTTGGGATTGTGCGCTCGCCGCGCGAGGGCGAGAGCCTGTTCGTAGTGGTTGAGTGCCGCCTCCGGCTCGTCTGCGGCGAGCAGAAGCTCACCGATGTTGGAGAGCGCCTCCGACTGCCCTAACTCATCGGATACCTGCCGAAAGAGGGCAAGTGCCCGCTCGTGTGTCTGGGCCGCCGGCTCGTAGTCGTGGGTCAGTCGCTCCACGACCCCGAGGTGGTTGAGCACATCCGCCTCTCCGCTGCGGTAGCCCAGCTTGCGGTACAGGGCGAGGGCGTCTATCGCGACCTGGCGAGCCGCCGGGTAGCGGCCGGCGCGGATGTGTGCGGCCGCGAGGTAGTTGAGCGCGTGAGCCTCGCCTTGGCTGTCGCCGAGATCGCGTTGAATCAGGAGGGCCAGATCGAGCGCTTCGTGACTCGCGTCGTCCTCGCCGATGTGGCTGAGGGCGGTGCCGAGGAAGGTCAAGGCCTTCGCTTCACCGAGCCGGTCGCCGAGCTCGCGGTAGATGGCCAGCGCGCGCCGTTGTACGTCGATGGCGGACGGGTAGCCCTCTGTCAGTTGCCGCAGGCCGCCAAGCTGGTGAAGGGCCTCCGCCTCGCCTTGTCGGTCGCCGAGCTCCTCGCAGAGACGCAACGCCTGATCCGACATCTCCAGCGCCTGTGCAAAAGCGCCGCTGGCCCAGAGGGCGGTGCCCATCTCGTGGAGAGCACGGGCCTGACCGTGCGGGAGGTCCAGACTGCGGTATGTCGCGAGGGCCGCGCGCAGCTCCGCAGCAGCACCGTCATGGCTGCCCAGCCGCCACCGAACCCCGCCGAGCTCGGTCCGCACATCCGCCACTCCGAGCGCGTTGCCGATCCGCTCATAGATCTCCAGCGCCTGCTGAAGAGCTCGCTCAGCCTCGGGGTAGTGGCCAGCGTGTCGACGCAGGACCCCGAGCTCGCGCAGCGCGTCGGCTCGGCCTTCCTGATCCCCGGCCGCATCGGGCACGGACGCCGCTGACTCGTGGAGAGTGATCGCCTGATCCCACGGCCCAGCCAGCCGCAGGTACGGCGCCATCGCCGCGGACAAGGCCGGCAGCAGGCTCACCTGCCGCCGGGCACGGGGCAGGCCCGCACAGGCGAAGAGATTTGCCTGCTCGGCCTTCATCCAGCCCATCGCCTGCCGCCTGGTGCGCAGCGGCGGTAGGTCATCGTCAGTGGCAGCCGACGCGGTGGGTGGCGCGGTCGGGCGCGACAGGTGCCGCCCGGCGGACGCGGCGGCGCGCCGGTAGTAGTCCAGCAGCCGGGCGAGCGCACTGTCACGCTCGCGGGCCGAAGCGGTGCCGGCACGGATGATCGCGTACTCGCGGATCAGGTCGTGCATCCGGTAACGGCCGAGCGTGGGCTGGTCGAGGAGGTGTTGGTGGTACAGCGCGTCCAGGCATTTTCCGGCCTGGCGAGGACTGATGCCGTCGAGCGCGGCGGCGGCGAATCGGTCGACGTCCGGGCCAGGATGGAGGCCGAGGCGCCGGAAGAAGCGGCGCTGGGCGCTCGAGAGCTGGCGGTACGACACGCCGAAGACCGCCTCCACGGTGACGTCCTCGGCGCGCATGGAGGAGAGCGCGTGCTTGGCCTGCGTGAGCTCGCGTACCAGGTCGGCGACGGGCCATCGGGCCTCCAGCCGCAGGCGGGTGGCAAGCAGACAGATCGCGAGCGGCAAGTAGCCGCAGTTCCGCACGAGATCGTCCACAGTGCTCGCCTCGGCGGGCTCGAGGTGGCGGTTCGCCATCGTGGCGAAAAGCGCGGTCGCCTCCTCCGGCGGCAGCGGCTCCAGGGTCAGGTTGACCGGCGCCAGGGTCGCCACCAGGCCGCTCAACCGGTATCGGCTAGTGATCATGACAAGGCAGCGACCCGCGCCGGGCAACAGCGGGCGCACCTGCCGCCAACTGTCCGCGTTGTCGAGAATGACCAAGGCACGGTGTCCGGCCAAGCGTTTACGCCACAACGCCGCTCGGTCTTCGAGTGCCGTGGGGATCTCTGCCGGACGGACACCGTCGGCCGACAGCAACTGGGAAAGCGCATCGCCCGGATCGACCGGGCGCTGCCCCGCGGTGTGAGCGTGAAGATTGACGAAGAACTGCCCGTCCCGAAAATGCTCTTGAAGCATGTGCCCGGCGTGTACCGCGAATGCGGTCTTGCCGACGCCCGGCATTCCGTCGATCGCGTAAACGGGAACGATCGTCTGGGCTTCCGCACGCTGCACGACATAGTGCACCAACGCCCGCAGTTCGCGAGCCCGACCCGTGAAGCCGGCGGTGTCGCGAGGCAGAATGTTGCAGGGCTCGGCGGCTGTGGCGGTCTGCTCGCGGTACAAGAAGATCTGATTACCCGCCGATTGATAGATCTTTTCGCCTTCGCGGGCATGTAGTTGCCTGTCGCCATGAGGCGCCGCGCTACCGGCACCGTCATCGGCCGTTGGTGTCCACCCCACAACAACCACCGGTCCTCACTAATAGTGTTGTGATGACTACGGTACGAGGCGGATGCGAGTCAAGTTCACGGCATAGAAGATCTAATGGGCGACAGAACTGATCGACTGATTCATTCACGTCCGTCGGTCGAATGCATTGGCGTCGGTGATGTTCTTGGAACCCTCGACTTCGGTGAACAACTGGATGGGGGGTGGTTACCAAGAGCGATATCTGTCCTACTCTGGGTTGTTGGGAGGGTGACATGATTGATCCGCTCATGATCGCGGTGGCGACAACGCTGGCCGCAAAGACCGCTGAAGGGCTGTCCGAGGCGGGCCGTTCCGCGATGGGCAAGCTGATCCAGCGTGTTCGCGGACGGTTGGCCGCCGATCCGGACGGCGCGGCGGCGCTGGAGTCGGCGCGGCGCCAGCCGGAGGAAAGACAGCGGATGGAGCGGCTGGCCGCCGCCCTCTCCGAGGTTGCCGCGCGGGACCCGTTGGTCGCCGCCGACGTCGCTCGGTTGTGCGCCGCGGTCCGGGACGGCGGTGTGGCGGCCGCCGACGGTGGCGTGGTCAACCAGGTGTCCGGGAGCGTGGGCGAATCAGTTGTGCAAGCGCGCGACGTGAGCGGCGGTATCACGTTCGGCGCGCGTCCCGATCCGGGCGCGCGCGAAGCTCGATGACCGCGACGGGGCCGGACAGTCGCCCAGAGTCAGCGGTCGTCACGGGCAACCTCCTCAGCGGTTACGTAGCGGGAAACGCTGTGCAGGCCGGCGCGATACACGGCGGCGTTCACGTGTACCAACCGGCGGCTCCGGCGATCCCCGTTCCGCGCCAGTTGCCGCCACCGCCCGCTCGGCTGGTGGGGCGCGAGGAGGAACTCGCCGAGATCGACAGCATTGTGCGACGCGCCCGCGACGGACCCGCGATCGTGGTCCTGAGCGGCACCGGCGGCGTAGGAAAGTCGACTGTCGCGCTGGCGTGGGCTCACCGGGCCCGAGAGCGGTACCCGGACGGGCAGCTCCATCTCAGCCTCGGCGCGTTCGACCCCGCCGGCCCGGCCGACCCCGCCACACTCCTGGCCCGGATGCTCCGCTCGCTCGGCCTTGCGCCGGAGCGCGTACCAGCGGACACGGCCGAGTCGAGCGCCTTGTTCCGTTCCCTCGCGGCGGACAAGCAGCTACTGATCGTGCTCGACAACGCCGTCTCCGCCGCACAGGCGCGCCCACTCCTGCCGCCGTCACGGTCCGCCGCCGTGATCGTGACCGCGCGCTGGCGGTTGGGCGGCCTCCTCGGCGATGGAGCCGCGTTTCTCGACGTCGAGCCATTGGCCGACGAGCCGGCCACCGCTTTGCTGGCCGGCGCGATCGGCACCGAGCGGATGCTGGAAGACCCGGCGTCGGTTTCGACGCTTGTACGCTTTTGCGCTGGTCTGCCGATCGCGCTGGCGATGGCGGCCGCCCGGCTCGCCACACGGCCTCGGTGGCCGGTCGCCCGCGTTGTCGAGGAACTGGCCCAAGAGCGGCGGCGGCTGGTCGCCCTCGGCAGGGACGGTGACTCGGTGCAAGGGACGTTCGATGTGTCGTATCGTGCGCTGGATCCCGCGGCCGCACGGTGCTATCGGGCACTGGGACTGCATCCTGGCCCCGACTTCGGCGTCCCGGTTATGGCCGCGGCGCTGCATCGTGGCCTGGACGAGGCCGAGGACCTGCTCGACAGGCTTGTGGAGGCAAGCCTCCTCAGCGAGGGTGCGCAGCGGCGGTATCACCCGCATGACCTGATCAGGTTGCACGCGCGGGAGGTGGCCGGCGGCGACGCGGACGCGCCCAGCACGACATTGCGCATCCTCGAGTGGTACCTCGCGGGCGCACTCTCGGCCGACCGTGTCCTCACGCCGTACCGGCACCGTGATCCGGTGGACCCGTTCACCGAGCTGGACGCGGGCACGGTGCGACACGACAGCCGGCAGGAGGCGCTTGAGTGGCTGGAAACCGAACGGGACAACCTCGTCGCGGCTGTACAGCGCGCGGCTTCCGACCTGCCGCTGCTGGCGTGGCGGATAGCCGACTCGATGTGGCCGCTGTTCCTCCTGCGTCGCCACCACCGGGACCGTATGCTTGTGGACCGCGTCGCCGTGGAGTGTGCGGTGCGCTTGGGCGATCGCGATCGGGAAGCGCGGATGCTGCGCCGGTGGGCGTTCGCGCATTTCGACGTCGGGATGCTGGAGGAGGCGGAGCGGCACTTCGAGCGCAGCCGGTACCTGTGTGACGCGCTCGGCGACCAGTACGGCGTGGCCTCGGCGGTCGAAGGGCTCGGGATGGTGGCGGCGGCAAGCCACCGATACGAGGCGGCGGTCGACCACTTCGGGCAGCAGGAGCGCCTCTGCCGGGAGTTGGGCGAGCACCGTCGCACCGGCCTCGCATTGCTCAACCTTGGCGGGGCGCACAACGCGCTGTCCCGTCCCGACCGGGCCGTCCGCCATCTGCGCGAGGCGGATTCCATCTTTGCTGGCCTCGACGGAATCGATCCGTACAACCATGCGCGAGTAGGTATCGAGCTGGCCCGTGCGCTCGGCCGGCTCGGCGACTTCGCACCGGCACGGATGCGCCTGCGTGCGGCACTTGGCGAAATGCGCGGCGTGGGCTCGCCGCGTGGCGTGGCCGCCGCGCTGCACCGGCTCGGCGAGCTGGCGCTGTTGGCAGGGGACCACCGGTCGGCCGGGTCACATCTGGCCAGCGCGTTGCAGCTGTACGAGGAACTGGCCGACACGGAGGTGAGCGAGGTGCGACGTCTACTCGCGCTTGTCCCACCAGCCGAGGCTGACGCGCGCCGGATACCGTAGCCGAAGGGACGCCAGCTCGGAGCTGTCGAGCAGCACCGATGTAGGGCGACGGTGCCCGATGCGCCAGCCCGCGTAGAGAACGGCGTCGCCGAGAGCGTCCACCGGGTTTCCCGACGCCAGCCAGCCGTGCAGAAACGCGGCGAAGAGCGAGTCGCCGGCGCTGGACGTGTTCCGGACGCCAAGCGGCGTGGTGGCGGCGACCGTCACGAGCCGCCCGTCCCGCAGGCCCAAAACGCATCCGCGCGGGCCGCAGCCGACCGCCGCCATCCCGGCCCCCGGATGGCGTGTGAGCAACTGCGCTATCCACTGTGGAGCAGGGCAGGGAAGGCGCTCATGGCTGCAGAAGATGATGTCCGCGACGTCGAGCCATGGCTGGTAGTACGGCTCGTTGATGTCGGCGATCACGTTGACGTCAACGGCGATGGGTACGCCGCGCAGCACCGCCGCGGGCAGTAGGGACCGGACGAAGTCGGTGTTTGTCAGCACAGCCAGGTCGGCGCCGTCCAGCGCCTCGGCGAACCGCTCCTCGGGATAGCGGACGGTGTTGACGGTGGTGAGGTGCGGGTACACCATCCGTTGGCCGTTCGGCGCGACCAGCACGACCGCCTGGGAGGACTCCCACCCTTCCACGATTCCTGGCCCGTCCAGATCCGCGGCGCGTAGCTGAGCGCGGACGATCTCGCCCGCCGGGTCGCTGCCGACCACGGAGCAGAGCGTCACGTCGTCGCCGAGCGTTCGCAGGATGGAGGCGATCTGCGCGCCGGCCCCGCCGGGCCCCGTCTCCATCCAGGACGGGGCTACAACGGGTGCGTATCGGATGGGAAAGTCGTCGACCGCGAGGTGCACAGCGAGGCTCGCGACTCCCGCGACAAGGATCCGGCTCACCACCGGCCTCCTTCGTCGCCGACTGGAAACGCCGGCCCGACCGGAGCTGCCGTACATGGGTCCGGCGGTTCAGGCAGTCGAAGGAGGCTGTACATCTGCTCGCGCAGTAGCGCGGCCGCGCGGTTCGGCTTCGACGTGACACCACTCGCTACTGCGGAAGACAACGCTGCGCCGCGCGCGTCGAGGGCCTCACACAGTTGCGCGGCGAGCGGTGTGTCCGCCCGTACCATCGGCGCGGCCGCCGCCATGAGCTCCGCCGGCGAGCGCGGTGCGGTGTCCTGCGGCAACGGCCCGCCAAGCAGCACCGGTACGCCCGCCGCGGCCGCGTAGATGGTCGCCGAGCCATGGTCGCCGATGACTACATCCGCGGCGGCGACCAGCCCGCGCCAACTCGCCGGGTCGATGACCCGCAGACCCGCCTGCCGCAGCCGGGCCAGCCAGGCGAGCACCTGCCGGCGGCCGTGGCACCAGGCAGCGGGGTGAACCGCCATGACCACCTCGAAGTCGTCACGCGGCAGGCCGGCGATCTGCTCGAACAGGGCTGCCGGCGCGCGGCCCAGGAGCGACTGCGGCCCCAGGTCGAGCTGATCGCTACGAGGCGGCGCCCGTCCGGGACCGCCAAGGCTTGCCGGTACATCTCCCGGTTCGGGCGGCTGCTTGCCAGCCGGTCCAGGCACAGGTCGCCGACGACTGTCGCGACAGAGAGTGCCTCAGGGCACTGGCTGGACAGCACCGGCAGAACCTGGTCATGGGAAACCGCCAGCACCGCTGGCAGCAAACGGCCGTACCAGGTCAGCCACGGCGCACCGAGGCCGGTGACGAGGTGACTGGCCTGGCCACCGAGCGCCGGTGCCACGAGCTTGTTGTTCATGACTCCATGCGCGATAGCGAGCCAGGGCGCACGGATGCGGTGGACGCCGCCGCTGTCGGCGGCGATCATCAAGTCAAAGTCCGTGTGTGTCGCCTGCTCCCAGCCGATCTCCACAGCGCCGGCGGAGCGTAGGTATTCGCGAACGCCGCCGTCGAAGAGATCCGGAGCCTGTGTGAAAACGACCTGGATCCGATGATCGGGCTCCAGCAACTCGACCGCGTCGAGAACATGGCCGGCGGTGGCCATCGTGTGTACGGCCGCGAGGACCGTCCGCTCTGTCGCAAACGTGCGCCACTTCGCGGCGCCGGGGCCGGCGGGAAACTCCATCCACTGCATGGTGCCGAGGGTGTGCCCCACGTCCGGACAGGCGCCGGACACCGGGCCGGACACCAGTCCGGACGTATGTGCCGAACGCGCAGGTGGGGATAGCCGAGAAATTCTCGTGCCACACTTCGACAATGGACATCCGGCTGCTCGGCGAGGTGGAGATCGAATCCGCCGGCACGATATTCGCGCTGCCCCGTTCTGCGGAGCGTTGTGTCCTGGCGACCTTGGCCCTGAACGTCGGGCGAGTGGTCCCGCTCGGCACGTTTGTCGATCACATTTGGGGCTCCAGGACGCCAACCAAGGCCGAGGAATCGGTTGCCACCTATGTCCGAGCAGTGCGTCGAATGATCGAGCGCGCCGGCGGCACGCGGGATTGTCTGCCTAACCGTCGTCTCGACGGTTATCGGCTCGACGTCACGCCGAGCGCGATCGACCACCGCAGGTTCGTCGATCTTTCCGCCACCGCGCGGAGGTTGATCCGCCAGGAGAGTTTCCCGCAGGCGATCGGGACATTCGAGCAGGCGTTGGCATTGTGGCGCGGCGAAGCGTTGACCAATGTCAACAGTCAATGGGCTGAGAGCGTCCGCTACCGGCTGCGACAGGATCGCTTGGACGTCACCTGCGAGCTCCTCGACCTGCTGCTGCGCGTGGGTGCGCACGCGGACGTCGCTGCCCGGGCAGCTGATCTCGTCCAGGAGGAGCCGTCGGAGCGGTCGATCTCGCTCGCGCTTCGGGGTTTGGCGGGCAGTGGGCAGCGGGCCACGATTCCATCGTTCATGATGCGGGCGGCGGCACGGATGCGGGAGGCGAGCGGCGTGCGGCCGAGCGCTCAAATAGTCGCGCTGGCACGCAAGTTGGCCGACTCCGAGGAGGTCGACAAAATTGCCTTGGAAAGGCCGCGTGTGGCTGAGTCGAGCGGTGTCATCACGATAACAGCCGTCAATTCCAAGAATGTTTATC
The DNA here is from genome assembly GCF_011764425.1 of Phytohabitans houttuyneae. Classification (NCBI taxonomy): domain Bacteria; kingdom Bacillati; phylum Actinomycetota; class Actinomycetes; order Micromonosporales; family Micromonosporaceae; genus Phytohabitans; species Phytohabitans houttuyneae. The sequence goes on from NZ_BLPF01000004.1 coordinate 1,048,048, forward strand.
AGGCGGGTGGCGATCAGTACTTCATCGACTGACTTCTAAGTGGCGAGCGCCGCCCACGGGGTTACGGGCGCGGGACACCTGGTTGGTCGAGTGTCTGCTATGGTCCTCGATCGCGGGCGTGACCAGGAAGGCCGTGCCCGTCGACATCTCGCAGATGTGGGGTGTGGCGATGTTCGCATCGAGAGGAGTAGGCAAAGGTGATAAGCGGAAAGCGTGCACGCATAGTTCTGTGTCCGCGCGCGTGGTGACCGTCGTGGTGGCGGCGCTCGTCGTCTTGTCGCATCTGCATCCGTATACATTGCTCGGCTGAGAAAGGCCCGGCCCGCATTGCGGTGCCGGGCATTTCTTCTATTCGTGGTCGCCTTTTGGTTCCGAGCCTCGATTCGTGGTCGGCGTTGAGGGATGGTGATTGCGGTCCGGATAAGCCTTGCCTGATCACGCCTCCGTGTGGTCGTGTAGTTACGGGTGGTTACCGCGTGGTCACGGTGTGGTTGGTGGGGAGGCGCTGGTGGAGCTCGAGGCCTTGTTCACGCCTGCGGCGGAAGAGCGGATCGGGATCGAGGTCGAATGCGGTCTCGTCGACGAGCGCAGCGGGCAGAGCGCTCCCTACGACGGCCCGTGCGGGTCGCGGGCGTTGCTGGAGCGCGTGCGGCACGAGCTCGGCGCCGAGCCCCTCACCGAGGCGGGTTCGCTGGTCGGTGTGGCGCTGGCGCACGGCGCGCAGCTGTCGCTGGAGCTGGGCGGCGCGATCGAGTACTCGTCGGCCCCGTACCAGTCGTTGGTCGCGATGATCGGGGCCGCGCGGCGGGATCTTCGGGTGATCGCCGGGGTGGCCGCGCGGTCCGGGTTGGCGTTGTTGCCGGGCGGGCTGGTGCCGTTTACGCCGCGCGAGCGGATTCCGTGGGCGCCCAAGCCGCGGATCGACATCATGCGCGGCTACTTCCGCGGGCTCGGCACCGCGGCGGCGTACGCCGAGAACGTCATGGGCCTGACGCTCTCCACACAGACCACAGTGGACTATCTGTCGCCGGAGGACTTCCGGGAAAAGCTGGTGCTGCTGGTGAAGGCGGCACCGATCGCGGCGGCGCTGTTCGTCAACTCGCCGATCGAGGAGGGGCGACCGACCGGCCTGCTGTCGCGGCGGATGCAGATGTGGGGGTACGTGGACCCGAGCCGGTGCGGCGTCCTGGGTTTCGCGGTGCGGCCCGATGTGTCGGCGGCCGACGTGGTCGAGTGGGGCGGCGCGCTGCCGATGATCTACCGGCAGGTGGGAGCCGGCTATGTGGCGGGGCCGGAGCGGCCGTTCCGCGACCTTGTCGAGCACGGCTTCGGCGACGGCACGGCGCCCGGGATGGACGACTGGCGCGCGCACCTCTCCCAGGTGTGGCCGCAGGTGCGGGCGCGGCACACGCTGGAGATGCGTGCGTTCGACGGGCTGCCGTGGGAGGCGTTCGCGGCGGCGCCGGCCTTCTGCGTCGGGTTGGCCTACCATCCGCCCGCGCGGCGGGCGGCGCTCGCGCTGCTGGACGGCCTGACCGCGGCGGACCTGGCGCAGGCCACCGAGGACGTGGCGGTCAAGGGCCTCGACGCGATGGTGGGGGACAGGTCGGTCGGCGCGACGGCGGAGGCGCTGCTCGGCCTGGCGCGTCAGGGCCTGCGGGCGCGGGTCACCGCGGGCTGGGAGCGGCGCGACGCGGAGCACCTCCTCGATCCGCTCGACGACGTGGTGCGCAGCGGGGTCACCTTCGCCGAGCGGGCGGTCTCGGACTGGACCGGTCCCATGCGGGAGCGACCCGCCGCCCTGGTCGCGGCGGGTCGAGTTCCCGTGGGATAGGGCCCCGCCGGGCTTCCAGGGCAGGAAGGGCGGGCCTCCGGGAGAAACGGCGGATAGGCAGCGCTACCAGCGCGGGCCTCCGGGAGAGGAACAGCGGGTAGGGCACCGTTACCAGTGCCGGGCCTTCAGGAGCAGAACGCCGGCGATCGCCAGCACCGCGGCGGAGACCATCGCAGCGACCCACCCGCCGATGAAGGCGAGGGCCGGCACGGTGGCCCACAGCAGGGCGCTCGCCACGAAGAGCACGCGACCCCGGCGGGATCCCGTGCGGTCGCCCATGCGGACGACGAAGTCCGGATCTGTGGTACGAAGGTGCTGCGCCATCTCGTCGAGCCGGCGCCGCTCGTCGCTGCTGAGCATGACGGCGCACTTACCCAGCGGAGGGGCGTTTCAAGCGCAGGCAAGGCGACACTCTTAGCGGGTCCTTAAATCTCGTTGAGGCTGTCATCCGCGGCGGATAACCGTACGTGTTGCCCCGCAGATCGGTTTGCGCTGCTCCGCGCCGGGAATCCCGGCCTGCCGAGATCCCCGGGGGGTGCAGCGCGGGCTTAAGCGGATGCCCGAACGGGTGCTGTCGCCTTGAGCCAGCCAGGAACCTTAACTACCGTCCCGTATCACTGAGTTATATGCGGCTTCCCCGGTCGTAAGGCATAGGCCGGGAGGACAGTGCGAATTGGGACTGGTGCATGGTCGATCGGAGTGTGCCCCGCCACGCGCAGCACGCCGACGCGGCGGCGCAGGTCAAGCCGCACTCGCACCACTACCGGCAGTACGTGCCGCCGCCGCCGAAGCACCGCGCCTCGGAGCACCCGACCCGGCAGCCGCCGGAGCCGGAACCGCCGCCCGCGCCGCCGGAGAAGGAGGCGAAGCAGCCCCGCCGGCGCCGCGCGCGGGTCGGCCGGCGCAAGGCGATCCTCGGCATCAGCGGCCTCGCCGCGCTCACCGGCGGCACCGCGTTCGCGGCCACACCGGGCGGGCAGGAGGTCGTCGACTGGGCGCTGGGCCGCCCCGACTACGACCCCGCGGCCGACCCGGCCAGCGACGGCAACCCCGGCCGCCCCGGCGGGCAGCAGCCGAGCACCGTGCGCACGTACACCGAGCAGAACGAGTCCTACATGGCCTCCAAGGCCGGCGACGCGCTGCGCGGCAACATCCCGCCGGGCGGGCGCCGCTTCTCCAGCCCGGCCATCGCCGCGCAGGCGACGAAGGTGACGGTGCCGACGGCGCTGGCCTTCGATCCGGTACGGCACCTGGTCAGCCGGCTCACCTTCGGGCCCACGCAGAAGGTGATGGCGGACGTCGCGCGGGTCGGCATCGACGAGTGGATCGCTCAGCAGCTCGCCCCCGAGCGGATCGCGCCCACACCGGTCGACACGAAACTGCGCGAGCTGAGCACGCTGGAGATGAGCATCGCCGACCTGCGCGCCAAGCGGGAGGAGCTCGAAGCACAGGGCGTGCGGGCCGACGAGGAGATGGTGCAGGCCACGATCGCCCGCCAGATCTGGTCGGACCGGCAGCTGTTCGAGGTGATGGTCGACTTCTGGAACGACTTCCTGCACGTGCCCGCGTTCCACGAGGGGTCGGCGGTGCTGCGCTCGTCGTTCGACCGGGACGTGATCCGGCGGTACGCGTTGGACAACTACCCGGACATGCTGGTCGCCGCCAACCGGCACCCGGCGCTGCTGACCTTCCTCGACCAGTCGGCGTCCACAAAGGACGAAGTGACCGACAACCTGGCCCGGGAAAACCTGGAGCTGTACTCGGTCGGCGTCGACGGCGGCTACACCGAGCGCGATGTGCGGCAGGCCGCGCTGCTGCAGACCGGCCGCGCGGTCAAGGACGACAGGTACGTGTACCGCCCGGACAAGCACTACGTCGGCGCAGTAAAGGTCATGGGCTTCAGCCACCCGAACACCACGGCGGACGGCGGCGAGCAGGCCGGTGAGGAGTACTTCCGGTACCTGGCCAACCACCCCTCGACGGCCCGCCGCATCGCCGCGCGGCTGGCCACCCGCTTCGTCTCCGACACGCCGCCGCCGGCGCTCGTGGAGCGGCTGGCCCGCAGCTACACGGTCAACCGGGGCGCGGTGAAGCCGGTGCTGCTGGAGCTGCTCAGCTCGTCGGAGTTCTGGGCGGCGGTCGGGCAGAAGGTGCGCCGCCCGATGGAGTACCTGGTCGCCACGTACCGCACGCTCGGCGTGTCACCGGAGACGCCGGCCAGCTACCGCGCCGCCAGCCCGTCCCGGACCCCGTTCGTCGAGGGGATGCGGCAGCTTCAGCAGCGGCTGCAGGAGCTGGGCCACTTTCCGGCCGGCGCGCCCGGCCCGGCCGGCTACCCGGATGTGTTCGTCGCGTGGTCTTCGGCGAGCACGATGGTCGCCTTCTGGAACGAGGCCGCCGACGCCGTCGCGGGCACCCGCCCGATGTTCACGTACCAGCGGCCGGAGCAGCTCGCCGGCGCCAACCCGCCGAAGACGGCGGTCAGCTACGTGGGTGCCCTCGCCCAGCGGCTGGTCCACCAGCAGCTCGACCGCGACGACCTGGTGACGATCGCCGGCGTGAGCGGCCTCGCGCCCGGCGCGGCCGTCGACGCCACCCTCAACGGCGCCGCCGTCGCCGTGGCCCGCGTTATCCTCGCCTCCCCCCAACACCTGCTGAGGTAGCGCATGAGACACCCCGAGCTCAGCCGGCGCGCGTTCCTCACCGGAGCGGCCGCCACCGTCACGGCCGTCGCCACCAGCCAGGTGCTGCCCGGGCGTGCGGCGTACGCGGCGCCGGCCAGGGGCACGCTCGTGCACGTCTTCCTGCACGGTGGGCTCGACGGGCTGAGCGTGGTCGCGCCGACCGACGAGCCGGTGCTGGAGGACGCCCGACCCAACCTGCTGATGACCGAGCGCACCGCGCTCGCCGTCGACCGCTCGTTCCGGCTCAACAGCGCGTTCGCCCCGCTCTCGCGGTACCTCAAGGACGGCCAGCTCGGCTTCATCCCGGGCGTTTCCGACCCCCGCCTGTCGCGCAGCCACTTCCAGGCCGTCGACATGTGCGACCTCGGCGGGCTGCCGCGCGAGGCGGGCGGGCGGGGCTGGCTGGACCGCCTCGTCGACCAGCTCGGCCCCGGCACCGCGTTCCGCGGCGTCGGTGTGGGCAGCACGCTCCCGCGCTCGCTGGTCGGCGCCAACGGCGCTCTCGCACTGAGCACTGTGGATGGTCTGGCGCTCAACGGCGAGGCGCGTTTCGCGGACCCGACGCTGGCCGCGATCGGTGCGCTCTACAAGGACATCAACCACCCGGTGCAGGACGCGGTGGGCGCCACGCTCGGCGCGGTGCGCGCCGTGCGAGGGATGACGTACGCGCCGGCGCCCGGCGTCGAGTACGACGGGATCGGCCACGCGTTCCGCCAGGTCGCCCAGCTGATCAAGGGCGGGGCCAGCGTGCGGGTCGCCGCGATCGCGATGGCCGGCTGGGACACCCACGAGGACCAGGGCACCCAGGACGGAGGGTACCTGCACGCGCGGCTCAGCGACCTGGCCCGCGGGATGGCCGCGTTCTTCACCGACCTCGGACCGGCGGCCGCCGACGTCACCGTGGTCGTGTCGAGCGAGTTCGGCCGCCGGGTGGCGGAGAGCGGTACCGGCAGCGACCACGGCCACGGCGGCGTGGTGATGCTGCTGTCCGGCCGCCGGCTGAGCGGCTCGCTGATCGGCCGGTGGGACGGGCTGGTCACGCTGGACAGCGGCGACGTGCCGGAGTTCAACAACCTCTTCGACGTGTACGGCTCGGTGGCGCAAGGTCAGTTCGGCCTCACCGACGCGCAGGTGGCCAAGATCTTCCCGCAGCGCCGGTACGCGCCCATGAAACTGTTCAGCGCGTAGGCCATCTGGCGGATCTATGGACGCCGGGGGAGCGGCCACGATACGCCAGTGCTGTGTCTGCCACGCTCCGCCGCTCGGTGCTCGTCCGCCGTCGCGGTCGAGCTCCGGAGCCTCGCAACTGCACCCAACGAAAACGCTGCGCTGCGCTTCGCGCCGCTCCACGTTTCCGCCGGGGCCCGCACTCCCGCGTCGTCACTCTCCCGGGGCTCGACCCACTCAGTGCGCGCCGTTACGTTGGCTGCTATGCCGCGCGGCGCAGAGTGGACGTCTGCCGGGGCAGCTGCGCCCCGCGCGACGCGGCGCCCAGGGCATCGACCAGCATCCCCTGCACGGCGTACGAGTCGGGCAGGCGCCAGCGGGTCTCCTCCGGCGACACCGACCAGCGCACGGTCCCTTCGGGCAGGCGGGTCGGCGGCGCCGGGATCCACGAGCCGGCACCGTGCCGCACCACGTCCAGGCTGTCGTCCAGCTCCGGGCGCAGCGGGTCGCCGGGACGCACCAGAAACATCCAGCGCCCGGTCGGCGTCACCGCCACCGGCCCGCGCACCTGGCCACGCCCCGGGCCGAGCACGCTCGCGTGCAGCCGGGCCGCACCCAGCACGCGCAAGCCGAGGTGGGCGGGCACCTCCAGCACGTCGAAGGCACGTCCGGTCGGCAGCAGCACGGCGTGCGGCGCCCGTCGCCACCACTCGGCGACCTTGGCGGTGTCGCAGGTGGCGGCCTCCTCCCAGCGCTCCAGCGCCGGGTGGCAGCCGACGGTCGGGCAGCCGGGTCGGGCACAGTCAAACCTGTCCCCCGCGAGGTGCGCGCCGGGTGTAACGTCCCAGCCGTGCTCCGCGTAGCGCAGTGCCGCGTGGCGCAACCGGGAGCGGTCGAGCACCACAGATCGTATGAATGGCGGTCGAGGACTCCACCGCATGGTCAGAAAACCTCCCACTAGCGGCCGGCGTCATATCAGGCGCCAGGCACCGTCACCAAGCACGACACGCGGTCGTTGCCATTGACAGAGAGCCGCTTGCAACTTGCATCAGAAACTACGAGCGAGGGCCCAGGTGCCAGCGCACAGAGTGTGCGATCGGGCCCGAATGAGTGACGAAACGGACCGCACCGCCCAACCGGCCCGGTCGCCGGCGAGGCAAGGGGAGGTACGACGTGGATGAGCTGCCCATCGGGCGCCGCGTCGCGTACTGGCGCGGGCGCCGCAAGATGTCGCAGCAGGTCTTCGCCGACCGGCTGGGCAAATCGAAGAGCTGGGTGGACAAGGTCGAGCGGGGCGTGCGCCGGCTCGACAAGTTCTCCGTCGTCTACGAGATAGCGGACGTCCTCCAGGTCGACGTGCAGCTCCTGCTCGGCAAGGAGCCAGAGCGGCGGATCGACAGCGTCAACTGCATCGACCAGGTCGAGGTGGAGGAGATCCGCGCCGCCCTGGAGCGCTACGACCAGATCAGTGCCTTCTTTTTCGCCCCCACACAGGCGCTGCCGCTGCCGGAGATGCGCAAGGCGGTCAGCCACGCCTGGCTGACCTACCAGCACGCCAAGTACGGGGTGCTGGCCCGCGCGCTGCCCAAGCTGCTGCGCGACGGGCAGGCCGCCGACACGGCGTACGCGGATCACGAGAAGTCCTCCGAGGCCGCCCACCTGCTCGGCCAGATCTACCAGATCGCCTCGTCCACCCTGCGCAAGCTGGGCGAGCACGAGCTGTGCTGGCTCGCAGCGGACCGCTCGATCGCCGTGTCGCAACGGGCCGGCGACCAGCTTCTCGCCGGCATCGCCAGCTACCGGGTGGGAAGCGCGCTGCTCGCCCTCGGCCGCGCCCGCCCCGCGCTCGAGGTCAACGTCAACATCGCCAACCGGCTCGCGCCCGGCGATGGCAACGAGGCCACACCCGAGCGGCTGTCGGTGTATGGCATGTTGCTGCTCAACGGCGCGATGGCCGCCGCCAGGATCGGTGACAGCGCGACCGTCCGCGACCTGTTCGCCGCCGCCGAGGAGGCCGCCCGCCAGCTGGGCAGCGACCAAAACCACTTCTGGACCTCGTTCGGCCCCACAAACGTCAAGCTGCACCGGGCCGCCGCCGCGGTCGAGCTGGGCGAGGGGCGGGTCGCGGTCGACACTCACGAGCAGATCGACGGGGACGCGTTCGCGGCTCTGCTGCCCGAGCGGCGCGCGCACCACTTCATCGACATCGCCCGTGGGTACACGCAGATCGGCGACGTCGAGCGGGCCAGCGAGATGCTCCTGGAGGGCGACCGCCTCGCCCCCTCGGAGATCCGCTGCCGGCCGATCGCACACGAGGTGCTCTCGGACGTGCTGCGCCGCACCAAGGGGTCACCGCCGACCCCGGTGGCGGAGCTCGCCGAGCACATGGGGTTGGAGTATGACGGGGTGGTAGACCGCGGCGTTCTCTACATCATCGCGTGCGGGTCACCGGTCGCCAGGGACGTGGGGCGACTGGTGGCCCTGGCCCAACGCGAGGGGTGGGACGTGTGCGTCGTGGTCACGCCCGACGGGCGCAAGTTCGTCGACGTTCCCGCGCTCGCCCTCCAGACCGGCCACCCGGTCCGCACGCTCTACAAAAACCCCGGCGACCCGGACGTGCTGCCCGCGCCGGACGCGATCATCGTCGCGCCGGCCACGGTCAACACCATCAACAAATGGGCCTGCGGCATCGCCGACACGCTCGCCCTCGGGCTGGTCGTCGAGGGGCAGGGCAAGGGGCTGCCGATCGTGGCGATGCCGTACACCAATCTGGCGATGGGCTCGCACCCCGCCTTCCGCGAGAGCCTGGACCGGCTGCGCGGCTGGGACGTCACCGTCCTGTTCGGCGACGACTACTTCCCGCTGCACCCGCCGGGCACCGGAGAGCAGCACCGCGACATGTTCCCCTGGGAGATGGCCCTGGAGGCGCTGCACACCCGCGTCGACGCCGGCCCTCTCGGCGCACCCTGAAGACCGATCAAGAGACAGAAAATGTGGGCTACCGCGACGTCCGCCGTGGTCCATACCGTCGCTCCCGCGGCCTCACCCTTCGCGGTGGGCGAGCCAGACCCCCGCGGGCTGAAGCCTTCGCGACGCGGACGGTGAGGCCGCGGGAGCAGCGGTCCGGACCACGGCGGACATCGCGGTAGCCCGAGAATTTCTGAATTTGATCGTCAGCCGAAGACGACCCGGACGCGCGCGCCACCGAGCGCGGAGTCGTTGCCGGCGGTGGCGGCGCCGCCGTGCGCGCGGGCGACCGTCGCCACGATCGCGAGGCCCAGCCCCGTGCCGCCGTGCGTGCCGCGGAAACGGTCGAACACGACCGGCAGCAACGGCTCCGGAAACCCCGGACCGTCGTCGTCCACCGTGATCGCGAGCGTGGAGCCCGCCGGCTGCGCCACCGCGATCCGCACGCGGGCCGCGCCGGCCTGTGCCGCGTTGCCGACAAGGTTGCTCACCACCTGCTCGAGCCGCACCGGATCGACCTCGGCGACCACCTCCGGCCCGGTCACCTCCACCGCCAGCGCGTGCACCCGGGCGACCCGCGCCGCCGCGTCGCGGATCACGATGGTCGCGTCGGTGGGCGCCCGGTCCAGCTCCAGCGCGCCGGCCCGCGAGCGGGCGATGACCAGCAGGTCGGTGGCGAGCCGGCCGAGCCGGTCCGCCTCCACCAGCGCCGCGGTCAGGGCCCGCCGGGCGGCCCGCGGATCCTCTTCCGCGACGCCGAGCTCCAGCTCCGCGCGGAGGACCGCGATCGGGGTACGCAGCTCGTGCGCCGCGTCGTCCAGAAACGCCCGCTCCCGCCGGTTTGCCGCGTCGATGCGGTCGAGCATCTCGTTGAGCGTGCGCGCCAGCGTGGCGATCTCGTCCGCGCCCGGCGGCTCCGGCAGCCGTCCGGTGCTCAGCTCCCGCGCCCGCGTGGTCATCGCGGCGACCGGCGCGAGCGCGCCGCCCACGAGCCGCCGCACGCCCAGCGTCAGCACGAGCACCAGCGCCGGACCGAGCACCGCCAGCCCGACGAGCACCCGCCGCGCCGCGTCATCCACCGTCGCGAGGCTGGTACCCACCACGAGCAGCCGCCCGTCCGGCAGCCGCCGCCCGGCCAGCAGCGCCGTGCCGCGCAACCCCGCGCTGCGCCGCTCCACCATCCGCCCGTGCCCGGCCACCACCTGCTCGCGCGGGCTGAGCACCGGCGTGGTCGGCGTGGCCGCCGAGCGGGCGCCGACCGTGTCGCCCGAGATCACCTGCGCGTACGGGTCCCGCTCCACCGGCCGCACGTCGCCGGCCTCCACGGCCGCGCTCACGTCGTCGAGGCGCACCGACAGCTCGCCGGCGGACGCGGCGCGCAGCTGGGCCGCGAGGGCCAGATAGCCGGCGCCGAGCACGACCGCCACCACGACGGCCAGCCCGATCGCGTACGCCGCCACCAGCCGGCCGCGCAACGTCCCTGGTAGCAGCCTCACGCGCGTACCGTAAACCCGTGCGGCTGCTGCTGGTCGAGGATGACGCGGCCCTGGCCAATGTGCTGCGCCGCGGGCTCGCCGCCGAGGGCCACGCGGTCGACGCGGTCGGCACCGGCGTGGACGCGCTGTGGGCCGCCCGCGAGGAGCCGTACGACCTCCTGGTGCTCGACCTGATGATCCCCGCGCCCGACGGCGTCACCGTGATCCGCACGCTGCGCGGCGAGGAGCGGTGGGCGCCCATCCTGGTGCTGACCGCGCGGGACGCGGTCGCCGACCGGGTGGCCGCGCTCGACGCCGGCGCCGACGACTACCTCGTCAAGCCCGTCGCACTGGCGGAGCTGCGGGCCCGGGTGCGCGCACTGACCCGCCGCGCGCCGGCCCGCCGCCCGGCGGTACTGACCGCCGGCGGCATCGCGCTCGACCCCGCGCGCCGCACCGTCACCCGGGACGGCGCCGCCGTGGCGCTGTCGGCGAAGGAGTTCGCGCTCCTGCACGAGCTGATGCGCCACCCGGGCGAGGTGCTGTCCCGCACCCACCTGATCGACCACGTGTGGGACAGCGCGTACGAGGGCGGCTCCAACGTCGTCGACGTCTACGTGCGGTACCTGCGCGAGAAGCTCGGCCGCGACCGGATCGAGACGGTGCGCGGCGCCGGCTACCGACTCGTTCACCCTTCCGGGTCGAAGCGGTAGGCGCCGATTTCGGGGATCTCCTGGATGTTCTGGCGCGCGAACGGGCGGTCCACCTTGTCGCGCAGGTACCGCACGTACGCGCCGACCAGCTCCGGCCCGTCCAGCGCCAGGTCCCACACGTCGTCGAGCAGGTCCGACGGGCTGAGCACCTCACCCGGCCGGCTCAGAAACGCCGCCAGCAGCGCGAACTCCCGCGGCGACAGCGCGATCCGCGTCCCGCCGCGGCGTACCACCCGGGAGACCGGGTCGAGCGAGAGGTCGCCGATCTGGACGAGGGCCGGGCGGGCGTGCGGGTGGCGGCGGGTCACCGCGCGCAGCCGGGCGTACAGCTCGGCGAACGTGAACGGTTTGAGCAGATAGTCGTCCGCGCCCGCGTCGAGCCCGCGTACCCTGTCCGGCACCGCGTCCCGGGCGGTCACCAGCAGCACCGGCTCCCACCGCCCCTCCTCGCGCATCCGCCGGCACACCTCGAACCCGTCCGGCGGCGGGATCATCGCGTCCAGCACGACCGCGTCGTAACCGTTTTCGAAGACGCTCCACAGCGCGTCCGGCCCGTTGTCGACGGCGTCCACCACGTACCCGACCCGTTCCAGCCCGCGGACCAGCAACGCGGACATCGTCGGGTCGTCCTCGACCACGAGCAGCCGCATGGCGGCCGGCGTGGCGTCGTCACCCCACCGGGTACGCCCGGTCTGGAGGTTTTCCATCATGGGGACACGCTGCGCCACGGACTGTGAGAGGACCGTGAGAAGCGCGCGCCCGCGCTGGTAGCCTCGCCGCCGTGACGACAACTGAACCCACCGTCGCCGACGTGGTGGCGACCCTCGACGCGCGGTACCCGCCGTCGTGGGCGGAGTCATGGGACCGGGTGGGTCTGGTGCTCGGCGAGCCGGAGGCTCCCGTGCGCCGGGTGCTGTGCGTCGTCGACTGCGTGCCGGAGACGGTGGCGCAGGCGCGGGAGGTCGGCGCCGACCTGATCGTGGCGCACCACCCGCTGCTGCTGCACGGGGTGTCGTCGGTGGCGCCGACGACGTACAAAGGACGGATCGTCCATCAGCTCATCAAGGGCGACATCGCCCTCTTCGTCGCGCACACCAACGCCGACGTCGCCAACCCGGGCGTCTCCGACGCGCTCGCCGCCCGGTTGGGCCTGCACGACCTGCGCCCGCTGCGCCCGGCGGCGCCGGGTGACCGCCCGGACGGCGACGGCCGCGGCACCGGGCGGATCGGGCGCCTTCCGGCGCCGATGACGCTCGCGGAGCTCACCCACCACGCGGCACGCGCCCTTCCGAGCACCACTTGGGGGTACGGGCGGCCGGGCGGCCCGATCGCATGATCGCGACTGTGGCGGTGTGCGGCGGCGCGGGTGACTCGTTCCTCGCCGACGCGAGCGCCGCGGGCGTGGACGCGTACCTCACCGCCGACCTCCGCCACCACCCGGTGAGCGAGCACATCGCCGGCGGAGGCCCGGCGCTGCTCGACGCCGCGCACTGGGCCACCGAACGTCCGTGGCTGGACGACCTCGCCGCCCACCTGCGCGCCGCCTGCGGTGTCGAGGTGGTCGTCTCCGACCTCGACACCGACCCGTGGACCGTGCACCACTCGTTGAAGGAGCCCCACTCGTGAAGGCAGACCCGGAAGCACAGCGACGCCTGCTCGACGTCCAGGCGATCGACACCGCGCTGGCCCAGCTGGCCCACAAGCGCCGTACGCTGCCGGAGCTGGCCGAGATCGAGACGCTCGCCCGGCAGCTGTCCGCGCTGGAGGACGAGCGGGTGCGGGCCCAGGTGGCGGTCGACGACCTCGATCGGGACATCGCGCGCATCGAGCGCGATGTGGAGCAGGTGCGCGGCCGCAAGGACAAGGACCAGGCGCGGCTGGACACCGGCCGCGGTCCGGCGCGCGAGCTTGAGGCGCTGCAGCACGAGCTTGTCTCGCTGGCCCGGCGGCAGACCGAGCTGGAAGACTCCGAGCTGGAGCTGATGGAGCAGCGCGAGACCGCGCAGGGCACGCTCGACCAGCTGCTCGCCCAGCTGGCGACCGCCCGCGAGGCGCGCGACGCGGCCGAGGCACGGCGCGACAAGTCGCTCGCGGACATCGCCAAGGAGGAGGACTTCCGCACCTCGGCCCGGCGGCCGCTCGTCGGCGACCTCCCGGCCGACCTGGTGACGCTCTACGACAAGATCCGTGAGTCCTCCGGCGGCCTCGGCGCCGCACTGCTCAAGGGCGGCCGCTGCGGCGGGTGCCGGCTGGAGCTGTCCGGCAGCGAGCGCTCCCGCATCAAGGCCGCGCCGCCGGACGAGGTCGTGCGCTGCGACGACTGCCGCCGCATCATGGTCCGCACCGCGGAGTCGGGTATATGAGTACGCTCCGGGTCATTGTCGAGGCCGACGGGGGAGCGCGCGGCAACCCCGGCCCGGCGGGGTACGGCGCGGTCGTGCGCGACGCCAACTCCGGTGAGGTGCTCGCCGAGCGGGCCGAGGCGCTGGGCGTCGCGACCAACAACGTCGCCGAGTACTCGGGGCTCCTCGCCGGGCTGCGCGCCGCCGCCGAGCTCAACGCCTCCGAGGTCGAGGTGCGGATGGACTCCAAGCTCGTGGTGGAGCAGATGTCCGGTCGCTGGCAGATCAAGAATCCGGGGCTGCGCCCGCTCGCCGCGCAGGCGGCCTCGCTGCAGCGGCGGTTCGAGCTCGTGACCTTCGTGTGGGTGCCGCGCGAGCGCAACAAGCACGCCGACGCGCTCGCCAACAAGGCGATGGACGAGGCGGCCGGCGTCGCCACCGGCACGCGAGGCAAGGGTGAGGTGGCGGGCAAGGACCGGGCCGCGGAGCCCGCAGCGCTCGGCGTCCGGCCGTCCTGGGAGCCGCCGGTGGTGACGCCCACGCGCCTGATCCTCGTGCGCCACGGCGCCACCGCGCTCACCGCGCAGCGCCGCTACTCGGGCCGAGGCGACGTACCGCTGTCGGACATCGGGCTCGCCCAGGCGCGGGCGACCGCCGCGCGGGTGAAGGCGCTGGCGCCCTCGGCCGCCGCGGTCGTCACCTCACCGCTCGCGCGATGCACGCGCACCGCGGAGGTCATCGCGGCCACGCTCGGCGGCGGCGTGCCCGTGGAGGTCGAGCCGGACCTCGTCGAGTGCGACTTCGGCGAGTGGGAGGGCAAGACCTTCACCGAGGTACGCGCGCAGTGGCCGGACGAGATGGACGCCTGGCTCGGGTCCACTGAGGAGGCACCGCCGGGCGGGGAGTCGTTCCGCGCCGTGGCGACGCGGGTTCGCCGCGTGGTGGCGACACTTCACAAGACGTACCCGGAGAGCACACTCGTACTGGTGTCGCATGTCTCGCCGCTGAAGATCCTGCTGCGCGACGCGCTGGCCGCCGGCGACGCGTTCCTGCACCGGCTGTACCTCGACCCCGCCGGCCTGTCCATCGTGGACATGTGGGCGGACGGCGGCGTGGCCGTCCGGATGGTGAACGAGACCGCCCACCTCGCGTGAGCGAGCTCGCGAGCGAACCATCAGGCTCAGGGAGAGACGCACCGCGTTGCCGCACGATCAGGCGGTGCTAGTACGCCCGCCACAGCAGCACGAGACCCACGACCGTCCCCGCGGTCACGATGACCGCCTTCAGCACCCCGCCGGGCAGGCGGCGGGCGAGCCGCGAGCCGGCGTACCCGCCCAGCAGCGTGGCCGGGGCGATGACGGCCACGCCCACCCAGTCGACCGGACCGAACGCCGCGTACGCGACGACGGTGGCGAGGCCGATGACCGCCGACAGCACGTTCTTGAGCGCGTTGATGCGGGCGAGCGGCTCGTCCAGCAGCAGCGCCAGCCCGGCGACGAGCATCACGCCGAGCGCGGCGCCGAAGTACCCGCCGTACACGCCGCCGACCGCCGTGAGCGCGTACAGCGCGACCGCGTGGCGGCGCGGCGCCATGTGACGCGGGTGACCCACGAGGCGCCGCAGGCGGTCCTGGAAGGCGAGCACGGCCGCCGCGCCGAGCACGAGGAAGGGCACCACGACCTCGAACGCGCGCTGCGGTGTGGCGAGCAGCAGCACGCACCCCGCGAGGCCGCCCAGCACGGCGACCGGCACGAGCGCGCGCACGCGTTCGCGCGGCAGGTCGGCGCGGCTGCCCACGACGCTGCCGACGTAGCCGGGGCTGACCGCGACCGAGTTGGTCACGTTGGCCGGCACCGGCGCGAGCCCCACCGCGATGAGCGCGGGGAACGTGATGAGCGAGCCTCCGCCCGCGATCGCGTTCACCGTGCCGGCGCCCAACCCGGCCGCGGCGAGCAACGCCATTCCTGGAAGATCCATCAACGCCGAGGCTAGTACGATTGAGCGCGCGACGGACGAGTCGGCCGGGCGGTCGCGTCAGCTTCGTGCTCCGCACGTAGCTGCCGAGGAACGTCCGGACTCCACAGGGCAGGGTGGTTGTTAACGGCAACCCGGGGTGACCCGCGGGACAGTGCCACAGAAAACAGACCGCCGCGCTACGGCGCGGTAAGGGTGAAACGGTGGGGTAAGAGCCCACCAGCGCTCCGGGTGACCGGAGCGGCTCGGTAAACCCCACCCGGAGCAAGGCCAAGAAAGAGCCGCCACCGCGAGGCGGCGGCTCGCGCAGGCGTTCGAGGGCGGCCCGCCCGATGCCTGCGGGTAGGCCGCTGGAGCCTGCCGGCAACGGTAGGCCGAGATGGATGGCCGCCACCGGCGGCACATGCCGCCGGGACAGAATCCGGCGTACAGGCCGACTCGTCCGTCGCCCTCACGCAGTCGCGTTGAGGGCCACAGTGGAGGCTCAGGTACGCCACGCGGGTGTCATCGCGCCAGAATTTTTTTGGGACGCGGTCATGGGTGCCCCGCTGTGTGGGTCCTTGCGCTTACGCGGATAAATCCCTTATCGAATAAGGCTTTCTCTTCGAATCGCGTCGCGCGGCGAGCCGCGTACAGTTGTCGACGGGGCTGGTCTATTGTGGAGGCGCGGCCGATTTTTCTGCGGAAAAGGTAGCGCTTGTTCGGTTTGCGGTGCACAGTGATCTCATGACTAACAGCGGAAGTGGCGCGCAGTACTACTGGTGTGTGCGCCATCACCGCGTCGAGGACGACTCCGACTCGTGCCCGGCCAAGTACACGCTCGGTCCGTACGGATCCGCACAAGAAGCGGAGCGCGCACTCGAGCAGGTGCGTGAGCGCAATGACAAGTGGGACGAGGAAGACGCCCGTTGGTCGGGTGGGGAGAAGTAATCGGCGCGGTTCCGCTGCGCGCGGCCGTCGGCTGAGCGCGGAAACACATTCGCAAGGAGGAGACAGAGATGGCCGTAGCGAAGAAGGCCACCAGCACCCCGGCCGCGAAACGCGCGGCTGCCAAGAACAGCGCGGCGACGCCTGAGGCAGCGCCGGCGGCGGACGAGGTAAAGGCGGCTGTGCCGGCGACCGCGACGACCGCCGCGCGCAAGACCGTCACGAGCAAGGCGACGGCTAAGAAGGCCCCCGCCAAGAAGACCGCCACCGCGAGCAAGTCCACTTCCGCAGCGCGTAAGACTGCGGCGGCGAAGTCGACGACGGCGCGGAAGACCACCGCCGCCAAGAAGACGACGACCGCCAAGAAAACCGCTGCCAAGAAGACCGCGCCCGCCACGAGAACCGCGGCTAAGAAGGCCCCCGCCAAGAAGGCCACCGCGACCAAGAGCACCACCGCGCGCAAGGCGGCCGCAAAGAAGACGACGACGGCGAAGAAGACCACCGCCGCCAAGTCGACGACCGCCAAGAAGACGGCCGCCGCTAAGTCGACGACCGCGCGGAAGACCACTGCCGCCAAGACCACCACGGCGCGCAAGACCGCCGCGAAGAAGACCACGGCAAAGGCGGCTCCGGCCAAGAAGGCCGTCGCCAAGAAGACGGCGGCGAAGAGCACCGCGGCCAAGCGCACCACCACGGCGGCCAAGAAGGCGCCGGCGCGCAAGACCGCCGCTCGCAAGACCACGACCCGCACCACCCGCTAGTACAGCGGGGTGGGACGCGTGCAGTAAGAATGACCGCGTGGTTATTCGACGCGTAGTCGCACCCCGCATCGACTTCGGCGAGCTGCGCCGCGAGCTGGAACTCCCTGAGGTGTTCCCGCCCGCGGCGCAGCGCGAAGCCGACGAGGCGGCGTCCCGTACCGCCCTTCCGGCCGCCGACCGCACGGACATCCCGTTCGTCACGATCGACCCGCCCACGTCCCGCGACCTCGACCAGGCGATGTGGATCGGGCGCCGCGACGGGGGCTACCGGGTCCACTACGCGATCGCCGACGTCGCGTCCTACGTACGCCCCGGCGGCGAGCTGGAGGCGGAGACCTGGCGCCGCGGCCAGACCGTGTACCTCCCCGACAGCAAGGTGCCCCTGCACCCGGTCGAGCTGAGCGAGGGCGCGGTGAGCCTGCTGCCCGACCAGGAGCGCGCCGCGGTCGTGTGGACGATCGACCTCGACTCCTCGGGCGAGACCACTTCCGTACACCTCGAGCGGGCACGCGTGCGCAGCCGCGCCAAGCTCGACTACGCCGGCGTGCAGGCTGACGCGGACGCGGGGAGGCTGCCCGAGTCGATCGCCGCGCTGCCGGAGCTCGGCGCGCTGCTCGCCGAGCGTGGCTTCGACCGCGGTGCGATCAGCCTGCCGCTGCCCGAGCAGGACATCGAGCCGGACGGCACGGGATGGCGCCTGGTGCTGCGCGCGCCGTACCCGGTCGAGGAGTTCAACGCGCAGATCTCGCTCCTGACCGGCATGGCCGCCGCGCGCGTGATGCTCGACGGCGGCATCGGCCTGCTGCGCACGATGCCCGCGCCGCGCGAGCAGTCCATCGCGAAGCTGCGCCGCGCCGCCGGGCCACTCGGCGTGCGGTGGCCGGAGGGTGCCGCCGTGGGGCGCGTCGTCGCCTCGGTCGACCCGGCGCAGCCGCGTGCCGCCGCGTTCCTCGACCACGCGGCCGAGCTGATGCGCGGCGCCGGCTACACGGCCTTCGACGGCAAGGTGCCCGACGATCCGGGACACGGCGCGGTGGCGGCGCCGTACGCGCACGTGACCGCGCCGCTGCGGCGCTTGGCCGACCGGTACGCCACCGAGGTGTGCCTGGCGCTGTTCAGCGGCGAGTCCGTGCCCGACTGGGCCGGCGCGGCACTGCCCAAGCTGCCCGAGGTGATGGCCGAGACCGACCGCGTCGCGTCCGCCGCGGAGCGCGCCGCCGTCGACCTGACCGAGGCGGTCCTGCTCGCCGGCCGCGTGGGCGAGGAGTTCGACGCGGCGGTGCTCGACCTCGACGACCGCCCGAAGCGCGTGCCCGGCGGGATGATCGCGCTCGACGAGCCGCCGGTGCGCGCCCGCTGCGAAGGCGACCTGCCGCTCGGCGAGCGCGTCCGCGTCCGCCTGGTGACCGCCGACCCCCAGGAGCGCCGCGTCCTCTTCGCCCGCGCGGGGTGAACGACGACCTGGGCGCGGCGGTGCACCTGCCGCGCCCACCCCGCCGGGTCGTGTCGCTCGTGCCGTCGCTGACGGAGGCGATCGCGGTGTCCGCGCCCGGCCTGCTCGCCGGCGCCACCGACTACTGCACCCACCCGCCGAGCCTGGACGTGCCGCGCGTCGGTGGCACGAAGTACCCGTCGGTCGAGCGCGTCCGCGCGCTCGCGCCCGACCTGGTGGTCGCCAACGCGGAGGAAACCCGCCGTGAGGACGTCGAGGCGCTGCGGGCGGCGGGCGTGCCGGTGTGGGTGACCTACCCCCGCACGCTGGACGAGGCGCTGGCGTCGCTGGCGCGCCTGCTGGCCGTCCTGGGCGCTGGCGAGCCCGCGTGGTTGGCCGACGCCCGCACGGCCTGGACACCACCGCCCTCGGGCCCGCCGGTGCGCGCCGTGATCCCCGTCTGGCGCCGCCCCTGGGTCGTCCTGGGGGGCGAAACCTTCGCCGGTGACCTCCTGCGCCGCCTGGGCGTCCAAAACCTCTACGGCGGCTCTCAAGACCGCTACCCGAGACCGCCGCTGGCCGAGATCCTGGCGCGCACCCCGGACCTGGTCGTCCTCCCCGACGAGCCGTACGCCTTTACGCCCACCGACGGCCCCGAAGCCTTTCCGGGCGTGCGCTGCGCGCTGGTGTCCGGCCGCCACCTGACCTGGTACGGCCCGTCGCTCGCCGGGGCCCGCGCCCTGCTCGCGACCCAACTCGACCGATAGAGCTCCGGCAGATGTGCCCCGGTCCGCGCCAGCTGCGGACCGCACGCTCCCGCGGGCACCGCTGCGGTCGGCGGCGAGCTTGGCGCTCGCCGAAATCCCCGACCTCCGCTGCCGGGCCCGCGGGACAAGCCCGGACCCGGCCGCGCCGGCAGCGACTAGTGGAAGGCGTGCTCCGGGCCGGGGAACTCGCCGCCCCGGACCTCGTCGGCGAAGCGCTTGGTGGCGTCGGTGAGCGCGCCGGCCAGGTCGGCGTAGCGCTTGACGAAGCGGGGGGCGTGGCCCGTGCGCAGGCCGGCCATGTCCTGCCAGACGAGCACCTGAGCGTCGGTGTCCGGGCCGGCGCCGATGCCCACCGTCGGGATGGGGAGGTCGTGCGTGATGCGCTTGGCGACCTCGCTGGTCACCATCTCGAGCACCACCGCGAACGCGCCCGCCTCCGCCACCGCGTGCGCGTCGGCCACCACGTCTTCGGCGGCGTCGCCGCGGCCCTGCACGCGGTATCCGCCGATGGCGTGCTCGCTCTGCGGGGTGAAGCCGACGTGCGCCATCACCGGGATGCCGGCGGCGGTGATCGCCGCGATCTGCTCCGCGACGCGGCGGCCGCCCTCCAGCTTGATCGCGTGGGCGCCGCCCTCCTTCATGAACCGGACGGCGGTGCGCAGCGCCTGCGTGGGGCCCTCCTCGTACGAGCCGAACGGCAGGTCGGCGACGACGAGCGTGCGCTTTGTGGCGCGTACCACAGCGCGTACCAGCGGGATCAGGTCGTCGACAGTGACCGGGACGGTCGTCTCGTAGCCGAACACGTTGTTTGCCGCCGAGTCGCCCACGAGGAGCACCGGGATGCCGGCCTCGTCAAAGATGCCGGCGGTGTACTGGTCGTACGAGGTGAGCATCGGCCAGCGCTCGCCGCGCTGCTTGGCCGCGATCAGGTCGCGCGTGCGGATCCGCCGGGTGGCAGGGCCGCCGTACAGCGTGGGCTCGGACATCGTCGTCTCCTCTCCTCGAGGCCGCGCACGCGGTCCCCGGGTCACTGGAGCAACTGTCCCACCGCACCCGCGGGACACGTCAGGTGTTAGTGGAAGATTTCACACGCGTTACGCGAGGGTGGGTGGTGGCCCCTCGACAAGACGGTCGAGCAGCGCGGCCTCGTGACCGATGTAGGTCCGCTCGCCGCGCTCGTCGAGCCCGAGCGCGAACATGTGAACCGTCGCCGGCCCGTTGTCGCGCTCGACGCGCCAGAAGTGCGGGACCCCGGCACCGGCGTATTCCGCGGGCTTACGCAGCCGATCTTCGCTCCGGGTGCTGGGCGAGACGACCTCGACAACCAGGAGCGCGTCCTCCGGCTCGATCCACACAGTGTTTCCGGCGACAGAGTGACGCAGCACCATCAGATCGGGGTTACGGCCGGACGACCGTCCTTTGATGCGCAGGCCGGGCGTCGGAAGCACGAGATCCTGGGCGTAGCCATTGGCAACAAACCAAACCAGTAGCTGTGTGATGACGCGCATGTGGTCGACGTCGGCCGGCGCCATGATGAGGAGGTTACCCTCAACCAGCTCGTAGCGATGTCCGTGCTCGTCCGCGGCGGCCAACTCCGCCACGTCGTCGAGCGTCAGGTCGTAGACGGGTAGGTCCACACGCAGGCGCGGCCTGGGGTCGACCATGGTCATGGCTCACCTCCCTCGATCTGCCCATGCTACCGGTCGGAGGGCTCGCGCCACCTGTTCGTGATGGGCAGGCGGCGGTCGCGGCCGAACGCCTTGATCGAGATCTTCGTGCCAGGCGCGGACTGGCGGCGCTTGTACTCGGCGACGTCGACCATCCGCAGCACCTTGTCGACGACGGTGGCGTCGTGCCCCTCGGCGATCAGGTCGTCGCGCCCCTTGTCGCCGTCGACGTACCCGGCGAGGATCGCGTCCAGCTCGTTGTAGTCGGGCAGCGAGTCCGTGTCGAGCTGGCCCGGGCGAAGCTCGGCGCTCGGCGGCTTGCTGATCGCGTTTTCCGGGATGGGCGGCTCGGCGCCGCGCCGCTCGGCTTCGGCGTCGCGCCACCGGGCGAGCGTCCACACCATCGTCTTCGGTACGTCCTTGAGCGGGTTGAAACCGCCGACCGAGTCACCGTACAAAGTGGAGTAGCCGACGGCCAGCTCGCTCTTGTTGCCCGTCGTGAGCACCAGATGACCCTCCTGGTTGGACAGTGCCATGAGGATCACGCCGCGCACGCGCGCCTGCAGGTTTTCCACCGCCAGGCCGGACAGCGACATGTTCGACAGGAACGCGTCGACCATCGGCTGGATCGGCTCGATCCGGTAGTCGAGGCCGGTGCGCTTGGCGAGGTCGGCCGCGTCGTCACGGGAGTGCTCGGACGAGTGCTGGCTCGGCATCGAGACGCCCACCACGCGGTCGGGTCCGAGCGCGTCCACCGCGATGGCCGCCACCACCGAGGAGTCGATGCCGCCGGAGAGGCCGAGCACGACCGACCGGAAGCCGTTCTTCCGCACGTAGTCGCGCAGCCCGAGCACGAGCGCCTGCCACACCTCGGCCTCGTCGGTGACCCGGTCGGCGACGCCGCCGTCGAGCGGGCTGGCGGGTGCGGCCGGCACGGGGTCGATGACCAGCCGCCGCACGCTCATCTCGCCGAGGTCGCCCTCCGGCGCGTCCGGGTCGGCGGCCGGCAGGTCGAGGTCGTGGATGAGCAGGTGCTCGCCGAACTGGGGTGAGCGAGCCAGCAGCGTGCCGTCGGCCGCCACGAGCATCGAGTCGCCGTCGAAGACAAGCTCGTCCTGGCCGCCGACCATGTTCACGTACGCCACAGGGGCACCGGCCTCGCGCGCACGCCGGGCGACAAGCGGGAGCCGCACGTCGTCCTTGTCCAGCTCGTACGGCGAGCCGTTGATGTTGACGACCAGGCCGACCCGCGCCTGCCGGGCGATCGCGAACGGCCCGCCTGCCTGCCAGATGTCCTCGCAGACGGTGAGCGCGACGTCGACGCCCGCCATCCGGACGACGGCCAGGAAGTCACCGGGCACGAAGTAGCGGTCTTCGTCGAACACGCCGTAGTTGGGCAGGTGGTGCTTGTAGTACTTCACGGCCACCCGGCCACCGTGCAGCAGCGCCAGGGCGTCGCGCGGCCCGCGGTCGGGCTCGGCCTCGGCGCTGATCCGGGCCGGCCCGTCGGCGTCGAGGTAGCCCACCACGACCGGCAGGTCGCCGAGGCCGTCGGCGGCGAGGTCGGCGGCGAGGCGCTCGAGGGCGGCGACCGACGCGGCCACGAAGGACTCGCGGAAGACGAGGTCCTCCACGGGGTATCCGGTCAGCATCATCTCCGGGAACGCGACGAGCTGGGCGCCCGAGTCGGCGGCGGCCCGGCTCCACTCGCGCACGATGGCCGCGTTGCCGGACAGGTCGCCGACGGTCGGGTTTACCTGGGCGAGGGCGAGACGCAGAGTCGGCATGTCCTCATCTTCCCAACTTCGGACGCCTCATGCTCTGTGACAGGGCGCACGAGAGGGCTGGCCCGCCGCAGCGTCCGGGTGAGCATCTCCGCCACGCGCTCCGCCTCGGCCGCGCCGGCCGTGCCCAGGTGGCGCAGCACGGACAGCACGGGGCCGAGGCGTCCGACGGCCAGGTAGCCGTGTCGCGTACCCGATGCGTCGCGGTGGCCCAGCGGGCGGGCGGTGAGCCTGACCGCGTAGGCCTCGTCGCCGACCCGCCGCAGTGCCATCTCGCGGAGCTGGACCCGGACGGCGGTCCCGTCCTCCAGGCGGGCGTCGAACTCGGGGCACGAGCCGGACGCGCGGCGCAGCTCGCCCACCGCGCGCGCCGCGCCGCCGGGCTCGAAGAGCGCCAGCGCCTGGCGCAGGAGCGCGGCCGGCTGCCGCCCCGCGTAGGCGCCGACCGCCTGCTCACGGGCACCCTCGCCGGCCACGTCCCACGGGCGCTCGAAGAGTGCACGGCACCGCTCGGTACGGCCGCCGTCCTCGACCGGCGCGGGTCGCGTGGCCGGCGCGGGGCGGTACCCCTCGGGCAGGTCGCGGTCCTCCAGCAGGGCGTCGGCCAGCTCCGGCTGGGTGGCCGTGAGGTGCCCGGCCAGCGCGGACGAGCGCGGGGCCGGCGGGTGGTCACCGTCGTTCACGCGTACGTGGATGACGCCGGCCACCGCGATCACGGCGGCCAGCGCACCACCGAGTGCGATCCCGCAGGCGATCACACGGAATCGTGGCATGGCGCTTGTCCCTTCCCGTACGTTTGGTATCAACGTTCACGAACCGGACAGGTTGCGCCAGGACCCGGTACCGCGACCGATGCCCTCTTCACGTAACGTCGGTGTAACGGTGTGGCGGGAGACTGATCCGCCAGCTTTTGCGCAGCTAGAGCGCCACCACGGCAGAGCGTCAGTAGGGGATGAAGTGGACCGTCAGCAGGAGTTCGTGCTCCGTACGTTGGAGGAGCGCGACATCAGGTTCGTCCGGTTGTGGTTCACCGACGTGCTGGGCACGCTCAAGAGCGTTTCGGTGGCGCCCGCCGAGCTGGAGGCGGCGTTCGACGAGGGCATCGGCTTCGACGGCTCGGCGATCGAGGGCTTCGCCCGCGTCTTCGAGTCCGACATGATCGCCATGCCCGACCCGACGACGTTCCAGGTGTTCCCGTTCGAGGGTGGGGTGAGCGGCGAGAGCGCCCGGATGTTCTGCGACATCCTGCTCCCCGACGGCAGCGGCTCCTGGGCCGACCCGCGCCACGTGCTGCGCCGCGCGCTCTCCAAGGCGGCGGAAAAGGGCTTCACCTTCTACACCCACCCCGAGGTCGAGTTCTTCCTCCTGGAAAACGGCCCTTCCGACGGCTCGGTGCCGACGCCGGTCGACGCGGGCGGCTACTTCGACCACACCACCCACGCGGTCGCGCGCGACTTCCGCCGCCAGGCGGTGCTCGCCCTGGAGCGGATCGGCATCTCGGTGGAGTTCAGCCACCACGAGGTCGCGCCCGGCCAGCAGGAGATCGACCTGAGGTATGCGGACGCGCTCACCACGGCCGACAACATCATGACCTTCCGGCACGTGGTCAAGGAGGTCGCGCTCTCGCACGGGGTGCGGGCCACGTTCATGCCGAAGCCGTTCACCGACCAGCCCGGCAGCGGCATGCACACCCACCTCTCACTCTTCGAGGGCGAGCGCAACGCGTTCCACGACGCGAGCGACCCGATGAAGCTCTCGAAGGTGGCCAAGGCGTTCATCGCCGGCCTGCTGGTGCACGCCCGGGAGTACACGGCGGTCACCAACCAGTGGGTCAACTCGTACAAGCGGCTCTTCCCGCAGGCGCTGCCCGACCGGATCACCGAGTCCCCGGCGTATGTGTGCTGGGGCCACCTCAACCGCTCCGCGCTGGTGCGCGTCCCGGCGTATGGCAAGCCCAACTCGGCCCGCGTCGAGGTCCGCTCGCTCGACTCGGCCGCCAACCCGTACCTGGCCTTCGCGGTCATGCTCGGCGCAGGCCTCAAGGGCATCGAGGAGGGGTATGACCTCCCGCCGGGCGCCGAGGACGACGTGTGGGCGCTCTCCAACGCCGAGCGCAAGGCGATGGGATACGAAGCGCTGCCGGAAAACCTCTCCGAGGCGATCGACGTGATGGCCGGTTCCGAGCTTGTCGCGGAGGTGCTCGGCGAGCACGTCTTCGACTTCTTCCTGCGCAACAAGCGGGCGGAGTGGGAGCAGTACCGTCGCGAGGTCACGCCGTACGAGCGGCAGCGCTACCTCGGCGCTCTCTGACACGCGCGAGCTGACCGGGCGGCGTCCGCTGGCCGCGGACGCCGCCTGGGCTCGCTACTTCGTCGGGCTCGGCGCCGGGCTTTCCGGTGACGACGGCGACGATGGGGACGACGGCGGCTGGCCGCCGCGGGGGCCGTGGCCGCGGCCCGGACCCTCGCCAGGCTTGCCCTCGGGACGCAGCTGCTCGCGCACCTTGCTCAGCGCGTCCGCTACCTGGTCCTCCGGGATGCCCAGCTCCTTGGCCAGCGCCGCGGCAAACTCGGCCTCGTGTGCGGCGCGGTCCTTGCCGCCACCCTGCCGGTCCGGGCCGTAGCCGTACGAGCCGGCTGGCGGCCGGCCGTCCCGGTCGGCGGCGTAGGCGGCGATCGGCGCGGCGATGCCCACTGACAGCACGCCCGCGACGGCCAGTCCGGTGAGCGCGGCCCGCTTGGTCATTGGCCTACTCATGCAACCTCCAAATTCGCTCGGAAGGGGGTACCCGACCGAGGCTGGGGGCGTGAGCTGGGCTTTCACCGTGGAGAACCTGTCCCGGGGCTGAAAATTCGCGCCCGTCTTGCGCGGATAGCGCCGTTTGGCGTCCTGCGCCATCAGCCCGCACACAGGAAGTGGATCGAACACTTGTTCGATCACGTGTGCCGGCCGTAGCGTCGATGGATGTGCTGCACCCTTGAGGTCACGCCGACGGAGGCGGTCGCGATCGCGATGGCGCTCTACGGCCTGGCCGGCACCCCGCTGCACGCCGACGCCGCCTCAGCGCTGCGCAAGCTGGTGCGCGTGATGCCCGACGACGACCTTGTCGCGGCGCGCGAGCTGGCCGACCGCGCGTCCCGCGACACGACGCCGGTGGTGCCGCGGGTGGTGGCGGACGCGCTGCACGAGCGCACGGTGCTCCGCATCGACTACGCCGACCGGCACGGCGTGCCCACCACGAGGAGCATCGAGCCGATGGGTTACCTCGCCGATCACGGCTACTGGTACCTGGTGGCCTGGTGCCGGATGCGTGACGCGGTCCGCGCGTTCCGCACGGACCGCATCGAGTCCCTGACAGCGACGGGCGAGCCGGCGCCCCCGCGCCGGCTCGCCGCTGCCGATCTGATCGTCGCCGGCTTCGGAGCCGGCCCTCGTGTCACATCCGACGGCGCATGCCCATCGTGAGCATGCCGAGGCCGAAGAGCACCGCCAGCGCGCCGGCGATCACCGTGCTCGTGACCGCCGAGGCGTCCGCCGTCGGGCCGCTGACCAGCCACGGTGACAGGATGGTCCAGACGCCGATGACCGGGGTGACCCAGGCGATGCCGTGCGTCCGGCCGTACGCGGAAGCGAAGCCGAGAGCCAGCAGCGCGACCGCGACCCCGGAGAAGAGGCTGCTCGCGGCCAGGCCGCCGTGGTCGGTAAAGCCGACGACCCATGGAGACATCGCCAGGTAGAGGCCCGTGAGCAGGGTCAGGCCCTCGACGAGCTGTGCGGTCGGGGTCTCCGCCGCCCGGTCGTAGCGGGCGCGGAGAGCGGCGATGTCGGGGTGCTGTTCGATTGCGGGCGCTGTCATCGCGACCCACCTCCCTGAGGAGAACGGTGGGGGTTTCCCACCCACCTCTCAGCCTGCTCCGCGGGGCGGCCGGCCGGCCACGGACAAAGTGACTGTCACGTCACACCCGGCGACACGGTGAGCACGCCGGCGTCCGCGTCGATGGTGGCCAGGGTGCCGACCGGCACGGTGAGCTGGCCGGTGCCGTGCCCGATCGGCAGGCCGCCGAGCACCGGTACGCCCAGGTCGCCGAGGCGTTCGGCGAGCACGTCGCTCACCGTCACGGGCCAGCCGTCGGCGCAGTCGGTGAACTGCCCCACCGCTACGCCCGCCACGCCGTCGAGCGCGCCGGCGCGGCGCAGGTGCGTGAGCATGCGGTCCACTTTGTACGGCGCCTCGGACACGTCCTCCACGAGCAGGATCGCACCGCGCAGGTCAGGGAAGTCCGGCGTGCCCACAGTGGACACGATGAGGCTCAGGTTGCCGCCGATCAGCGGCCCCGTGGCGGTGCCGGGCACCGTTACCGGCGCGGTCTCCTCGGTCTCGACCCGCTTGACCACGATCGGGTCGGTGGCCATGAGCGCGCTCCGCAGCGACTCGGCCGACCCCGGCGGCGTCCGCTCGTCCAGCCACGCCGCGCCGGGACCGTGCACTGTGGCCAGTCGCGCACCCCGCCAGAGCGCTAGCTGCAGCGCGGTGATGTCGGAAAAGCCGGCCACCACCTTCGGGTCGCGCCGCACGGCGGCCATGTCGATGTCGTCCACGATCCGCTGCGCGCCGTACCCACCGCGGGTGCACAGCACGCCCCGTACTTCCGGGTCGGCGAACGCCGCGTTGAGGTCGGCGGCGCGCAGGGCGTCGGCGCCGGCGAAGTAGCCCTGCCGCGCGTACGCGTTCGGCGCGAGCAGCGGCCGCAGCCCCCACCCGGTCAGCAGCTCGATGCCGCGGGCCACGCGCTCGGGCCGGGTGGGTCCGCTCGGCGAGACGAGCATCACGGTGTCGCCGGGCCGCAGGGCACGTGGTAGCAACGCGGTCACGCCCAGAGCCTACGGCCAGCCCGGTCCGGGATAGCCTCGGTACGTGAGTACGGCGCTGGTGATCGAAAACGACCCGACCGACGACGCGCGGCGGCTGGGGGAGTGGCTGACCGAGGCGGGCCTGGCCCTGACGGTCGTCCGCCCGTACGCGGGCGAACCGCTCCCACCGGACCTCGAGGGGTACGCCGCGCTTGTGGTGCTGGGCGGTGAGCAGTCGGCGTACCCGCCGCGCCCGGACTGGTTCGACGGGATCGAGGCGCTGCTGCGCAAGGCGACCCGCAACGGCGTGCCCACGCTGGCGATCTGCCTCGGCGCCCAGCTGATGGCGACGGCGCACGGCGGTACCGTCGAGCGCAGCTCCGCCGGACCGGAGATCGGACCGGCGCTGGTCGGCCGCCGCGACGCGGCCGAGACCGACACGCTGTTCCGGTACGTGCCGCTGGCGCCGGACGTGCTCCAGTGGCACATCGACGAGATCACCGAGCTGCCCGCGGGCGCGGTGCTGCTCGCCGCCTCGACCCGATACCCGCACCAGGCGTTCCGGATGGGTGAGCGGGCCTGGGCGCTGCAGTTCCACATCGAGTGCGACACCCCGATGATCGCGGAGTGGGCGGCGAGCGCGCCGGAGGGCTACGACGCCGACGAGATCGTCGCGGCCTGCGACGCGGTGATGGTCGACATCGAGGAGGTGTGGCAGCCGTTCGCGGCCCGCTTCGCGGCGCTGGCGCTCGGCGAGCTGAGCGACGTGCGCCGCCCGCTGCCGCTGCTGGGCCAGTAATGACCAAGCCGTCGAGCGCGCGCCTGGCGCGATTCGGGTTCGGCCTGTCCAGCGACATCGACCGGGCCGCCGAGCTGCTCGGCCCGGACGGCCTCGGGCTGTGGGACCAGGCCGCGCAGGAGCCGACCGGCGAGCCGGCCGCCGAGCTGCTCACCGCCCTTTCCCGCGCGGCCGACCCCGACCTCGCGCTGCGGCAGCTGCACCGGCTGGCCGAGGCCGACAGCCGCCAGGACGGGACGCTGCTGACCACCATGACGCGGGACGCCGGCCTGCGCCGCCGGCTCGTGGCCGTGCTCGGCGCCTCGTCCGCGCTCGGCGACCATCTCGTCGCCAACCCCGAGCACTGGGGCGCGCTGGTCACCGGCGAGGACGGCGTCGCGCCGAACGGTGACGGCGGGCTGCGCCTGGCCACGCCGACCGTGCCTGCGCTGCGCACCGCGTACCGCCTGGCGCTGCTGCGGATCGCGGCGGCCGACCTGACCGGCGGGCGCGGCCTGGAGCAGACCATGGCGTCGCTGTCCGCGCTGGCCGACGCGACGCTCGGTGCGGCGTACGGCATCGCGGTCGCCGAGCTGCCCGCCGGCACCGAGCCGCCCCGCCTCGCGGTCGTGGCGATGGGAAAGTGCGGCGGAAACGAGCTCAACTACGTGTCCGATGTGGACGTCATATTCGTCGCGGCCACCGACGCCGACCTGTCCGCGGGTACCACGGTCGCGGCCCGGCTGATCGCGATCTGCGGCCAGGTGGCGTGGCAGGTCGACGCCGCACTGCGCCCGGAGGGCAGCCGCGGCCCGCTGGTGCGCACGCTCGCCAGCCACCTGTCGTACTACCGGCGGTGGGCGCGCACGTGGGAGTTCCAGGCGCTGCTCAAGGCCCGTCCGGCGGCCGGTGACGAGGAGCTGGCCCGGGAGTGGATCGACCAGCTGGCCCCGCTGGTGTGGCACGCCGCCGAGCGACCCGAGGCGGTCGAGGACGTACGCGCGATGCGCCGCAGGATCATCGACAACGTGCCGGCCCGCGAGCTCGACCGCGAGATCAAGCGCGGGCCGGGCGGGCTGCGCGACATCGAGTTCGCGGTGCAGCTGCTCCAGCTCGTGCACGGCCGCGTGGACGAATCGCTGCGCGTGCCCGGCACGCTGCCGGCGCTGCGCGCCCTTGTCGCCGGCGGCTACGTCGGCCGCGCGGACGGCGAGGCGCTGCTGCGCGGGTACCGCTTCCTGCGCTCCGTTGAGCACCGGCTGCAGCTGCAGGCGCTGCGCCGCACCCACACCGTGCCGACCGACCCGACCGCCGTCCGCTGGCTCGCGCACGCGTTGGGGTACACGGCCATGCCGGGGCGCGAGGCCGTCGAGTCGTTCCGCGCCGACTGGGTCTCGCACGCCGCCGAGGTACGCCGCCTGCACGCCAAGCTGCTCTACCGACCGCTGCTGGAGGCGGTCGCCCGGGTGCCGGCCGAAGGGCTGCGCATGGTGCCCGAGTCGGCCGCGAAGCGCCTGCGCGTGCTGGGCTTCGAGCCGGCGAACGCGCTGCGCCACATCGAGGCGCTGACCGGTGGCCTGTCCCGCACGGCGGCCATCCAGCGGACACTGCTTCCGGTGCTGCTGCAGGAGTTCGCCGACGCGCCGGAGCCCGACCGCGGGCTGCTCAGCTACCGGCAGGTCTCCGACAAGCTCGGCGGCAGCCCCTGGTACCTGCGCCTGCTGCGCGACGAGGGTCCGGTCGCGCTGCGGCTCGCGCGCGTGCTCGGCCTGTCCCGGTACGCGGTCGACCTGCTCGCCCGCGATCCCGAGGCGCTGCGCCTGCTCGCCGACGACGCGGAGCTCGTGCCGCGGCAGCGCGACGTGCTCCGCGAGGGGTTCGTCGCGGCGGCGGAGCGGCACGGCGTCCTACAGGAAGCGATCGGAGCGGTGCGCGCGCTGCGCCGCCGCGAGCTGTTCCGCATCGCCTGCGCGGACGTCCTCGCCCACGCCGGCACGCTCGCGCCCGCGCAGCCGGTCGACATCACGGCCGTCGGCAGTGCACTGTCCCATGTGGCCGATGCGACGCTCGGCGCCGCGCTGCGGGCCGCCCGCGCCTCGGTGCCGGCGCTGCCGGGGCTGCGGTTCGCCATCATCGGCATGGGCCGGCTCGGCGGGTACGAGATGAGCTACCCTTCCGACGCCGACGTGCTCTTCGTGTACGACCCGCCGGCCGGTGTGCCCGAAGACGGGGCGAGCGCCGCCGCGCACGCGATCGCCGAGGAGCTGCGCCGCCAGCTCGGCCGCCCGGCGCCCGACCCGCCGCTCGGCGTCGACGCCGACCTGCGCCCCGAGGGACGGCAGGGCCCGCTCGTGCGCAGCCTCGCCGCGTACGCGCAGTACTACGCCCGCTGGTCGAAGGTGTGGGAGGCGCAGGCACTGCTGCGCGCCCGGTGGGTGGCCGGCGACGAGGCGCTGGGACGCGAGTTCGAGGCGCTCGCCGACACCATCCGGTACCCGCGGGACGGCCTCACCCGCGAGCAGATCACCGAGATCCGCCGCATCAAGGCGCGGGTCGAGACCGAGCGCCTGCCCCGCGGCGCCGACCCGGCCACCCACGCCAAGCTGGGCCGCGGCGGACTGGCCGATGTGGAGTGGGCGGTACAGCTGACGCAGCTGCGCCACGCGCGGGCGGTGCCGGAGCTACGCTGCACGCGCACGATCGACGCGCTCACCGCCGCCCACACGGCCGGGCTGGTGCCGACGGGCGACGCCGAGGCGATGGCCGCCGGCTGGACGCTCGCCGCCCGCGTCCGCAACGCGCTGACGCTGGTCCGCGGCCGCCCGACCGACCAACTGCCCCGGCACGGCGTCGAGCTGGCCGGCGTCGTGCGGCTGCTCCACGGCAACGACCCGGGCGAGTTCCTCGACTACTACCTGCGCACGACCCGACGATCGCGCGCCGCCTGCGAACGCGTCCTCGCCAGCTGAGCCAATCTTTCGAGATTGCCCAGGTCGGGGACGTATTGATCGGAAAGCCCGCTAGATCACTGGCGTTGGTCACCAAGGCGGTGGCATGCTAAGCCTCGGGACAGCCCCGGGAGGTGCGGGTGACTGGATTGCCAGAGCAGGACCGGCCCGTCGACGGCCCCACCGCCGTCCGGATCATCGTGGGTGCCCAGCTCCGCCAGCTGCGTGAGGAGCGGGGGCTGACCAGGGCGGAAGCTGGCGAGACCATCCGTGCTTCTGAGTCGAAGCTCAGCCGGATGGAGCTGGGTCGGGTCGGCTTCAAGGTGCGCGACGTCAAAGACCTCCTCACGCTGTACGGGGTTGACGACGAGACCGAGCGTGAGGCCGTGCTGGCCCGCGTCCGGCAGGCCAACGAGCCTGGCTGGTGGCAGCCGTACAGCGACGTGACGCCCAACTGGTTCCAGCGCTACCTCGGCCTGGAGGCGACCGCCTCGCTGATCCGGACCTACGAGGTCGCGTTCGTGCCGGGGCTGCTGCAGACCGAGGAGTACGCGCGGGCGGTCATGCGCCTCAACCACGGCGTCGGCCAGCTCGAAGAGGTGGAGCGGCGCGTCCGGCTCCGCCTGGAGCGCCAGCAGGTGCTCACCCGGCCGGACCCGCCGCGGCTGTGGGCGGTGGTCGACGAGGCGGCGCTGCGCCGTCCGGTCGGTGGCAAGCGGGTGATGCGCGACCAGCTCGAGTCGCTGATCTCCGTGGTCATCAAGGCGCCGAACGTGAGCCTCCAAGTCGTGCCGCTCGCGGCTGGTGGTTACGCCGCGGCCGGCAGCCCGTTCACGATCCTGCGTTTCCCGCAGGCCAGCCTGCCCGACGTGGTCTACATGGAACAGTTGGCCGGCGCGCTCTACCTGGACAAGCGCGAAGACGTCGACCACTACTTCGACGCGGTCAACAGGCTCTTCGTCGAGGCCGCGCCGGTGCGTGACACCGTGCGGATACTGGACCGGATCATCCACGACCTCGACGAGGCCCCGGACTGATCGGATGTATATCCTTGGCGCGCGCCAAACCCCAGTGCGGCACACCCCCGAAGGGCATCGCTCGTGACCGAGGAAACGGACCTCTCCAGTAGCGGAGAGGCAGTAAAGCCCAAGATTGACACCACTGTTCCGCAGACCGCTCGGGTGTGGAACTACTGGCTTGGCGGCAAGGACAACTACGCCGTCGACCGCGCCCTCGGCGACGAGATCGCCAAGGCGTTTCCGATCATTGTGGACATCGCCCGCGCCGACCGCGCAGTGCTCAACCGCGCGGTGCGCTACCTGGCCGGCGAGGCGGGCGTCCGGCAGTTTCTCGACGTCGGCACCGGCCTTCCCACGGCCAACAACACACACGAGGTGGCGCAGTCCGTCGCGCCCGAGTCACGCATCGTGTACGTCGACTACGACCCGCTCGTGCTCGTGCACGCCCGCGCCCTGCTGACCAGCGGCCCCGAGGGTGCGACCGACTACATCGACGCGGACCTGCGCGACACCGGGACGATCCTGCGCGAGGCGGGGCGCACGCTCGACTTCACCAAGCCGATCGCGGTGATCCTCTCCGGCATCCTGGCCCATCTGCCCACAGTGGAGGAAGCGCAGGCGGTGGTGCGGCGCATCATGGACGCGCTGGCTTCGGGCAGCTACCTGGTGGTGGTCGACGGCGCCAACACCAACCCCGAGCTCAACGAGGTCATGAAGATCTGGAACCAGACGGCCAACCCGCCGTACGCGATGCGCAGCCCCGAGGAGATCGGCAGCTACTTCGACGGCCTGGAGTTCGTCGAGCCCGGTCTTGTCGACGTCACCACCTGGCGCCCCGACCCCAGCCCGTCCGGCCCGCCGCCGCTGCTCGACAACCTGGTCGGCGTCGCCCGCAAGCCCTAACCCTTACGACGTGATCGTGTAGCGGCCCGGGCCGGGTACGCGGGCCAGTGCCCACTCGCCGTCGCGGGTCAGGGTCGCGCCGCCGTCGATCGCGAGCCAGCGGCTGTGCCGTATCCGGACGCGCACGTCGCCGCCCACCGGTGTGTCGAACGCCAGCGTGGCGGCGTCGCTCGTGACGAGCGTGGCGGGTGGGGCGACGATCGGCGTGGGGTCGGGCACCGCAAACAGCCGCCAGTGGCCGCCCGCCCAGACCTGCTGCAGCACCCGCGGCACCAGCGCGGCCTCGGTACGGCCCACCCAGGACAGCTCCGCGTCGGGCACCGCCACGTAGGTGACCGCGTTGTCTGCCAGCCACGCGCGGTACCCGTCCGGCGTGAGCGCGACGCCCGTGCCGGACGCGCCCGGCACGCTCTCGAAAAACAGCGGGTTGCGCTCGATGTCCACCTGCCGCAGCCACCCCCGGGCCAGCGGAAACCCGTCGAGGTACGCGGCCTCCCAGTAGTCCCGCGTCGGCGGTACCTCGATCCTGCCGGCGGGGCGGCGGGCGCGCAGTTCGGCGAGCAGCGGCGCGAAGTACGCCGGGTCGCTGGTCGGGTTGCCGGCGTCGCGCAGGTCGGCCCAGGACACCGGCGGCTGCCACCAGTACCCGGCGGCGAGCGTCACGACAAGCCCGGCCGCGGCGAGGCGGTTGCGGGTGCGGCGGGGCAGGCGGATCCGGGCGTGGATGCGCGGCGAGCGGACGCCGCGCGGCATCCGGGGCACGCGCGCACAGGCCGCAAGGACCGGCAGCGCGAACATCGCGGCAAGCCGGGTCGCGTTCAGCCCGACCGGGGTGTGCACCAGCGCGGCGGCCAGCACGCCGGCGGCGGACAGCAGCGCACCGGCACGGACCGGGCGGTACGTGACCAGCAGCGCCACGGCCAGGCTCGTGACGATCGCGTGGGTGGCGTCGGTGCGGCTGATGTTCATCCAGCCGCCCTCGCCGAAGAGCAGCGCGGTGACACCGAGCGGCACCGCGCCGGCGAGCGCGACTACCGCGCCATCCAGCAGCCCCACCTGCCGGCTCGGCCCGGCCCGACCCCCGGGACGCTTCCCCAGCATCAGCGCTACGCCGGCCAGCCCCACGAAAAGCCCGGCCACCGGGCTTGTCGCGGAGGCCAGGAGCGCGAGCCCGCCGGCGAGGAGCAGCCGGTGGCGGAGACCGGACACGAGCGCCACCAGCGCCGCGAGCCCGAAGGCCACGCCCAGCGCGTACGTGACCCGGCCCGAGACGAGGTTGCCGGCGATGCACACGGCGCCGACCAGGCTGCCGAGCAGTGGCCGGGGCACGCCGGTGCGCACCAGCAGCGCCGCGAACGCCACGGCCGCCCCGACAAGCGCGAGCGCGCCGGTCACCCGGACCCCGAGCAGGGCCATGACCGGCTGGGACACGAGGCTGTACCCGAACTGGTTCGTCCCCCCGTACCAGCGCAGATCGATGAACGTGAGGCCGTGGTCGGCGAAGAAGTCCGCGCGGGCGACCTGGGCCGACAGGTCCGACCCCATCTTCGGCAGTGCGAGGAACGTGGCGGCCAGCGCCGTCGCCAGGGCCGCGGTGGCACCCACCGTACGACCCTCGGACACGCCCACCTCCACTTGGCGCCGAGAGTAACTGGCAGCATGGAGCAGGTGAACAGGAGGATCGCCATCGTCGCCGCCGCGGTCGTGGCGACGGCCGCGTTCCTGTACGTCGCCACGATCCGCCACGACTTCTTCGACCTCAAGGTCTACTACGGCGCGGTCAACTACTGGGTGCACGACGGCGGCCAGATCTACGACTGGCTCAAGCCCAACAGCAAGTACGGGTACACCTATCCACCCTTCGCCGCGCTCGCGATGCTGCCCATGGCGTACGTGTCCTGGCCGGTCGCCATCGTGATCAGCTGCCTCGCCGCGGTGGTCACCGGCGGCCTCGTCGTGTGGTGGCTGGTCGACCCGATCGCGCGGCGGGAGGGGTGGACGCGCTGGTTCGCGTTCGCTATCGCGGTGCTGCTGGTGGCCGCGTTCGAGCCGATGCGGGAGACGTTCACGTTCGGCCAGGTCAACATGCTTCTGCTCTTCCTGGTCGCGGTCGACCTGCTGTGGCTGGCCGGGCGCGGGCACAAGGCGGCCGGAGTGGGCATCGGCCTGGCCACCGCGGTCAAGCTGACCCCGGGGATCTTCATCCTGTACCTGCTGGTCACCCGCCGCTGGCGGGCCGCGATCACCGCGAGCGCGACGGCCGCGGGGGTGACGCTGCTGGCCGCCGCCCTAGCCCCGGACGCGTCGCGGCAGTTCTGGACCGAGATGCTGTGGAACACCGACCGGATCGGCTCGCTCTCCTTCGTCTCCAACCAGTCGCTGCAGGGTGTCGTGGCGCGGCTCGACCCGCTGCACCCGAGCACTGTCGCGTGGCTGGCCCTTGTCGTCGCCACGCTGGGCGTGTGGGTGTGGCGGGTGCGCAACGCCGACGTGCGAACCGGGCTCGCGCTCACCGGCGTGGTCCAGTGCCTGATCAGCCCGGTGACGTGGGTGCACCACCTCGTGTGGCTGCTGCCCGCGCTGATCCTGCTCTTCGACCGCGCGCTGGAGGCCCGCAACCGCCGCCTCGTCATCTTCGCGATCGTGGCCTACGGGTTCCTGATCAGCCGGTTTGTCTGGATCTGGGAGCGCGGCTCGCCCGGCGTGAGCGGTTTCATCGGCAGCAACATGTACGTGTGGCTCAGCATCGCCCTGCTGGTGCTGCTGCCGATACCCGACCGGTCGGACGGGCCACCTCTTTCCGATTGGTCCTCCGCGCGGGCCGATCAAGGGCGCATTGTGAGGGCATGACCGACCCACTGCTGGACGGCGACGGCGAGAGTGTTCTTCGCCAGGTGTACGACGCGGCCGGACCGTACCTCGCCTCGCTCGCCGGGCGCCCGGTCCTCGACCCGGCCGCCGCGCCGCTGCTGCGGGAGCTGGCCGGCGACCTTCCGGACAAGGGCGACGGCTCGGCCGCCGCGGTGCGCAAGCTCCTCCACGTGGGTACCGAGGCCGCCACCCACTCCGCCGGCCCGCGCTTCTTCCACTTCGTGATCGGCGGCGTGACCCCGGCCGCCCTCGCCGGCGACTGGACGGCCTCGCTGCTCGACCAGAACGCCGCCTTCCGCAACTCCTCCACGTTCGCCACCGAGGTCGAGACCGTGGCGCTGCGCTGGCTGCGTGAGCTGTTCGGCCTGCCCGAGGGGTACGGCGGTGCGCTGGTCGCGAGCGCGACGTTCGCCAACTTCACCGGGCTCGGCGCGGCCACCCACTGGTGGGGTGAGCGGCACGGGGTGGACGTTGCCGCGAACGGGCTGGTCGGGCTGCCGCGGATGCCCGTGCTCTCCGGCGGGTACGTGCACGCGAGCTCGCGCAAGGCACTGCAGATGCTGGGACACGGCCGGGACAGCGTCGAGGTGTTCGCCCGCGACGACATCGGCCGCGCCGACCTTGCCGCGATGGAGCGGCGCCTGGCCGAGCTGGGCGCGCCCGCCGTCATCATCGCGAACGCCGGTGAGGTCAACGCCGGCGACTTCGACCCCGTCGCCGAGCTCGCCGACCTCGCCGAGCGGTACGGCGCCTGGCTGCACGTGGACGGCGCGTTCGGCCTCTTCGCCGCGCTGTCGCCGCGGACCGCGGGACTGGTCGCCGGCATCGAGCGCGCCGACTCGATCGCCTGCGACGCGCACAAGTGGCTCAACGTGCCGTACGAGAGCGGCTTCGCCTTCCTGCGCGAGCCAGCCCGCTTAGCCGCCGCGTTCGGCATGCCGGGTGCGGCCTACCTGCCCGCCCCCGACGACCCGCGGGGCGGCTATGCGCTGCTCGGGCCCGAGTCGTCCCGCCGCGCGCGTGCGCTGCCGATCTGGGCGACGCTCGCCGCGTACGGCCGCTCCGGCTACCAGGCGATGGTCGAGCGCCACCTCGATCTGGCGCAGCACCTCGCGGCCCTCGTCGACGCGGCCCCCGACCTCGAACGCCTGGCCGACGTCCCGCTGTGCATCGTCTGCTTCCGGGTGCGCCCGCCGGGCGTACCCGAAGAGGAGCTGGACGATCTCAACCGCCGCGTGGGCGCGGCGGTGCTCGCGGACGGCCGCGTGTTCGCCGGCACCACCCTCTACGGCGGCCGCGTCGCCCTGCGGCCGGCGATCGTCAACTGGCGCACCACCGAATCCGACATCGAGGCGTTCGTCGAGATCGTCCGCTCCCTGATCCCTTGACCAAGGCGTCGTCGCCCGGATGTCGCCGCAGTCCGCCGCCGGATGCCGTCCGTCGTGGACACCCCACGTCGTCGCTGTCCAAGGTGGACCCCACCGCCCTCGCCGAGGTCGGCGTGGGGAGACCCCGGAGGACGCTCCCCGTCGCTCCTGCGGCCTGTAGCCGGGGAGTGGCTGGGGGTGGCTCCGGAGCTGGGCGCAGCAATGCGCCCAGCCACCCCAGGCGTCCCAAGAGCGGTGGGGTCGAGGTGGCGGATCTGTCCACAACCGAGCGGGGTGGTCGCCGTTGCCGATGCCGATCAAGAACGCTGACTGATCCGCCGGAGTCGGCCGCCCGGGGTTGGGGTGAGCTCGCCGACCGCGGAGGGCGAGGCCGCGGGAACGCACCCCAAGAAAACGCTCCGCTGCGCTCCACGTTTCCCCGGGGGCCCCGCGCAACGGTCCGGACCACGACGGACGTCGCGGTAGCCCGCATCTGTTTCGGGTTGGGTCTCTTGGAGGCCGGCGTCGTGGTCGGGGAAACGTGAAGGCCGGCGCGCCCAAGCACGCCGGCCTTCACGACCCGGACTTTCGATCAGACGTTGTAGTAGAGCTCGAACTCGTGCGGCGTCGGGCGGAGGCGGATCGGGTCGACCTCGTTCTCCCGCTTGAACGTCACCCAGGTCTCGATCAGGTCAGGCGTGAAGACGCCGCCCTCGAGCAGGAAGTCGTGGTCGGCCTCGAGCGAGTTGAGCACCTCGGGCAGGGAGCCGGGCACCTGCTTGACGCTGCCCCACTCCTCCGGGGAAGGTCGTACAGGTCCTTGTCGATCGGCTCCGGCGGCTCGATCTTGCTCTTGATGCCGTCGAGGCCGGCCATCATCATGGCCGAGAAGGCCAGGTAGACGTTGGCGGACGGGTCCGGCACCCGGAACTCCACCCGCTTGGCCTTGGCGTTGCTGCCGGTGACCGGGATGCGGGTGCAGGCGGAGCGGTTGCGCTGCGAGTAGACCAGGTTGACCGGGGCCTCGAAGCCGGGGACCAGCCGCCGGTACGAGTTGACGGTCGGGTTGGTGAACGCCAGCAGCGACGGCGCGTGGTGCAGCAGGCCGCCGATGTACCACCGGGCGGTGTCGGACAGGCCCGCGTAGCCGGTCTCGTCGTAGAAGAGCGGCTCACCGTTGAGCCAGAGGCTCTGGTGGGTGTGCATGCCGGAGCCGTTGTCACCGAAGAGCGGCTTGGGCATGAACGTCGCGGTCTTGCCGGCGGCAAAGGCGGTGTTCTTCACGATGTACTTGAAGAGCTGCATCTGGTCGGCCGCGTGCAGCAGCGTGGAGAACTTGTAGTTGATCTCGGCCTGGCCGGCGGTGCCCACCTCGTGGTGCGACCGCTCGACGGTGAAGCCGGCACCGAGCATGTTGGACACGATCTGGTCGCGCAGGTCGGCGTAGTGGTCGACCGGCGGCACCGGGAAGTAGCCACCCTTGTAGGCGGTCTTGTAGCCGAGGTTGCGGCCGTCTTCCTCAGCGCCGCTATTCCAAGCGCCCTCGATCGAGTCGATGTAGTAATACGCCTTGTTGGCCGCCGTCTCGTGGCGGATCGAGTCGAAGACGTAGAACTCGGCCTCGGCACCGAAGTACGCCGTGTCCGCGATGCCGCTGGCGGCGAGGTAGGCCTCCGCCTTCTTGGCGACGTTGCGCGGGTCACGCGTGTAGGCCTCACGCGTGAACGGGTCGTGGATGAAGAAGTTCAGCGCGAGGGTCTTCTGCGCGCGGAACGGGTCGATGTACGCGGACGCCACGTCCGGCAGCAGCAGCATGTCCGACTCGTGGATCTGCTGGAAGCCGCGGATCGACGAACCGTCAAAGGCAAGGCCGTCGGTGAAAAGACTGTCGTCGACGGACTCGACCGGGGTGTTGAAGTGCTGCATCACACCGGGCAGGTCACAGAACCGTACGTCGACGAATTTCACGCCCTCGTCTTTGAGGTACCGAAGGAGTTCCTCGGAATTGGCGAACAACACGTCCTCCTGGCACGTCGCTGAGCTATTACGTCGCTGAGCTTTAGGGCGGGCACCGCCGCCTGCATGGCTGGCTGGTCGCGACGGTATGGCTGTGCCGTTGCCCGGGCGTGTCTCTAATGTTTCCGCCGTGTTACGTCAGCGGTAGAGGGTGCGCTGTGTGGCAAAGTCCACCACTTGGCCGCCACCAAGTCACCGAACGGACCATACACCGACCGACCGCCTCCGGGGGCGGTATGTGCTCAGGTGTCCCGTAGGCTGGGCGATCGTGACCGAGCCAGCCGAGCTGCCGACCCTCGCGAAACGGTTCGGCGCGCTCATCATCGACTGGGTGCTCTGCCTTCTGGTCTCCAACCTCTTCAGTGACCCGCTGCGCGACGGCTGGCCGCCGGTGCTCGTCCTCATATTGGAGTACGGCTTCTTCATCGGCCTCTTCGCGCAGACGCCCGGCATGGCCATCGTCCGGCTCAAGTGCGTCTCGTTCAAGGACGGCGGCCGCATCGGCATCCCGCGCGCGCTCCTGCGCGGCCTGCTGCTCGCGCTGGTCGTGCCCGCGCTCATCATGGACGCCCACCGCCGGGGCCTGCACGACCGCGCCGCCGGCTCGATCGTCGTCAACCCGTAGCCCCTGGCTGCGCTCCCGCCGGGCAGCGGGCAGGATGGGGTTGTGGATCTCAGGGGACTGCTGGAGCAGTACCGGCTGGTCGCGATCGTCCGGGGGCGGGACGCGGACGCGGCCACCCGGAGCGTCATCGCGCTCGTCGAGGCCGGCGTGCCGCTTGTGGAGGTGTCGCTGACCACGACCGGCGCCGAAGCCGTGATCGAGCGGGCCCGCGCCGAGCTCGGGCCGGAGGTGGCGCTGGGCGCCGGCACCGTGTGCACGGCCGTCGACGCGATGCGGGCGGCCGAGGCGGGTGCGTCGTTCGTGGTGACCCCCGGCTACGGGCCTGGTGTCGACGAGGCGTCGCGGCTCGGGCTCCCGGCGCTCGTCGGCGCGCTCAGCCCGACCGAGGTGATCGCCGCCACCGGCGCGGGCGCCACCGCGGTCAAACTCTTCCCGGCGTCGGTGGGCGGCCCGCCGTACCTGAAGGCGCTGCGCGACCCCTTCCCGGACGTGCCGTTCGTCCCGGTCGGCGGCGTCGACGCCGAGCTGGCGCGCGGCTACCTGGCCGCCGGTGCGGTCGCCGTCGGGTGGGCTCGCCCCTGCTGGGTGACGCGCCGCACGGCGGTGACGTGTCCGCGCTGCGCGAGCGGGTCAAGCGTTTCCTCGACGCGATCGGCGCGGCGTGAGCCCGGTCGACGTCCTCACGTTCGGCGAGACGATGGCCGCCCTCCGGGCGGGTGGGCCGCTGCGCCTCGGCGGCCAGCTGTCGCTCTCGATCGCGGGCGCGGAGGCCAACGTCGCCATCGGGCTGTCCCGGCTCGGACACTCGGCCCGCTGGGTGGGCGTGACCGGCGCCGACGAGCTGGGCGCGCTGGTGCTGCGCACGCTGCGGGCCGAGGGCGTGGACGTCTCGGCGTGCGCGGTGTCGCCGGACGCGCCGACCGGCCTGATCATCTTTGAGCCGCGCGTCGCCGACGTGACCCGGGTGACCTACTACCGCTCCGGCTCGGCCGGCGCCCAGCTGTCCGAGGCGGAGGTCGTGGCCGCCTTCGAGGCCGGCACACCGCGGGTGCTCCACATAACCGGCATCACGCCGGCTCTCGGCGACGGCCCGAGCGCCGCGGTGATGCGCGCGGTCGCCCTGGCCAAGGCGGCCGGCGCAAAGGTGTGCCTGGACGTCAACCACCGCGCCCGCCTCTGGAGCGTCGACCGCGCGGCGGCCGCCCTCCGGCCGCTGCTGCCGAGCGTCGACCTCGTGGTCGCCTCCGAGGACGAGCTGCCCGTGCTTGTCGACCCGGGCGCCGACCCGCTGACCACGCTCTTCGGCGCGGGCGTGGGCGAGGTCGTGGTCAAGCGCGGCGGGGACGGCGCCTCGGCGCACACGCCGAACCTGACCATCGACCGGCCGGCCCGCCGGGTGCCGGTGGTGGACACCGTCGGCGCGGGCGACGCGTTCGTCGCCGGCTACCTCTCCGGCCTGCTCGACGGCACCGACCTGACCGGGCGGCTGGACCGGGCGGTGACGACCGGTGCGTTCGCGGTGGCCGCGCGGGGCGACTGGGAAGGGCTGCCCACCCGCACCGAGCTTGCCCTGCTCGACGCGGTGCCCGGCAGCACCGTCAGGTAGACGGCTCCACCAGGTTGAGCGCCAGCTTGATCGTGTCCTGGTCCGGCCAGGTGACCTGCACGTCGCCGCGGGCTATCGCGTATGCGCCGGTGCCGCCGAGGATCGCGCCGACGGACGCGCGAGGGTAGGCGCCGAAGCGGTTGAGCAGCCTCTGGTAGTGGATCTCACCGTCGGCGAGCTGGAGCACGACCTGGCTGAGGATCACCGGCCCTTCCAGCGTGACGTCCACAATGGACGTCGATGCGGCGGCCACGCCGGCGCCCGCGCCGGCCGGGTCGGTCAGGTCGAACGTCGCGATGTACGTCAGGCCCGGAGTGGGCAGGTCGGGCAGGGTGATCTTCTTGCGCTTCGCCACGAGCTCGACGGCGGACCGCGCCCGAGCCGGTGACGGCGCGGCCAGCGCGCCGGCGACGAGGCCGAGCCCGAGGCCGGCCAGATGGTTGCGCCGTGTGTACATCGCCATCTCCTTCCATCACGTCGAACGGCCACGGCTCGCTTCGCTCGCCCGTAGCCGCTCCTAACTGAACTCGTCGAACCTGGCGAGGATCGCCAGGAACGCGTCCGGCCCCAGGCCGGTCGGACCGCTGAACGGGTGGCTCATCTCGTACGTCAGCCAGAGCGTGAACGCGAGCAGCACGGCCATCGCGGTGATCATCAGCAGCTGGGCGCGGAAGCGGCCGTAGCTGAAGAAGAAGGTGAAGCCGATCGTGATCACCGCGCCGGCGAGCAGGCCGATCCACATGACCGGCGGTACCGGCGAGCTGACCGCGCCGGTGCGCTCCCGCCGCGCGTCGACGAGCGCGTTGATGGCGTCGAGCGTCTGCCCCATGAGGATCTCCTCGCGGGCGTCCACCGGCCGCAGGGCGGCGGTCTCCGCGCGCATCCGGGCCACCTGCGCGCGGGCGTCGGCGCTGGTGCCGCCGTCCCGCATCGCCGGCCACTCGTCGTACGCCACGGTGTGCGCGTAGTCGCGGGCGAGCGCGGTGAGCCTGCTGCGCTGCGGCTCGGGCAGCGTGCGGGCGGTGAAGTAGATCTGTGAGACGTCGTTCGCCTCGGCCTGCACGTCGTCGTGCACCTTGCTGGAGAACTCCCAGACCACGATGACGACGAATGCCAGGAGGATCGCGTACAGCACGCCGACCATCGAGAAGACGGCGCCGGTACCGGGCTCGGACTCGGAGCTCATGTACGCCAGACGCGCCGCTGTGACCGGCCATGACGGCGAAACACCCGTTCGAAGTACCTGCAGGTCAGAGCCCTGTACGGGGTCAAATACGCGGTGTTAGCTTCCATCGCAGCGGCCCGTGCGCCGTCTCTTTCTCTCCCCCTTACGCCTTCAGCGATTGGTGGTGTGTGCGCAGTGACCGTGACCGAACCCATCGAGGACGCTCGACAAAACCAGAGCCTGAGCACGGCGGCGGCGCGGAACCTCGCGACGACGACGAAGTCGGTGCCGCAGATGCAGGGCATATCGTCGCGCTGGTTGCTCCGCGTCCTGCCCTGGGTGCAGGCGGCCGGCGGCGT
The DNA here is from genome assembly GCF_011764425.1 of Phytohabitans houttuyneae. NCBI lineage: Bacteria > Bacillati > Actinomycetota > Actinomycetes > Micromonosporales > Micromonosporaceae > Phytohabitans > Phytohabitans houttuyneae. The sequence goes on from NZ_BLPF01000004.1 coordinate 1,091,050, forward strand.
GTACCGGGTCAACCGCCGCATGTCGTACGCGATCGGCGACGGCCGGGTGACGTTTACCAACACCGGCGCGCAGGTGCGCGTGGTGCCACAGGAGCTGCGGGAGCTGCCCGCGCTGCGCGGCCTGGAGGACGACGAGCTGCTGCTCGCGCTCGCGGAGCGCTTCGACCAGCACGAGTACGCGCCCGGCGACGTGATCGTCGAGTTCGGACACGAGGCCGATCACGTGTACCTGATCGCGCACGGCAAGGTGAGCAAGGTCGGCACCGGCCAGTACGGCGACCAGACCGTGCTCGGCACGCTCGCCGACGGTGACTACTTCGGCGACCAGTCCATCGTGGACGCCGCCGGCATCTGGGAGTACACCGTCAGGGCCGTAACCCCCTGCACCGTGCTGTCCCTGCCGCGATCGGACGTCGAACGCCTCGCCGACCAGTCCGAGCAGCTGCGCGCGCACATCGAACAGCTGCGCGCGAGCTCCGGCCTGCCGCAGAACCGGCACGGCGAAGCCGAGATCGAGGTCTCCTCGGGGCACACCGGCGAGCCCGTGCTGCCCGGCACGTTCGTGGATTACGAGCTGTCGCCGAGGGAGTACGAGCTTTCGGTGGCGCAGACGGTGTTGCGGGTGCATTCGCGGGTTGCTGATTTGTACAACCAGCCGATGGATCAGGTGGAGCAGCAGTTGCGGTTGACGGTGGAGGCGTTGCGGGAGCGGCAGGAGAACGAGTTGGTGAACAACCGTGAGTTCGGGTTGTTGCACAACGCGGACCTGAAGCAGCGGATACACACCCGCAACGGCCCACCCACGCCGGACGACATGGACGAGCTGCTCGCCACCGTCTGGAAGGACCCGACCGTCATGCTGGCCCACCCGCGCGCCATCGCGGCGTTCGGCCAGGAGTGCAGCCGTCGCGGCATCTACCCGCAGAGCGTCGACCTCGCCGGCCACCAGGTGCCGGCCTGGCGGGGCATCCCGCTGCTGCCGTGCAACAAGATCCCGATCAGCGACACCCGCACGACGTCCATCATGCTGCTGCGCACCGGCGAGGACCGGCAGGGCGTTATCGGGCTGCACCAGACCGGGCTGCCGGACGAGTACCAGCCGGGGCTGTCCGTGCGCTTCATGGGCATCAGCGACCAGGCGATCATCTCGTACCTGGTCAGCGCCTACTACTCCGCCGCCGTCCTGGTGCCCGACGCGCTCGGCGTCCTGGAGAACGTGGAGATCGGACGAGAGGGCTAACCCCGAACGACCCCGTGGTCCGGCCGTGCCCCCGGCGCGGCCGGACCGTCCCTCGCGTGAATGGTGGTGTGTGGTGACCCTGACCGAGTCCACATCGGACGTACGACCGAACCAGTCCCTGAGCGCGACGGCGGCGCGCAACCTCGCGACGACGACCAAGTCCGTGCCGCAGATGCAGGGCATCTCGCCGCGCTGGCTGCTGCGCATGCTGCCGTGGGAGGAGGCGCCGGGCGGCGCGTACCGCGTCAACCGCCGCCTGACCCTGACCCTCGGCGACGGGCGGGTGAGCTTCACCAACACCGGCGCCCGTGTGCGGGTGGTACCGCAGGAGCTGCGCGAGCTGCCGCTGCTGCGCGGGCTTACCGACGACGGTGTGCTGGCCGCGCTCGCCGACCGCTTCGAGCAGTGCGAGTACGCGCCGGGCGAGGTCATCGTCACCGCGGGACAGCCCGCCGAGCACGTCTACCTCGTGGCGCACGGCAAGCTGAGCCGGCTCGGCGCCGGCCGGTACGGCGACCCGACCGTGCTGGGCACGCTCGCCGGCGGCGACCACTTCGGCGACCAGGTGCTCGCCGGCGGCGAACGGACCTGGGACTTCGGCGTCAAGGCGCTCACGCCCTGCATCCTGCTCGCGCTGCCGCGACGCTCCCTTGTGGAGCTTGAAGAGGTGACCGCGCACGTGCGGAGCGTCCTTGCCCGCCCTCGGCAGCGCCGCAACCGGCAGGGGGAGGCGGCGATCGCGATGTCCGCCGGCCACACGGGCGAGCACCCCCTCCCCGGCGCCTTCGTGGATTACGAGCTGTCGCCGAGGGAGTACGAGCTTTCGGTGGCGCAGACGGTGTTGCGGGTGCATTCGCGGGTTGCTGATTTGTACAACCAGCCGATGGATCAGGTGGAGCAGCAGTTGCGGTTGACGGTGGAGGCGTTGCGGGAGCGGCAGGAGAACGAGTTGGTGAACAACCGTGAGTTCGGGTTGTTGCACAACGCGGACCTGAAGCAGCGGATACACACCCGCAACGGCCCACCCACGCCCGAGGACATGGACGACCTGCTGTGCCGCCGGCGCAGCACGAGGTTCTTCCTCGCCCACCCGCGCGCCATCGCCGCGTTCGGCCGCGAGTGCAGCCGGCGGGGCGTGTACCCGGCGCCGGTCGACGTGGACGGGCGCCAGGTGATGGGCTGGCGCGGCGTACCGGTGCTGCCTTGCGACAAGATCCCGATCGGGCCGGGTGGCATCACCTCGATCATGGCGATGCGCACCGGCAAGGACGAGAGCGGCGTGATCGGCCTGCGCGAGACCGGGCTGCCGGACGAGTACGAGCCCGGCCTGTCCGTGCGCTTCATGGGCATCGACGAGAAGGCGATCCGCTCGTACCTGGTCAGCGCCTACTACTCGGCCGCGGTGCTCGTGCCGGACGCGTTGGGGATCCTCGAGAACGTCGAGATTCAGCCCGGGGCGGCTGCGGGTGGGGAAAGGCAGTGACGGCCGTGTCCGAGACGGAGACGGCCAGCGGCCGGTCCGCGCCCGAGGTCCTCGCCTGGAGCCGTACCTGCGTCGACCCCGCCCTGCGCGCGGCCGTGGACACGCTCCCGGGCGCCCTGCGCCAGATAGCCGGCTACCACTTCGGCTGGTGGGACCGGGACGGGCAGGCGGTCGGCGCGGCCGGCGGCAAGGCGATCCGGCCGGCGCTGGTGCTGCTCAGCGCCGAGGCCGTCGGCGCTGACCCGACCACCGCGCTGCCCGCGGCGGTGGCGGTCGAGCTGGTGCACAACTTCTCGCTGCTGCACGACGACGTGATGGACGGCGACCGCACCCGCCGGCACCGGGACACCGCCTGGACCGTGTACGGGGTCGGCCCGGCGATCCTGGCCGGCGACGCGCTGCTCGCGCTCGCGTTCGACGTGCTTGCCGCGAGCGGTCACCCGGCCACCCACGAGGCCGGCCGGCTGCTGCACGGCGCGGTGCAGGACCTGCTCGACGGGCAGAGCGCCGACCTGGCGTTCGAGGCCCGCTCGGAGGTCGAGCTGCGTGAGTGCCTGGGCATGGCGCGGGGCAAGACCGGCGCGCTGCTCGGCTGCGCGTGCGCGCTCGGCGCGACGTTCGGCGGTGCGACATGGGAGCGGGTCGGCCGGTTCCGGGAGTTCGGCGAGCGGCTGGGGCTCGCGTTCCAGTTCGTCGACGACCTGCTCGGCATCTGGGGTGACCCGTCGGTGACCGGAAAGCCCGTGCACGCCGACCTCCGGCAGCGCAAGAAGTCACTGCCCGTGGTGGCCGCGCTGACCTCGGGCACACCGGCCGGGCGGGAGCTCGCCGCGCTCTACAGTGGAGAGCCGTCCGGCGCCGACCTGGTGCGGGCCGCCGAGCTTGTCGACCAGGCCGGTGGGCGGGACTGGAGCCAGGCACAGGCCGACGATCTGCTCGGCCAGGCGCTGCACCACCTGCGGTCGGCACACCCCGTCGCCGCGCCCGCCGCCGAGCTGGCCGGCCTGGCGGGGCTGGTGACGCGCCGGGATCGCTAGCTAATCGGCGGTTTCGCAGGATGCGCACGCGCGTGAACTGCACGTCCTCGGGGCGCGTGCCCTTGCATTAGGGCACGTTGTCTATGGACGGAGGCAACATGAACGTCAAGAGTGCGCGGCTGCTCGCCGTCGCGATCGTCACCCTCGTCGTCACCACGGCCGGCGGCAGCGCCGCGACCGCGGGCGGAGACGGCCCACGAGGCGGCAACGCCTTCCAGGAACGGCTTTCCGGGTACCAGGAGGATCCGCTCGTGCTGTCGACGACAGGCTCGGGACAGTTCCGCGCCCAGATCAACGACAGGACCGGTGAGATCGCGTACCGGCTCAGCTACACGGCCCTGGAAGGCAACATCACGCAGGCACACATCCACCTTGGGGGGAAAGCGCAAAGTGGCGGTATCAGCGTATTCCTCTGCACGAACCTCGGTAACGGGCCGGCCGGTACCCAGGCCTGCCCCGCCGCACCGGCGACTGTCACCGGCACCATCCGGGCGGCCGACGTGATCGGTCCGGTGGGCCAGGGGATCACGGCCGGGCAGTTCAGTGAACTCGTCGCCGCGATCCGCGCCGGCGCCACCTACGTGAACGTGCACAGCAGCCTCTACCCCGCCGGGGAGATCCGCGCCCAGCTGGGGCACGACCACCACTGACCGCACCGTTCGTGAACAGGGCGTTCATCCGGTCGCCGGCGCGACTTCGGGGGACGCCCTGATCACATCCCGGCACCAACCCGTACCGTAGAGCGATGAGCACGCTGGTCGATGAGGCGCGAGTGGCGGCCAACGGAGCCGCCGACCGCCTCGGGGTACAGGTCCTGGAGCTGTCCGAGGTGGACGACCAGCGGGCGGCCGCGGAGCTCTTACAGCGCGTCTGGGACGCCGACTCACCCGACCAGTTGGTCAACGCGGGCCTCATGCGTGCCTTCTCCCACTCCGGCAACTACGTCGTCGGCGCGTACCGGGGCGGCCAGCTGCTCGGCGCCGCTGTGGGCTTCATCGGCGCCGACCACCTGCACTCGCACATCGCGGGCGTGGAGCCGGGGCGGCAGGGCTCCGGCGTCGGGTACGCGATGAAGCTGCACCAGCGGGCGTGGGCGCTCGACCGGGGCTTTACGACGGTCTGCTGGACGTACGACCCGCTGGTGCGCCGCAACGCGTACTTCAACCTGTGCAAGCTCGGCGCCCGCGCCACGGCGTACCTGCCGGACTTCTACGGGCCGATGGACGTGGGCACCAACGCCGGCGGCCCGAGCGACCGCATGTACGTGCGCTGGGACCTCACCTCGCCCAGCGCGACCGCCGCGGCCAGCGGCGAGTGCCAGGAGGTCGACCCGGCCGGCGGGATCGTGGTGCTCGGGCGCGACGAGGAGGGCGGGCCGGCGCCGGTCGCCGAGGCGGGTGGCCGCCGGCTGCTGGTGGCCGCGCCGTCCGACGTCGAGGCGCTGCGCGGAGCCGACCCGTCGCTCGCCGGCCGTTGGCGGTACGCGCTGCGCGAGGCGGTGACCGTGGCGATGGAGCGCGGCTATAGCGTGGCGGGCGTGACGCGTGACGGCTGGTACGTGCTGGAAGACGCGTGATCGGGCCCGATACGGCGCCGGCCACCACGGCGCCGCCCGCGCGCGCGAAGGAAGGCACGGCATGAAGCTCACCGGGATCGAGCTGCGGCGGGTGGCGATGCCGCTGGTCGCGCCGTTCCGCACCTCGTTCGGCACCGAGTTCGCGCGCGACGTGCTGCTGGTCCGCGCGGTGACCGACGCGGCGGAGGGCTGGGGCGAGTGCGTGGCGATGTCCGAGCCGCGCTACTCCAGCGAGTTCGTGGACGGTGCCGCCGAGGTGGTCCGCCGCTTCCTCGCGCCGGCCGCCGCCGGGCTGCCGAGCGCCGACCCGGTCGCGGTGGAGCCGGTGTTCGCCGGGATCAAGGGCCACCCGATGGCCAAGGCGGCGGTACAGACCGCGCTGCTCGACGCCCAGCTGCGGGCGGCCGGGATCTCGTTCGGCGGCTACCTCGGCGCGGTGCGCGAGCGGGTGCCGGCCGGCGTCTCCGTCGGGATCATGGACTCGATCCCCGCGCTGCTGGACGCCGTCGACGGCTACCTCGGGCAGGGCTACCTGCGGATCAAGCTGAAGATCGAGCCCGGCTGGGACGTCGAGCCGGTGCGCGCGGTCCGCGAGCGCTTCGGCGACGAAGTGCTGCTCCAGGTCGACGCCAACACCGCGTACACGCTGGCGGACGCCCGGCACCTGGCCCGGCTCGACCCCTTCGACCTGCTGCTGATCGAGCAGCCGCTGCCCGAAGACGACGTGCGTGGGCACGCCGCGCTCGCCCGCCAGATCGGTACCCCCGTCTGCCTGGACGAGTCGATCACCTCGGCCCGCGCCGCGGCGGACGCGATCGCGCTCGGCGCCGCGGCGATCGTCAACGTCAAGCCCGGCCGCGTCGGTGGCTACCTGGAGGCCCGCCGGGTGCACGACGTGTGCGACGCGCACGGCGTGCCGGTGTGGTGCGGCGGCATGCTGGAGACCGGCCTCGGCCGCGCGGCCAACGTCGCGCTCGCCGCGCTGCCCAACTTCACGCTGCCCGGCGACACGTCCGCCTCCGACCGGTACTTCGCGCGGGACATCACGGCACCCTTCGTGCTGGAGGAGGGGCACGTGCGCGTGCCCACCGGCCCCGGCCTGGGCGTGGAGCCGGACGAGGACGCACTGCGGGACTGCACGACCGCGGCGGAGTGGCTCAAGCTCTGATCGACCCCTCCACGAAACCTGCTCGCAACATCCCCTTGACCCGGTGATCGATCGACGCCTAGCCTCCTCCAAGACGTAGGACATAGGACGTCCCATGAATGGGCGTGAAGGAGGCACCGTGGGTACCTCGACATACCGGACCATAAGCCGCCGAGACCTGCTGCGCTACAGCGCCATCCTCGGCGCCGCCGCCACCGTCACGGCGACCGTGTCGGCCTGCGAGAGCGGACCCGCCTCCACCGGCTCGGTCGGTGGCGACGGCGACAAGGACCTGGTCACCGCCGTGATCGGGTACGGCAACGACCAGAGCTGGGACCCCACCCAGACCGCGTCCGCGTTTTCGATGGCCGCGATCAACCACATCTACGAGGCGCTTGTCGAGACCGACCCGGTGACCCGCGAGCCCTACCCGGCGCTGGCCACCGCGCTGCCGGCCGACCCCGCGGCCACCACCTGGAAGTTCACGCTCCGGCAGGGCGCCAAGTGGCACGACGGCCAGCCGGTGACCGTCGACGACGTGCTCTTCACGTTTCAGCGGGTGCTCGATCCCGAGGCGAAGCCGCTGGTGGGCAACTTCTTCCGCTCCTGGCTCCAGGAGGTGCGCAAGGTCGACGACACGAGCGTGGAGCTGGTCTTCAAGTTTCCGTTCCCCGACGCGCTCAAGCGGCTCTCCATCGCCAAGATCATGCCAAAGCACGTCTTCGGGCGGCCGGCGGCTGGGACGCGGCCAAGGGTGGCAAGGCGGTCGGCTCCGGGCCGTTCAAGATGACCGCGCACAACCCGAAGTCCAACACCACGTTCGAGGCGTTCGCCGACTACAACGGGCCGCGCCGGGCCGCGTACAAGAAGATGAACTGGCTGTCCATTGTGGACGCGTCGGCCCGGGTGGCGAAGATCTCCGGCGGCCACGCCGAGGCGCAGATCTCGGACAACATCCCCTACGCCAACATCGACCAGCTCAAGAGCGGCGGGCTGACCGTCGAGGGCGCGACCGGGATGAACCACATGTTCCTGATGTTCAACACCGGCAACAAGCCCTTCGACGACGTGCGCGTGCGGCAGGCGCTGCTCTACGCGATCGACACCAAGACGATGATCGACGTCGCGCTCAAGGGGCACGGCACGGCGTCGACGAGCTTCCTCAACGAGCAGAACCCGTCGTACACCCGGGCCGGCACCGTGTACGCGTACGACCCGGACAAGGCCAAGTCGCTGCTCGCCGCGGCGGGCGTCACCGGGCTGTCCGTCACGCTGATGGCGGTCAACGTCAGCTGGATCGCCGACTGCCTCCCCACGATCGCCAACTCGTGGAACGCGATCGGCGTGCGCACCACGCTCCAGCCGCAGGACACCAGCGCGCTCTTCACCAAGATGGACCAGTCGCAGGACTACCAGGTCGTGGCGGCCGCCTCGAACCCCAACCAGTTCGGCATCGACGCCGACCTCATCCTGCGGTACAACTACACGCCCGGCGGCGTGTGGATGAAGTACACCAAGTGGGACGCCAGCCCGGCCGCGAAGGACCTCTTCGCCAAGATGGACAGGGCGACCGAGGAGCCGGACCAGGCCAAGAAGCTGGCCCTCACCCACCAGTACCTGAACGTGATCGCCGAGCAGGCGGTGCTCTACCCGGTCGTGCACACCGAGCTGATGACGGCCTGGGACGGCAAGAAGCTGTCCGGTGTGCGACCGCAGGGGTACCCGGGTATCAACCTGCTCCAGTCCAAGCGGGTCTGACCTCGTGGCCGTCATCGCCCGGATGCTGGCCCGCCGCGTCCTCATCCTCGTCCCGCTGCTGCTGGGCGTGATCCTGTTCGTCTTCATCGTCATGCGGTTTTCGAGCAACAAGCCCGAGTACGCGTACTTCCAGGGCACGAACCCGACGCAGGAGCAGATCCAGCAGTTTCGCGAGGAGAACGGGCTGACCGACCCGCTGCCGGTGCGGTACGTCCGGTTCGTCGGCGACCTGCTACAGGGAGACATGGGTACGAGCGTGCTGACCAGGGCGCCGGTGCTCGACTCGGTGCTCACCGCGCTGCCGCTGACGATGCAGCTGACCTTCCTCGGGCTGGGGATCGCCGTGGTGACCTCGCTGCTGCTGGGCGTCACCGCGGCGATCTTCCGAGATCGGTGGCCGGACCAGCTCATCCGGGTGGTCTCGCTGGGTGGGGTGGCGGCACCGTCGTTCTGGCTGGCACTGCTGATGATCCAGTGGCTGGCCGTGGACCGGGGGTGGTTTCCGACCGGCGGGTACATCAATCCGGCCGACTCGTTCAGCGGGTGGCTGCGCTCCATGGCGCTGCCCGCGCTGGCGCTGTCGCTGCCGGTCGCGGCCCAGCTCACCCGCATCGTCCGCACGTCGATGGTCGAGGAACTGGACAAGGACTACGTGCGCACGGCCATCGGCAGCGGCCTGCCGCCGATCGTCGTGGTCGGCCGCAACGTGCTGCGTAACGCCCTGATCAACCCGTTGACCGTGCTCGGCCTGCGGGTCGGCTACCTGCTCGGCGGTGCCGTGGTGATCGAGACGATCTTCGCGCTCCCGGGCATGGGCAAGCTCATGATCGACGGCGTCACCAACGGCGACCCGGCCGTCGTACAGGGCGTCGTGCTCACGATCGCCACCGGCTTCGTCGTGGTCAACCTCGTCGTCGACATCCTGTACCTGCTGGTCAACCCCCGCCTGCGGAGCTCGACATGAGGCGGCTCTCCGTACCCTCGTGGGTGGCGCTCGGCGTCATCCTCACCATCGCGGTCGTGGCGCTGCTCGCGCCCTGGCTCGCCCCGCACTCGCCGCTCGACCAGGCCAGCGCGAGCGGCGGCCCGTCGGCCGAGCACTGGATGGGCCTGGACAGCGCCAACCGCGACGTGCTCAGCCGCCTGATGCACGGCGCGCGCTGGTCGCTCATCATTGGCCTCGGTGCCACGCTCCTCGCCCTGATCGTCGGCTCGATCGCCGGCGCCACCGCGGCCGCCGCGCCGAAGGCGTGGATCGACGAGGCGCTCATGCGCGGCCTCGACGTCGTGATGGCGTTTCCCGGCATCGCGCTCGCCGCTGTGCTGGTGGCCGTCTTCGGCGGCAGCGTGCCGGTGCTGGTCTGCGCCATCGCCTTCCTCTACATGCCGTCGGTGGCCCGGGTGGTCCGCGCGAACGTCCTCGCCCAGTACGGCGAGGACTATGTCGCCGCCGAGCGGACCATCGGCGCCCGCAGCTGGCACATCCTGGTCAAGCACGTGGCCATCAACTGCGCCGCGCCGGTGCTGGTCTTCTGCACGGTGATGGTGGCGGACGCGATCGTCTTCGAGGCGTCGCTGTCGTTCATCGGCGCCGGAGTGCGGCCGCCCGACCCGTCGTGGGGCAGCGTCATCGCCGACGGCAAGAACATGGTGCTGCTCGGCGGCTGGTGGGCCACGGTCTTCCCGGGCCTGCTGATCCTCGTCACGGTGCTGTCGCTCAACATCCTCTCCGAGGGCGTGTCGGACGCCTGGGCCGCGCCCACCGCCCGGCGCGTACCGAGGTCCACAAAGGAGGGTGACGCCATCGAGGCGGCCCGCCCCGGTTCCGGCGAGGTGGTGCCGCTGCCCGGGCTCGCCGAGGCGGCGCGGCGGCTGGCCGAGCGGGCCCGGCCGCTGCCCGGCGGCGAACCGGTCCTGTCCGTACGCGACCTGGCGATCCGCTTCCCGGGACGGCACGACGACCGGGACATCGTCGACGGCATCTCCTTCGAGGTCCGGCCGGGCGAGGTGCTCGGGCTGGTCGGCGAGTCCGGCTGCGGCAAGTCGCTGACCGCGCTGACGGTGATGGGGCTGGAGCCGCGCGGCGCGCGGGTGCACGGGCGGATCGACTTCGACGGCCGGGACCTGCTCACCACGCCCCGCCGCGCACGCCGCAAGCTGCTCGGCCACGAGATGGCGATGGTCTACCAGGACGCGCTCTCCTCGTTGAACCCGGCGATGACCATCCGCGCCCAGCTCAAGCAGCTCATCCGCCGCGGCGGCAAGCGCAGCGCCACCGAGCTGCTGGAGATGGTGGGGCTCGACCCGGGGCGCACGCTGTCGTCGTACCCGCACGAGCTCTCCGGCGGCCAGCGGCAGCGGGTGCTGATCGCGATGGCGCTGTCCCGCGACCCCAAGCTGATCGTCGCGGACGAGCCGACCACCGCGCTCGACGTGACCGTGCAGGCACAGGTGATCCAGCTGCTGCTGCGCCTGCGTGCCGAGCTCGGGTTCGCGCTGATCCTCGTCTCCCACGACCTCGCGCTGGTCGCCGACGTGACCGACCGGGTCGCCGTGATGTACGGCGGCCAGATCGTCGAGACCGGCGTCACCGCCACGCTCGTCGGCGCGCCCGCGCACCACTACACCCGTGGCCTGCTCGGCTCGGTGCTCTCGCTGGAGGCGGCGGCGCCGCGGCTCACCCAGATCCGGGGCGTGGTGCCGTCACCGGCCGACTTTCCGGCCGGCTGCCGCTTCGCCGACCGCTGCCCGATGGCGACCGACGTGTGCCGGGCGGAGGCACCGCCGCTCGCCGGGGAGGCCGGCCACGAGGTCGCCTGCCACCATCCGGCGACCGTCCTGGCGGGTGTCTCATGAGCGTCCTGCTTGAACTGTCCGATGTGCACGTCGTGCACAAGGCCCGCTCGGGCGGGCTGTTCCACCGCGACCGCGTGTACGCGCTCACCGGCGCCGACCTCACCGTCGCGGCCGGCGAGACCGTGGGAATCGTGGGGGAGTCCGGCTGCGGCAAGACCACGCTGGCCAAGGTGCTCGTTGGCCTGCAGCGCCCGACGTCGGGGCGGGTCACCTTCAAGGGGAACGACCTGGGCAGCATGCCCGACTTCCGCCGTCGCCGCCTGATCGGGGCGGGCGTCGGCATGGTCTTCCAGGACCCGTCGACGGCGCTCAACCGGCGCCTGCCGGTACGCCAGGTGCTGCGCGACCCGCTGGACGTGCACGGCCGGGGCACGCCGCGCCAGCGCGAGGAGCGGGTACGCGAGCTGCTCGCCCAGGTGGGTCTCCCGGCCAGCGCCGCGGACGTGCTGCCCGGCCAGCTCTCCGGCGGGCAGCGGCAGCGGGTCGCCATCGCGCGGGCGCTCGCCCTCGACCCGGACCTGCTGATCGCGGACGAGCCGACCAGCGCACTCGACGTCTCCGTGCGCGCGCAGATCCTCAACCTGCTGCTCGACCTCAAGGAACGGCTGGGGCTCGCGCTCGTCTTCGTCTCGCACGACATACAGACCGTGCGGCGGATGAGCGACCGGGTGGTCACGATGTACCTCGGCCGGATCGTCGAGCAGACCCCGGCGGGTGCGTTGCCGCACGGGGCGCGCCACCCGTACACGCGGGCGCTCTTCTCGGCGACGCCCGGCCTGCTGCACCCGATCGACCCGATCCCGCTCGCCGGCCCCGTGCCGTCGGCCACCCGGCCGCCGAGCGGCTGCCCCTTCCGCACCCGCTGCTGGCGCGCCGCCGACGACTGCGCGGCGGACATGCCGCCGGTGGAGCGCACCTCGGGGCACCTCGTTCGCTGCTTCCACCCGGTACCGGCCGGCGCCACCGACCGCGAGCTGATCAGCCAAGCACAGGAGCGTTCATGACCACGGCACAGGCCCTCACCGGCGTCATCCCACCGGTGTGCACCCCGCTCACCCCGCGGTACGAGGTGGACACCGGCTCACTGACCCGGCTCGTCGACCACCTGCTCGACGGGGGCGTGGACGCGCTCTTCCTGCTCGGGTCCTCGTCGGAGGCGGCGTTCCTGCCGGACCGGCACCGGCGGGTCGTGCTGGAGACCGTCGTCGGCCACGTCGCCGGCCGCGTGCCGGTGCTCGCCGGCGTCATCGACATGACCACGCTGCGGGTGCTCGACCACGTGCGGGCGGCCGTCGACGCCGGCGTGGACGGGATCGTCGCCACCGCGCCCTTCTACGCGCGGACGCACCCGGCTGAGATACGCGCTCACTTCCGGGCGATCGCGGAGGCGGCGGGGCGGCCGCTGTACGCGTACGACCTGCCCGTGTCCGTGCACAGCAAGCTCGCCACCGACCTGGTGCTGGACCTGGCCGCCGAGGGTGTGCTGGCCGGCGTCAAGGACTCCAGCGGCGACGAGGGCGGGCTGCGGTCGGTGATCCTCGGCCGGCGGGACCGCGAGGACATCAGCGGGTTCAGCGTGCTGACCGGCTCGGAGCTGACCGTCGACTCAGCGCTGTGGATGGGCGCGAACGGCGTCGTACCCGGACTGGGCAATGTGGACCCGCACGGCTACGTACGGCTGCTGCGCTCGGCGTGGGCCGGCGAGTGGGACGCGGCGCGGGCGGAGCAGGAGCGGCTGCTGCACCTCTTCGCGCTCATCACGGTGGGAGGCACGCGCATGGGCATCAGCTCGTCCGCACTCGGCGCCTTCAAGGCCGCGCTCTTCCTGCGCGGCGTCATCGACCATCCGACGACCGCGCCGCCGCAGATACCGCTCGACGACGACGAGATCGGCCGGGTCGGCAAGTACCTGGCCGCGGCGGGGCTGGTCTGATGAAGGCGCTCGCGGCACTCCTCCTCCTGGCCGGATCCGTGGTCTCGCCGGCGCCCGAGCCGTTCGTGGACGAGCAGGTCATCTACCGGCAGGGCGACTTCGGGTACGCCTGCTTCCGCATCCCCGCCGCCGTACGGGCGAACGACGGCACCGTCCTCGCCTTCGCCGAGGGGCGCGTCGCGGACTGCGGCGACGACGGCGACATCGACCTCGTGCTGCGCCGCTCCACCGACGGTGGGCGTACCTGGGGACCGCTGCAGGTGGTCTCCGAGGGGAGCGGGAGCACGCACGGCAACCCGGTGCCGATCGTCGACCGGCGCACCGGGCGGGTCGTCGTGATCACCACCCACAATGGACCGGCACCGTGCACGGACGGCTGTGACCGCGACCCGTACGTGCAGGTGAGCGACGACAGCGGAGCCACCTGGACGGCGCCCCGCGAGCTCACCGACGCGAAACGACCCGAGTGGAACCACTGGTACGCCACCGGGCCGATGCACGGCATCCAGCTGGAGCGCGGCCCGCACGCCGGGCGGCTCGTGGTCGGCGCCAGCTTCGAGAGCTGGGATCGGGTCGGCCCGCACGTGTACGGCACGCACCTGCTCTACAGCGACGACGGCGGCGAGACCTGGCACATCGGCGCGGAGACGTCCCGCGACGACGGGCGGGTCATCGCGCAGGAGGTGACGGTCGTCGAGCTGCGCGACGGGCGGATCTACGCGCTGGCCCGCGAGCGGGGCACCGACCCGGGCAGCCGCGCGTACGCGACCAGCGGCGACAGCGGCCACACGTGGGAGGGCCCCTTCCGGACACTGCCGGCGCTGGCGATGCCGGACGTGCAGGGGTCGCTGCTGCGCTTCGACTCCGGGCGGATCCTCTTCTCCGCGCCCGCGCACCCGGCCGCCCGCGAGGTGGCGTCGATCCGCTCGTCGTACGACGAAGGCCGCACGTGGGAGGCGTGGCAGCAGGGCAAGGTCTTCTCGTGGGGCCCGAGCGCGTACTCGGACATGGTGCGGCTCGACGGTGACGAGGCGGCGCTGATGTACGAGGCGGGGGCGTCGACGCCGTACGAGAGCATCCGGTGGGCACGGTTCAACGAGGCGTACCTTGACACGCCGAACGGCACACCGCCCGGTATCCCCGGCCCGCCCGCGCCCGGCCCCACGACCCCGGACGCCTCGCCCGCCCGCAACCCGGCATACGTGCGCGGAGAGGCGAGCCCCGGCGAGGGGCGGTTCGGTGGCGGGCTGGCGCTGGACGGCGTGGACGACCGGGTCGAGGTGCCGTTCGACGCCTCGATCGACCTCGGCGCCGGCGACTTCACGCTCACCGCCTGGCTCCGGTACACGGAGACCGCCAAGCAGGGAGCGATCCTCTGGGCGTACCGGATGGGCAGCGGGACCACCCCGCAGGTCTGGCTGCGCGCGGAGCCGGCCAGCAAGCGGATCCGGGCCTTGATGGCGGTCGACCGCTTCACGGTCAGCGTCGCCTCGACGGCGGCCTACAACGACGGCGCCTGGCACCACGTGGCGCTGCGCCGCGGCGACGGGCGGCTCGCCCTGCTGGTCGACGGCGTCGAGGTGGCGTCCGCGGCGGCCCCGCCCGGCTCGGTCACCGCGGGCAAGGAGTTCGGCGTGCAGGGCATCCACATCGGACAGCGGGTCGACGGCGCGGACCGCCTGCGCGGCACGGTGGACGAGGTCCGCGTCTACCGCCGGGCCCTGTCCGGCACCGAACTGCGCCTGGTCCGCGAGTGGAACGCCCCCATCGGCGGCCAGCTCGGCCTCCGCCTGCCCTTCCACTAGAGGATCAAGTTCCAAGGGGTTTGGGCTACCGCGATGTCCGTGGTGGTCCGGACCGTTGCTCCCGCGGCCTCACCCTCCGCGTCCCGACAGCTCACCCCAAAGGGCACGCTCCCGCGGACCTGGCGCGGCGGTGCTTTGGGGCTTGGCCCACGGACCCGGCAGCGGAGGTCGGGGGTTCGGCGAGCCCTTGCGAGCCGCCGACCGCAGCGGTGCCCGCGGGAGCACGCGGTCCGCAGGTGATGCGGACCGGGGCATCGAAATGCTTGAAGGGTGGTGCCGGTTAGCGGCCGCGCATCTGGCGGAACGCGCCCTTCGAGGGCCGCATGTTCTTGGGGATGGCGCCCTTGGGCAGGTTGGGCCGGGCGGAGAGGGCGGTCAGGCGCTTGTCGAGCGCGTTGACGTCCTTGCCGGTGAGGTTGCGCGGCAGGCGCATGAGCGTGGTCCGCAGCTTGCGGATCGACAGCTCGTCCTCGCCGGTGCCGACGATGTAGTCGTACATCGGGGCGTTGCCGATCACCTTCGCGAGGCGGCGCTTCTCCTGGCCGAGGAGGCTGCGCACCCGCTGCGGGTTGCCCTCCGCGAGCAGGATCACGCCCGGGCGGCCGAGCACCAGGTGCACCATGTCCATCTGCGTGGTGGAGCTCACCGCGGTGGTCACCCGCCAGTCGCCGCGCATGTTTTCCACCAGCTGCGCGGCGGCGCCCGGCTGGCCCTCGGCGGCGGTCATCATCGCCGCGTTGGAGCGCAGGTTGAGCACGATGAGCACGGCGAGCAGGGTGAGCAGGATGCCCACGGGCAGCCACAGCCAGCCCCAGGTGATCACCGCCACCACGGTGAGCGCGAGCGGGATGAGCACCGCGGCGGCGACGAGCGGTGCGAACCACTTGTCGCGTTTGGCGGTGAACGAGAAAACCATCCCGATCTGCTTCAGCCGCTGGCCGAACGTGACCTTCTCCTCGGGCTTTGCCATGCCCAGGAGTCTAAGGGCTGCGCGAGGTAAGTACCTTACGGCCCTGGGCCGCCCTCGCGGCGCCGCGTAAGTACCCCGCCTGCCTGCAACATCAGGCATCGCACCAATGCGGGCACGCCGCCTTCGCGCGGACAGTAATTGTCATGACGATCCTTGACCCACACTCCACGCTGACCCTCCACCGTCACCGTTCCGCCGAGCTGCACGCCGAGGCCGACCGGGTGCGCCTGGCTCGCGCCGTCGTGCGCGGCGGCGGTCCCGAGCGGCCGCACTGGTGGTCCCGCTCCGGCCGGCGCCACCACGGAGCCGCCACGCGGGCGCCCGCGCTGCCTTGAACCCACACCGGGGCCCGGCCCGTCACGGGGGCGGGCCGGCCCCAGCAGTTCGGCCGCACGCTTAATCACTCAGAGATGTCGGAAGGGCGTGGCATGCTCGATCTCGTGACCGCCCGAGCCACAAGTTCCGTCCTCGTGGGTCGCGACGCCGATCTCGCGGCGCTGCGCGACGCGCTCAAGCGTGCCCGCGGCGACGAGTCCACGACGGTGCTGCTCGGCGGCGAAGCGGGGGTCGGCAAGACCCGCCTCGTCGAGGAGTTCCGGCGGCACGCTCTCGACGAGGGCGTCCGCGTGCTCACCGGCCAGTGCCTCGAGCTGGGCGAGGAGGGCCTGCCCTTCGCGCCTTTCGTGGCGGCGCTGCGCGACCTGCTCCGGCGGGACGGGCCGGCCGCGTTCGACGGGCACGAGCACGAGTTCGCCCGGCTGCTGCCGGAGCTCGGCCCGGCCGGGCCCGAGGGCCTTGTCGACGCCAACCGGGGATACCTTTTCGAGCTGGTCGCCGGCCTCTTCGGGCGGCTGGTCCGGGAGCGGCCGCTGGTCCTCATCATCGAGGACCTGCACTGGGCCGACCGGTCCACCCGCGACCTCATCGGCTTTCTGATCCGGTCGGCCCGCACCGCGCAGGCCCTGATGATCTGCACGTTCCGCTCCGACGAGCTGCACCGGGGCCACCCGCTGCGGTCCTTCCTCGCCGAGCTGGACCGGGCCAGGGGCGTCGAGCGCATCGACCTCGACCGCCTCGACCGCGACGGCACGATGGAGATCCTGGCCGACCTACTCGGCGCCGAGCCTCGCCCGGCCCTTGTCGACAACGTCTACAACCGGTCCCAGGGCAACCCGTTCTTCGTGGAGGAGCTGGCGGTCTCCAGCGACCCCGACGGCTGCCGCGACCTGCCCGACACCCTCCGCGATCTGCTGCTGGCCCGCATCGACCGGCTGCCCGACGCGGCGCAGCGGGTGCTCCGGCTGGCCGCCGCCGGTGGCAACAGGATCGGCCACGACCTGCTCGTCCAGGTCGCCGAGGTGCCCGACCACCAGCTCGAAGACGCGCTCCGCACCGCGGTCGCCGCCCAGCTGCTGGTCGCCGGCGCCGACGGGGGATATGAGTTTCGCCACGCGCTGGTCCGCGAGGCCGTCCACGAGGACGCGCTGCCCGGCGAGCGGGCGCGGCTGCACGCGCGGTATGCGGCGGCCATCGAGGGCCGGCCCCAGCTCGTCGGCGCCGACCGCGCGCCGGCCGAGATCGCCCACCACTGGTATGCGGCGCACGACCACCCCCGCGCGCTGACCTCCGCCTTGGCCGCGGCGACGGCGGCCGGCAAGCGGTACGCGTACGCGGAGAAGAGCCGGCTGCTCGAGCGCGTGCTGGAGCTGTGGGAGCAGGTGCCCGACGCCGCCGACCGGCTCGGCATGGACCACCTCGCGCTGCTGGAGGAGACGCTGCTCGCGGCTTCCACCGCGGGTGACTACATGCGCGCGATGAGCCTCACCCGCGCCGCGCTCGCCGAGATCGACCGGGACGCCGAGCCGCTGCGCGCCGCCCGCATGCTGGAGCGTCGCGGCCGCCTGATGCGGGTGCTGGGCAAGAGCGACGGCGCCACCGAGCTGCGCAGTGCGTACGAGCTGGCCCGCGACGTGCCCAATACGCCCGAGCGCGTCAAGATCCTCGCCAACGTCGCCACCCACCTCGGCAAGGTCGGCATCGACGAGGGCGCGCGCATCGCCCGCGAGGCGATGGCCGATGCCGATGTGCTCGGCGAGCCGGCCGCCCAGGTGGCGGCGACACTCGCCTTCGGCCGGGTGTGCACCAACGAGATCTCCGCCGAGGCCGGGCTTGTCCAGCTGCGCAAGGCCGAGGAGCTGGCCCGCCGCACCGGCGACGTGCCGCAGCTCGTCCACGCACTGGTCAACCTCTCCGACGCGCTGTTCGAGATCGGGCAGTACACGGAGTCGGCCCGCAACGCCGCCGACGGCACGGTCGAGGCGAAACGAGTCGGGATCAGCCGCTCGACCGGCGCGTTCCTGCTGTCCAACCACGCCGAGGCGCTCTTCGCGCTGGGCCGGTGGGACGAGGCCGACGCGCTCTGCGCCGAGACCGCGCGGATCGACCCGCCCGGCACGCTCGGCCTGCACTGGCTGCAGATCCGCGCCCAGCTGCGGCTGGCCCGCGCCCACCCGGGCGCCGACGAGCTCGTGACGCGGGCGTTGAGCTTCCTCGGCCGGCCCTACCTGGAGCACCAGCTCGCGATGCCGCTGCACCAGCTGCGGATCGAGTCCGCCCTCCAGCGCGGCGACCTCGCCGGCGCCGTCGAGGCGGCGACGATCGCGACCGCACTGCCGCGCATCGAGGAGTTCCCGCGCTACCTGTGGCCGCTGCTTGCCTCGGCCGCCAAGGCCGCCGTCCTGGGCGCTGACGAGGAGCTGGCCGAGCGGATCCGCGCGGCGACTGTGGGGCTCACCGCGGAGCATCCGGCCCAGCGGGCCAGTGCCGCGCAGCTCCGCGCCACCTTCGCCACCGGGCCCGACGCGCTGCCCGCCTGGCAGGAGGCGGTGGCGGCCTGGCGGGCCGACGGCCAGCCGTACCCGCTGGCGCGCGCCCTGCTCAGCCTCGCCGAGGCCGCCGCGGCGGCGGGCGACCGCGGGCTCGTCGGCGAGGCGGTCGAGGAGGCCTGCTGCATCGCCGAGGACCTCCGCGCCGCCCCGCTACGCGAGGAGCTGGACACCCTCGCCCGGCGCGTCGGGCTGCGGGTGTCCAGCCGCTCTGCGCTCGACGAGCCCGAGCTGTTGACGGTGCGGGAGCAGGAGGTGCTGCGCCTTGTCGCCGAGGGGTTGAGCAACCGGCGGATCGCCGAGCAGCTCTACATCTCGCCGAAGACGGCCAGCGTCCACGTCTCCCGCATCATTGCCAAGCTCGCCGTGGCCAACCGGGTGGAGGCGGCTGCGGTCGCCCACCGGCTGGGGCTGCTGGAGTAGCGCGGTTACTGACCGCGGCTCGCCGGATCCACCCGCGCCCAGCGCAGCAGGTCCGTCATGCCGAAGGTCCCCGCGCGCTGCGCCGGCAGCGTGGGCCGCCAGCCCGCTCCGGCCGCCCGCAGGTACGAGCGCGGGTCGAGCTGGAGCAGCCCGATGAACACCTCGCCGACGATCCGGGCGCCCGCCGGGCCGAGCACGATCCCGTCGCCTATCAGCTCGGCCTCGGCGAGCACGTAGTACCACAGTGGACTGTTGTTCTCCATGCCGTACGGGGCCAGTTCGTTGAGCGTCAGCGCGCCCCAACCCATGGCGTTCGCAACCCGCTGGCCCGACGGAAGGCTCCAGGTGAGGTGGCGCAGGAGGTTGCGCTGCGGGAGCGAGGTCGGCGGCTCACCGCTCGCGATCGCGCCCAACGGAAGGTTGAACAGCGGGGTCGAAATGTTCCGGTCGATGCGCTTGTTCGGCCGCACCTGCCCGTCGCCGAAGTTGAAGAACGTCTGCCAGCCGATGAACCGGCGCCGCGCCCGCCGCCCTCCGCGCAGGTCGACGGGGTCGGCCTGGCCCTCGCCGGCCGGGTCGAAGATGAAGCCGAAGAACGGGCTGCCGTCCGCGTTGCCGGCCAGGTTCACCCGGTAAGAGGGGCGGACCATGCTGTGGCCGAAGCGGTACGCGGCGCCCTGGAACTCCACCGGGATGAACGCCGGTCCCGGCTCCGGGCGGTAGAACCGCCGCCCGTGGGCGAGGATGTCCTGCGTGATGCCGTGGCCGGAGACCTGCGGCAGAAACTCGTTCACGATGATCCACTGGTAGTGCCACGTGATCAGTTGGCGGGCCCGCTCGAAGAGGTTGTTGGACGGCACGCCCTGGCCGCGCAGGAGGTCGACCGCCCGGTTGTGGGCAAGGATGAACGCCGCCTGCAGGCCGGAGATGATGACGTTCTCGTCGTTGCGGGGGTCGGAGATGATCGCGGTGCCGTTAGACGCGCGCGGCACGTCCTCGAACCTGCCGCCCGACTCGATCCGCAGCTTGATCCGGTCCGACTCGTAGAGTGCCGGGCTCACCACCGGGCCCCCGCCGTACACGGAGTCGAGGTCGAGCGCCGGCGTGCGGGTGTTCGTCGTGGACTCGGGAGGCGTCGGTACCGCCAGTCGGGACGTCGTGTCGAAGGTCATGTCGTGGTCGAGGAACTGCCCGAAGAACGTCGTACCCGCGGTGTGGAACGGGTTGTCGCGGTTGCGCGGGCTCAGCTCCGGATTGGTGATGAGCCGGATCGGCCCCTCGTTCAACGGGTCGCGGGCGTCCAGCAGACCGCCCGGCCGGCCGATGTCGGTGAGCGCCGTCCGGCTACGGCTGTCGGCGGCGACGAAGGGAGGTAGGCCCGGGAACATCCGCCCGAACCGGTCAGCCGGCGTGGCCGCGGCGGCGGGCTGCTCGGCGAGTGTGGCCCCACCGGCAACCGCGCCCGCCGCGGTCGCGCCGACGCCTGAGATGAACGTGCGTCGAGAGAGTGTGCTGCCCATGGCTGCAGATCGTGGAACAGTTCAAGCCTGCGGGAGCCCACCCCCAAGGGCATTTTTTAGGAAAGTTTCTTATCCGAAAACTTGCGATAGCTGTCAGCTCGCGACGCTGCGCTCCAGGTAGTACCGGCGGCACGCCACCGCCTCGCCGTCCGCACGCGCCGCCTGGGGCACCACGTCGGGCACGGAGATGTTCGCGTCCACGTGCGCGAGGCTCACCCGCCAGCCCTGCTGCCCGGCCCAGTTGAAGGCTGCGATGTCCGACGGCACCGGCGTGCGGATGGTGTCGGTGTTGACCGGGACGATGACCGCGACGAGCGAGTGCTCGACGGTCACCTTGTCCTCCCGGAAGATGCGCGACTCACGCACCTCCTTCTTGAGCTTCACCAGGTACAGGGCCGCGTACTCCCACTTCTCCATCGCCTACCTCCCGGCCGCGGTGCCCTCATTCTCGCTTCGCGACGGGTCGTTTCTTGAAACAGGGCCTACTCCAAGGGGTGGCCGCGACGGGCTCTCGACCTGGGCGCTGTGTTTGGCCGGATGGTCGGTTCGGCGTTGGTCGCGCGCGGGCTGGACGATCTGTTTTCAGGGCGATGCGCCACCCGAGTCCTTGATCCTGCGCAGCCGGTCCGTCCGCACTCCGACCCCAGCCAACCCGCACCGATTAAGGCCGCAGTCTGGATGCTTTGCCTGCTTCCAGATCTGGAGAGCTTTTGGGGTCGAGGTGGGCGAATCCGTCCACAACCGAGCGGGGTGTCGCCGTGCCGATGCCGATCTGGGAAACGCGGGGATAAACAACGGTCTGGACCACACTGGTTCCTTGATCGGTGTCAACAAGGCCTCCACAGAGCAGATCGTGGTCGTTTGCTGCCCCTGTCCTGTCTCCCGCCCGTGCTTCTGCAGATCTTTCGAGGCGGGAGTGCCCCAGTCCGTCCACAGTTCGGCGCCGTCGTCGCGGTGTGTGACTGTCGATCAGGTGCAGGCGGTGTGAGCTTGGAATCTTGGTGAGTTTGCGCGCCATTTCGACGCTAACTTGCCAAGATCTGCGGGAGCGGGCTCCTGGGTTGAGCTGGGCGACCGCGGAGGGTGAGGCGGCAACCGGGGGCACAGCGGCAGCTCACATCAAGGCTCACCCTGACCGCGAAAGCACTCCAGACGACGAAAACTCCGAAAGTCGAGAGCACAAACTTCCCCTAGATCTGCGGAGCAGGCTCTTGGGGTGAGCTGGGCGACAGCGGAGGGTGAGGCCGCGGGAGCAACGGTCTGGACCACCGCGGACATCGCGGTAGCCCAAATCCATTGGATTAGATCCTTTAGGTCCCGAGGGCCTCGCTGGCCAGCGCGGTGCCTTCGATCCGCGCGCGCACCTTGGCGAAGGCGACGTCCCGGGACGTGGAGGTGTCGTCGCCGAACGGGGCGAACCCGCAGTCGTCGCAGGTGCCCAGCCGGTCCGGCGGAAGGTGCTCGGCGGCCCGGAGCACGCGGTCGCGCACCAGCGCCGGCGACTCCACGACAGGGTCGATCGGGTCGGTCACGCCGACGAAGACGCGCTGGTCCGGCCGCAGGTGGGTGGCGATGGCGGCGAGCACCCGGTCGGGGTCGGGCTCGCTGGCGAGCTGCACGTAGAAGACGCCCGCGTGGATGGCGAACAGGTGGGGCAGCAGGGCGGTGTAGTCCACGTCGAGGCTGTGCGTGGAGTCCTGGTCGCCGCCGGGGCAGGTGTGTACGCCGATGCGGGCGCGTTCGACCTCGGTGAAGCGGTCGAGCACCCGGTTGTTGAGCGCGACGAAGGACTCCAGCACGCCGCCGGACGGGTCGAGCTTGATGGAGAGCCGCCCCTCGGTGAAGTCGAGCTGGACGGTGTGGGCGCCCGCGTCGAGCGCGCCGCGGATGTCGGCCTCCGCCTCGTCGACGAGGTCGTCGAGGAACTCGTCCCGGCTGTAGCCGGCGATGCCGTCCTGCGGGTAGAGCAGGCTCAGTGCCGACGGCGCGATGACCGCCTGCTTCACCGGCACCGTGGCGTGCCTGCGCGCGGCCCGCAGGTAGTCGCCGCAGTGTGCCGCGTAGCGGAAGGGGCCCGCGGCCAGCCTGGGCAGCTGGCGGGTGTGTCCGTCGGCGAAGGGGATGACGGCGCCGTCCGGTGCCAGGTTGTCGAGCCCGGCGAGGGGGTAGGTCACGAAGGACGGCTTGGTCTGCTCGCCATCCGTGACAACCGGGGAGCCGAGGGACTCCAGTGTCCCGATGGTGTCGCGCAGCGCCTCGTCGTACAGGCCGTCCAGCGAGCTTTTGTCGATGCGGCCGGCCGCGTGGTCGGCGATGCCGGCGAGGAGGGCGGGGGATCGAGGGATGCTTCCGATGGGTTCCGTCGGGAGGCTCATGGCCGCGAATCTAGGGGACGGATGGGAATCGATCAATGCATTCCGTCCGCGATTCACTCCTGACGGTTACCGCCGGACGCGGCTCAGGCGGCGCGGGCGTCCAGTGCCTGCTGGTAGAGGCGACCGGCGCGGTACGAGGAGCGGACCAGCGGACCGCTCATGACGCCGGCGAAGCCGATCTGCTCGGCCTCCTCCTTCAGCTCCACGAACTCCTCCGGCTTGACCCACCGCTCCACCGGGTGGTGGCGGGGCGTGGGCCGCAGGTACTGCGTGATGGTCACCAGCTCGCAACCGGCGGCGTGGAGGTCGCGCAGGGCCTGGGAGATCTCGTGGCGCTCCTCGCCGAGGCCGAGGATCAGGTTGGACTTCGTCACCAGGCCGTCGGCGCGGGCGCGGGTGAGCACGTCGAGCGAACGCTCGTAGCGGAAGGCCGGGCGGATCCGCTTGAAGATGCGCGGCACCGTCTCGACGTTGTGCGCGAGCACCTCGGGCCGGGCGTCGAAGACCTCGCCGAGCTGGACGGGGTCGCCGTTGAAGTCGGGGATCAGCAGCTCGACGCCGCAGCCGGGCTGGAGCTTGTGGATCTGGCGGACCGTCTCCGCGTAGAGCCAGGCGCCGCCGTCCGGAAGGTCGTCGCGCGCCACGCCGGTGACCGTCGCGTAGCGCAGGCCCATCGTGGCGACCGACTCGCCGACGCGGCGCGGCTCGTCGGCGTCGAACTCAGCCGGCTTGCCCGTGTCGATCTGGCAGAAGTCGCACCGCCGGGTGCACTGATCGCCGCCGATGAGGAAGGTGGCCTCGCGGTCTTCCCAACACTCGTAGATGTTGGGGCAGCCGGCCTCCTGACAGACGGTGTGCAAGCCTTCACGCTGAACCAGGCCACGAAGCTCGGTGTACTCCGGGCCCATCTTGGCCTTGACCTTGATCCACGGCGGCTTGCGCTCGATCGGCGTCTCGGCGTTGCGCGCCTCGATGCGCAGCAGGCGCCGTCCCTCTGGAGCGATGGTCACAGATCTGAGCCTACGCTCGCTGTGGTCGCGCATGAACATTAGGCGACGAGCCTCACCCTCCCTTAATGTGATGCCTACCACCGGTTTGTCCTGCTAGCGTGGCCGCAGCGACGACGACGGAACCAAGTACCGCCCCGATTCCGCCGGCCGAGAGAGCCACCAGCGGCTGTGACGGTGGCCCGGCGCCGGGGTGCGAAGACACTCCCGAGTCGCTGACGAATGAGGCCCCTCCCGGGGGCGAAGGCGCGGTGGCACCGCGAGTTCCCGACTCGCCCGCGCCCCATCGGGATCGCGTTGCGCGATGACGAGGAGGTGCCCGATGCAACGCATCCTTTCCACCCAGCTCCCCGCCCGGATCGGCGAGCCCGTGCGGCTCGCCGGGTGGGTGCACCGCCGCCGGCTGCTGAAGTCGGTGGCGTTCCTGATCCTGCGGGACCGCGCCGGGCTCAGCCAGGTCGTGGTCACCGACCCCGGTGTCCGCGCCGAGGTCGAGGCCGTCGGGGAGGAGACCGCCGTCGAGGTCACCGGCAAGGCCGTAGCGAACCCGGCGGCGCCCGCCGGGGTCGAGGTGGTCGAGCCTTTGGTACGGGTACTCGGCGCGCCTGCCCAGCCGCCACCGTTCGACCTCTTCCGGCCCGAACTCGGTGCGACCCTGCCGACGCAGCTCGACCACGCGTCACTGTCGTTGCGCCACGCCACTCGCGCCACCGCGCTGCGCCACTCGGCGGCGGCCGCGGCCGGCTTCCGGTCCACACTGGACGGCCTGGGCTTCGTGGAGGTGCACACCCCGAAGATCGTGGCCAGCTCCACCGAGAGCGGGGCCAACGTGTTCTCGATCGACTACTTTGGACGCCCTGCGTTTCTGGCCCAGTCGCCGCAGTTCTACAAGCAGATGATGGTGGGCGTTTTCGAGCGCGTGTACGAGGTGGGGCCGGTCTTCCGCGCCGAGCCGCACGAGACCGGGCGGCACCTGGCCCAGTACACGTCGCTCGACGCCGAACTCGGCTTCGTCGAGGACCACCGGGACGTCATGGCCGTACTGACCGAGGTGATCCGCGGCATGGTCGGCGCGACCGGCCTGCCCGCCGCGATGCCGGCCGAGTTTCCCGCCGTGCACTTCACCGAGGCGCTGAAGATCGCCGGCGCCGCGCAGGACTCGGGCTCCGGCCCGGCCGACCTGGCGCCCGCGGACGAGCGTGCGGTCGGGGAGTGGGCCTTACGCGAGCACGGTTCGGACTTCGTGTTCGTCACCGGCTACCCGATGGCGAAGCGCCCCTTCTACACGCACCCGGACCCGGCGCGTCCCGGCTACACGAACGGTTTCGACCTGCTCTTCCGCGGCGTCGAGCTGGTCACCGGCGGGCAGCGGCTGCACCGGTACGAGGACTACGTGGCGGCGCTGGCCGCGCGGGGCGAGCCGCTCGCGCCGTACGAGTCCTATGTGGAAACCTTCCGCCACGGGATGCCGCCGCACGGCGGGTTTGCGATAGGGCTGGAGCGCTTTGTGGCCCGGCTCACCGGCGCGACGAACGTGCGTGAGGTGACGGCGTTTCCGCGCGACCGCCATCGGCTGGCGCCGTAGCGGCTCGCGTCAGGGCAGCAGGTCGCTGTCGTGGGCGGCGTACACAGCGGCCACCTCGGCCGGATCGGGTGCACCGCCCGGCGGGATGAGCGCGCCGACGTCCGCCATGAACGCGAGGCCGGCCGGCCCGGGTGACCACAGTCCGAGCACCTGGGCCGGCTCGTCGGTCGGGTTGGCGAACGTGTGACGCACGCCACGCGGGGTGAGGCAGAACGCCCCCGCCGTCGCCTCGACCGGGTCGTCGGTGCCATACGTCAGCAGGAGCGTGCCGCTGAGCACGTGGATGCCCTCGTCGAAGCCGTGGTGCCGGTGCGGCACCGGCCCGGCGAAGCGCGGCGGCACGGTCATCTCCACGACCGCGAAGCCCTGTGTCTCGGCGAGCACCCGCATCGGCTGCCCCGCGTACGCGAACGTGCGCCCCTCGCCGGGCCGCACCACCACCCCGTGAACGCTCACTCGGCGAGCAGGGTGTCGAGGTGGCGCTCCACCACCGGGAAGACGTCGGCGACAGTGATCTGCCGGCCGAGCTCGGCGCTGAGCGAGCTGACGCCCGCGTCGCGGATGCCGCACGGCACGATGCGGTCGAAGACGGACAGGTCACAGTCGCAGTTGAGCGCGAAGCCGTGCTGGGTCACGCCCTGCGACACCCGGATGCCGATCGCGCCGACCTTGCGGTCAGGCCCTTTGTCGTCGGCCCGCACCCACGCGCCGCTGCGCCCCTCGATCCGCGTCGTCGCCAGTCCGAACTCGGCGCACACGTCGATCAGCAACTGCTCGGTGCGGCGCACGTAGGCCACCACGTCGATGGGGTCGGGCAGCTTGAGGATCGGGTAACCGACCACCTGCCCCGGCCCGTGCCACGTGATCTTGCCGCCGCGGTCGACGTCGATGACCGGCGTCCCGTCCACCGGGCGGTCGAACGGCTCGGTGCGCTTGCCGGCCGTATACACGCTGGGGTGCTCGAGCAGGAGCACGGTGCCCGGCTCCGCACCGGAGGCGACGGCCTCGTGCAGCCGCCGCTGCTCGTCCCACGCCGCCAGATAGTCGATCCGGCCGAGATTCCGGTGCCGCAGCCCGGTGAGTGCGCTAGTCACCCCACCAGCCTAAACCCGCTCAGGCGCCCCATCACCGCGTGTCGCTGCTCACGTCACGCTAGGCCGCGCGCCAGAGCCACACGTCGTCGACGCGCTGTGGCGGGCCCAGCAGCTCGGTCGTGGCGCGCAGCAAGGCTTCCGGATGGGCGGGAAACTTCGCGCCGTGTACCCGGTCGGCGAGCACCACGGCCTCCGCGCCCCAGTAGCGCAGGTCTTCGCGGGCCGCCGCGCGGTCGGCGTCCGTGATGGGCGGCACGACGCCGGTGCGGGCCACCTCGAAGAGCAGCTCGGCGGAGGGACGGGGGACCGGTCCGATCCGGCCCTTGCCGTCCGGGCCGCCGGGGCCGAGGAAGAAGCCGGCCGGGATGCGGAACTCGCCCTGCCGGTGCGCCAGCGCGTAGGTCTGCCAGCGCTGCCCGTCCGGCAGCACGTCCGACGTGGGCGGGACGGGGGCGAGCACTCCGCCGTCGCTGACGTACTCGCGCCAGGTGCCGGACGTGATGAAACGGGGGACCGGCTCGTACACCGAGGTGTGCAGCGGCACCGGCACGAGCGGCAGCAGCGCGACGGCGAAGGCGCCCAGCCAGGCCGGCGCCGGCCGTGGCCCCAGGGCGGCCAGCGCGTACGCGAGCACGAGCCCGACCAGCGGGATCGCCACGAGCGCGAGCCGCGCCGGCAGCGCGGCGTTGAAGATGGGCATGGCGCCGAGCGCGGCGTACGGCAGCGGGATCCCGGTCAGCCGCTCGTCGACCTTGAGCTCCGGTCCGAGGGACAGCACGGAGAACACCCCGGCGGTGACGGCCAGCGCGCGCAGCATCGCCCGGCGGCCGTGGTCCGCGCGGCGCCACAGCAGCACGAAGCAGGCGACCGTGAGCAGGAGCAGCGGCAGGCCGAAGAACGAGTTTTCCTCGGTCGGGTTGGGTGCGAGGCCGGTGTCCAGCCCGGCCACGCCGGCCAGCGACCGCTCCGGAAACGCCGCGAACGCGGCCAGGTCCTCGTTGTGCACCTTCGGGTCGAAGCCGGTGCCGTGAAAGCGCTGCGGGCCGAAGAAGTGCAGCCACAGCGGGTACGAGAGCAGCACGACGGCCGCGCCCGCGGTGACGGCCAGCCCGCGCAGGAACTGCGGCAGGGCGGCGCGCGCCTCGGCACGCTGGGACAGCCCCCACACGCCGAGGAACACCCCGCACGCCAGCGCGGTGAAGAAGAGCCCTTCGGCGGCGATCGAGAACGCGACCGCCACGAGCACGCCGAGGATCAGCCCGTTGCGCCGCCACCGGTCCGGCTCGCGGAGTGCGAACACCCGCCACACGATCAGCGGCACCAGCCAGCCGGCGGTCCAGTTGAGGTGGGCGTTGGCGTGCGAGACCATGCCGGGCGCGAAGCCGCAGAAGAGGCCGCCGACCGCCGCGGCGAGCACCGGCAGCCGGAAGGAGCGGGAGAGCAGCAGGTACCAGGCGAACGCGGTCGCGGCCAGGTTGAGCGTGAGGATCACGACGAACGACCACTGTGGCCCGGCCAGCAGCGTGAGCGGTGCGAACACGACCGCGTACACGGTGATCGAGGTGTTGACCGCGAGGTTTACCCCGTCGGGGACGTTCATCAGGTGGGTGAAGAGCGGGTTTTCGGCGTGGGTGAGCGCGTGCGCGCCGTAGGCCAGCAGCCACTCGAACAGCGCCTGGTCGCTGGAGTTGACCTTGATGGTGCGGTGGTTGGGATCCGCCCACAGGCCCGCGGTGACCAGCACGGCGAGCCCGAGCGCGAGGGTCGCGACGACAAGGTCCGGGCGGCGTCGCGAGGCGGCCGGCGGGTCGGCGGGCGCGGCCACGGGCTCGGTCAGCGTCACGGCCCGTAACCCTACCAATTTGGGCCCGACACACCCGAAGTGCTTGCATGGTTATTGGAAATGACATCCAATACGAGCAAGAGACGAGAGAGCCCAAGGAGCCCAGTACCGTGAAAATCGCCCTGGTCGGGAAGGGCGGCAGCGGCAAGACCACGCTGGCCGCCCTCTTCGCCCGCCATCTGGCTGGCGGTGGTGCGCCGCTGCTCGCCATCGACGCGGACATCAACCAGCACCTGGCCGCCGCGCTCGGCGCCGCCGAGGACGAGGCGGTGCTGCTGCCCGCGCTCGGCGACCACCTGCCCGACATCAAGGAATACCTGCGCGGGACCAACCCCCGCATCTCCTCGGCCGCGGCCATGGTCAAGACCACGCCGCCCGGCCCGGGCTCCCGGCTGCTGTCGATCACCGGTGACAACCCGATCTACGACGCGCTGGTCCGCGAGGTGGGCGGCATCCGGCTGGCGGTGACCGGCCCGTTCGCGACCGAGGATCTTGGCGTGGCCTGCTACCACTCCAAGGTCGGCGCGGTCGAGCTGCTGCTCAACCACCTTGTCGACGGCGCCGGGGAGTACGTCGTGGTGGACATGACCGCCGGCGCCGACTCGTTCGCGTCCGGGCTGTTCACCCGCTTCGACGCCACGTTCCTGGTGTGTGAGCCGACGCTGCGCAGCGTCGGGGTGTACCGGCAGTACGTCGGCTACGCGCGGGACTTCGGCGTACGTGTCCACGTGGTGGGCAACAAGGTCGACGACGAGTCCGATGTGGACTTCCTTCGCGCGCACGTCGGCGACGACCTGCTGACCTGGGTGGGGCGCTCGGCGTACGTCAAGGCGGCCGAGCGGGGCCGCCCGCAGCCGCTCTCCGCGCTGGAGATCGCTAACCGTGACGCTCTGGACACGATGCGTGAATCAGTCGATGCTTGTCCGAAGGACTGGGCCACCTACACCCGGCAGGCGGTGGAGTTCCATCTGCGCAACGCGACCGCCTGGGCCAACGACAAAGTGGGCGAGGATCTCGCCGACCAGGTCGATCCGGAGTTCGTGCTCGGGCCACACGCGATGGCCCGCTGAGTTGTGGCGCTGCTGCTCGCGAAGCGAGCGACACCGCCCGGAAACGTAAGGAGAGAGCATGTCCCTCGACGTACCCGCCGCCCTGCTGGAGCGCGCCGAGAGCGGCCAGGTCGACGACGCCGAGTTCGTCGCGTGCGTGCGCGAGTCACTGCCGTACGCCTGGGCGGTCGTCTCCGACGTCGCCGCCCGCTCGGCCACGACGACCGCGGAGTTCGCCGACCACGCCGTGCCGCCGCCGAGCGAAAAGGAGCGCGGCCAGCTGCTGCGCGCCCTCGCCAGCGACGCGATCCGGGGCGGGCTGGAGCGGCACTTCGGCGTGAAGCTCGCGTTCCAGAACTGCCACCGGGTGGCCGCGTTCAGGCTGTCCGCGGTCGGCGGCGAGACGTACCAGGACTTCATCTCGCCGGTGGCCCAGCTCCGCAACCAGTCGCCCGAGCTGCGTGACTGCTGATCTCTTCCTGCTCAGCGCGCATGGCGCCGCGGCGACCGTGGATTACGCGGTCGCCGCGGAGGCCGCCGGCTTCGCCGGGGTCTGGCTCGCCGAGCACCACTTCATCGAGTACGGGCGCTGCCCTTCCGCCACCGCGCTGGCCGGCGTGATCCTGGGCCGCACCAGCCGCCTTGTCGTGGGCACCGCCGCGTGCGTGCTCTCCAACCGCCATCCGGTCGCGCTCGGCGAGGAGGCGGTGCTGCTGGACGAGGCGTCCGGCGGCCGCTTCCGGCTCGGCGTCGGCCGCGGCGGACCCTGGGCCGACCTGGAGGTGTTCGGCACCGGCCTGTCCCGGTACGAGCACGGCTTCGCCGAGTCGCTGGACGTCCTGCTCGACTGGGTGTCCGGCCGCGCCACCGTGAGCGCCACGGGACGCCACTTCACCTTCCGCGAGGTGGCCGTCGTACCCAGGCCGCCCCGCCCGCTGCCGGTGTGGGTCGCCGCCACCTCACCGTCGACGGTGGACATCGCGGCCGCGCGCGGGCTGCCGCTGCTGCTCGGCGTGCACGACGACCCGGCCGCGCTGCTCGACCGATATGGACCGTCTGATGTGGAGCACGCCGTGGCGCGGCTCGTGGCGCTGGGGGAGAGCCAGGCCGCCGCCGAGGGCCGGCTCCGCCGCACGTTGCGGCCGTGGTTGGCCACCACGCGGGGGTACCTGCGGCTCGACGGCGCGCCGCCCCGCGACACCGACGCGTACGCCGAGCACCTGATCCGCACCAGCCCGATCGGCACGCCCGCCGCGGTCGCCGAAGGGCTGCTGGCCACCGGTGCGGCGCGGGTGCTGCTGATGGTCGAGGCGGCCGGCGACCGGGCCGCCACCCTGGACCTGATCGCGACCCTGGGTGCGGAGGTCCTGCCGCTGCTCAGCGGTCGTGGAGCGCGGCTTCCAGCGCGTCTCGTACGGCCGGCTGCCGAAACGTGAAGCCGGCGTCGAGCAGCACACCTGGGCGGGCGCGCACGCTGGCGAGGGTCTCCGGCGCCATCTCACCCAGCGCGATCCGCAGCGCGGGCGTGGGGAGCGGCATGATCACCGGCCGGTGCAGCGCCGCGCCGAGCTCCTTCGTGAACTCCGAGTTTCGCACCGGCTCCGGGGAGACCACGTTGACCGGACCGGCGATGTCGTCCCGCTCCAGCACGAACGCGACCGCAAGCAGCCAGTCGACCATCGACACCCACGGCATCCACTGCCGCCCGCTGCCCAGCTTGCCGCCGATCCCCAGGCGGAAGGGGAGCATCTGCGGCTTGAGGTAGCCGCCTTCGCGGTGCAGCGGCGTGCCACTGCGCAGCCGCACGACCCGCACCCCCGCCTCCTCGGCCGGGGCGGTGGCCGCCTCCCACACCTTGCAGAGGTCGGCGAGGAAGCCGGTGCCCGCGGCCGACTGCTCGTCGACGGTGGTGTCGCCGGTGTCGCCGTACCAGTTGATGCCGCCGACGTTGACAAGAGTGGCCGGCCGCCCGCCGGCGGGCAGGGCCGCGAGGGTGCGGGCGAGCGTGCCGGTGCTGTCGACCCGGCTGGCGATCAGCACCCGCTTGTACCGCTCGGTCCACCGGTGGTCACCGATGTGCGCGCCGGAGAGGTTGACCACGGCGTCGTGCGGCGCGAGCGCGGCGGGGTCGAGCGTGCCGGCGGCCGGGTCCCAGGGGATCTCACCGGCGCCCGCGTCCCTGCGCCGCACCAGCCGCGTGACCTGGTGACCGCTCTCGCCGAGCCACTGCGCCAACCGCTGCCCGAGAAACCCGGACGCGCCCGAGATCACAACCCGCATCCGCCCATCCTCTCCCGCCAGCGGCCCCTGGGGGTTGATCAGGGACTTGGTGGGTGGACACGCCGGCCGGCGCGCCCGCCAACTCCCTGATCAACCGCACGCAGTGGGGTGTGAGCTAGGCGAGACCAAGGTCGGCCTCGAAGTGGCCGCCCTCCAGCCGCTCCTTCATGGCGGAGAGGAAGCGGGCGGCGTCGGCGCCGTCGATGATGCGGTGGTCGTAGGACAGCGCGAGGTAGCACATCGAGCGCGGCGTGATGACCTCGCCGAGGTCGGGGTCGTCGACCACGACCGCGCGCTTGACCACCGCGCCGGTGCCGAGGATCGCGGACTGCGGCTTCGGCACGATCGGGGTGTCGAAGAGCGCGCCGCGGCTGCCCGTGTTGGTGAGCGTGAAGGTGGCGCCGGAGATCTCGTCCGGGCTGATCTTGTTGGTGCGGGTGCGCTCGGCCAGGTCGGCGATGCGGCGGGCCAGGCCGGCGAGGTTGAGGTCGCCGGCGTCGCGGATGACGGGCACGAGCAGGCCGCGCTCGGTGTCGACGGCGATGCCCAGGTGCTCGCCGTCCGGGTACGTGACCGTGCCGCCGTCGAGGTCGATCGAGGCGTTGACGATCGGGAACCGGCCGAGCGCCTCGACCGCCGCCACCGCGAAGAACGGCAGGAACGACAGCTTGACGCCGTGCTGCTGCTGGAAGTTGCCCTTGGCCTGCTGGCGCAGCCGGGCGATCTTCGTGACGTCGACCTCGACCACGGTGGTGAGCTGTGCCGAGGACTGCAGCGACTCGTACATCCGCTTGGCGATCGAGATGCGCGTGCGGGTCAGCTTTTCGGTGCGGCCGCGCAGCGGGCTCGGCTCGGACTTGGCCGGGGCCGCCGCCGGGGCGGCCTTCTGCGCGGGCTGGGCGGGTGCGGGCGCCGCCGCGGCGGCCTTCGCCTTTTCCGCCGCCTCCAGCACGTCCTGCTTGCGGATGCGGCCGCCGACACCGGTGCCGTTGAGCGTGGCGAGGTCGACGTTGTGCTCGCTGGCGAGCTTGCGGACAAGCGGCGTCACGTACGCCGTGTCGCCGCCGTTTGCCTGCGCGGAGCGGGCGCCCACGCCACTCGGCTGCGGCTGGGCGGGAGCCGCCTGCGCCTTGGCCGGCTCGGGCTGGGAGGGGCGCGGCGCGGGCTCGGGTGCGCGCTGCGGCTCGGCGGCGGGTGCGCCCTGCGCCTTCGTCGACTCGACGGCCGGTGCCGGCGCGGACTCGGTCACGTGGCCCTCGGACGGCGTGCCCGCGGAGCCGATCACGGCCAGGTCGGCGCCGACGTCCGCGGTCTCGTCCTGCTGGACCTTGATCTCGAGCAGCGTGCCGGCGGCCGGCGAGGGGATCTCGGTGTCGACCTTGTCGGTGGAGACCTCGAGCAGCGGCTCGTCCAGGTCGACGTTTTCGCCGACCTGCTTGAGCCAGCGGGTCACGGTGCCCTCGGTGACGCTCTCGCCGAGCGCCGGCATCTTCACGACAGTGGTGCCACCGCTCGCGCCGGGCGTGCCGCCACCACCCTGCTGCGGCGTCTCGTCCTGGTCGCTGGGCTGCTGCTCCGGCGGGGCGGCCGCGGCCTGCGCCGGTGCCGGCTCCTCCTGTGCGGGTGCCTCCGCGGCCGGCTGCGACTGCTGTGCGGGTGCCTCCGCGGCCGGCTGCGACTCCTGCGGGGTCTCCGCCGGCGCCGCGCCCTGGCCCTCGTCGTCGCCGGAGATGACGGCCAGCTCGGCGCCGACCTCGGCGGTCTCGTCCTCCTGCACGACGATCCGGGTCAGCACACCGGCGGCGGGCGACGGGATCTCGGTGTCGACCTTGTCGGTGGAGACCTCGAGCAACGGCTCGTCGACCTCGACGCGGTCGCCCTCCTGCTTAAGCCAGCGAGTGACGGTGCCCTCGGTGACGCTCTCGCCCAAGCGGGGCATGGGGACGGATACCGGCATCTTTCCAGACTCCTTCAAAGGCTCCGCGGGAAAACTCTAATCAGGCGTGTGCGTGCAACGGCTTGCCCGCGAGCGCGAGGTGGGCTTCGCCCAGCGCCTCGTTCTGCGTCGGGTGTGCGTGCACGAGCTGGGCGACCTCGGCCGGGTAGGCCTCCCAGTTGTAGATGAGCTGCGCCTCGCCGACCAGCTCACCGACCCGCGCGCCGACCATGTGCACGCCGACGACGGGACCGTCGACGAGCCGGACCAGCTTGACGAAGCCCTGGGTGCGCAGGATCTGGCTCTTGCCGTTGCCGCCGAGGTTGTAGTTGTACGCCTGCACCTTGTCGGCGCCGTACTTCTCCTTGGCCTTCGCCTCGGTCAGCCCCATGGACGCGACCTCGGGGTCCGAGTACGTCACGCGCGGGATGCCGGCCTCGTCGATCGGCGCCGGGTTTTTACCCGCGATCTCCTCGGCCACGAAGATGCCCTGCTGGAAGCCGCGGTGCGCGAGCTGGAGGCCGGGCACGATGTCGCCGACGGCGAACACGTTGGGCACGTTGGTGCGCAGGCGCTCGTCGGTGAGGACGAAGCCGCGGTCCATCTTGACGCCCTGCTCCTCGTAGCCGAGGTTGGCCGTGGTCGGGCCGCGGCCGACGGCGACGAGCAGCAGCTCGGCCTCGAGCGTCTCGCCGCCGGCGATCGTCACCCGGATGCCGCTCTCGGTCTGCTCGACCTTTTCGAACGGCTTGCCGGTCTTGAAGCCGATGCCGCGCTTGCGGAACGCCCGCTCAACCGTCTTCGACGCTTCCTCGTCCTCGGCGGCGAGCAGGCGGGGGAGGGCCTCGACGATCGTGACCTCGCTGCCGAGCGAGCGCCACGCGCTGGCGAACTCCACGCCGATCACTCCGCCACCCAGCACGATCGCCGAGCTGGGGACGCGGTCGAGGTTGAGCGCGTGCTCGCTGGAGATGACCCGCTTGCCGTCGAGCTCGAGGCCGGGGAGCGTGCGCGAGTACGACCCGGTGGCCAGCACGACGTTGCGACCGGTGTAGCGCGTGCCGTCGACCTCCACGGTGTCCGGCGCGACGAGGCGGCCGGTGCCCTCGACATACGTGATCTTGGCGGACTTGACCAGACCCTGCAGGCCCTTGTAGAGCTTGGCGACGACGCCGTCCTTGTACGCGTTGACCCCCGCCATGTCGACGCCGATGAGCTCGGCCTTGATGCCGAATGCGTCGGATTCGCGGGTCTGGTCGGCGACCTCGCCCGCGTGGAGCAGCGCCTTTGTCGGGATGCAGCCGCGGTGCAGGCAGGTGCCGCCGAGCTTGTCCTTTTCAATAAGAACGACCGATAGGTCCAGTTGTGCGGCTCGCAGGGCTGTGGCATAACCGCCGCTGCCGCCTCCGAGAATTACTACGTCGAAGGTCTCGCCGCTCATATTCAACTCCCAGGTCGCATCGTTGCTACGCGGGTCTACGCTGTGAAATCCCTCGGCCATCTTGTCACTTGAGAAGGCATCACGCGTCACCGAGGTGCCCAACGACACGTCCGCGGACCTGCTGGCGGCTCGCTGCGTGGGTTCGCCGGGCCGGACGTGGGCGGCCCGCGGGACGTACGCTTGCCGCATTCATCGATAGGGCGCGGAAGGAGAGAGCCGGTGGCCTGGTTTCGTCGGCGCAAGGATTCGGGCGGCGCGCCGGGTCAGCGCGTGGCGAATCGTGCCGATCTGGAGCACCTTGAGGAGTTTGTCCGGTCCCGCCGCGGCGTCGAGGCGTTCATCGAGCCCCGCACCACGGTGACCCAGACGACCGTCCTCCTCATCGCCCACGACGGCGAGTGGACGCGGCGGCGTATCGACAGCCCCGAGGGTGCGCGGCGCTTCGCCCACCGGCTGGCGATCCCGATCTACGACGTGGCGCTGGTCGGCTATCCGCAGCGCATGCGCGACTTCAACGAGCGCCGCAAGAAAGCGGCCGGCGGCGCCGTCTGACGCTTTCCGCGGGCGAGCCCAACCCCCGCGGCGGGTGAGGCCGCGGGAACGCACCCCAAGAAAACGCTCCGCTGCGCTCCACGTTTCCCCGGGGGCCCCGCGCAACGGTCCGGACCACGACGGACGTCGCGGTAGCTCAGATCTTCTTCGGTTTTGCGGGTTTTCAGCCGGCGGTGGCGATGTCGTCGATCAGCGCGAGCAGCGTGCGCACCGGGACGCCGGTGCCGCCCTTGGCCCAGTAGCCGGTCGGCTCGCCCGAGTGGTAGCTCGGGCCGGCGATGTCGATGTGCGCCCACGGCACGTCGTCGGCCACGAACTCGCGCAGGAACACGCCGCCCTGCAGCATGTGACCGGCCCGGTCCATGCCGGCGTTGACCTGGGAGATGTCGGCGACCTCGGAGTCCATTCCCTTGCGCACGTCTTCGGGCAGCGGCATCGGCCACGCTGGCTCGCCGACCTGGTCGCCGGCCGCCTTGACGCGGTCGCACAGCTCGGGCGTACCCATCACGCCGGCCACCCGCTTACCCAGCGCTACCACCTGGCCGCCGGTGAGGGTGGAGGTCTCGAAGAGGTAGTCGCAGGCGTCTTCGCAGGCCCGGGCCATCGCGTCGCCCAGGATCATGCGGCCCTCGGCGTCGGTGTTGAGCACCTCGACCCGCTTGCCGTTGCGCATGGTCACCACGTCACCCGGGCGGTACGCGGTGGCGGAGGCCATGTTTTCGGCCATCGGCACGTACGCGGTGACGGCCACGGACGGCTTGAGCGCGGCGACCGCGAGCATCACGGCGGTGACCGCGGCGGCGCCCGCCATGTCGGACTTCATCTCCCACATGCCCTGTGCCGGCTTGATGGAGAAACCGCCGGTGTCGAACGTGATGCCCTTGCCCACCAGCGCCACGCGCTTGTCGAAGGTCTCCGGCGTGTACGACAGCCGCACCATGCGTGGCGGCGCCGAGGAGCCGAGGCCGACGGCGAGGATCCCGCCGTACCCACCCTCGCGCAGCGCCTCCTCGTCGAGCACCTCGACGTCGAGCCCCGCCTTGCGGCCGGCGTCGGCCACCGCGTCGGCGAACTCGGGCGGGCGCAGTTCGTTCGGCGGGGTGTTCACCCAGTCGCGGGTCTGCGCGACCGCCCGCGCCACCACCTCGGCCCGGGTCACCTCCGCCTCGGCGGCCGCCTCGGCCGCGTCCGGCACGTGCACCACCACCGCGCCCACCGGCGCGCGGCGGCCGGGCTGCGGCTTCGTCTTGTACCCGCTGAACCGGTAAGCACCCAGCAGCGCGCCCTCGGAGACGGCCCGGAGCGCCGCGGGCGCGTCCTCGTCGTCGGGGAGCGGGAGGCTCAGCGCGACCGTGCCGGCGCCGGCGAGCGCGCGGATGGCGGCACCGCCGGCCCGGCGCAGCGTCTCGGGCGGCGGCGCGGCACCGGTCGGCTCGGGGCCGAGGCCCACGGCCGCCACGACCGGCGCCGTGATGGTGCCGAGCGTGGCGAGCTTGGTCACCTCGCCGGGCGCGCCGGTGGCGCCGAGCAGCGCGAGCGTGCCGGTGAGGCGCCCGTCGAAGGCCGCGACGATGCTCTCCGCGCCGCTGGCCAGCAGCAGAGTGCCACCGTCCCCGTCGGCCGCGTCCCCGTTCACGCTGTGCACGCCGATCACGATGGCATCGACGGCGAGCTCGGCGGGATCGGTGTCGACCAGGCTCAGGGTCGGGATGGGGGAGGTCACTCGGCGGCTCCGGCGGGTCTCGCGCTGGCTGGTGTCCCGCCGATGCTAACCACACGGTGAACCTTGGGTAAGTTGCCACCCATGATCGAGCGCAGCGAGGGAATCATTTTGCGAGGTCCGCTTGCGGATTCGCGCGATCTGCGGGCACCTTTGCGGCCGTCCGCAGGAAAGCGGGGACGGTCATGAGCGCAGATTTGCGGCGTTCGGCCCTGCACGAGCGGCACGCGGCGCTGGGCGCGAAGTTCGCCCCGTTCGGCGGCTGGGAGATGCCCCTCGAGTACGCGGGCGGCGGCGTCCTGCGCGAGCACGCGGCAGTGCGCGAGTCGGTCGGCGTCTTCGACGTCTCCCACCTGGGCAAGGCGCGGGTGACCGGTCCGGGCGCGGCCGACTTCGTCAACTCCTGCCTCACCAACGACCTGGGCCGCATCGGGCCGGGCCGCGCGCAGTACACGCTCTGCTGCGACGACGCGACCGGCGGCACGATCGACGACATCATCGCGTACCTGCACGCCGACGACCACGTCTTCCTCATCCCGAACGCGGCCAACACCGCCGAGGTCGTCCGCCGCCTCCAGGCCGCGGCACCGCCGCAGCTCACGGTCACAAACGAGCACGAGGGGTACGCGGTGCTCGCCGTGCAGGGCCCCCGCTCGACCGAGGCCGTCGCCGCACTGGGGCTGCCCACCGACCACGACTACATGAGCTTCGCGACGGTGGACAAGCTGGTGGTATGCCGCACGGGGTACACGGGCGAGCACGGCTACGAGCTGGTGGTGCCCGCCGCGCGCGCCGTCGAGGTGTGGGACCGCCTCTTCGCGGCCACCCCAGACCTGCGGCCGTGCGGCCTCGGCGCGCGGGACACGCTGCGCACCGAGATGGGGTACGCGCTGCACGGACAGGACCTCACCCCGGACATCACGCCGGTACAGGGCCGGGTCGGCTGGGCGGTGGGCTGGGACAAGCCCGCGTTCTGGGGCCGCGACGCGCTGCTCGCCGAGAAGGCGGCCGGCCCGCGCCGCACGCTGCGCGGCCTGGAGGCACTGGACCGCGGCATCCCGCGCGCCCAGATGCGCGTACTGGTCGGCGACGACGAGGTGGGCGAGGTGACCAGCGGGACGTTCTCGCCGACGCGAAAGGTGGGCATCGGACTCGCGCTCCTGGACACGGCGGCCGGCTTGGCCGACGGGGCCGAGGTGGAGGTGGACGTCCGCGGGCGGCGCGCCAGGATGCGCGTGGTCAAGCCACCGTTCGTGCAGCCCCAGGTGCGCTGACGTCCGCGCTGGTCCGGACCAGGGTCTCGGTGCTTTGTGATCGTGGACGCCCGTGGCCCCCGGAGGGACTCAACAGCCCCGGAGGGGCAGCTGACGTCCATGATCTGCATGTGGGATTGGTGCCGGGTGGCGCGGAGGGTGACGGCGGTCGTCGGTCCGTGAAGGCGCGGCGGAAGCGCTGGGTGGTTGCGGGCCGGTACCCCAACGCTTTCCAGGCGGCCCAGAACCCCGGATCGAGGGTCGGTCCACGGGGTGCGCCTGTCGGTGGTCGTCGGGTCGCGGTGGCTCCTGAGCTGGGCGCACCCCGAGGGCGGCCTCGCGTGATCATGGGCTCAGCAGTGACACTCGACTTTCGGCGTCTTCGTGGTCTGGAGTCCTTTCGCGGTCGGGGTGAGCCTTCTTGAGTCCGACCCCGATTGCCGGCCTCACCCTCCGCGGTCGCCGAGCTCAGTCCAGGAGCCCGCACCGGCAGATCTTGGCAAGTTAGCGTCGAAATAACCCGCAAAACTCACCAAGCTTTCGAAGCTCACACCGCCTGCACCTGATCGACAGTCACAGACCGCGATGAGGGACCGCACGTCAGGGCGGGGGCGCTGATCGACTAGCGGACCGGGTCGCCGAAGAGGGTGGCGCACACGCGCGTGTAGTAGGTGCCGGGCGGGCCCTGGTAGTGCTCGGGCGGCCCGACCGTCAGGAACGAGTCGGCGTCCGGGTTGGGGCTCGGGTCCAGCGTCAGCGACAGCTCGGCCGCGCGGTCGGAGCCCTTCTCGGGCGGCGCGCCGTACGCCACGGCGATGTCGTGCCCCGTCACCGTCACCGTGGCGGGGAAGGGCAGGAAGGCAGGCTCGCCGGGTGGCTCCAGCGCGTCGCTCCACGTGCGCAGCAGGCGGCGGGCCACGCCGGTCAGCGTCGCGCCCCAGCCGCGGGTCAGCTGGGCTGGCACGTCGTGTGTCTGCAGCTCCAGCAGCCCGAAGCGGCCCAGCCCCTTGGTCGTGAACCACATGCCTTCGCCGGGTGTGTCGCCCGGCGAGTACGGAATCAGGATCCAGTCGGTGAGTCGCACGCGGCCCTCGGCGTCGGGCAGCGACCGCAGCGCCGTGTCGGCGCTGAGCACCTGGGTCTGGAAGGCGTCGATCAGGTCGGTGCCCAGCGCCTGGGCGAGCGCGGCCGCGACCGCGCGGGCGCTCCACTCGTGTGCCGGCGGCCAGCCGGGGCGGAAGCCGGCGCTGACCGTGATCACGTGCGTGGCGTCGGCGACGCGGTCCACCTGGCCCTCGTCCGCGCCGAAGGCGGACAGCAGATCGAGCGGCAGCGGCGGCAGGTCGTCGACCTCGCGGGTCTCGATC
The DNA here is from genome assembly GCF_011764425.1 of Phytohabitans houttuyneae. Lineage (NCBI taxonomy): Bacteria > Bacillati > Actinomycetota > Actinomycetes > Micromonosporales > Micromonosporaceae > Phytohabitans > Phytohabitans houttuyneae. The sequence continues at coordinate 1,131,185 of NZ_BLPF01000004.1, forward strand.
GTCATCAGGGGACCGGCGAGCATCTGCTTGGCCAGGTCTCGGGCGGGCCCGGACACCACGCGGTCGACCGCGCGCGCGGCCAGGTCGGCCACGGCGCCCGGCTCGTCGGGCGGGATCGCGACGGGCACCAGGTAGGTGGCCGACACCGCCTCGGGCACGGGCAGGACCAGCGCGTCGTCGGGCTCTCCCACGCCCATGAACGTTACCCGCTACCGCAGCCGCCGACAGTCCCCCGCACCGTCACCCGAGTGCCAGTCCCACGTATGTGAGCGTTGTGGTGACTTCGATCGCGGCCCCCAGGACATCGCCGGTGATACCACCCAGGCGGCGTACCACGTGGCGGGTGACGACGAGTGCGACGGCGAGGGCGGTGGCGACGGCGACCGGCCCCTGCCAGGGGCGGCCCGGCACCGCGGCGGCGGCCGTGGCCACGACGGCGGCCGTGCCGACCGCGAGCGCGAGCGGTCCCACCGTGCCGGCGACGAGCGCGCCGAGCCCTTCCGGGCGCGCCGCCGGCACCCCGCGTCGGCAGGCCCAGGCGGCGGCGAGGCGACCGGCCGCGGTGGCGGCGACCACGGCGGCCAGCGTGGCGGCCCACGGGCGGGCTGGGAGCGCGGCCAGCGCCGCGGCCTGGACGAGCAGCGCGAGCACGAGCGTGACCACGCCGAACGGGCCGACGTCGGGCTTCTTCATGATGTCGAGCGCCGCCGCACCCGAGCGGTACGAGCCGAGCGCGTCGGCGGTATCCGCCAGCCCGTCCAGATGCAGGCCGCGGGTGAGCAGCGCGCCGAGCGCGACGGTGACCGCGCCGGCGACCAGCGGTGGCGCGCCGGCCCGGTCAAGCGCGAGGAGCGCGCCGGCCAGCGCGGCGCCGAGTGCCGCACCCACAACGGCCGCGAGCGACATCGCCGCGCCGGCCGCCTCCCGATCCACCCGGCCGGCCCGCACCGGCAGCACCGTGAACGTGGTGACCGCCAGCCGCGCGCCGGCCCCCACGCCGTCAGGAGGCGGCCACCTCGGGCTCGGGGGCGGCCGGGTGCGCGGGCAGTGACGCGGACAGGCGGAGCGCCGCGCGCAGCAGCGGGAGCGCCGCCAGCGACGTGACACCCTCGCCGAGGTCGAGGCGGAGGTCGAGCAGCGGCTTGAGGCCCAGAACGTCGGCGGCGTGCTTGACCGCCGGGTTGCCGCCGTGGTCCGGCAGCAGGCACCAGTGGCGCGCCTGGCCGGCGAGGTCGCGGCTGACGATGGCGGCGGCCACGCCGACCGGGCCGTCGAGCAGCACCGGCGTGCGGCGGGCGGTCGCGCCCAGCAGCACGCCCGTGGCGATCGCGATGTCGCCGCCACCCACCTCGGCCAGGATGTCCTTGGCGCCGCGCGGGCTCTGGCGGGAGCGGTGCATCGCGTCCCGTACCGCCGCGCAGCGGGCCATCCACGCCGCGTCGTCGATCCGCCCGCCCGCCGTGACGACCCGACCCAGCACCGTGACCGGCTCGGCGCCGGCGCCCGCCGCCAGCACCGCCGCCGCCGCGGCCTCCGTGCCGATGCCGCAGGCGGCCAGCACTATCAGGTCGACTCCCGAGTCGGCGGCCTCTTCGGCGAGCCGCCAGCCGTACCGCAGCGCCGCCTCCACCTCGTCCGCCGCGAGCGCCGGGCCGTCCTCCATCGGCGCCGCCCGCAGCGCCGGCACCACCTGCAGGCTCGCGCCGGCCTCCGCGGCGAGGCGGGCGAGTGCACCCTCACCGGCCCGGGCAGCTTCGACCCGCCGCGCCGACTCACCCGACGTCGTGCCGGCGGCGGCACCGCCGTCGTGGTCACCATGAAGCAGGAGTACGCGCACCGACTCCCACGCCGCGGGTACAGCGACTCCCTGCGTCCCCGCCGCGAACGACACCACCTCGGCCAGCGCACCGAGTCCCGAGCCGGCGAAGTCGAGCGTGGCGAGTCGGTCGGTCGCCTGCGGACCCGCGTACTCGTCCGGCATCGGCAGGTCCATGCCCGGCTGGATGACCAGGCCGGTGGAGACCATCGGCAGCGTCATCGTCGGCGCGGAGAGCGCGTCAGCCACCGGGGGCGGTGGCGTAGCGCCGTTCGTGGGAGGAGGCGTGGGCACCACCACCGGCGCCGCGGCCACGGGTGCGGGAGTGGCCGGCGCGATCACGTCGGGCAGTGCCACCGGCCGCGCGGAGGCGTCGTTGAGCTTGAGCCAGCTCGGCTGGCCGGCCACGACCAGCGCGACCGCGTCACTCGCCTCCGCGACCGCCCGGTTGGCCTCGCCCAGCGCGTCGGCGAACGCCCGCCCCACCTTGGTCGTCGGCACCAGCGCGAGCCCCACCTCGGGGCTGACCACGACCAGCCGGGCACGGCAGCCACGCACCGCGTCGGCGAGCGCGTCGGGCCGGCCGCCCTCCGGCAGCCGCCCGGTCACCCAGCCGCCGAGGTCGTCGACGAGCAGCGTCTCCTCCGCGCCCGCGGCCGTGATCAGCTCGACGAGCTGAGCGGGGTCGGAGCCGATCTCCTCCGTTACCCACGAACCCGGCCGCCGCTCGCGGTGCGCCTCGATGCGCGCGGCCCACTCGGGGTCGTCGCCATTGGACGTACCGGTCGCCACATAACGGACAACAGGCGCCTTGCTCACCAGCGACTCGGCAAACTCCGACTTGCCGGACCGGATGCCACCGAGCACCAGTGCGGTACGCCACCCCTCAACGGACATGCTCGTACCTTAGATCGGTCCGCTGGACGCCATGGGCGGGGCACTAGGCTGGCGGGGGTCGTCGGGTGGATGGGGGTTCGAAAATGCCGTGGAGCTGGCGGTACGAGGGCACGGACGGGCGGGCGGTGGCCGGGCCGGCCGAGCAGTTCGGCAGCCAGGCCGACGCCGAGTCCTGGATCGGGCAGAGCTGGCGTGAGCTGGCCACGGCCGGCGTGACCTCGGTGGTCCTGGTCGAGGACGACCGGGTTGAGTACAAGATGAGTCTCATGCCGAGCGCGGAGTGAGCCTCGGCCCCCGGCGGGACACGGTGGCGGGCATTCCGCGGGAGGCGTTCCGGCCGAGTGTCGTCTTTCTCTGCCTGGTGGCGCTCTTCCTCACCAGCGGCTGGATGACATGGGCCGAATTCGGCAACGTGCGGCTCGACGTCTTCCTCTTCGTGGTCTCCGGGTGGCTCGTCTCGCTCTGCATCCACGAGTACGCGCACGCGGTTGTCGCCTTCGCGGCCGGCGACCGCAACGTCGCGCACCGTGGCTACCTCACGCTCAACCCGCTCAAGTACAGCCACCCGTTGCTGTCGATCGTGCTGCCCGTGGTCGTGGTGCTCCTCGGCGGCATCGGTCTGCCCGGCGGCGCGGTGTGGATCGACCGGCACGAGATACCGGGACGGCTGCGGCACACGCTGGTCAGCCTCGCCGGCCCCGCGACAAACGTCGTTTTCGCGCTGCTGCTGGTGATCCCGTTCGCGGTCGGCGTGGACGCGATGGCACACCACGACTTCTGGGCCGCGGTGGCGCTGCTCTGCTTCCTCCAGCTCACCGCCAGCGTGCTCAACCTGCTACCGGTTCCGGGCCTCGACGGCGGCAACATCATCCAGCCGTGGCTCTCGCCGCAGTGGAAGCGCGGCTACGACATCCTCGCGCCCTACGGCTTCATCCTGCTCTTCGCCCTGCTCTGGAACCCGCGCATCGCCGGCTGGTTCTTCGGCGGCGTCGACGCCGTCGGCAACGCCTTCGGCCTCCCGGAGTGGCTGAGAGACGACGGCTTCGACCTGATCCGCTTCTGGTCCTGAGGCGGGTTGTCGCTCTGGGTTCTGGGCAGGGCGACCCGCTCCGGGCGGTCAGGCTTGATCCCTGCGCGGCTCACCCTGCCCCAGAACCTCTGCGGTCGCTCACCGTGCGCCTGTCACGGCTTTGCGCCGTTATGCCCAGCGGTGAGTTCTCGGGTTACGGGCGCTGGGCGACCTGGGCGGTTTTATCGGGGTCGCGCTCGACGATCGGGTTGACCACCTCGTCGATCGCCTTGAGCACGTCGGCCTCCAGCTTGACGCCGGCCGCCTTCGCGTTGTCGTGCACCTGCTCGGGCGGGTGGCGCCGACGATCGCGGACGAGACGTTCGGGTTTTGCAGGACCCACGCGATCGCGAGCTGCGCCATCGTGAGGCCGGTACCCTCGGCGATGGGCTTGAGGCGCTGCACGGTGGCGAGCACCTCGTCGCTCATGAAGCGCGCGATGAACCCGGCGCCCGACTTTTCGTCCGTGGCACGCGATCCGGCCGGCGGCGGCTGGCCCGGCAGGTACTTGCCGGTGAGCACGCCCTGCGCGATCGGCGACCACACGATCTGGCCGATGCCCAGCTCCTCGCAGGTGGGCACGACCTCGGCCTCGATGACCCGCCACAGGATCGAGTACTGCGGCTGGCTCGACACAAGGTGAATCTTCAGCTCGCGGGCCAGCTCGTGCCCGCGGCGGATCTGGTCGGCGCTCCACTCCGAGACGCCGATGTAGTGGGCCTTGCCCGCGTGCACGATGTCGGCGAACGCCTCCATCGTCTCCTCCAGCGGCGTGCTCACGTCGAACCGGTGCGCCTGGTAGAGGTCGACGTAGTCGGTCTGCAGGCGGCGCAGCGAGCCGTTGATGGACTCCATGATGTGCTTGCGGGAGAGGCTGCGGTCGTTCGGGCCGGGCCCGGTCGGCCAGTAGACCTTCGTGAAGACCTCCAGCCCTTCGCGGCGCTCACCTTTGAGCGCGCGGCCGAGCACCGACTCGGCGCGGGTGCCCGCGTACACGTCGGCGGTGTCGAACGTGGTGATGCCCACGTCGAGGGCGGCGCGCACGCACGAGAGCGCGGCCTCCTCCTCGACCTGGGAGCCGTGGGTGATCCAGTTGCCGTACGAGATCTCGCTGACGAGCATGCCGGAACGGCCAAGGTGACGGAACTCCATGGCCCCTAACCTACTCAGAGGACCGGCTTGGTATCCGCGAGGAGTCGATCTATCTCGTCCATCACATCGCCGCGGCTGGGGTGGACCGGGTCGATCAGCGGTTCGCCGCGGCGGTCGAGGGCGCCCCACTTGCCGTTGCCGTTGCCGATGAGGAAGGCCACCGGGTGGATGACCACCGCCGGGTGTACGGGCGGCACGATAAGCCGCCCCGCCTTGTCCACGACGCCCTTGCGGCCACCACCGTCCACAATGGCCAGACCCTCGTCGGTGAAGCCGTCCACGTACCGCCCGTCGGTCAGCGCGGTCGCGAAGCCGGAGAAGCGGGTGGGCAGTACCACCTTGCCGGTCTTGTCCACCGCGCCCCAGCCGCCCTTGCGCACCGCGGCGATGCCGCGCCGGAACGGGCGTACGTCGTCGAAGCCCTCGGAGATGACGATGCGGCCGCTCTTGTCGATCGCGATCCAGCTGCCGTTGCCGTCGCGGGACACCCAGGCCAGGCCGTCGGAGAACGAGCCGACCCCGAGGTACCCGGCCGACGCCGTGATCAGCTGCTGCCCCTCCTCGTCGATCAGCTCCCAGGTCTGCGCCTCGGGGCGGCGCACCCAGGCCACCTGGTCGCGGAAGGGCTGCACGTCCGCGTACTCCGGCGGCACGACGAACTCACTCTCCGCGTTCGTGTACCCCCAGCGCTGCACCCGGTCGTGGAAGGCCGGCGCCGGCGGCCGGTGGATCTGCAGGATCTCGTCCTTGGAACGCGGGTACGGCCCCCACCCGTTTTCGGCCACCTTGTTGAAGACCGCGTCCAATGCGAGCTCGGTGCGCGCGATGAGCCCTGGGTCCTCGACCTTGCGCAGCTCGAGGGCCCGTTCGAAGTGGTTGCACGCCTCGATGTACCGGCCCTGGTCGTAGCTGGAGCGCCCGGCGTGCTCGTGCATGGTGGCGCGGAGGCGGTCGGGCAGCTCGGAGGAGTTTGCCTCCTCGAAGAGCTGGTCGGCCTCGGCGAAGTCGCCCCGCCACTGCAGCACGTGCGCCAGCCGCGCCTGTGCGATCGCGATCCGCCGCAGCTCGCCGGTCGCCTCGGCGTGCGCCAGGGCCAGCTTGCCGTCGGACAGCGCCTTGCCGAGGTCACCGAGGATGCGGGAGACCACGGCGCGGAGGCTGAGCAGGCGCGCGCGGGCGCGGTTGTCGGTGGCCGGCTCCAGCTTTTCGCTCAGCCTGTCGCGGATCTCGCGCAGCTCCTCGGGGTTTTCCACGAGCTCGCGCAGCGTCTCGTGGTGGAAGCGCCACTCGTACGCCGCGAGCACCTGCTCCGGATCGGGCAGGTTGTCGGCGGGTTCGGCCGCGCTCTCGGCGGCCTCGCTTCCCGGCGGCGGTCCGCCGGCGCCCGGCACACCGCCGGCGGCCGGCTTCGCGGCGCCGTCGCGGGGCACGATCGGCGCGAGCATCGTCGGCGCCCGCAGCGCGGTCGCCGCACCGGCGGCCGGTCCGGCGGGCGCGGGCAGGACGGTGTCGGGGCTGGCCTCCGCGACCGGCCCATCGGTGTCGGCGGCGTCCGCGGACGGGTCCTCGCCGCCCGGCACGCCTTCCGGGCCGCCGGAATCGGCCGCACCGGGCTCGCCGCCACCATCGTCAGGCGCGTCGATCCGCGTGTCCGGGTCGGCGCCGCTCCAGGCCTCCTCAGCGCCCGCCCGAGCACCAGCGCCGTCGCCGCCCCACGAGTCGCCGTCGGGCGCGGCGGTGCCGGGTGGCGCCGTACCGATGCGGGCGGTCGCCTCCCCGCTAGGCGGCGCGGACACCGGGCTGGCGAGCGCGGCGGCCGGAGAGACAGGTACGGCGGACACGGGCGCCGGCGACACTGGCCCGGCCGGGGACACCGGTGGCGCCGTGGCGAGGTCCGAGCGATCCATCGACACCTCTCCCGTGGGCTCCGGCGACGTCGGGGCCGGGGAGCGGGGGTGAACCAGCCGGCCCCGTCGGAGGACGAAGGCTTTTGGCGCGATGCGGCCTCGGCGGGCGGCGACTCGCTCCCGGCCGGCGGCACATCGCGGTCGGTGGGCGCGCCAGGCTGCCCGTGCTTCGCCGGCGGCAAGCCCTCACGCTCGCCCGGCGGGCGGTCCCTGTCGGCCGGTGACCGGTCGCGGTCGGCCGCGGGCTGACCACCGCCCGGCGGACGGTCTCTTTCGGCTGGTGACCGGTCGCGGTCTGCCGGCGGCTGACCACCGCGCTCCGGCGGCACCCAGCGCATCGGTCGGGCCGGCTCGGGGAACGGTGCCACCGCCGGCCGCGACGACTCGACGATCGGCGCCGCGGCACTCGCGGCCGCGGGTGGGACGCGGTCCGGAGGCTGGGCACGTCCCGTCTGGGCGCGACCGCTCGCCGGCTGCGCCCGGTCGTCCACCCGCTGTCCGCGGCCCTCGGCCGTCTGGGCGCGGCCTTCCACCGGCCGTCCCCGGCCATCAGCCGGCTGCCCATGACCGGGACCAGGCTGCGCCGCCCGGCTGTCCCCGGCCTGTCCGTGCCCAGGACCGGGCTGCCCGTGGCCAGGACCGGGCTGCCCGTGGCCCGCAGCGGGTTGTCCACGGCCGGGACCGGGCTGTTCGTGCGCCGGGCCAGGCTGCCCGCCGCCCGGAGCTGGCGCCTGACCTCGGCCGGGTGGCGTGGCTCGGCCCGCCGCCGCGCCGCCTTCCCAGCCGGGCCGTCCGCCGCCGGCCTCGAACCGCTCGTCCGGGCGGCCGTCACGACCCGCCCACGCCTCGTCTCGTGGCCCGCCGCGGCGGTCGCCGCTGCCCGCACCCGGGCCGGCCCACCGCTCGCCGCCTGAGTCGACCCTCGCGCGGCCTTCGCGCGGGCCAGGCGCCGCACGCCCGCCGGTCGGCTCCGTGGCCCAGCCCTCGCGCGCCGCGGGCTGGCGGCGCTCTCCGCCCCAACGCTCGTCCGGCCCGCCACGCCCACCCGGCCCGGCCGCGGACCCGCCCCAGGGGCCGTCCAGAGGCGTGCCGCGGCCGGCTCCGGACTCGCCCCGACGGTCGTCCGGCGGTGCGCCGCGTCCGGCTCCCGAATTGCCCCAGCGCTCGTCCGGCCCACCACGGCCGCCCGACCCCGCTCCGGCGCCACCCCAACGCTCGTCCGGCGGCGCGCCACGGCCCGCTGCCGAGTCATTCCAGCGCTCGCCCGGCCCGGCGGCCGGTTCAGCCCAGCGTTCGTCAGGCGCACCTCGCCCACCCGGCGGGCTGCCGCGGTGCCGCTCGTGCCCGCCTGGACCGGATGCGGCGCCGGACCAGCGCTCGTCGACCCGGCCTCGGCCGCCGGGACCGCCGCTCGGATCCGCCCATCCGTCGCCCGGCCCACCAGGACCGGCCGCGGGACGCCGGTCACCCTGTCCGGAGGCCGCGGGACGCCGGTCACCGGGCCCGTCCGACCAAGGCTCGTCCCGACCACCGCGCCCACCGGGGCCGGGGGCCACACCGCGACCGCCACCGTGGCTGCCCGGCACCTGCGCGCTGCCCCGACTGCCACGGCCGTCGCGGGCGGGGGAAACCGGTCGCGGATCCTGGCCCCGGCTGTCCTCGCCGGCCCAGCCGTCGCGGCCGTCCGCCGGCCAGCGGTCGTCGTGGCGGCCCGGCGCGTACCGAGGGTCCTGCTCAGGTGCGCCACGGCCACGCTGGTCGCGCCCCTGGTCGGGGCCGACGGGCTGGCTGCTGCCACGTGCGGCGGCCGGGCGGCGACCCGGTGCGGGCGGCGGCGTCCACCGGATGCCGCCACCGCTCGGCGGCGGCACGGGCAGACCACGATCCGCCGCGGGCGACAGAGGCTTGGCCACCGGCTGGTCGGCAGGGCGGGCGCTCGCCGGGCGCACACCGGCGCCGGAGTGTGGCACGGAGGCGGACCCGCGGCCCGAGGTGCCCGTGCGGCGCGGGCCGAGGTCGTCGGCCTCGTCGGGCGGCAGCTGGTCGCGGCCGGTGTCACCGGGATAGCGCAGGCTGGGGTGCAGAGCCTGCCACTCGTCGGTGCTCTCGTGCACCCACGAGGGCTCGTCCGGGCCCCGCCGGTAGCCGAGGAAGTCCTCGCTCACATCGCCTCCCGAGGGAGGTGAAGGCCGGGTTTGGTGGTCGCGCTCGGCCGCGAGCCCGTCGTGGCTTCGCTCACGGCCGATCTCACCTCGTCGGAAAAATGTGTCGCTGTGCCCTCGCATGCACCGGATAGAGTCTCTCGGCTCGGGTGCTGTGCGGTCGTGAAAGAGGGTATCGGCGTGGATTCGGTCAACGCCACTAGCGCCCGGTGGGTACATCAAAACGTTGTCGTGTCCTTTCGGACATTTGCCGCCATAACCGGATCGGGGTTCCGCCGGTATTCCACCTACCGACAGGCAACCGTCGCCGGCGCGTTCACAAACACGGTCTTCGGCTTCCTCCGCTGTTACGTGCTTCTGGCCGTCGCGGACGCGACGGCCCAAGGCCTCGCGGGTGGTTACGACCGCGCGCAACTGGCCACGTTCGTCTGGGTCGGGCAGGGACTGCTTGCCGTGGTACTGCTGTGGGGCTGGACCGAGCTCGCCGACCGCATCCGCACCGGTGACGTGGCCGGCGACCTGCTGCGTCCGGTCAGCCCGGTGCTCAGCTACCTGGCTACCGACGTCGGCCGGGCCGGCCACGCCGTGGTCACCCGGCTCGTCCCGCCGGTGGTGACCGGCCTGATCTTCTTCGACATGTACCTCCCGCGCCGCTGGGCCACCGTGCCGCTCTTCGTGGTCTCCATGGCACTCGCGGTGGTGGCCTGCTTCGGCTGCCGGTACCTGGTCAACGCCTCCGCCTACTGGCTGCAGGACGTGCGCGGGCCGATGATCGCCTGGACGCTCGGCTCGGGCGTGCTCGCCGGCCTGTACTTCCCGCTGCGCTTCCTCCCCGACTGGGCGGCGGTGGCGCTGTGGGTGGGCACCCCGTTCCCCAGCCTGCTCCAGACGCCGCTCGACGTGATCGTGGAGCGCGACCCACCCGCACTGCAGGCCGGCCTCGTGGCGCTCCAGGCGGTGTGGGTGGTGCTGCTGCTCGCCCTGTGCCGCTGGGTGCAGCGCCGCGCCGAGCGGAAGCTGGTGATCCAAGGTGGTTGACCTGCGGCCGTACGTGGCGCTTTTCCGTGGCCAGGCGCGCTCACTCGCGTCGTACCGTGCGTCGTTCGTCTTGGAGCTCAGCACAAACGTCTTCGCCACCGTGATGGATGTGCTGACCGTGCTGGTGCTGTTCCGCGTCAGCCGTACCCTCGGCGGCTTCACGCTCCACGAAGCGCTGCTGATGGTGGGCCTCTCGTCGTGCGCGTTCGCCACGGCGGACCTTGCGGTCGGCAACATCGAGCGGATCAAGTTCTACGTGCGCACCGGGCTGCTGGACGCGGTGCTGGTACGCCCGCTCGGCGCCCTGCCCCAGCTGCTGCTCATGGACCTGCCGCTGCGCAAGCTCTCCCGCTGCGCCTTCGGCACGGGCGTGCTCGCCTTCGCGGCGGCCACGGCCGGCGTCGACTGGACGGCGGGACGGGTGGTGCTGGTGGTGGCGGCGCCACTGGCGGGTGCGGTGTTCTTCGCCGCCATCTTCGTGGTGAGTGCGGCGGTGGCGTTCTGGTGGGTGGAGACCGGCGAGATCGGCAACGCGTTCACCTACGGCGGGCGCGACTTCACGTCGTACCCAATAACTGTCTACAGTGGATGGTTTCGGCGCCTCTTCGCGTACGGCGTCGGCTTCGCGTTCGTCGCCTACTACCCGGCGCTGGCCCTCCTGGGCCGGACCGACCCGCTTGGCCTGCCGGGGTGGGTGGGGTACGCGGCGCCGTTGGTCGCCGTGGTCGCGGCCACGGCCGCCACCGCCGTGTGGCGGGTCGGCATCAGGCACTACCGGAGTACGGGGTCATGACGGTGGTCATCGAAGCACGCGGCCTGCGCAAGGAGTTCACGGTGCGGGTCAAGGCCGGTCGGCTGCGCCGCGAGAAACGGGTCGTCGCCGCGGTCGCCGGTGTGGACCTGCGCGTGGAGCGCGGCGAGATGCTCGGCTACATCGGGCCGAACGGGGCCGGCAAGTCCACCACCCTCAAGATGCTGACCGGCATCCTCACGCCGTCGGCGGGCGAGGCGCGGGTGTGCGGGCTGGTACCCGTCCCGCAGCGCACACGCCTGGCGCGGCGGATCGGCGTGGTGTTCGGCCAGCGCTCGCAGCTGTGGTGGGACCTGCCGCTGCGCGACTCGTTCGACCTGCTGCGCCACATCTACCGGGTACCGGCCGCCGACCATGCCGCCCGCCTGCGCCGCTGCCGGGGGCTGCTCGACCTGGACGAGTTCATGGACACGCCGGTGCGGCAGCTGTCGCTCGGCCAGCGGATGCGCGGCGAGCTGACCGCGGCGCTGCTGCACGGGCCGGAGGTGCTCTTCCTGGACGAGCCGACGATCGGGCTCGATGTGGTGAGCAAGCAGGCGGTGCGTTCGTTCCTGTCCGACCTGGGCGCGGGTGGCGACGTCACACTGGTGCTCACCACGCACGACCTGGCCGACATCGAGCGGCTGTGCCGGCGGCTCGTCGTGATCGACCACGGGCGGGTGGTGCACGATGGGAGCATCGAGGCGCTGCACGCCCGGTACGGCTCGCGGCGCCGGGTCGTCGCCGACCTTGACGAGCCGGTCGCCGCACCGCCGGAGGGCGCGGTGGTGGAGGCGGACGGGCGGCGGCTGGTGTTCACAGTGGACGGTCCGGCCGCGCCGGTGATCGCCCGCCTGGCCGCCCTGCCGGCGCTGCGCGACCTCACGATCGAGGAGCCGGACATCGAAGAGGTGGTGACCCGCCTCTACCTCAGTCAGGGTGCTCCATGACCAGCACGACGAGCGTGTCCGGCTCCAGCGCCTCGTACACGTGCTCCACGTCGCCGGGAAACGCGGCGTAGTCGCCCGGTCGGAGCTCGACCGGCTCGGCGGCCGGGCCGGTGCGCACCCGCCCGCGGGCCACGATCATGTGCTCGACGCTGCCCGGGATGTGCGCCTCCGCCTTGCGCAGCGCGCCGGGGTCGAGCTCGACGAGGTAGATGTCCCGCCGCGCGTGGCGCGAGCCGACCGAGAGCAGGATGCCGGTGAAGTCGGCCTGTTCCGAGCGGACGCCGGGCGCCTCGCCGGCGCGGATGACCCGCACGGCCGGCGTGGGCGGCTCCACCAGCCGGCTGAACGGCACGCCGAGCGCGACCCCCAGTGACCAGAGCGTCTCCACGCTGGGGTTGCCGGTGCCCGCCTCCAGCTGGGAGAGCGTCGACTTGGCGATCCCCGCCCGCCGCGCCAGCTCGGTGAGGGAGATGCCGGCCTTGTCCCGCTCGCGGCGCAGGGCGGCGGCGATCGTGGCGAGCGGAGGTGCTGTTCGGTCCATCGTCCGATCCGTTCGACTTGACGAACACGGGGTTGTGTGTTCACTATTTTGTACTATGCGTACGGCAGAGCGAACAGTCGACCGCTCCCTCGCCCGGGATGTCGGGGCGATCGGGCTCGCGGTGTTCGCGGTCGGCATGTCCTTCGGCGCCATCGCGGTGGCCGCGGGGCTACCGGCGTGGGCGGTCATCGCCATGTCGATCGTCGTCTTCGCGGGCGGTTCGCAGTTCATGGCGGTGGGGCTGGTGGCGGCCGGCAACCCGTTCGCCGCGGTCTTCGCCGGCCTGCTGCTGAACGCCCGCCACCTCCCCTTCGGCCTGGCCGTCGCGGACGCGGTCGGCACCGGGTGGCGGCGCCGGCTGATCGGCAGCCACATCCTGATCGACGAGTCGGTCGCGTTCACGATGGCCCAGTCCGACCCGGCCAGCCGCCGCCGGGCCTACTGGCTGACCGGCGCCACGCTCTTCGTGAGCTGGAACGTGGGCGGGGTGCTCGGCGTCATGCTGGGCGGGGCGGTCGGCGACACGGACGCGCTGGGCCTGGACGCCGCGTTCCCGGCCGGCCTGATCGCGCTGCTGCTGCCCTCGCTGCGCGACCCCGAGACCCGCAACGTCGCGCTGGCCGGCACGCTGGTCGCCGTCGTCACGACCCCACTGCTGCCGGCCGGGCTGCCCGTGCTGCTCGCGCTGAGCGGCCTGCTGCTGATGCGCCGCAACGGTGGAGGACTCTGATGCTGATCGCCGTGATCGTTGCCCTCGCCGTCGGGACATACGCCTTCCGCCTGGCCGGCGTCATCCTGCACGACCGCCTCGAACTGCCCGCCCCACTGCGCCGCATGCTGCCCCTGGCCGCCGCGGCACTGCTGGCCGCACTGGCCGGTACCGCCGCACTGACCGACTCCGGCGCCTTCGCCGGCATCGCCCGGCCGGCCGGGGTAGCGGTGGGCGCCCTGCTCGCCTGGCGCAAGGCACCCTTCGTCGTGGTGGTGGTCTCGGCCGCCGCCACCGCCGCCCTCCTCCGCCTGGCCGGCGTGCCCTAAGCCCTGGTCCCCACCGCGCGTTGATCAGGGACTTGGTGGGCGTGTCGTGCGGCGCGCCGCTCCATCAAGTCCCTGATCAACGCGTGCTGGCGGCGCTCTAGGTCCCGAAAGTCGCGGGACGTTCGTCAGGCGTGCGCGGGACGGTACGCGCCGGAGTCTCCTCTCGACGGTTCTCACCGAGCGGGAGGAGCGCACCATGACGAGCCCGAAGCAAAACAGCGGCGGCCCTGTTTTCGTAGTGGCCACCAACAACACGATGGTGCACGTCTACCGGGATGTGCAGAGCCTCGTGGATACCCGGGAGATCAAGCCCGACCAGCTGAGGTCGATTGAGTTCTTCGATGTCCAGGGGCGCACGCTCGTGCCGGTGCTCAGCGACACGGGGGCGCTGACCGGGCTCAAGGACTCCGGCAACCCGCCGAACACGGCGGGCGTCCAGCAGCGGCTCTACACCACCCGGGCCAACCTCGCCAGCAGCGTCGATGCCCGCATCGCGCGGCACGAGCCGAAGGTGACCAGGGACGAGGCGCTGAGCCACCTCGCGGTGATCGACGGGCGGAGCCTGCCCGATTGCTACGTGCTACTCGAACCGATCTTCTCCCACTCGTACGCTAGCGCCGGACTCATCCAGCCGCGGCACGACGGCAGCTGGTGGCACAACTTCTGGGCGCACTGACTGGTGGTGGTGACGCCGCGGGCGGTGGCGATCGGCGTTCGGTTGGAGGCGTGATGGGTGGCATACCCGGCCCGAGACGGAAGCCGTGGCGGTCCGCCGCCGCGGCCGCCGGGTGGCGGTCGTGCTGCTGGTACTCATTGGACAGTTGCTCGACGATCAGGCGATCGCGCCGAAGGCGCTGGTGCTGACGGCGGGTCTCGCGGTGTTCGCACCGCTGGGCGCGCTTGTCGTCGCCGGCGTGCCGGGGCATCCGGTGGGCCGGCTCATGTTCGCCGCCGGCGCGTTCGCCTGCGCCTCGCTGCTGGCGGCGAGCTGGGCGTCGTGGCTGCCGTTCGCGTGGTTCGCCCAGTGGTCGGGGTGGCCACCGCTCGGTCTCGTCGTGCTCTCCCTGCTGTACTTCCCGGACGGGCGCCTGCCCTCCCCGCGGTGGCGCGTGGTGGCGGTCGGGATCGCCGGGGCCACCGTGATCGCGGCGGGAGCGCTCGCGGTGGCGGCCATCGACCACCCGCGGGACCTTGTGACGGTCGGCGGCACCGACCTCACCGCGCGGGCCGAGGTGCTCGACCGGGTAGCCAAGATCGCGGTACTCGCGGTAGGCGCCGGCCTGGTGGCCGTCGTGGCTTCGCTGGTGGTGCGGTGGCGCCGGTCCGCGGGGAAGACCGCCAGCAGTTGGCCTGCCTCCTGCCGGCAGCGGTGCTCCTTCCGGTCGCGCTCGTCTTCGAGGGCTTCGGCCTGACCGGCTCGTGGGCGCTCGCTGCCGCGGCCATCCCGCTCGGGATGGCGGTGGCCGTGCTGCGGTACCGGCTGTACGACCTCGACCGCGTCATCAACCGCACGGTCGTGTGGCTGCTGATGACGCTGCTGCTGATCGGCGGGTTCGTGGCGATCGTGGCGATCCTGCGCGACCTCGTGATGCGCGGCAGCACCTCCAACGCCTCGCTCGTCGCGACCGGCATGATCGCGGTGGCCTTCGAGCCCGTGCGGCGGCGCGTCCAGCGCCTGGTCGACCATCTGCTGTACGGGCAGCGCGACGACCCGTACAAGGTGATCGTCAACCTCGGCGACCTGCACGGGAAGACGACCGACCCGGACGCGATGCTGCCGCTGCTCACGAGCGCGATCGCTGGCTCGCTGCGCGTGCCGTACGTGGCGGTGCGGGTGTCCACACCGGACGGTTTGCGGCTGGTGGCCGAGCACGGGCGGACGGGCACGCAGCTGGAGGAGTTCACGATGGTGGCGCGGGGCGAGACGCTCGGCGAGCTGCTGGTGGCGACGCGTGGCATCGGCGACAGGTTCAGCCAGCGGGAGCGGCGCCTGCTGGCCGATGTGGCGCAGTACTTCGCGGCAGTAACCGAGGCAACCCGGCTCATCCGCGACCTTCAGGAGTCCCGCGAGAGGCTCATCAACGCGCGCGAGGAGGAGCGCAAGCGCTTGCGCCGCGACCTGCACGACGGCGTGGGGCCGGCGCTGACCGGGATCGGCATGCAGGTGCGGGCGGCTCGCAAGGCCGCGGCCGAGCCGGAGAGGGTGGGCCGCATCCTGGAGGACATGACGGCCGACCTGCAGGTGTGCCGCTCCGAGGTGCGCCAGCTCCTGGACCACCTGCACCGGCCGCCGGAGCTGGACCGCGGGCTGGAAGCCGCGCTGCGCGTGCAGTGCCAGCGGTTTCACAGCCCATCGCTCACTGTGGACCTGCACGTGGCCGCGCACCTGGACGGGTTGCCGGCGGCGATCGAGGTGGCGGCGTACCGCATCGTCAGCGAGGCACTGACCAATGTGGCCAAGCACTCGAGGGCGGAGAGCTGCCGCATCATTGTCGACGCCGACCGGGCCCTGAGCATCCAGGTGGTCGACGACGGTATCGGCATCGTGTCCAGGGAAAACGGCAACGTCGGCGTGGGTTTGGAGTCCATGCGCGAACGGGCCGCCGAGCTGGGCGGTGAGTGCCTGGTCACTCCCGGCGACCCGCGGGGCACGGCCGTTCGCGTGCAACTGCCGATCCCGCTGGGGCGACACGTCCGGAAGGCTGGTGATTCTCCGCTTTGAGGGTACGCATTCCGGCTTTCCGGGCGTTAACATGCGGGCGGCCACTTGCCGTCCTTGACGCCGAGGTGAAACGTGCTGCCACGTTGCCGGGTGCTGATCGTCGACGACCACCCCGTGGTGCGACGCGGCCTCCGGGCGATGCTGGAGGACGAGGAGTGGGTGGAAAGCGTGGCCGAGGCGTCCACTGTGGAGCAGGCGGTGCGCGCGGCGGTGAGCCACAAAGCCCAGGTCGTGGCCATGGACATCAACCTGCCCGACGGCGACGGCATCGAGGCGACCCGGCGCATCGTGACGCTCTGCCCCGGCGTGCGGGTCCTCATCGTCACGCTGTACGACGACAAGGACAAGGTGGCGCGGGCGCTGAAGGCCGGCGCCCGGGGTTACGTGCTCAAGGACACCGAGCCTGACACGATCGTGGACGCGCTCCGCACCGTGGCCGACGGTGGCGTGGTGCTCGGCCCCAAGGTGGGCCCGGAGGTGCTCACCACGCTGCAGCGCACGCCCACTCAGCTGCCACCCCCGTTCGACAAGCTCACCCCGCAGGAGCGCAAGATCCTCGCCGGCCTGGTGCGCGGCGCCACCAACGCCGAGATCGGCCGGGGCTTGGGCCTGAACGAAAAGACGGTGCGCAACTACCTCACCGGAGTGTTCGAAAAGCTCGGCGTGGACAGCCGCGTCCAGGCCGCACTCCGCGCCCGCGACGCCGGTATCGAAGGTTAGAGTCCGCACCGCCGATTCTGATACGGCGAGTTATTGGCGCCGTCCGGCCACGCGGTTCGGGACATCGGTACCTTCGATTCGGGACGCCTCCAGGCAAAAAATCATCGTCATGACGTGGTCCACCGGCGACCGCTCCCCAGCCCCCGCGATGAGCGGCGCTGGGTCAGCGTGCTGTTCGTGGATCTGGTCGGCTTCACCCGCCGCGCGGGCCGGCTCGACCCGGAGGACGTGCGTGCTCTCCAGCGGGAGTACTTCAGCCGCGTCACCCGCGCCGTCGGCCGCTGGCAGGGCGTGGTGGAGAAGTACGTCGGCGACGCGGTGCTCGCGGTCTTCGGCGCGCCCGAGTCCGACGAGTACGACGCGTACCGGGCGGTGCTCGCGGGCCTGCACGTGCAGCGCGAGCTCGCCGGCCTCGCCTGGCCCGACGGCACGCCGGTCCGGGCGCGCGTCGGCGTGGGCACCGGCGAGGTCATCGTCGACCTCGCCGCCGTGCGCGACGGGGGACAGGCGCTGGTGTGCGGCGACATCGTAAACACCGCGGCCCGGGTGCAGGTCCACGCGGCGCCAGGCACGGTCGTGGTCACGGACGCGACGCGGGGGGCCACCGGCCCGTGGGTACGCTACGCCCCGCTGCCCGCCATCACCCCCGCCGGAAAGCCCGCCCCCGTCGACGTGTGGCGCGCGGTAGCGCCAGTGGCGCCATCGGCTCCTGACGGTTCCGTCCCGCTGGTCGGCCGCGCCGCCGAGCTGTCCACTGTGGCCGCCAGGGTGACCGGCGCGCTGGCCGAGCGGGCTCCGGCGCTGGTGCGGGTGACCGGCCCGGCCGGGGTCGGCAAGTCCCGCCTGGCCCGCGAGGCGCTGGCGGCGACCGGCGCACGCTGGTGGGTCGGTTACGGCACGCCCTGCGGCGCCAGCTACTCGCCGCTCGCCGACCTCGTCCGCCGCCAGGCTCGCGTGGAGGACGCCACCCGCCCGACCGACGTGCGGCGCCGCCTGCGGGCGTGGGCAGGCGACCTTGTTCCCGCGGGCGACCTGACCTCCGTCCTGGATGGACTGTTCCGCTTGGTGGCGCCACCGGCCGAGCCCAAGCGCCCGGTGGCCGCTGTCGTCGCGCCGCTCGCGCGCCTTGAGGGCGACGGGGTGGCGCCTGGCGGACCGTTTGCGCCCCTTGAGGGTGACCGGGTGGCGTGCGGCGCGGGGTTGAGGGTGACCAGGGCGCGTCTGGTGGTCTGGGCGTGGTGGTGGGTGGCCTGGGTGCCTCCGTTGTGCCCGGCGCGGCGGTGGACGACCGGGTCGCGGAGGGTGCGCCGTTCGTGGCCGAGGGGCGGGACCCGGCCGTTGAAGGTGCCCTGCTGGCGGTCCTTCGGGCGGCCGCGGCGCACGCCCCGCTGGCGCTTCTCCTCGACGACCTGCACCTGGCCGACCCGGCGACCCGGGCGTTCGTGGCCGATCTCCCCGCGCGCCTCGGCCCCCTGCCGCTGGCGGTGGTCGTCACCGACCGCGCACCGGCGGGACCGTCCGCCGTAGCACTCCAGCCGCTGGGCGCGGCGGACACCGGCCGGCTGCTGCGGCACCTGCTCGACCAGTCCGGCTCACCCCACCGCCTGGCTGCTCGCCTCGCCCCGCTGTGCGGCGGCATCCCCGGCTACGCGGTGGAATACGCACGGGCGGTCGCCGCGGACGGCTTCCCGAAGTGTGGCGAGCCGCCCTTGCCCGCGCGGGTGCGGGGCATCGCTTCCGCCCGCCTCGGCCGGGTCGACGAGCGCGACCGCGCGGTGCTCGGCGCCGCCGCGATCCTCGGCGACACCATCTCCGCCGAAGCGGTGGCGGCCCTGCTGGGCGGCGACGCGAGCACCGCTCGGGCGGCGCTGGCCCGGCTGGGTGGCCTGCTGGTGGAGCGGCCCGGCGCGGAGTACACGTTCGCGGACCCGGCCGTGCGCCAGGTCGTCTACGCCCGGCTGCCCCGCGCCGTGCGGGCCGGGCACCACTGGCGGGCCGCGCTCCGGCCGGGCATACCCGTGGCGAGGGCGCGGCACTGGCGGGCGGCCTCCGCCCTCGACCGGGCGCTCCACGGCGGCAGGGCGGCGACGGATGAGTCTCGCTCCGGTCAGGTCGGGGTCGCGCTTGGAATCACTGGCCCCGGGCCGGGGAGCGTGCGAGGTCGGGGGTGGGTGAGCGCTGGTCCGTGGAGCGTGCGAGGCCGGGGTGGCTGGGCCGTGTTGCGGGGAGCGCGCGAGGTCGAGGGTGGCTGAGGCGTGGTCTGGGGAGCGCGCGAGGTCAGGGATCGGTGAGCTTCGGTCG
The DNA here is from genome assembly GCF_011764425.1 of Phytohabitans houttuyneae. Classification (NCBI taxonomy): domain Bacteria; kingdom Bacillati; phylum Actinomycetota; class Actinomycetes; order Micromonosporales; family Micromonosporaceae; genus Phytohabitans; species Phytohabitans houttuyneae. The sequence continues at coordinate 1,150,288 of NZ_BLPF01000004.1, forward strand.
GGGCAGCGCGCGCGGCCAGGGATGGGTGAGACCCGGTCGGTGGAGCGCGCGAGGCCGACGGTGGGCGAGCCCTCGGCCGGCGAGGGAGGGACGTGCGTGGCGGCCGCGAGCCGCGGGGACGGCAGGCGGGGGAGCGAGCCTTCACGGGCTCACTTGGCATCACTCCGGCCTCGGGCGGCCGGCCGGCAGCGCACGCAGCGGGAGCGGAGCGCGCGGCCGGCCGCCCGAGCACAACACGCCGGTGGAGGAGCGCCGCGCCGGGCGGCCTCACAAACACAGCGCAATGGCGGACGGTGGGCGTGCCGGCCGGCCTCTTATGCGCAGCGCACTGGCGGACCGTAGGCGCGCTGCCCTGGCTTCCGCGCACAACGCATGGATGGACCCGGGCCGCGCCAGCAGGCCGGCCGGGCACAGCACACGAGTGGTCCCGGGCCGCGCCAGGCGGGCGTCCGGGCACCGGGGCGAGGAGGGCGGGCGCCGTACACCGCCGGAGGCGGGCAGCTCCGGGCGGCTCAGTGCCCAGCCCCTGGGCCGCGTCCCACGGATGCGGCCGCCTCAAACAGCGGCCGGCGGCGCTGGACGAAAGGCCATTCCAGACCCCAGCCCGCTGGCGAGCCGCAGCGACAACCGCGCTAGTCGGCCTCAAACGGGCCGACGTTGGTCTCCACCCAGTCGACGAGCGGGCGCAGGCGCCGCCAGTCCGTGCGTACCAGGTCGAAGGCGGCGCGGCCCTCCAGCTCCGGGCCCGCCGCGTGGCGGCGGCCGGCGGTGAGGGCCTCGTGGCGCATCAGCTCCAGGCGCGGGTGGTCGGCGGGGCAGCCGCGCGGGCGGGTCTTCACGCGGTCGCCGCCGGGCTCGAAGCCGTGGCGGGTGAGGGTGCGCACGATCTTCTCCAGCTCGACCCCCGTGGAGGGGGCGTCGACCGCGGCGCGGAAGCGGGCGGTCTGGTCGCGCGAGTGTGCGTAGAACCCGGCCGCCGTAAACAGGCCTCCGGCGTCGACGTGCACGTAGTAGCCGACGCCGCTGGCCACCTCGAAAAACGCGCCCTGATGGGTCTTGTAGGGCGATTTATCCTTCGAGAAGCGTACGTCCCGGTGGGGGCGGAACACTTTCGGCTCGGCGCGCACCAGGGGTGCCAGCTCGGCCGCGAGGTCGCTCATCGGTCCGCGGACGCAGCCGTCGTACACGTCCTTGTGCGCGGTCCAGTAGGTCTTTGAGTTGTCCGCCTCCAGGCCCTCGTAGAACACGAAGGCCTCCGCGGGGAAGCCGGCGAACGCCACGGCCCTAAACCGCGTCGCCGATCTGGACCTTGGGCTTCGGCATGCGCATGCGGCGGAAGGTGATCGAGCGGGTGATCGCGTAGAGGTACAGCGAGCCCATGCGCGCGGTCGACTTGGGGAAGCGCTCGCGCACCAGGCGCTTGACCTTGCGAGAGATCAGCACCGAGTCGACCACGACGCCGAGCGCCAGGGCCGCCCACATGATGTTGGAGACGAAGCGGACGGCGGGTGGCATCGCGGCCGACGAGCCGATCAGCACGATCAGCGCGCCGCCGAAGAACCACGTGCCGACCGTGCGCCGCGAGTCCACAACGTTGCGCACGAGCAGCCGCTCCGGGCCGCGGTCGCGGGCGAGAAGGTAACGCTCGTCACCGGCTCGCATGCCGGCCGCGGCCTCCGCCCGGTCGGCACGCTGCTTTTCGCGCATCCGCTTGTACGCCTCGCGGCGGTTGGACGGCGCGGGCTCGGCCGCTCGGCGGCGGCTGGCGCTGGCGCGCTTGGGCGTCTCGACGCCCAGCTCCTTCTTGCTGGGCGTGTAGCCCTTGGGGCGGCCTTCGGCCTCATCGGCTGACGAGGACGCCTCGTCGGCCGGCGAGGAGTCGACGACGTCGGTGGACTTGCGGCGGAACAGTGACGGCACGCTCACGAGGGTACCGGGATCACGCGCGCTCGGCGTGCGCGCCCAGCGCCGCCAGCTTCGCCTCGAAGTCCTCGTAGCCCCGGTTGATCAGGTCGACGCCGTACACCCGGGAGGTGCCCTCGGCCGCCAGCGCCGCGATCAGGTGGCTGAAGCCGGCCCGCAGGTCGGGGATGACCAGGTCGGCCGCGTGCAGCTTGCTCGGACCGGCGATCACCGCGGAGTGCTTGAAGTCGCGCCGGCCGAAGCGGCACGGGGTGCCGCCGAGGCAGTCGCGGTACACCTGGATCGTGGCGCCCATCGAGTTGAGCGCCTCGGTGTAGCCCAGGCGCTGCTCGTACACCGTCTCGTGCACGATCGACAGCCCGCGCGCCTGGGTGAGCGCGACCACCAGCGGCTGCTGCCAGTCGGTCATGAAGCCGGGGTGCACGTCGGTCTCCAGCGCCACGGCCTTGAGCTCGCCGCCGGGGTGCCAGAAGCGGATCTTGCCCTCCTGGCCGGGGCTGCCGTTGCGGGGCGGGCGCATGTCGGTGACCTCGTACGCCCCGCCGACCGAGCGGAAGACGTTGAGGAACGTCATCATGTCGACCTGCTCGGCGCCGAGCACCTCGATGTCGCCGCCGGTGGCCAGCGCCGCCGCGGCCCAGCTGGCGGCCTCGATGCGGTCGGGGATCGGGCGGTGGGTGTACCCGCCGAGGCGTGGCACGCCCTGGATCTCGATCACCCGGTCGGTGTGCACCTTGATGATCGCGCCCATCTTCTGCAGGACGCAGATGAGGTCGATGATCTCCGGCTCGACGGCCGCGTTGCGCAGCTCGGTCACGCCGTTGGCCATGACCGCGGTGAGCAGCACCTGCTCGGTGGCGCCCACGCTCGGGTACGGCAGCTCCAGCTTGGTGCCGTGCAGCCCGTTGGGCGCGGTGAGGTGCATGCCGTCCGCGGCCTTGTCGACCACCGCGCCGAACTCGCGCAGGGCCTGGATGTGGAAGTCGATCGGCCGCGGGCCGATGTGACACCCGCCGAGGTCCGGGATGAACGCGTGACCCAGGCGGTGCAGCAGCGGCCCGCACAAGAGGATCGGGATGCGGCTGGAGCCGGCGTGCACGTTGATCTCGTCGGAGTTGGCGCTCGCCACGTTGGCGGGGTCGAGGACCAGCTCGCCGTCTTCGGCGCCGTCGCTGACCCGGACGCCGTGCAGCTCCAGCAGGCCGCGCACGACCTCGACGTCGCGGATGCGCGGCACGTCGTACAGCCGGCTCGGCGCGTCGCCCAGCAGTGCCGCCACCATCGCCTTGGAGACGAGGTTCTTGGCACCGCGGACCCGGATCCGCCCGTGCAGCGGAGTACCGCCGTGCACGGTCAGGACGTCATTGACGGTCAACGCACAACCTCCACCAGATGGCACCAACGCGGCACTCTGCCCCCGATCACCGCCCGAGGAGCATAGCGCTCCGTGACGTGGCGAGCGGGGTGCACACCGTATGAGGTGGCACGAAACGGGGAGACCGTAAACGTTGTGCTACACAGCGTTACGGCAGGGCGAGCATCTGGTCAAGCGCGACGCGCGCGTGATGTGCGGTGTCGGCGTCCACGGTGATCTGGTTGACCAGCCGTCCGGCGGCCAGCTCCTCCATCGCCCACACGAGGTGAGGGAGGTCGATGCGGTTCATCGTGGAGCAGTAGCAGACGTTGCGGTCCAGGAACATGATCTGCTTGTCCGGGTGGGCGTTGGCAAGACGCCGTACCAGATTGAGCTCGGTCCCCACCGCCCACGCCGAGCCGGACGGCGCCGCGTCGATGGCCTTGATGATGTACTCCGTCGAGCCGACCTGGTCGGCGGCCGTGACCACCTCGTGGCGGCACTCGGGGTGCACCAGCACGTTGACGCCCGGCACCCGCTCACGCACCTCCTCGACGCAGCTGAGCGTGAAGCGGCCGTGCACCGAGCAGTGCCCCCGCCACAGGATCATCTTGGCGTCGCGCAGCTGCTCCGGCGTGAGGCCGCCGTTTGGCTTGTGCGGGTTGTAGAGGACGCAGTCGTCGAGGTCGAAGCCCATCTCGAGGACGGCCGTATTGCGCCCCAGGTGCTGGTCCGGCAGGAAGAGCACCTTCTCTCCCCGCTCGAACGCCCAGGTCAGCGCCCGCTTCGCGTTGGAGGACGTGCAGACCACGCCGCCGTTGCGGCCGACGAAGCCCTTGATGTCGGCCGAGGAGTTCATGTACGTCACGGGGACCGTGTCGCCCGCGATCCCGAGGTCTTCCAGCAGCTCCCAGGCGGTCTCCACCTGAGGCAGCGCGGCCATGTCGGCCATCGAGCAGCCGGCGCCGAGGTCGGGCAGCACGACCTTCTGCGCGTCGGAGGTGAGGATGTCGGCGCTCTCGGCCATGAAGTGCACGCCGCAGAAGACGATGAACTCCGCCTCCGGCCGGGCGGCCGCCTCGCGGGCCAGCTTGAACGAGTCGCCGGTGACGTCGGCGAACTGGATCACCTCGTCACGCTGGTAGTGGTGGCCCAGCACGAAGAGGCGGTCGCCGAGCGCGGCCTTGGCCCGGCGGGCCCGCTCGACGAGGGTGGGGTCGCTCGGCGAGGGCAGCTCGCCGGGACACTCGACACCCTTTTCTGCGGAGGAGTCACTGCCCCGACCGAGCAGCAGGAGGGCGGCGCCGGTGCTCGACGGCTCGATCCACGTGGAAGTCACGCCCTCCATGATGCGCCCGGACGCAGGTCCGACGCTGTGTCCTGCCACACTGCGGAATCATGCGTGTGCTGATCTGTCCGGACAAGTTCGCCGGTACCCTCTCCGCTCCGGAGGTCGCCGCCGCGGTCGCGGAAGGCTGGCTCTCGGCCGCGCCCACCGATGAGATCGTCAGCCGGCCGCTCTCGGACGGCGGTCCCGGCTTCGTCGACGTCCTCGCGGAGGCCCTTCCCGGCCGCCTGGTGCCTGTGGAGACCGTCGACCCGCTCGGCCGCGCGACGGCCGGGGCGGTGCTGGTGGTGGGTGACACCGCCTATGTGGAGAGCGCACAGGCGTGCGGCCTGCACCTTGTCGAGCCGGCCGAGCGGGACGTGCGGCGGGCGACCTCGTACGGCCTCGGTGTCCTGGTCACGCACGCGGTCGAGAGCGGCGCGCGCACCGTCGTGGTCGGCCTCGGCGGCTCCGCCACGAACGACGGCGGCGCCGGCATGCTCGCCGCGCTGGGGCACCGCCGGTGGACGATTCCGGGTACGCGCTGCCGTACGGCGGGGCGGCCCTTGTCACGGTCGCGGGGCTGGGCGGCACGCCGCGGCTGCGCGGTGTGGAGCTGGTCGCCGCCACCGACGTGGACAACCCGCTGACCGGGCTGCACGGGGCATCCAATGTGTACGGCCCGCAGAAGGGCGCGACGCGCGAGGACATCATGCTGCTCGACGGTGCGCTGGAACGGTGGGCCGGCGTGCTGGAGAAGCTGCCCACGTGCCCACCCGCCGTGGCCGGCCAGGCCGGTGCGGGTGCGGCGGGCGGCCTGGGCGCCGCGATCCTCGCGCTCGGCGGCCGGTGTGAGTCCGGTGTCGCGCTGGTCAACCGCCTGATCGGGCTGGACGCCGCGTTCGACGCCGCCGACCTGGTCATCACCGGCGAGGGCTCGTTCGACTTCCAGTCCCTGCGCGGCAAGGTCGTCGCCGGCGTGGCGGGTGCGGCCCGCGACCGGGGCGTGCCCTGCGTGGTGGTGGCCGGCCAGGTGAGCGCCGGCCGCCGTGAAGCCGCGGCGGCCGGTGTGACCGAGTCATGGTCCCTGACCGAACACTTCGGCACCGAGCAGGAGGCGATGACCCGCCCCGCGGACGGCCTCCGCGAGATCGCCACCCGCCTGGCCGCCGGCTGGCGCCGCTGACCGCGCCGCTGGCGCCGTCCGCGCTGACCGCGCCGCCCGTGCCGTTGATCAGGGAGTTGGTGCTGTGGCGCGCCGTGCGACACGCCCACCAACTCCCTGATCAACCGCTTCAGGGGGTCAACCGCCTAAGGGTCAGCGGCGGCGGAGGCCTAGCAGGGAGATGGCGAGGCCGAAGGCGGCTACGCCGGTGACGAACCAGATCGCTGGGTAGAAGGAGTCGGGCACCGTGCCGGGCGCTGGTTGTGCGGTGGCGATCATCGCTGTCACGCCGGCCAGCACTATCGCGCCACCCACCTGGAACGACGCCTGGACCAGGCCGGATGCCAGGCCCTGTTCCTCATCGGCCACGCCGGCGGTGCCTTGGATGTTGAGGGCCGGGTACGCCAGCGCGAAGCCGAGGCCGAGCAGCAGCATCGTGGGCAGGATCACACCGAGGTAGCGAGGCTCGCCGTCGATCCGCAGGAAGAGCAGGTAGGCGGCCATGAACGACAAGAGGCCGCCCACCACGACCCGCCCGGTGCCGAAGCGGTTGACGAGCGCGGCCGTTCGTGGCCCCCCGAAGGCCACGATCAAACCGCCGGGCAGGAACGCCATCGCCATCGCCAGCGGCGACCACCCGAGCACCACCTGCGTGTACTGCGCGCCGAGGAACTGGAAGCCGACGTACGAGCCGACGACCGTGAGCGCGGCGAGGTTGGCGCCGACCAGCCTGCGGTTGCGCAGGATGCCCAGGCGCACCAGCGGGTGGGCCACCCGCCGCTCGATCGCCACGAACGCGGCCAGCAGCGCCGCGACCAGCACGAACGAGCCGATCGTGCGAGCCGAGAGCCAGCCGGCCGAGGGTGCTTCCACGACGGCGTACACCAGGAGCAGGAGCGCGCCGGTGACGGTCGCCGCGCCGGCGATGTCGTACCCCCGCTTTTGAATGTTCTCGCGGACGTCCGACGGGATGAGCCGGATGCCCGCGACGAGCACGGCGAGCGCGATCGGCACCGGCAGGAGGAAGGTCCACCGCCAGCCGACCTCGGTCATCAGCCCGCCGAAGATCAGGCCCATCGAAAAGCCGCTCGCACCGCAGGCGGTGAAGAAGCTCAGCGCCCGGTTGCGGGCGGGACCCTCGTGGAAGGTGGTCGTGATGATCGAGAGCCCGGCCGGTGCCGTGAAGGCGGCCGCCACGCCCTTGACGAAGCGGGTACCGACAAGGAGCGCCGGGTCGTTCACGAGGCCGCCGAGGAGCGAGGCGACCGCGAAGATCGCGATCGACCAGAGAAACACGCGGCGTCGGCCGAGCAGGTCGGCGGTGCGGCCGCCGAGCAGCAGGAGCCCGCCGTAGCCGAGCACGTAGCCGCTGACCACCCACTGGAGGGTGGAGTTCGAGAGGCCGAGGTCGGCCTGGATGGATGGGAGGGCCACGCCGACCATCGATACGTCGAGGCCGTCGAGGAAGAGCGCGCCGCAGAGCACGAGGAGCGTCCCCCAGAGGCGAGGAGTCCAGCGCTGCTGCGGCTGTATCTCCTCGGCTACCGACTCGGGGACAGGGGTCGTTGCGGTAGAAGCCATGAGCAGGAAAGTACTTGCGCATGCATCTAATGCACAAGCAAATTATGTGTTAACACACATCTGATAGGATGTCGGCGTGTCCGAGCAACCCGGCATCGTGCAGACGTGGCGCACGCTGGCGCAGCGCTACCACGACGCCTCCTGCGCGCTGGAGCGCGAGCTCCACGAGCGGCACGGGTTGGGCATGAGCGAGTTCGAGGTGCTCGACCGGCTGGCCGGCGTGGTGGAGGGAAAGCTGCGCATGCAGGAGCTGGGTGAGCAGGTTCACCTCAGCCAGAGCGCGCTCTCCCGCGCGGTCGCCCGCCTTGAGCGCGACGGCCTGGTCTGCCGGGCACTGTGTCCGCAGGACCGGCGAGGGGTCTTCGTCACACTGACGGAGGAGGGTTTGCGCCGCCAGCAGGCCGCCCGACCCACGCAGCGCGCTGTGCTCACGGAGATTCTGGGTAAAACTGGCCTAGACTCGAACGACAGTCCATTGGGAATCGCCGGCTAGCGGGCTAGCGTTCCCCCTTAGGTACCGAAACATCCGCACCCGGCACAGGGAGATCTCCAAGTGACCACTCCGCAGACCGAGTCGACCGAGGCCAAGGCCGCGACCACCGTTGTCCTCAGCGACGTCGCGGCGCAGAAGGTCAAGGCCCTGATCGAGCAGGAAGGCCGCGACGACCTGCGGCTGCGGGTCGCCGTGCAGCCGGGTGGCTGTTCGGGCCTGCGTTACCAGCTCTTCTTCGACGAGCGTTCGCTCGACGGCGACGTTGTGAGCGACTTCGACGGTGTCGAGGTCGTCGTCGACCGCATGAGCGCGCCTTACCTGGCCGGCGCCACGATCGACTTCGCCGACCGGATCGACGCACAGGGCTTCACCATCGACAACCCCAACGCGCAGGGCTCCTGCGCCTGCGGCGACTCGTTCCACTGAGCTGACCGTCCGAGACGGGGCCATCCCAAGGGGTGGCCCCGTTTTCGTGTCCAGATGGTGACGACGCGGCGACGGACGCGCCAACGGTGTGGGTAGGCTGTCCGCGCACCGCAACACCCCCGTACCTGATCGCGAGGGCAGCATGAAGATCGCCGTCACCGGCTCGATCGCCACCGACCACCTGATGCATTTCCCCGGCCGGTTCGCCGACCAGCTCATCGCCGACCAGCTGCACAAGGTCTCCTTGTCGTTCCTGGTCGACGACCTGGTGGTGCGGCGTGGTGGCATCGCGGCCAACATCGCGTTCGGCATGGCACAGCTCGGCCTTCGCCCGGTGCTGCTCGGCGCGGTGGGCGCCGACTTCGCCGACTACCGCTCCTGGCTGGAGCGGCACGGGGTCGACTGCGACTCGGTGCACGTCAGTGAGGTGGCGCACACGGCCCGCTTCGTCTGCACCACCGACAACGACCTCTGCCAGATCGCCTCGTTCTACGCCGGCGCGATGAGCGAGGCCCGCAACATCGAGCTGGCCCCGGTCGCCGACCGCGTGGGCGGGCTCGACCTGGTGCTGGTCAGCCCCAACGACCCGGACGCGATGATCCGCCACTCGCAGGAGTGCCGCGAGCGCGGCTACCCGTTCGTGGCGGACATCTCGCAGCAGATGGCCCGCATGGACGGCGGCGACCTCAGCAAGCTCATCGACGGCGCGGCCTACCTGCTCACCAACGACTACGAAAAGTCGCTGCTGGAAAGCAAGACCGGCATCTCCGGCGAGCAGATGCTCGACCTGGTGGGCATCCGGGTGACCACGCTGGGCAAGGACGGCGTGGAGATCAGCGGCCGCGACATCGAGCGCATCCACGTTCCGGTGGTGCCGGACGTGCGCACCGAGGACCCGACCGGTGTCGGCGACGGATTCCGCGCCGGCTTCTTCTCCGCCCGCTCGTGGGGCCTGAGCCTGGAGCGCTCCGCCCAGGTCGGCTCGCTGGTGGCCGCGCTCGTCCTGGAGACGGTCGGCCCGCAGGAGTACGAGATCCGGTCGGACGCCTTCCTCAAGCGCCTCGCCGGTGCCTACGGCGACGAGGCGGCCGACGAGGTCCGCGGCCACCTGTCCTAAAAGCATTTTCAAGAAGATGTGAGCTACCGCGACGATGCTCCGTCGTGGTCCGGACCGTTGCGCGTCCCGCGGCCTCACCCTCCGTGGGTGCACGACCCGATCCAAGCGCGTTAGGCGCCGATGCTGCGCTGGATGGCGGCGGTCGCGGCGGTGAGCATCAGGTTCTGCGCCATGGTCAGCGCCCAGCGGCCGGCGGCGGCGAGGCGGCTTCGCACGGTCTGTTCGTCGGCGCGGCGGGCGGCCTCCTCAGCCTCCCGCACCCGCGCCACGACCTCCCGCTCCTGGTCGGTGCGCGCGCCTGCCGCCATCGCCTCCCGCAGCTCGGCCAGCTCCTCGGCGAGCGCGCGGAAGTCGGTCGGTCCGAGCACCTGCTGGTGGTGTACCTGGCCGATCTCCACGTGCTCCTGGTTGCCGATCGCGCCGCCGGTGTTCGTGACCGGCGCGTTGAACGTGAAGTTGTCCCTGTTGGTCATGGCGCTGCCTCCCTGGCCGCCCTGGTTGTGGATGACGATCGGGTTGATCCGGTTGAGGGCGCCCCGCAGCTCCTCGATCTCGCGGTGAAACCGCTGCTCCCGCTCGCAGCGGCGAAGCGTCGACTGCAGCAGCAGCTCGGTGTTGCCCTGGTCGTTCTGCCCGCTGACCAGGCCGAGCAGGTTGTTGCGGGTCACCAGCCGGGCCGCCTCGTTCCAGTGGGTACGGGCGTGCCGCGCGTGCACCCGGCACTGCGCCCAGTCGCGCTCGTCGACCGCGTACTCGGCCTGCGACCACGAAAGCCAGCCGCGCACGTACGCCAGCTCCATGCGGCGCAGCGCGACCACGTTGCGGGTCATGCTCTCGGCGACGGCCGCCTCGACAAGTGACTCGAACACCCGGATCGACTCCTGGCCGCACTCCACCGCCGCGCCGTGGTTGCCGACCTGGACCTCCCGGAGCATCTCGACCTGGCTCTGCACCGCCCGCGCGTACGCCAGCGTCACCGACAGGTCCCGCTCCAGCTCCTGAAACTGCGCCGCCGAGCTGCCGTCGTCGCGGCGGTGCTCCTCGCGGGCGCTCTCCAGCAGCTCCTCGAACATCACCCGGCACCGGTCCAGGAAGTGGTACGCGCCGCGGAAGTTGGCCGCCCGCATCTCCCGCAACCCGCTCAGGAACTCGTTCGTGGCATGCGCGAGCATTCCGCGGAGCATGCCCACCTGCTGCTGCGGCAGGTCGCTACGGGCGAGCTGGTCGAAGTAGCGCATGGCCTCGGCGAGCGCCTGCTCGGCGCCTTCGATGTCGCCGGTCAGGCGGCGCTCGTCCGAGCGTTGCGAGTGGATCAGGCCCTGGACGATGAGGATCAGGCCCTGTGCCAGGTCGCGCCAGTTTCGCAGCGTGTCGGCCGCCTCGCCGTACTGGCCCGCCGCCTCCAGCTGCCGCAGCTCCCGCTCGGCGATGTCGGCCAGCCGCTGGTTGAGGCCGATCACCTGGTCGAGCAGCTCGATGCAGCCGTCGTAGTCGAAGTCGCTGGCGCGCCGGGCCGCCTCCACCTGGAGCACGTTCTCCAGCGCGGTCTCGGTGCGCGCGTAGCGCTCGAACTCCGGTACCGGCAGGCTCTCCTCCTGCTCGTACAGCTCCACGCGGCGCAGCAGCTCGGCGAGGTCCAACTGCTCCAGTTCCTCGACGTCGGTCATGCCGTCGCCCCCTCCGCCATGTTCGGAAACACCTGGACCGTGAACGGGGACGCGCCGGTGGAACGGCGTACCCACAGGCGGGTGCCGGGCGGTGGCGAATGCTCCAGCACCCAGCGGTTGACCGGTACGCGCACCCACCGCTCCAGCAGCGGGCTGCGGATCTGCCGCGCGCCGAGCGCCGCGCCGTCGCGCATGATCTCCTCGATCACCGCGCGGTCGATGGCCGCCCGGTCGAAGACGATCTCCCAGCCCCGGGCACGGGCCGACCCGGCCAGCTGGTCGAGAAACTTGCCGATGATCTCCTTGATCACTTCTTCGCGGAGGATGTCGAAGACGACGACCCCGCTGCCCAGCCGGCCGAGCAGCTCCGGCCGGCCCAGCTCGGTGGTGAAGAAGTCGGTGACGGCGCGGTTGAAGTGGTCGGTGATCGCCTCGTACGGCATGGCCGAGCCGGAGATCCGCTGGCGCAGCGTTCCGGCGCCGAGGTTCGACGTGAACACCACGATCGAGTGCGAAAAGTGCGCGGTGCGCCCCTGCCCGTCGGTCAGCCGGCCGTCGTCGATGATCTGCAGGAACTTGTCGAAGATCTTCCGGCTCGCCTTTTCGATCTCGTCGAAGAGGATCACGCTGAACGGGCGTTCCAGCACCCAGTTCGTGAGCACACCGCCCTGCTCGTGCCCCACGTACCCGGGCGGCGCGCCGGTGAGCCGCTCGCTGGCGTGCTCCTGGCTGAACTCGCTCATGTCGAACCGGCGCAGCGCCGCCTCGTCGCCGAACACCACCTCGGCCAGCGCCTTGGCCAGCTCGGTCTTGCCGACGCCGGTCGGACCGACGAAGAAGAAGACGCCCTTGGGACGGGTGCCCGACTGGTCGCCCTCGGCCACGAAGTCCAGGCCGCCCCGGGCGTTGACGAGTACGTCGCACACGGCGCGCACGGCCGCCGGCTGCCCGATGACCCGACGGGACAGCACCTTGTCGGCTTCGCGGACCTTGGCGATGTCGAGCTGCTCCCACGGGTCCTCGCGCAGTCCGAACCGGTGCCGCGCCACAAGGCGGCGGGCCGCGGCCGGCTCCAGGCGCGCGACGTGCGAGGTCGCCTCCAGCGCGATCAGCTCGCGTACCGACATGCCCTCCGTGAGCGTGGCCAGGTTTGCGGCGAGCGTGTCGAGCCGGTCGGGCGGCACCTCGGCGGCGCGGTAGTACCGCGGCAGCCGCTCGGTCAGGAACACCTTGCGCTCGGCGATGCCCGGACGGTCCGCGAGCACCGCCGCGACCATCGGGTTGTCGCGGTGGATCCACGGCGGCAGCGAGGCGAGGTCACGGACGACGAACACGACCGTGTTGCGCAGCACCCCCTGCGCGCCCGGCACCTCGACCGCCTCCGACAGCAGCCGCCGCACGTGCGCCACGTGCGCGATGTGGTCGACGCTCACCTGCGCGGTCGACCCGATCACCAGGTCGGCCGAGTCGAGTACGAACGCGCATGGCGCCTCCCGCTGGACCATGAGGCGGTGCGCGGCGGCGAGCGTGTCCTCGGCCGTACGCGGCGTCGCGTGGCGGGCCGCCAGCAGCTCCTGCTGCAGTGCCTGCGCGGACGAGGCCAGCCGCTCCTGGCGAGCGCTCCTGCCGTCGGGCGACGGTGCGAGCGCGGCGGCCGGCTCGGGCACCGGCGCCGGCGCCTCCTCGGGCGGGTTGAGCTGCCGCTCCACGAACTCGCGGCTGCTGTCCTCCGGGTAGGTGAGGCCGTCGACGAGGCTGTACCGGGCGACCGCGGCGAAGCCCACGACGTGCAGGAACTCGGACAGCGCCGTGCCGAACGGCAGGTACCTGTCGTCCCAGCGCACGAGGTCCTCGATGTTGCCGTGCAGGACGAGATGCCGCTGCCTGCGCAGCTCGTGAAACGCGCGGACCAGCCAGGGCGCCGCCGGGGGTGGAGTGCTCACGCCTGGTCCCGCCGCAGTCCCTGCCGGGCCGGCGGGGGTAGCGCCACCGCCCCACCCTGGCTGGGCGGCTGGCGGTCACCGGCGCCTTCCCAGGTGACCCGACCCATGTCGAAGCCTTGCGTCCGGGCGGAGGCCTGGAGCTTTTCGATGACCTCGACGAGCGAGGTGCACACGGCGCCCTCACCGAGGGTGCCGGTCGCTTCCTGGCGGACCATCGTGTCGGTCGTGTACAGCACCCGGTGCTCGTCCTCGCCCGTGTCCTCCACCCGCACCACGAGCTGCTCGCCGCCGTGCCGCTGCGCCTGCACGGTGATCGTGCCGTCGGAGGCCTCCCGCACGCTCGACGCCACGACCGCGAAGCCGACTCCCGGCATCGCCTGTACCAGCGAGCGCAGGACGTCCCGCCGCTCGCTGATGCGGTCGATCGTGAGGTCCAGCTCCTCCTCGGCGGTACGCAGCCGCTGGGCCAGGATCCGGCCGAGCCGCAGCACCTCCTCCGGGCGCTCCTCGGCAAGCTCGGCCCGGAGCAGCTCCAGCGAGGCGGTGAGCCGCTCGCCGTCCTTGAGCCGGACGTCGGCGGCGCGGGCGTCGTCGGCCAGCCCGCGCAGCTGCACCTCCAGCTCGTCCAGCAAAGCATTGGCCTCGCGCCGCTGCTGCTCGTACCGCGCCCGCGCGGTCAGCACCTCGTGCAGGTGCTCGCCGGCCACCCGGGCGAGCTCGTCGGCCTGCGCCGGCGCCGGGGTGGCTTCCACGGCCGCCAGCAGCCGGGACACCTCCAGCGCGCCGGTCCGGTCGAACCGCTGGCGCACGGCCGGATCGACCTCGCCGAGCGCGCGGCGGGTCTCGGTGAGCCGGTCGCCGGCGTACTGCCGGTCCCGCGCGGCCAGGGCACGGGCCTCGACGAGGCGCCGCTCGATGGCGTCGAGTCGCCGCTCCTCGGCGTGCAGGGCACCGAGCGAGCTCGCGCCGGCGATCGCCGCCGACGCGGCGGTCAGCTCGGCGGCCAGCTCCTCGGTCGGTACGCCGGTCTGCTCGGCGAGCGCCGCGCGGCGGGACACCAGCACGGTGCAGCGCACCGTGGCCCGGTCGCGGGCGGCGGCGACCGCCACCCGTTGCTGCCGCTCCGCCTCCTCACGCCGGCGCCGCTGCCGCTCGGCGCGTTGCTGTGCGGCCCGCTCCAGGCGTTCGGCGATGCTGCGCGCCAGGCTGTACTTGGGTGACCTGCTCATGGTGTCGGCTCCTCTGCGGGCGGGGCGGCGCGCGTCAGGGCGAGGCTCGCCTCGAGGCGTTCCCGGAAGTCGGGCACGGGCGGTACGCCGGTGAAGTGGACGGTGCCGTCGCCGGCGATGTCGAACTGGAGCCCGGCGCTGCGGTCGTCAGTGGCGTCGAGGGGGCGTGGCGTCCGGTCAGGTGGTGCACGCGCTGGTTGGTCGAGGCCCGCCAGCGCAGGTCGGCGTGTTTGGCGCGCAGGTACGGCCCGTCGACCAGCAGGTCGAGCGCGTCCAGCAGAGCGTGCTGGTCCGGCGTGCCATGACGGCGCAGGTGCGACAGCGTGTAGCCGGTGTAGCTGAGCACCGACATGTCGCGGCGTGCGCGTACCCGCCGCACGAGGTCGGCCGCCGCGCCGGCCTGGTCGAACGGCTCACCGCCGGAGAGGGTGAGCCCGTCCACCGCCTCGTGGACGATCCGCTCGGCCAGCTCGGCCACGGGCAGCCAGCTGCCACCCTCGGCAGGAATCCACTGTGGAGATATGCAGCCCGCGCAGCCGATGCCGCAGCCCTGTACCCACACGCCGAACCGGACGCCGGGCCCGAGGACCGTGCACCGCGGCTGGGTCTCCGCCACGCGTAGCGCAAGGGCGGGTGCGCCGCTCATGCCGTCACCGCGCCCATCAGCGGCTCGCCACGTAGAGGATCAGCAGGATGATGGCGACCGCGATGACCGCCGCCCAGCCGGCGGACGTACCGGTGCTCTTGACCGGCTTGGCGGGGTTCGCCGGCTGCGGTCCGCCCTGCGCGGGCGCGGCCTGCGGCGTCGCGGGCTTCAGCGGCACCGTCGGCTGGGCCGCGGTCTGCTGGCCCACCGTGGGCTGGTGCGGCGTCGTCCGGCGCGGCGGCGGCCCCGTCGGCGCGCTGGGCTTCGGCGGTGGCGGGTAGGGGCTCGACGCAGGTCGGGCCGGTGCCCGCGTGGGCGGCCGGGTCGGGCGGGTGGGCTGGGTGCGGGCCGGCGGTGCCTGCCGGACCGGGCGCTTGGGCTGCACCGGCGCGGTGCGCGTGATGGGCACCGGGGGCGTCCAGCCGGCCGGCACCGGGAAGTGGTCGGACAGGCCGTTCGCCGCGCGGTAGCACCAGATGCACGACGGCAGCGACCGGTGGTACGCGTGCATGGGGTTGTAGCGGCAGCCCATCAGCTCGAAGGCGGCCTGCTGCAGCGCCGCCGCCCACTGCCAGGCGGGCGGGCGCTGGGCGGGGTCGGCGTGCCCGGCCGCGAAGCACTGGCGCAGCAACGTGAGAACGCCGGGCGGCAGGACCGTCGGTGGTAGCAGGTCCGGGCGCTGGACCATCCGCTCCGGGTGCGTGATCCAGTTGTTCTGCCGGCGGATGTTGTTTTCGATGCCCTCCTCGCCGCCGGCGGCCGGTACCCCCTCGAACGGGTGCTGGCCCTCCAGCAGCAACTCGCAGACGATGATCGCCAGCGAGAAGAGGTCGTGCTCGGCGGAGGTCATCGTGGGGTGCCCGGAGAGCATCTCGGGCGAGGCGTACTCGGGGTGACCTCGCTGGACGGGAAGAACGTGCCGGTGCGCGGGTCGGTGAACTGCACCGTGTCGCAGTCGATCAGCGTCACGTAGCCGCCGCGGTTGACAAGCATGTTGTTGGGCGTCAGGTCGCCGACGATCACACTGACGCCGTGCAGCATCTGCACCAGCCGGGCGATCCGCTCCGCGATGGCGAGGTTTGTGCGCCAGGTCGGCTCGGCCAGAAACTCGGCGCGCCGCTCCGGGTCGAGCAGCCGGTGCACGGTGACGCCGCTGACCCGGGGGAGCACCACCGCCCGCGTGGCGCCGGTCTCGTCGACCAGCGGGGCGCGCGGCCAGGCCACGTGCAGGTGGTCGGCCCGGTCGCCGGTCCAGCCGCCGGGCGGCAGCGCGCAGAGCGCCTGGATCCGCTCCTGCGCCGGGGCGTGGCCCTCGAAGTAGATCTTCATGCAGGCGACGTCCGTGTCCGCGATGGTGCGGACAGTGCTGCGCAGCCCGCTGCCGAGCTCTTCCGCGCCGGGGCGGACCGCTCGGCCGTTGGGCAGGCGCAGCTGGCTCACCGGCGGACCGCCAGGATCATCGTCTTGTCGTCGCCCGAGGTGCCGGCGAACTCCTGCGACAGCAGCTTGCGGGTCAGCTCGTTCGCGTCGTTGGCCGGGTTGGCGAAGTACCGGAAGTACCCGGTGAAGCTGGCCGGCGCCATCGGCAGCAGGTCCCCGTTCGGACCGTGGTCGTAGTCGAGGAGGCCCTCGATGAGGCCGTCGGTGCACAGCGCGACCCCGTAGACGGCCGGGTCGTAGAGCACCTCGCGGCGCAGCCATGCCTCCCGCCCGGAGGAGGTCAGAAAGACGGTCTGGCCCGCGTCGCCGCGGTCGACCGGCGGCGGTACGACGAGGTGGGCGCCGCCGGGGTCGCGGCCGACCACGACGAACCCGTCGCCGACGGACACGCAGCAGAACCACGGCGGCGCCATGACCACGGCCAGCACGGTGGTGGCGAACTGGGCGCGGGCCGCCTTGGCGGACGTGCCGCGGGCGACCGCCTGGCGGTTGATGTCCTCGACCGCGCTCTCGACCCGCTGGTCGAACCAGGCGACGCAGAGCTCCGTGTAACGGGCGGCCGCCGCGCGCCACTCGTCGGCCGTGCCGGGCAGCCGCCCGCCGAAGATCTCCTGCCCGGCGTCGGCGGCCGCCTCGACGGCGAAGAGCGCGCCGAGCGCCGAGCGCGGCTGCGAGCCCGCGCCGTCGGCCACCGCCAGCACCTGCGCGCCGCTGGGCAGCGGCTCGCACTTCATCGCGTCCTGGTTCTGCGCGCCGAGCTTGACGTGGTTGGGCCCGATGGTGGAGGCGGGCACGATCCGCCACGTGCCGGCCGAGTTGGGTGCGGCCATCACTGGTCCTCCAGCCAGCGGCGCATCTTCTCGCTCTCCTCGTGCCGCTGCCGCACGCCCCGGTAGAACGTGTTGGCGTCGGTGTTGCGGGACGCGTCGCGCAGCTGGCCGATCGACGCCGACATCAGGCGCATGACCTGGGCGAAGTCGACGCCCGACAGGTGGTACGAGGACTCCGGTGCCAGCCCGCGCAGCACGTTTTCGTCGTGGCCGTGCACGCCGAGCGCGAAGAAGAGCAGGTGGTTGCCGGCCTCGTGGCTGCGCAGCACCGGGGCGAGGTCGCGCCAGCGGTCGGTCGGCTGGCCGCTCTCGTCGGTCGGTACCCCGTCGGTGATCAGGTGCATGATCGGCCGGTACGCGAGCGGCACCCCGCCGGCGCGCAGCGTCTCCTTGCGGGCCGCGATGATCTGCAGCGCGTACTGCAGCGCCTCGACCATCGGGGTCAGCCCGCCCGCCTCGAGCTTCGGCGGGTTGAAGTCGGTGATCGGCACGAACGGCTCCACGGCCTGGCCACCGCTGCGGCCGGACGGGTCGACCGCCACGACGTGGTCCTTGCCGAAGGTGACCAGCGCGATCTCGCCGGTGCGCCGCAGGGCGTCGTCGCGCTGGAGCTCGGTGCGCCAGGTCTGTAGGGCGGAGTTCAGCTGGTCGATCGCTCCGTTCTGGGACATCGAGCCCGAGGTGTCCACCACCAGCGTGAGCAGCAGTCGGCCCTTCGCGGACCGTACGGGGGGCAGCGCGTCGGTTGTCATGTACTTCGTCCTTAGCCGGTGAGGTTCAGCGGTGGATCGGCGAAACGGTGAGGGGGTCCGGGTGCCCGCGGTCGACGACCTGGAGCGGCTGTCCCGGCAGGGCGCCGATGCCCGCCGGTTCGAGTACCGCCCAGACGATGAGGCCGTCGACGTCGACGTAGCCGCCGTCCGGTCCGAAGTGGGTGCGCGCGACGACCTCGTCGCCGCGGCGGGGACGCGACGTCGAGGGCGCTGAGGTACCGGGTCCGCTGTGCCGCGGGGCGGGCGCCGGTGGCGGGTCGAACAAGCTGTTGGACGCGGGCCCCGAAGGGGAGGCGGCGAACCGGCGCTGGCGTTGCGGCGCGGCCGACTCGCGCGGCACGGGCGTCGGGTGGCGCTGCGGCTGGTGGGGGTGACCGGGGTGCGCGTTCAGCGGCACGGCCGTGCGCTGCGGGCCGTTTCTCTGGCCGTGGCGAGCGGCCCACCAGATGACCAGCGCCGGCGCGAGGAGCAGGCCGACGGTGGCGAGCCCCAGGATGCTCAGGCCGGTGAGGAACGCGGCCGCCAGGCTGAAGCTGGACCCGGTCGACCGCGTCGTCGTGAAGAGCCCGTTCGCGCCCTCCGGCTTCGGTCCCTTCCCGTACAGCGAGTCGACGATCATGGCGGGCTCCACATCCGTCGTCTGGCGCACGACCGTGACCTGGTGCTCGAACCGGGCCAGGGTCATGCACAGGGGTGTCTTGGCCTCGGTCGAGCAGGTGTTGCGCCGCGGCGAGTCGATGACGACAAGCACCGTGTCCCGGCCGCGGCCCTCGGCCGTCGCCTCCTCCAAGGCCGCGACGAGCTTGGGGTTTCGCCGCTGGTCCAGGTCGGCGAGCAGCACAGTGGTCTGCTCCTGACCGCCTTGGCCGAGCCCGACCAGAAGGGGAAGGAACACCGCGGCCACCAAGGCGACGATCGCCAGAATGGTGCCCTTCGGAATGGCCGGTGACTGTCGTTGCTGCATTGTCGCCACGAGCAGACGTTCAACCAGGGCGGATGCATTGTCCAGCACTTAGTGAACATCCGGACAAGCCGCGTTCAGAAAGTCATCGACGTCCTTGATATTTGACGCGTTTCCGCAGGTGAAGGCGGTATTTTGGCGCTCGGTAAAAAGATTGGGGAAAGCGAATGCGACGGCGTAATCCGCGCGGGTGATTGGCGCTGCGAAATGGATCGTGTAAGCGATTCGGAATGGCTCACCCAAATGGTGGACCCCGCTCCGCCGAGCGTCAACTCCCGTTAGGTACTCAGGAGACGCGGCGCACGTCGAAGGCGGGTGAGCCGTCAACCTCCGTCGCACCCAGGTACTCCTGGCCGCGCATCCGGCACCAGGCGGGGATGTCGTTTGCCGCCGCCGGGTCGTCCGCGAGCACGCGCACCACCTCGCCGACCTCGACCTCGGGCAACCGCCGGGCCAGGGCGATCACCGGCAGCGGGCACCGCTGGCCCCGGCAGTCGAGCACGCTCACAACCCCACCACTCCCGCTTCGGCGCGCAGGTCGGCCACGATGCCGGGCAGCTCCGCGAGGAAGCGGTCCACCTTGGCCGCCGTGCTCTGCCGGTGCAGCGACACCCGGACGTTGCCGTGCGAGAGCACGCCCATCGCCTCCAGCACGTGGCTCGGGTGCAGCGTGGACGACGTGCATGAGGAGCCCGAGGAGACCGCGAAGCCCTGGCGGTCCAGGGCGTGCAGCAGCGCCTCGCCGTCCACGTACAGGCAGGAGAACGTCACGAGGTGCGGCAGCCGGGCGTCCGGGTCGCCGACCACCTCCACGTCCGGCACGGTGGCGGCCACCGTG